>NZ_CP013630.1:675000-1285000 GCF_001664485.1 Rhizobium sp. N324 | reverse complement strand
CGGCGGAGACGACGCCGGCATAGCGCATATTGTCGGTCAGGATCAGGCAGTTGCTGCCTTCCATATTGGCGAAGATCGCCATCAGATGTTCGGCATCGCTGTCGAGGCCGACGATCGGCGCCATCTCGACGAAATGCGAGATGCTGCGCTCATACATCTTGTTCTTCAGCAGATCGCGGCCGAAGGGCTGGTAGATATATTCCTTGAGGTGCTGCTCGTGGATGATACCGCGCGGCTCGCTATTGGCGTTGAGCACGGGAAAAAAGGCCTGGCGCGGATTGCGGCGGAAAAGCTCGAAGACGCTGTCGATGCTGTCGTTTTCGTAGACCGCCGGCAGCAGCTCGATCTGCTTGCGGATGAGGATCTCGTCGAGCGACTGGCTGGCGCGCTTGCTTTTCCCGAGCTCCTGCAGATGTGGGAAGGACGGCGCCAGCTCCGACATGTGCGTCGTCGGCCGCGAGATGAACCAGCCCTGGACGAGGTCGACACCATATTCGCGGCAGGCGATGAATTCGGCATCGGTCTCGATGCCCTCGGCGATGACGCGAGTGCCGAGCACATGGGCGATGTTGACGATGCTCTTCAAAAGATGACGCTTGCGCGGACTGCGGTCGATCTCGGCAACGAAATGGCGGTCGATCTTCAGATAATCCACGGCATGATCGCACAGCAGTTTCATTTCGCCGTGACCGACGCCGAAATCGTCGATCGCCAGCTTGAAACCGGCCTTGCGCAGCTTCGACACCAGGGCTGAGAATTCCGGTACGCTGGTATTGTCGAAGCGTTCTGAAAATTCGAAACAGATCGAAGACGGCGGGATATTCCCGGTCCTCAGATGCTGCAGCAGGGTCTCGACCAGCCGCTCGCCATCCGGGATCAGCCGGACATCGAGATTAAGGAACAGCGTCGAGGTGGAAAAATTCGACAGCGTGGCGAACTTGGCGAGCGCGCGGCTGGCGACCATCTGTTCGAGCTGCAGCAGCTGGCCGGCCTGATGGGCCTCGTCGAGGATCTCGGCCGGCGTGTGGTAGCCGATGCGATCCTGGCCGCGCATCAGGGACTCGTAACCGAACACCGTGCCGGTGCCGGCCTCGACGATCGGCTGGAAGGCGTTTTCGACCACGAGTTTGGCAAGGGTGACGAGCTGATCGCTGGCGTAGCGGCGCAGAACGCCGGGCTCGACGGCGGCAGCCAGGGATGTGCCGGTCTTCATCGCGGGCCGATCTCCACTGTGACTTGTCTTTTAAGTCAGGAAGATGCCGGGGAAGGATCAATGAACCCTTTCGCCAATGTGAAAGTTTTGTGAAAGCCGCGGGCCATCGGCACGCGCTCCGCGTTTATTGAAATCTCCAATGCAATCAGGCGCTTGTTCAGGCAGAGCGACGGCGCTGCGCCTCGTGATCGGCGAACATGTCGGCGACGCATCTGCCGCCGGAGGCAACGCTCTCGTCATCGAGGAGATCGGCCTTGATTTCACCGAGCTTGCGGGCGCTATCCCAGAGGCGGAGCGCCTCGCGGACGACCTCGCTGCTCGAGGCGTAACCGCCATTGTCGACGGCGGCACGGATGCCCGCTGCCTGTTGCGGAGAGATGGAAACGGTGACCATCGGCATGAACTTCCTCCCTTTTTTATTCAGGCAGAACCCTGCCTTTGGGGGACGCATGACCATTCGCGGCGATCGCGCACAGGACCACCCGCTTTTGGCGATCGGTCCATACCCCTTAAGTCTAATCCCCTGTCATCTCCTTGTCAAAATAGGCGTATCAAAAAGGGCTTCAACTGCGGATGCCGAGGCCGAAGGCGATCATGGTCGAACCCTGGATGATGAGATCAATGGCCAGGAACAGACCGAGGATCCAGAAGCTGTTCACCGGCCAGCCCAGCGCGATGACGAAGCCGGCCAGCGCAGTCATGACGCCGCTGATCGCGATCCAGCGCCAGCCCTTCAGCGGCCGCATCCGCATCCCGACCCAGAGGCGGAAAATGCCGGCCACCAGCAGCGCAATCGCCAGAAACAGCGTCAGGGCCGCCGAGGTGAAGATGGGATTGATGAAGGCGAAGATGCCGGCAAGCACGTAAAGCACGCCGCTCAGGGCCCAGAAGAGCACTTGATCCCAACGGCGCACCTGAAATGCGTGGACGAGATAGATGACACCGCCTGCCAGCATGAGCATGCCGACGTAAAAGACCGACGCGACGGTCGCCATCAACAGGTTGCTGAGAGCGATGAGGCCACAGATAAGAAGCAGCACGCCGAGGCCGAGGAACCAGACCCATTTCGACCGAAGCGGGGATCCGGGCATTTCGTTGAAGACGCTGGTCATGGCACACCTCCTGATCAACTTCGAATATGTTGCGCCCGCTTCTCCGGAAAAGATCTGCGCCAAATCAATTCGGCCAAAATTTTTGTTGATTGATCAGTCAATCAAAAATATCCTTGTCGAAAATGCGTGAGGAGTTGGCGGTTTGCCGAAAGTCGGAATGGAGCCAGTGCGCCGCAAGGCGCTTGTCGATGCGGCGCTGCGGGTGATCGGCGATCACGGCTCGCTTGCCGTCACCATGTCCGACATCGCCCGCCAGGCGGGCGTGTCGCCAGCTCTCGCGCATCATTATTTCGGCAGCAAGGAGCAATTGCTGATCGAGACGATCCGCTCACTGCTGCGGCAGTTGCGCCGCGATACGGTGGCGGCGCTGAAGGCGGCGTGCACACCGCGTGAACGGCTGTCGGCCGTCATCCGGGTCAACTTCCATGCCGACCAGTTCGCTCCCGACACGATTGCCGCCTGGCTTGCCTTTTACGCCGAAGCGCAGCGCTCGGAGGAAACCCGGCGCTTCCTGGTGATCTATGCCGGCCGGCTGCGCTCCAACCTGCTTGCCGATCTCAAGGCGCTGCTGCCGGCCGACGCCGCAGAACGCATCGCCGAGGGCGCTGCGGCGATGATCGACGGGCTCTACATCAGGCAAAGTCTGAAATCGGCGCCGATCGGCATCGAAGCCTCGATCGCGCTGACGGAGGATTATCTGAACGCGCTTCTGGCCGCCGTCTCCCCTTCTCCCCGCGAGCACAGGGGACGATCACCTCAAACCATCCAAGGACAAATGACATGAAAGCCCAGCCGAAAGCCTCGCACTTCATCGACGGGGAATATGTCGAGGACACAGACGGCACCGTCATCGAGAGCCTCTATCCCGCGACCGGCGAGGTGATCGCCCGGCTGCATGCGGCAACGCCTGCGATCGTCGAGAAGGCGATCGCGGCGGCCAGACGCGCCCAGCCGGAATGGGCGGCGATGAGCCCGATGGCGCGCGGGCGCATCCTCAAGCGCGCCGCCGAGATCATGCGCGAGAGAAACCGGGCGCTTTCCGAACTGGAAACGCTCGATACCGGCAAGCCGATCCAGGAGACGATCGTCGCCGATCCGACCTCGGGCGCCGATGCCTTCGAATTCTTCGGCGGCGTCGCACCCGCCGGCCTGAATGGTTCGCATATCCCGCTCGGCCAGGATTTCGCCTATACCAAGCGGGTGCCGCTCGGCGTCTGCATCGGCATCGGCGCCTGGAACTATCCGCAGCAGATCGCCTGCTGGAAGGCGGCCCCGGCACTCATCTGCGGCAATGCCATGGTGTTCAAGCCGTCTGAGAATACCCCGCTCGGCGCCCTGAAGATCGCCGAGATCCTGCATGAGGCGGGGCTGCCGAAGGGGCTCTTCAACGTCATCCAGGGCGACCGCGACACCGGGCCGCTGCTCGTCAACCATCCCGATGTCGCCAAGGTATCGCTGACAGGCTCGGTGCCGACAGGGCGCCGGGTGGCGGCCGCCGCCGCCGGCAGCCTCAAGCATGTGACGATGGAACTCGGCGGCAAGTCGCCGCTCATCGTCTTCGACGATGCCGATCTCGATTCGGCGGTCGGCGGCGCCATGCTCGGCAATTTCTATTCCACAGGCCAGGTCTGCTCGAACGGCACCCGTGTCTTCGTGCAGAAGGCTGTTAAGGCCGAGTTCCTGAAGCGACTGAAAGCGCGCACCGAGGCGATGCTGATCGGCGACCCGATGGATGAGGCGACGCAGATCGGCCCGATGGTTTCCTGGGCGCAACGCGAGAAGGTGGTCGCCTATATCGAAAAGGGCAAGGCCGAGGGCGCAACGCTTGTCGCCGGCGGCGGCATTCCCAACAATGTTTCCGGCGAAGGCTATTATGTGCAGCCGACGGTGTTTGCCGACGTCACCGACGACATGAGCATCGCCCGCGAGGAGATCTTCGGGCCTGTAATGTCGGTGCTCGATTTCGACGATGAGGACGAGGTCATCACACGCGCCAATGCCAGCGAATTCGGCCTCTCCGGCGGCGTCTTTACCGCCGACCTCACCCGCGCCCACCGCGTCGTCGACCGGCTGGAGGCGGGCACGCTGTGGATCAACACCTACAATCTCTGCCCGGTGGAGATCCCCTTCGGCGGCTCGAAACAATCCGGCTTCGGCCGCGAGAATTCGCTGGCGGCGCTGGAGCATTATTCCGAGCTGAAGACCGTTTATGTCGGCATGGGGCCGGTAGCGGCGCCGTATTGAGAGTGAAAAGACCCCTCCCCAACCCCTCCCCACAAGGGGGAGGGGCGAGAATGCCGCACCGATTTTACTCTTCTTCGATCGCACCGCTTGCGGTGCTGATTTCGGAGCAAGGCGGTGCCGCAAGTTAAGCCCCTCCCCCCTTGTGGGGAGGGGTTTGGGGCGGGGTCTTTAGCCCGTTGCAAAAGAATCTAAGGGAACGTTATGCAACAAGCAGATTTCGTCATCATCGGCTCGGGCTCGGCGGGGTCCGCCCTCGCCTATCGCCTCTCCGAAGACGGCAAGAATTCGGTTCTCGTCATCGAGGCGGGCGGCAGCGATTTCGGGCCATTCATCCAGATGCCGGCCGCCCTTGCCTGGCCGATGAGCATGAAGCGCTACAATTGGGGCTATTTGTCCGAGCCGGAGCCCAACCTCAACAACCGGCGCATCACCGCGCCGCGCGGCAAGGTGATCGGCGGCTCCTCCTCGATCAACGGTATGGTCTATGTGCGCGGCCATGCCGAGGATTTCAACCGCTGGGAGGAGCTTGGCGCCAGCGGCTGGGCCTATGCCGACGTGCTCCCCTATTTCAAGCGGATGGAACATTCGCATGGCGGCGAGGAGGGCTGGCGCGGCACCGAGGGGCCGCTGCATGTCCAGCGCGGCGGCTTCACCAATCCGCTGTTTCGCGCCTTCATCGAGGCCGGCAAACAGGCGGGTTTCGAAACGACGGAGGATTATAACGGCAGCAAGCAGGAAGGCTTCGGGCTGATGGAGCAGACCATCTTTTCCGGCCGCCGCTGGTCTGCCGCCAACGCCTATCTGAAACCGGCGCTGAAGCGGAAGAATGTCGAGATCGTCTACGGCTTCGCGCGCAAGGTAATGATCGAGAACGGCCGGGCGACGGGCGTCGAGATCGACCGCGGCGGCAGGATCGAGGTGGTGAAGGCGAACCGCGAGGTGATCGTCTCGGCCTCCTCGTTCAATTCGCCGAAGCTTTTGATGCTCTCGGGCATCGGACCGGCCGAGCATCTGAAGGAGATGGGCATCGAGGTGAAGGCCGACCGGCCGGGTGTCGGCGCCAATCTGCAGGACCATATGGAATTCTATTTCCAGCAGATCAGCACCAAACCGGTGTCGCTCTATTCCTGGCTGCCCTGGTTCTGGCAGGGGGTGGCGGGCGCGCAATGGCTGCTGTCGAAGGGCGGGCTCGGCGCCTCCAACCAGTTCGAGGCCTGCGCCTTCCTTCGCTCAGCACCGGGGCTGAAGCAGCCCGACATCCAGTATCATTTTCTGCCGGTGGCGATCAGCTATGACGGCAAGGCGGCGGCCAAAAGCCATGGTTTCCAGGTGCATGTCGGTTACAACCTGTCGAAATCGCGCGGCAGCGTGACGCTGCGTTCGCCCGACCCGAAGGCCGAGCCGGTGCTGCGCTTCAACTATATGAGCCATGCCGAGGACTGGGAGAAATTCCGCCACTGCGTGCGCCTCACCCGCGAGATCTTCGGCCAGAAGGCCTTCGACGACTATCGCGGGGCAGAGATCCAGCCCGGAGAGGGCGTGCAGAGCGACGAAGAGATCGACGCCTTCCTGCGCGAGCATCTGGAAAGCGCCTACCACCCCTGCGGCACATGCAAGATGGGCGCCAAGGACGATCCGATGGCCGTGGTCGATCCGCAGACCCGGGTGATCGGCGTCGATGGCCTACGCGTCGCCGACAGCTCGATCTTCCCGCACGTCACCTACGGCAACCTGAACGGCCCGTCGATCATGACCGGCGAGAAAGCGGCCGACCACATCCTCGGCAAACAGCCGCTGGCACGCTCCAACCAGGAGCCGTGGGTTAATCCAAGGGCGGCGGTGAGTGACAGATAGTCAGTGATAATCTTCTTCGCGCTGGTGACGGACGGCGACTGATCATGGCGGTCTATTCAACTCTCCTGCACAGGCGCAAGCCGATGCGCCTCGGCTGGAAATAGGGAGCGACCGCATCAGAGAAACCCGATCCAGCGACCCGCCACAAGGGTAGCGATCCATATCGTCGCCGACAGAGCCGCCGAAACTCTTATCGCCGGGCGCAGAATGCCGACCGTGGTTGCCGTTCGCCAGGCATGTCCGGCGTGCACCGCCAGTACATTGAGCAATCCGAAGGCAATCAGGCAAAGCTTGGCAAGGAACGCCGGATTGGCGGCATATTCGGCAGCCCGGACGCTGAAGAGACAGACGCCGGTGAGAATGGCCGCGGCAAGGCCGATGCCCGCCGAACGCGACAGAAACGGCGCGACGATCTCCACCGGCACCTTGCGGAAAAAGCCGGCAAGCCTGAGATCAAGCGGCAGGATGGCGCCGACGAGCAGGCCGATCGCCAGGATATGGGCTGTATTGACGAACATGTAGAGTGTTGCGGAGCGCCGGAGCGCGACCGCGGGTGCGGTGGCTGACAGCCATTCGAGGACGGCGATCACTTCTCGGTTCGCCCTGGCTCAGTTCGTCTTGATGCGGTCGGGATAGATATCGTAGCGCTTCTCGCCGATGGTGATGCGCACCGCCTTCATCCGCTTCTCCTGCGGATCCTGCGAACGGTTTCCGAGGGCGATCACCTGATCGCCTGGTTTGGCGACGCCCTCGACGAAGCCGGAGCGCTCCGTCTGGCGCGGATTGCCGAGTTCGACACGCCAGAGGCCGTCATCGGTGGTGGCGACATCGAGGGTCGGATGCGGCCCGCCCATGGAAATCTTCTCGATGGTGCCGCGAAGCTCGATCTGATCGGCCTCCGCCCACGACCAGCCGTGATGGGCGGCAGCGCTCGTCGCCAGGGCGGCCGACAGACCGACGGCAGCCAGCACATGCTTTGTCGAAAGTGCAAACATGGATCTTCTCCCTACCCGAATGGGCAGGCAGGTGGAGCATTGCGGCGGCGTGAAAAGCCATTTCACCAAATTTTGAAGAAAGAGATGGTCCTTTCCCGGCAAACGGGGTTAGAGCTTTTCCTGGTTAGATTGAAGCATTCTGTTGGCTCAAACGGAGTCGGATGGTCGACCGGCCGGCGCGCGTCGTAGCCCAGCTCTACGGCCAAGCCGGCCGGTCGATCAGCCGGCCCGTTTCAGCCAACCCGAAGGGCCGGGCATCTTTCCGCCAGGATCAGAGGCGATCGGCTCGGACGTACCAAGGGGTATGCCCATCGCCAATCGCCTCTGCCCTGACGAAAACCTGCTCCGGCAGAATGCTTCAATCTAACCAGGAAAAGCTCTAGGAAGAGCGTCTATCCAACATCCGTTTCGGCATGCCAGTGTTGTATCGCAAATCCCGACTTCTACGCCGCTCCCGTGTTCTCTGGGGTTCCCTCGCACTCTGGCGCCCACGGCTGATCTTCTGGTTCGGCGCCTTTGCGATCGGCATCATCAGCGTCGGCTTTGCCAGGCTTGCCGATCTCGCCCAGCGCGCCTTTGCCGGCCTGACCACATCGGGCGAATGGGGCTTCCTGCTGCCGCTCGTCATCACGCCGCTCGGCTTCATGCTGTCGGCCTATCTCGCCGCGCGGTTTTTCCCGAACGCGCAGGGCAGCGGCATTCCCCAGGCGATCGCCGCCCGGCATCTGCGCGACCCGGAAGACCGCACCCGCCTGCTGTCGCTGCGGCTCGTCTTCGGCAAGATCGTGCTGACGGTGCTCGGCCTCCTCAGCGGCGCATCGATCGGCCGCGAAGGGCCGACGGTGCAGGTGGGCGCATCGATCATGCTGGCGGTTGCCCGCTTCGGCGGCATGGCGCAAGCCCGCGGCCTGATCCTTGCCGGTTCGGCGGCCGGCATCGCCGCCGCCTTCAACACGCCGCTCGCCGGCATCGTCTTTGCCATCGAGGAGATGAGCCGGACCTATGAATCGCGTGCCAACGGCCTCGTGCTGACCGCCGTCATCCTGTCGGGCCTTGCCGCGCTCGGGCTTGCCGGCAGCTATAATTATTTCGGCTCGACATCGGTTGCGCCGGCATCGCCGCGCGACTGGGGACTGGTGCTCGTCTGCGGCATCGGCGGCGGCGCCCTTGGCGCTGCATTCAGCGGCCTTGCGCTCCATGCCGGCCAGCATATCCGCCGTTTCGCGCAGCCGCAGCCGCTGCGGCGGATGGTGCTGCTGGCGGCCGTCTGCGGCCTTGCCGTCGCCATCATCGGCCTGCTCTCGGGCGGCACCACCTTCGGCACCGGTTACGACCAGGCGAAAGGGGCCGTCGAGGGCACCCCCCTTCCCCTCGTCTTCTTCCTGGAAAAGCTGGTTGCCGGCTTCCTGTCGATGATTTCAGGCATTCCGGGCGGCATCTTCGCGCCTTCGCTTGCCGTCGGCGCCGGCTTCGGCAGCACCGTCGGCCAGTTGATGGGCAGCGGCATTGCGCTCGCGGCGATCCTCGGCATGGCCGGCTATTTCTCCGGCGTGGTGCAGGCGCCGATGACGGCCTTCGTCATCATTCTGGAAATGACCGGCGATCACCAAGCCGTCATCCCGATCATGGCGGTGTCGATGATCGGTTACATCACCTCGCGGCTCCTGTCGCGCGAGCCGCTGTATCACGGCCTCTCGCGCGTCTTCATCGCCGCGGCGATCAGAGCCCGGCGGGCCGAAGCGGGATGATCTGAGGAAAGCGGCCGCTCAGGCGAGCAGCCTGGTGACTTCGGCGCCATGTCTTGGGCCGACGGCGTCGGCGATGGTCGTCGAGAACAGCACCTTGCGGGTGGCATCGGCGACCTTGGCGAAGACGTGGCGGATCTGGCAGTTCTGTTCGCCGTCGCAATCGTCGCACCGGCGGTAGGCGGTGATCGACAGGCACGGCAACGGCGCGATCGGGCCGTCGATGATGCGCAGGATCTCGCCGAAGGTGATGGTGTGGGCGGGCTTCAGCAGGAGATAGCCTCCCTGCTTGCCGCGGCGGCTGACGACGATGCCGTGATGCTTCAGGTCGAGCAGGATCTGTTCGAGGAACTTCTTCGGGATCTTCTGCTGGGCGGCGATGTCGGAAATCATCACCGGTTCGTCGGCGTCGGCATCCGCCAGAACCGTCAGCGCCCGCAGCGCATATTTCGCCTTTTGCGTAATCATCTCAGACCATCGACACACAGGCGGCGCGAATCTCCGCGCCGCTACGGAAGTACTTTCGCCTCTATGGCATAGTCAGCATGAACGGAATTTGAACGCGCCGTGGAAAGCCTTGAGGATCAAGCGTTTTGGCCTTGTTTTTTGTTCTTGGCCAAGCGCCGGCAATCTACGCCAAAACCGCCTGCTCTGCACCTTTTTCGGCATCACTTCAGATTTCGGATTGACAGGCCGCGTGTAACTCTACTATTTTTATAGACATACAAGCTGTTCGCGGGGACTTTTGTCCTCGGGCGGCTGTTTTTTTGCATTGCGGCAGCTTCGGAGAGATATTTGCTCCTCCGGCCGCAGCTTTCGAAATCCCTTTTTCTGTCCGATCCAGGATTGAACTGCGATACTCCCGTCAACAAAGGACAGGATTCTCATGACTGTTATCAATAGGATTGCAGAAAAAGGGCCGATTGCGGAAGCCGGGGCGCTGAACGACAAGCTGGCGGGTCTCGACCTGGCCGGGCGTCTGTCGCTGGTCTCCGGCCTTGGCGGCCGCGTGGTGTTCACCACCTCGCTCGGCATCGAGGACCAGGTGATCACCGCCGAAATCGGCACGCACCGCCTGCCGATCGACGTCGCGACGCTGCAGACCGGCCGGCTGTTTGCCGAGACGCTGTCGCTGATCGAAGAGACGGAAAGCCAGTACGACATCCATATCCAGCGCTACGAGCCCGAGAAGGCCGATCTCGACGCCTATGCAGCGAAATACGGCCTCAACGGCTTCTACGAGAGCGTCGAAGCACGGCATGCCTGTTGCGGCGTGCGCAAGCTGAAGCCGCTTGCGCGCGCACTCGAAGGGGCGACGATCTGGATCACCGGCCTGCGCCGCGGCCAGTCGGCCAACCGTGCCGAGACGCCCTTTGCCGAGTATGACGCAGAACGGCACCTCTTGAAGGTCAATCCGCTCGCCGATTGGGACCTGGAGGCGATCAAGGCCTTCGTGTCCGACAACGGCGTGCCGGTCAATCCGCTGCATGCCCGCGGCTATCCCTCGATCGGCTGCGAGCCCTGCACGCGGGCGATCAAGCCCGGCGAGCCGGAACGCGCCGGCCGCTGGTGGTGGGAGCAGGACGAGACGCGCGAATGCGGCCTGCATGTCGCCGAAGAGGCCGCGGTGATCGCCGCACAATAACCAATCCATGGCTCCAGGGTGCGGCAACCGCCGCCCCGGAAATCCGACACCTCAAGAATTGCTTTGTGGGCAGCCGCAAAGATCGACAGTCTGGAGTAAGACATGCCCGATAGCCGTCCGGATACGGAACTCAGCAACCCGCAGAGCGCCAAGGCGCCGCTCGACCCGCATCTGAAGGCGCTGGAAAACGAATCCATCCATATCTTCCGCGAGGTTGCGGCCGAATTCGAGCGTCCGGTCATGCTCTATTCGATCGGCAAGGATTCCTCGGTGCTGCTGCACCTGGCGCGCAAGGCCTTCTATCCCGGCCGCGTGCCCTTCCCGCTGCTGCATGTGAACACCGGCTGGAAGTTCCGCGAGATGATCGCCTTCCGCGACGAGACCGCCAGGAAGTACGATCTCGACCTGATCGAGCACATCAATCCGCGCGGTGCGGCCGAAAACATCACCCCCTTCACCCATGGTTCGGCCGCCTTCACCGACATCATGAAGACCGAGGGTCTGCGCCAGGCACTCGATGCCGGCCAGTTCGACGCCGCTTTCGGCGGCGCGCGGCGCGACGAGGAGGCCAGCCGCGCCAAGGAGCGCATCTATTCCTTCCGCACGCCCGACCATCGCTGGGACCCGCGCAACCAGCGGCCGGAACTGTGGAACGTCTATAACGGCATGATCCGCAAGGGTGAGAGCGTGCGCGCCTTCCCGCTGTCGAACTGGACCGAGGTGGATATCTGGCGTTACATCCAGGCCGAAGACATTCCGCTGGTGCCGCTCTATTACGCCAAGAAGCGGCCCTTCGTGGAGCGCGACGGCATGATGATCCTGGCCGAGGATCCGCGCCTGGAACTGCTGCCCGGCGAAGTCCGCCAGGAAGGCATGATCCGCTTCCGCACCCTCGGCGACTTCCCGCTGACCGGCGCCATCCGCTCCCAGGCGACCACGCTGGAAGAGGTGATTGCCGAACTCGAAATCGCAACGGTGTCCGAACGCCAGGGCCGCGCCATCGACCGCGACCAGTCCGGCTCCATGGAAAAGAAGAAGCGTGAAGGATATTTCTGAGATGACCGCAGCCAACACCGCCGTCTCGGCCACCGCCGTCAGCCTGCCCGCGGCCGAACCGCAGAAGGCCCAGCGCGACTCGCGCCCGCTGCGCCTGATTACCTGCGGCAGCGTCGATGACGGCAAGTCGACCCTGATCGGCCGCCTGCTCTGGGACACCAAGGCGGTCAAGGAAGACCAGGCCGCCACCCTGCAGCGCGATTCCACCGGCAAGCAGAACGATCTCGGCCTGCCCGACTTCGCGCTGCTGCTCGACGGCCTGCAGGCCGAGCGCGAACAGGGCATCACCATCGATGTCGCCTATCGCTATTTCTCGACCGACAAGCGCTCCTTCATCGTTGCCGACACGCCCGGCCACGAGCAGTACACCCGCAACATGGCGACCGGTGCTTCGACCGCCGATCTCGCCATCCTGCTTGTCGATGCCCGCTTCGGCATTCTGGAACAGACGCGCCGTCACGCGACGATCGCCTCGTTGCTCGGCATCAAGCAGTTCGTGCTCGCCGTCAACAAGATCGACCTGACGGGCTACGACCGCGCCGGCTTCGACAAGATCAGCCATGAATTCCGGGAATTCGCGCTGTCGCTCGGCGTCAAGCAGATCACCGCCATTCCGATGTCGGCGCTGAAGGGCGAAAACGTCGTCTATTCCGGCCAGGCCGCCATGCCCTGGTACAGCGGCCCGACGCTGGTGGAGACGCTGGAGCTTGCGACCGTGCGCTCGTCGCAGACGGTCGGCTTCCGCCTGTCGGTGCAGCGCGTCTCGCGCCCCGGCGAAAGCTTCCGCGGTTATCAGGGCACGGTTGCCGGCGGCTCGGTCAAGCCGGGCGACAGCGTCATGATCCTGCCGTCGGGCATGGTCGCCAATGTCTCCAAGATCGTCACCTTCGATCTGGTGCGCAATGCCGCGGTCGCCGGTGATGCGATTACCCTGGTGCTCGACCGCCAGGTCGATGTGGCACGCGGCGACATGATCGTCTCGATCGACGCCCAGCCGCAGGTCGGCCTCGCCTTCGACGCGCAGATCGTCGCGCTGCAGCCCGAGGGCATCGAGCCCGGCAAACGCTACTGGCTGAAGAGCGGTTCGCGCCGCCAGCGCGTTCAGGTGCAGCCGCTCAGCCAGCTCGAGCTGAAGACCGGCAGCTGGACTGCCGCCCAGCGGCTCTACATGAACGCCATCGGCAAAGTCCGGCTTGTCTTCGACGAGGCGGCGATCTTCGACCCCTATGAGCAGAACCGGCTGTCCGGCTCCTTCATCCTGATCGACCCGGAGACCAACAACACGGTCGCCGGCGGCATGGTAACGGGCAAACGCACCGAACTCGGCGGCCTGCACAATGGCGAAGGCCGCGTCATCCTCTCGCTGCCTGCCGATCTTGCCGAGCAGATCATGGCCAGCGAACTCTTCGCCAGCCGCAGCCACGAGGCCGAGGTGCGCCGCATGACGGCGGCCGAAGCGGCAGAGCTCTGGTCGAGCGCTGCAAGCGATATCTGACAGGAGATAAGGGGCCAGCACGGCTGGCCTCTTATGCGAGGCCGAATCCGCGGGCTGCAGGGCTGGCGGATTCCTATCCCTCAGCTCAATTTTCTGTGCCGGCCTCTGCCGCCAAAAAATATCCCAATTTGCAGAAAACGGACTTTTTCAATTCACGATTCGCTGTTTAGCGCTTGCCCGTGCGCCAATGTGAGACCATTTTAGATCCGATCCTGGCGGTGCGGTAAGACGAGAGGTCATGCCTTGCAACGCTCAATTTCGACCTCGACCTAACGTGGCGCCTTTTCTCGGCTGATCCCCGAGCGAGGAGGTTGTCCATGTCCACACGCTCTGTCGACCATCCGCTACAACCGGGCGACCGGGTCCCAAACGTTGTGTTTGATGCGATCTCGCGCGAGGGGAAGATCGCGCTTGATGATTTTCGTGGCCACAGCCCGGTGTTGATCGGTTTGTTTCGCGGCCTGCATTGTCCGTTCTGCCGGCGCCATGTCGCGGCCATGGCATATCTCAACCCGATGCTGCGTGAGAAAGGCGTCCAATCCCTGGCGGTTGTAAACACCCCGGTCGAACGCGCGCGGCTCTATTTCCGTTACCATCCGATACCCGATCTCCTTGCTGCTTCCGACCCCGTGCGGGCTTCGCACCAAGCCTTCGGCTTGCGCGAGGTCGGGATCGACACGGCCATGGCGATACGGATCGATCTTCCGGGCGAATTGCCCGAGCCTATGAGCGTGATGGCAATGGACGAATTTCTCAACGAGAAGGAAGGATATCAAATTACCGAAGCCGATCAGCAGATGATGACGGCCGACCACGGGCAGCTTGTCGGTCAGTTCCTGATCGACCGGGAGGGCATCGTGCGCTGGAGCTTCACTGAAGTTCTGGAGGCCGGGCTCCAGACCTACACGGCACCGAATTCCCAGGAATTGATGTCGGCAGCTTCCCAAGTCGCACATTGACAACGAAAAACCCGCCCGACGACCCACCGTGCGGGTGAGCCTTTTACGGTGGAACACGCAGCATCACCCCGCTATAAAGGTCATGCTGCGTTTCTTTTTTTGCGGTAAGCGATGCCCAATTCTCCCGAATCCTCAGGTGAAAACGTTAGCAGCTCGAGCTCGGGCCGCAATCAGACCCTGGAGTCGGCAGCGCCGGCGGCCGCCTCGGATTCGCCGGGAACCCCAGTCGACGACCCGCAGCCGCCCCATGGATCCTTCGACCAAACCAGGCGGGCCGCAAGGACGCTGTTACGGGCGATACGTCAGGATGTGCAGGCAAGTTCTGCCTTGGCAAAGATCAAGACGGCCGCATTGTTTTGGGGGGCGAAGCTCAAGAGATCGACGCGGCCTGGAATGGCGTCGGCTCCCCTGACATGGATGACGACTGCTTTGGCAGGGGCGGCGCGGCGTATTCGCGATCGGCGTTCAAGCCCGCGTGAAAATCGACAGAGCACGTGGCGCATCGCCGGATGGCGAAAATTCGCTTTGGGGTTCGTCTTTCTTGTCTGCCTCGTCGTCGGAAGCGTGCTGGTGTGGGCCCTGAAAGACGTGCCCTGGAGCGAAATACGGGATGGAACGTTAAAGCCGGTCGTCGTGCTGGAAACCGCCGACGGGGCGCCGCTGGTGAGACAAGGACCTTATCAAGGACCCTATGCCCGATACGAGCAGTTTCCGCCGCATCTGATCGATGCCGTCCTCTCAATCGAGGATCGCCGCTTCATGGATCATTTCGGCATCGACCCCAGGGGCATCGGGCGGGCGCTTCTGCGGAACCTGGAAGCTGGCTCGGTGGTGGAAGGCGGCAGCACCATCACCCAGCAGCTGATCAAGCTGCAATATCTCGACAGCGACCGAACCATAAAACGAAAAATCCAGGAGGTCGTCATCGCCTTCTGGCTGGAGTGGAAGCTCGGCAAGGCGGAAATCCTGACGCGCTATCTCAACAGCGTCTATCTTGGCGCCGGCGCCACCGGCATGCCTGCCGCCGCGCGCATCTATTTCAACAAGGACATCGACGCTCTCGACCTGCCGGAGTCGGCGATGCTGGCGGGATTGCTGCGGGCGCCGAGCCAATGGAATCCGATCGACAATTTCGAAGGCGCGCGGCAGCGCACCATGGTCGTTCTCGACGCGATGGCGGCCAATGGCAAGATCACCGCGCCACAGGCGGCGGCGGCCAAGACGAGCTTTGCCAGGCTGCACCCGACGACACCAACGCCGCGCTCCGGAAGCTGGTTTGCCGACTGGATTTCGCCGCAAGCGAGCGAAATCGCCGGCTCCTCGCCGGGTTCGACCACGGTGCGCACCACGCTGGTGCCGCAGTTGCAGCAGAGCGCCGAACGGATCGTGAAAAAGGCTCTGGACGGTGAAGGAAAGTCGGTCGGCGCATCGCAAGCCGCCTTGGTTGCGATGACGCCGGACGGCGCGGTCGTCGCGATGGTTGGCGGGCGCGACTATAAGGCCAGCCAGTTCAACCGCGCCGTCACCGCGATGCGCCAGCCGGGTTCCACCTTCAAGCTGTTCGTCTATTACGCAGCCTTGAAGGCCGGGCTCACTCTATCCGACCGGGTTCTGGATGCGCCGATCGACATCAACGGCTGGTCGCCGGAAAATTCCGGTGGCAATTATAGCGGCTGGGTCACGCTTGCCGAGGCGTTCGCGCGATCGCTGAATGCCGCGTCGGTGGCGCTTGCCCAAGAGGTGGGTCTCGACAATGTGATTGCCGCAGCCCGCGAACTCGGCATCGATGCGCCACTGGCCAACACGCCGTCGCTGGCGCTCGGCACCTCCGAAGTCAATCTGCTTAATCTCACCAGCGCCTATGCCTCCGTCCAACTCGGCAGGGCCCCCGTCAAGCCCCGGGGCATCATCGACTTCCAGGCGGCGGGGCAGCCCAAGACGTTTCGCGTCGGCTCACAGTCAAAGCCGACTGTCGATCTTTCGCCCTATCAGTCCGATCTCCTCGGCCTCCTGCAGCTGGTGGTCGAGCGCGGCACCGGACGCGGCGCGGATCCCGGCATGTTTGCGGCCGGCAAGACCGGCACGAGCCAGGACAATCGTGACGCCTGGTTCGTCGGCTTCACCGACGCCCTCGTCGTCGGCGTCTGGGTCGGCAATGATGATGACGCGCCGATGAAGGGGGTGACGGGCGGCGGCCTGCCGGCGCATATCTGGCGGGACTTCATGCGCGAGGCGACGAGCGAAGCAACGCTGAACGGCGTGCGATCGGCCGAAACAGCAGATGATGGTCAAGGCGCACCGCAGTCCTGCAACATCACCGCCTGCTCGCGCAGTTACCGCTCCTTCCGGCCGTCCGATTGTACCTATCAGCCATATTCCGGCGGCCGACGGCTTTGCGAAAAGTGATGTAGTCCGGCGGGCGTGGGGCGGCCTGCCGCCACTTATCCATAAAAGGGCACTATCTTATGCATTTCAGCCATCTACAGCGATAATCCCTGTTTCGATAGAGTGCCCGCCGTGGAGGCAGGGCGATCGGCCCTTCCTTGCCAAGACGCCCGCCGTTCCGGTCGGCGCGAGCGACAGGGAAAGGATGAAAGCCATGTCTACAGACAACAAGCCGTTGATCGCAGTAACAGGTGCAACGAGCAAACAGGGGCGCAGCGTCGTTGCGACACTCCTTGAAAGCCAGCGCTTCCGCGTCCGTGCTTTCACGCGCAGAAAGGATTCGCCGGAAGCGTTACGTCTCGGGAAACTCGGCGCTGAAATCGTCCCCCTACCTCTCGAACTCGGCCGCCAGAGGGAGCTCGTTGCTGCATTCAAGGGCGCGGATGGCGCCTTTCTGATGACGCCGCCGATCGCCCCGCCGGAGACAAGCGAGGCTCCTCTCGGGCGGCAGCTGGCGGACGCGGCGGTGGAGGCCGGCGTCGGGCACATTGTCTTCAGCACGCTCGAGAATGTCGACAAGATCACCGGTGGAACGAAATATGCGCCGCATTTCACCGATAAAGCGCGCGTTGCAGATCACATTCGCGACCTGCCGATCTCGCATTCCTTCATCATGCCGGCATTCTTCTACACCAATCTCCTCGAATATTATGCGCCGCGCATGGAAGGCGACACTCTGCTCTTGCCGATTTATCTGCCGGAAGATTTCGCCGCACCGTTTGTCGATCCGCTGACGGCGACCGGGCCTGTTGTCCTCGAGATCTTCTCAAATCCCGAGCGCTATAACGGCAAAACGCTGCCGATCGTCGGCGATATCATTTCTCCACGCGAGATGGTCGAAACCTTTCAGCGCGTGACCGGCCTCAAGGCCGAGTATCGGAATGCTTTCATGAGGGGCGGCTTGCTCGCCTATTTTCCGGAGTTTGCCGCCAACGATTTTCTCGTTCGAGAGCTTCTCGGCATGGTCGAATATGCTGTCGAGTACGGCTATTTCGGCAAGGAGCACGATCTCGAATGGAGCCGTCGCCTGGCCCCCGAGACGCTCAATTGGGAGCAGTTTCTGCGAACGACAGGGTGGCGCGGCGACAAGCGCTCTTTCGGAGGTTAAAGGCTTACGATGGCCGGATTCCGGGCAGCTTGGCGATCTCCGCGGCAAGAAAGTCGACGAGGAGGCGAACGCGGGCAATGGCTGCACGCTCCGGCACGATCAGCAAGCTCAGCGGAACCGGCGAAGGCCGATAGTCGCCGAGCACCACCTCGAGCCGGCCATCGTCCAGAAGATCGTGAACCAACCAAAGATGGGTAGGACCAATGCCGCGTCCGGCGGCAAGCGCTTCGCGGGCCGCAAGCCCGTGGTCGACGCGCAGCCGACCGCTGACGGGGACCGTCAGGCTGGTGCCATCGGGCGCGGAAAGAAGGAGCTGATTGCTGCCTGCGACGTTGGACATCACGATGGTTTCGTAGCGTGACAGATCGGCCGGACGCTCCGGCCGTCCCCGAGCGGACAGATAGGCCGGAGCGCCGACCAGCAGCCGCTGGCTCTCTCCGACCGCATGAAGTTTCATTGAGCTGTCGGCGAGCGGTCCAAGACGCAGCGCCACGTCGACGCCCTCGCGAACCAGGTCGATACGCTCGTCGGTCAGGTTAAGGTCGACGCGGATATCAGGATGCCTGTCCTGGAAGTCGAAGATCATTCGCGTGACATGCATGACGCCAAGCGCTGCCGTACAGGAGAGGCGAACCGCGCCAGCCGGCGCCTTACGTGCATCTCTGGCTTCCTCAGCAGCCTGTTCGACCAGGCGCAGTATCTGAAGGCAGTTGGTATAATAGCGACTGCCTTCTTCCGTCAGGGCGACCCGACGCGTGGTGCGGCTGAGGAGGGCCACGCCGACAGCCTCCTCGAGTTCGTTGAGGTGCCGCGTCACGGTGGATTGGCCGATGCCCAGCTCCCTTGCGACCATCGACAGGTTGCCGCGCTCGGCGACGCGAACAAAGGTGTGCATCCTGTCAAAAAACAGCGCCGCCTTATCCATATTTCAGCACAGTAAACGTCATTTCGCCCATATACGGAATAATCCGGACTGTGGCTAGCGCCAGCTTCAGCGGCGCTCGGCTTCGCTTCTATTGTCCCGGTATCCTAGCCGATTACCGCGTCGACCCGCGCGGAATAATGGTAAAGCCGACGTCGCTCTTGTCTTCGTTGGGGGGCTCGTCGCGGACGGCGCGCAGCAGCATGTCGGCGGCGCGGTAGCCGATATCGTAGCGCGGAATGTGCACCGTCGTCAGCGACGGCTCGATGAAGGCCGAGAATTCCAGATCGTTGAAGCCGCAGATGCCGAGATCCTCCGGCACGCGGATGCCGCGCGCCTTGCATTCGATGAGGACGCCGAGCGCCATTTCATCGCTCTGGGCAAAGATGGCATCGACATCGGGCACGCTCTGCAATAGGCGGGAGAACAGCTCCCTGCCGAGGCCGGTGCGGCTTGGCGCATCGCCGCCGATGATGAGATCGGGGTCGAAACGCCCGGCTTCCCGCATCACATCCTCATAGCCTTCTATGCGGCGGCGCGAGCGGACATCCGCGCCGCGGCCCATGAAAGCGATCCGCTTATAACCCCTCGACAGCAGGAAGCGGGTGGGCCCGGCGCCGGCCGTATAATGATCGAGGCCGACGACCAGCGCTTGCGGCTCCTGGCTGAGATCGGCGATATGGGCGATCGGACAGGCAGCGCTGTCGATCAGCGGCAGAAGATCGCGATAGGATTCGGCGCCGGCGATGATGACGCCGGCCGGCTTCTGCGTCAGCAGAGATCGCAGCAGGCCGGCCTCGCCCTCGGCATGGCGCAGCGTATTAGAATATTGCACGGTGAACTCGGTGTTGCGGAAGCGATCCTCGATGCCAATCATCAGGTCGGTGAAGCCATACTGGTGCAAGGCCGGCGTGATGACGCCGACGACGCCGTTGTGGCGGCCGGCCAAAGCGCGGGCGGCAAGATTGGGGATATAGCCCATTTGCTCGACCGTGCGCAGGATCACCTCGCGCAGATCCTCCGAGACGATTTGCGGATTGCGAAGCGCACGCGAGATGGTGATCGGGCTGACGCCCACCTTCTTCGCCACGTCGCTCAACGTCACATGCGGGCCGCCCTTGCCGTTGCGCCCCCGCTCCAATGCCTTGCTCATTGCCCCTCATATGCCACCGCGAGACTCGCCCGCCCCCGATTCGCGGTCTTCACTTTCTGAAGAATAAATAATTTAGAGTCTACTAACATTTTATATTCGCAACAGATTTCGGAATGGAATTTCCGGAAGCAGCGGCGCGATCGTCCGTCGGCAAAACTACGGGCGCATGCGGCGGCCGGATCACCGCCGGCGGGAATAAGTCCATTTATTTTCGGAGGAAATGGATGCGGGGAAGGCGCGGCAAAACGCAAAGGCCGGCCAATTTTTCCGGCCCGCGGCAGATGACCGAAAATCCATCGACGCCAAGATTAAATTCCCGTCATATCTTACAAATCGGCAATATAAACATGATCAATATTTAATTTGTAAATCCGCTGGCCGCGATCATATGAATCCCGAGCGCGAATTCTTTCATTCGCCCGGTCGACCCCCAACGACTGCGCTGCGATGAGAGGCATTGGCGCCAAACGCCATCCGACGCCAGGTCCCAAGACATGAACCACGACGCCATGGAACCGCGACGCCATCTGAAGCCAACGCTCTCGCAAGGGACCATCCCCATGTCACACATCCTCCGCAAACATCGCACTGCTGCCCTTTTCGGGGCTGCCGTCATCGCCGGTGCGGCCTGCCTGCCCTTCGCCATCAACGCCCCGAACGCCATTGCCGCGCCTGCGGATTCCGGCGGCATACTCGCCGCGAGCGGCTCCTTTGCCTCCATCGTCGATGCCGACAAGCCTGCCGTCGTCACCATCACCACCGCAGTGAAGGCGACCGATGTCAGCGCCGGCCAGCAGGATTCGCCGATGGACGAGCAGTTCCGCCAGTTCTTCGAGGATCAGGGCATTCCGCTGCCGCGCCAGGCGCCGAAAAACCGGCCGTCGCAGCAGGCGCTGGCGCTCGGCTCTGGCTTCATCATCAGTCCGGACGGCGTTGTTGTCACCAACAACCATGTCATCGACAATGCCGTCGACATCAAGGTGACGCTCGACGACGGCACGGAACTGCCGGCCAAGCTGATCGGCACCGACGCCAAATCCGATGTCGCCGTCATCAAGATAGAGGCGGGAAAGCCGCTGGCGACCATTGCCTGGGGCGATTCCGACCGGCTGAAGCTCGGCGACCAGATCCTGGCGATCGGCAACCCCTTCGGCATCGGCACCACGGTGACGGCCGGCATCGTCTCGGCGCGCGGCCGCGACCTGCACAGCGGGCCCTATGACGATTTCATCCAGATCGACGCGCCGATCAACCACGGCAACTCAGGCGGCCCGCTCGTCGACCGCAGCGGCAATGTCGTCGGCATCAACACGGCGATCTATTCGCCGAACGGCGGCAGTGTCGGCGTCGGCTTCGCCATTCCGTCCGATGAGGCGAAAGCGATCGTCGCCAAGCTGCAGAAAAACGGCTCGATCGATCACGGCTATCTCGGCGTGCAGATCCAGCCAGTGACCAAGGACGTCGCCGATGCCGTCGGCCTCGATAAGACAGGCGGGGCGCTGGTTGCCGCCGTCACCGCCGATACGCCGGCAGCCCATGCCGGGGTGAAGCCCGGCGATATCATCACGTCTGTCGGCGGCGAGCCCGTCAAGACGCCGAAGGATCTGTCGCGGCTGGTGGCCGACCTTTCGCCCGGCGCCAAGAAATCCCTCGGCATCTGGCGCGACGGCGACAAGCTTGATCTCAACGTCACCGTCGGCGCCAATGAGGACGGCCAGAAACAGGCCGCCGCCGGAAGCCCCGACAGCAAGGGTGAGGCCAGCGGCCAGCCGAGCCTCGGCATCGGCCTTGCCGACCTGACGCCCGACCTGCGCCAGCAACTCGACCTGCCGCGCGCCGTCAGCGGCGCGGTGGTCGCCAGCGTCAACCCGGACAAATCGGCCGCTGCCGCCGGCATCCAGTCGGGCGATGTCATCGTCTCGGTCAACGACAGACCGGTTCACAACACCCGCGATGCCAAAGCGGCGATCGCCGAGGCCGGCAAGGCCGGCCGCAAATCGGTGCTGTTGCTGATCGAACGCGACGGCAACAAGACCTTCGTCGCCGTGCCCTTTGCCGCGGCCTGAAACCGTCGTGCATGTCGAAACTTGCCTTTACAAGGAGAAGCCCGTGAAAGCGGGCTTTTCCCTTTCGGTGTGCGGTCCCGATACAGATGCCGGCGCTTTGCACGTCAGCGCTGCCGCAGCGCGCGGCGAATATCGGCATTTCCCGTAAAATTGAAAAAACGCCGCCTTTTTCGTCCCGGAAAGCGACACGCAAACAAAGGGTTGCGCCATAGCCTGACATACCGGTTGAGGATCGATCAACCCTCGGTGGACGAATTAACCCTACTGGCTTACCTTAATATCAGCCTCACCTTGATTACGCCGAGCCCTGTGCCATCGTATTTTCACGATCACTAATTTGGCTCCGGGAAAGCTCGCCGGAACCGTGGCCCGCCTCCTTGACGAGACCGGCTTCCATGCAGAAGGGCCGAGCTCGATCAGATGGAGGGTATGCCATGAACAACGTCTTGCAGTTTCGTCCCAAATGCCCGCATGCCGAAAGCTTGGCAGACTGCCGGGAAGCGCTCGAACCTCTCGTCATGAAAATCCTCGGCGAGGCCATCGGCAAAGGCTATCCGCCGGCGGAAGCCGCCATGGTGGTCGCCGATATCGCCGACGACTACATCCTCATGCTGTCGCGCCAGCTGACGCATTGATCGGATTTGGGGCCTCGCGTCTGGGGCTGCACGAGCCGGCACGGCCAAAGGATCGTTTGCTCCATCCTGGATGGGTCAGTGGACCGCGCAGCGACTGCAGGGGTAGCAGTTGGTACAGGAGACGAGACCTGCTACGCGGTCCGTTTCGCCCCAACGTCGCTATTTGCCGGAAGTTCCGCCAATATCGGCGCTGCGGATAAGCCCTTGCGCTCACAATATCGGCCGGCTGGACAAGCGAAAATTGCTTCACTCCGCTTCAATCGTTAGGCTGGTATGCTTCGACGGCGGCGAAAATCAAGAGCGCATCACCACTCCAACAAAAAACCCCGGCGGAGCGGGGCTTTCAGCTGGTTTTCGTGGAGTAACCGTCACAATCGGCCCCACCTGACTAACAGGATCAGCCTCCGAGACCCGAAAACAGGATCGTCTCCCCTCGCCTTTCCCGCTTCGCTCAATCTTTGAATCAAGGCCGTAACGGAGCGTGAAACAAGTCTAGCGCCACCGCGGCTGCCGCGGCGGCGCATTGGCCTGAATTTCATGCAGCGGCGCCCGGGACCCGAGCAGTTTCTTCAGCTTCCTCTCCTCGGCCGGGCTGATCCCAAACTTGCGGCAATGTTCCGCGACATCATGCTCCCGCGGACCCGGAATGCGAACTTGGCGATTGTTCATGCTCTTCATGACTGTTTCCTCCTGAGAGGAAAACCAGCCCGGCACGGATTTGTTCGTTAGCAGAGTCTAATTTTTGGTTCTGCTTATTCTCCTGTCGGCAAGAAGACGCTGCGGGAGAATTTTCCGGAACATCGAGGCGGAAGCGGCGGAGTAACTTGTTTGCTCAACTGATCTTCAACCAATGCCTGAGCGCCGCCACCGCGCCATCGCTGGCATAGGCAATCATCCCGCCGATCGTCAGCCCGGCAAAGGCAATCAATCCCGATATGCCGTAGCCGATCGATTTCATCCGTTTCCACTCTTCCAGCGCCGGCCCCACCGCCTCCTGGTTCTTTTCGACGGTCTCCTTGAGGCTCCTGATCTCCGCGCGGATCTGGGCGTCGGCGCCGCCGCTGATTGCTGCCCTGGTATCGAGATTTGCGATCTGCCTTGCCTGTTCGTCGAGCCGGGTGTGGATCACGGCTCGGCTGTCGTGCGCGTTGGCCTTTTCGTCGCTGACCTCGTTGCGCAGCAGCGCCACGTTTTCCTCGATGCCTGTCAGCCTTCCCTCGACGCGCCCGAGAGCGCGGAGAATATCGTCGTTGGAGGTCATGGATAGAACTTTGCCTTGTGCGTTTGAGGCAGGCGGCTGACGAAACGCAGGACGCCGTAGAGAGCCGGGTGAACGAAATCGGCAGCCGTATAGGCGTGGCCGAGCAGGGCGGCGTTATCCTGCACGTTGGTCGCCAGCACTTCGGCGACGCGGTAGTTCGCCGTGCCGTCTCCCAAATCCGTTCGGTCTACGAGCGTCCGGCTGGTCCAGAGTCCAGGCTGATATTCGAACATGACGCGCGCACCGAGCTTCGTCGTGCTTGGCAGGCGCATCGTGTCCCATGTCGTCACGCCATCTTGGTTGCCGGGATGGCCGATGACGTTGCCGAGCGGCGTCAATTCGGCCGCCGATCCCTTCGTCGGATCACTGTCCGACATGAAGGCCGGCACGATATCAATCGTCTTGGCGAACCGCGACGACGCGATGAGTGACGCGTTCATGCTGGCGAGCGTCCCCGTGACCGGGTTCCACAGCGCCGACGTCGCGCTGTAGCCGGCGACCGTGCGGCCGCTATCCGACGATCCCGCCATGGTCGGCAGAATGGTCATGCCCACCATATGCGCGCCGGGATACCGGGCGATGATCCGATCATCGAGCCCGAACTTGCGCGACTGCCAGAGCGAAAGCGTCGTGTTGTTGTCGTTGCGGCCGCCCTGGTCGAGGCAGAAAGTCCAAATGTCTTTGCCGCCGTTGAACGTCGTCTTGATGGCGTCGATCATCACCCATCGCTTGGTAGCGTTGGTGGCAAGCTCGAATTCGTTATGCTCACCAGGCACGCCCATGACGAGCGGGACAGTGCTCCCCCAAACCTGGTCGCGCTGGTCGAGCCATCGCCGTATCATGCCCATGTTGCCGCGCTCGTCGGCCGACGCGGCGATCTCCTGCCGCTCGATCAGGCTGTCACCGACGACGAGTGGAACCGGCCGGCCGTCCCATCCTTTCGCCAGGACAAGCGCGGGCCCGTAAGCCTGGATCTGCGAATTGGTCGCGTTGCCGATCGTGTTGTAAAGGCTGTCAGGATCGAGCGCCGCCGTCGACGCCCCGTTGGCGGCCGCCAGCGCCTGTACAGACGCCAAGTCGGCCGCGCCCCAATACTTTTCGCCGCGATGGCGCTGGATGCGATAGGAGCCGCAGCGCTGCGCACCCTCTGCGCCGTGATAGACCGTCCGGACGCCAAAGATCGACCATGCCGGCAGAGCAACTGGCAGTATGACCTGCCCGTAAACAATGCCGGTTGCGGCGGTGACCGTCGCCGGCACCAGACCGCCAAACAAGATCGGGTATTCCGTGCCGTTGGGCATCACGAAGAACGCCTCGTCGATCACGGTGTCGGCGTTCGGCGACTGCGTTTCTTGCGGCGCATTGCCGCCTTCGGTCAGCGCGAAGCCGACGAACGGGATAAGGAAGTCGTTCGTCGGATAGTCGGGCGCGCCGAAGAACAGCTTGGAGCATTGGTAATTCAGCCCGGCCGGGAACGTCCATGGCGTGGCGGTCGCGCCGGTCGGCCAGCGCGTGCGCGTCGCCGCCGGCATGTAGCGATCAGGATCCGGCACCCAAGGCGGTGGCGCCAGAACAGCTCCACCCCTCGGATTTGTCAGGGCAAGCGAAATGGCGTTCATCATCGGCGGGCTCCATATCTGGTGATGAGGTCGTCGTAGAAGCGGATGGTGCGCCCCTGGCGGGCATTGGCGCGGTCGAGCGCCTGGCGCTCGCGGGCGAGGACGGCGGTGACGGACTCGCCTTCTACGACAGGCGCATGCGCTTCCTGCCGGCGGAGATCATCGGGCAAGGGCGGCAGCACCATGCCGGCCGCCGCCTGCCCCTTCGTCACTGCCGCCCTGTTCAGCCGCTCAGTGGCGGAGCAGCCACTGACGATCAGCAGCAGTGACAGCGCAAGCGCGGTTCTTCTCGGAAAGCTGAAGCTCATAGGATTGGATCTCGGTTTCCAGGGTGTCTCTGGCCGCCTGCTCTGAGGCTTCGGCGGCTGCCAGGCGCTTGCGGTGCTCTTCGGTGGCTTGGGACGCCGCATTGCGCTGGCGCTCCATCTCGGCGGCTCGCGCATCGGCTGCGCTCTTTTCGGCCAATATGACATAGCCGGTCCGCGCCTGCCGGGCGGCCGAGGGATAGCCGATCGAAACGGCATAGAGGTGATAGAGCACCAGGCCGGCGGCGATGCCGGCGCCCATCTTGAGCGTGTCGAGCAGGGAGAACATCAGATGCCCTCGAGGCAGAAGGCGCGCTCTTTCTGCCGGCGCCGGGTGAGGCCCGGAAAGGTGATGCCGGCCGCGCGGTTCCACTTCAACAGCGCCTCGCAGCCCTCGGCCGTCCTGCCCTGGTTGATCAGCCTGACCGCGCTCGAGCCGCAGGCCGCCGTGACGCCGACATTATAGGCGAACGAGGTCAACGCCACGAAACGCGCATCCGGCAACGGCACGCGCACGCAGCTTTCGACGCCGCGCGCATAGGTCTTCAGCTCCAGCGCCAGCAGCGCCTTGCACTGCTCCACCGTCTTATGGTCGCCAGGCTTCACGCCATTGGTGCTGCCGTAACAGATCGTCCACGGCTGTCCCTTTGTGGCAGGATCGGGATAGGCATTCTGGCGAAGCCCTTCGAAGCTGCCGACAAGCGCCACAGCAGCCGCGGCAACCGCGCTGCCCTTTTTCATCCTACCTGTCATTGTCGTTTTCCTTGAGGGCCGGCTGGTGAATAAGGCGAGCGATCGGAGATGCCGCCAGGAAGAGGATGGACAGCCATTTCGGTATCCAGTCGTCCAGATACGGGACGATGTACGGCACGACCTCCAGAAAGCCGGCGGCATAGACGCACCACATCGATAGCGACCGCGCGAGTACGCGGCGCTTGTGCTTTACAAGGCGCATGGGGGCTCCAGTTTGTGGAAGAGGTCAGTCCCGCTTTCGCTGCGGGAGGGGATGGCAAAGGGGAACGATCATGCGCTCACACAATGTCCTGGTGGCTGCAGCAATCGCTGTTATTGCAACGCGCTTGTTGTTCATCCCATGGAGCACGCCGACTTGCGCAGACAGCGATCTGATCAGCCGTGAAGGTTAGCGATAGCTGGCGTTGACATCGGTTTGTGTACATGGCTGATGCGCCACTGAAAACGACGCTTTCCCGCCGTAAGTATTCCCGAGCGGAGACCATGCCCCTGTTTGATCACCTGAGGATATGAGGCTGGACGCGCCATGCCGGCAAATGCCGACGACAAGAAAACATCGAGTGATGGGCCTACGGCAGGGAATGCATCGACGCCATAACGGCAGATATCGTTGAGCATGCAATCCCATGTGACCGGCTTCGCGCGCGAACTATAGGGGTTAAAGGAATAGCCTTGCTGGGTGGTTGCTCTCGTCCCTTCACCAGCTATTGCGCGGTTTTCCGTGCCACCGCCGACAAAATCCCTAGCCGGTCTGCATAGGTCATTCCAAATGCAGCCGTACCTGGGCACGCGAAACTGTTTCCGAACACGCGAATGCCGGTGCCGGGAGTAACTTTTAACGTCATCGTGAAATCCTTGATTTAATAGATGTGCGCCGACCGTCGAAATCGCCATACCAGATGCCAGTGCCAGAACCCTGCACAGCGCAGACAAGCGTGAGATAGTGGTATCCTTCCGAAAGGCCGCTTTTGACGGCCTGGGTGCTAAAGGCTGTTGCGTCTGAATTGGCCATAATTGCAACGAACCCAGACGGCTCAGGGGGGGCGCCGTCGAAAGCGATTGAGGATTTTGTTCCTCCGTTCGACGTGCCATTGATCGACGAACCGGCTCCAGTGGCTTCGACGTACTCACCAGTCCAGAGCAAAAATTCGTTGCGAATCTCGGTATTGAGTTCCGTGAGAGATGTGTTTGTCGTCGTCCGATTGGCCGTGAAGTTGTTGAACATGACGAGGGTAGGCTCGTTGTACCATGACCGCACGAAGCGCTGCGCCAACGTGTCAGACCATGCAGGACCCGTTACGGGGCGCGCCATGCCGACAAGGGTTCTCGTCGCATCACCGTTCTTGATGCGGATGCCGGTCGTGCTGTCTACCGCAGAGGCCGTTGCAGAGGCTTCCAGCGTCATCGTGCCCGAGTTCATGTAGGCGTAGATGTAATAGAGGGTGGCTGGAGTCAGGCCGGATGGTGCGAGGGTCACGCCGGCGGACGGGATGGAATAGTGCTTCCCGTTGATGGTCAGGAAATAACCATTGAACCGCGAGAGCAGCAGATTCCCGCCGGAAAGAGAAAGCCGGCATTGCCCGAAGGTGATCGCCTGGAAGAGCGATATGATTTTGTCGGTATAGAACGCCGATCCGTCGCAGATGATGAGAGCGCTATAGCCGTTTGGAATGATGAGCGTTGCGGCTCCGTCGATCGTCTCCGAGCTGTTCGCATCAACCGTCACGTCTCCGCCGTCGGCGATCACCTTGATGTGCCAGTTTGCGCCGAGCGTGGCCGCGGCGGTGAGCGTGAGCGTGGCCGCCGCGGTAAAGCGATGGATAGCATTATCGTCGGATGCGAGCGCGGTGTAATCGCCAGACTTGGCCGCATAGACCAGATCCTGATCGAACGCGACATCGACGCCGTTCTGGGCAAAGCCGAGCAGGCCGCCGCCCTTCAGATAGACGCCGGTCTGCGGGTTCGAGGCGAAGCCGACACCCGGCGCGGACACGGTTCCGCCGGCCGCCTTGAGCGGCGCGATCATCGGCGCCGAGCCGTCGCGCGGCAGCGAATTGGTGATCTCGTTGCCGAGGTCGGTGGTCAGCGCGTTCCACGGCGCCGGGTCGATGACCTGGCCGACAGAGGGTGTCGTGCCGGCGGGTTTGGAATAGACGCCGGTTGATGGGTTTCTGGGCATTTACCTGCTCCGAAAGAAGGGGTTGATTGTTGCCGCAATGCACTCGAATAAAATGAGTTGCACTCTGTTTCTTCTCCACTGGCGGATGGAGACACTCTGTGAGAGGCCCACCTTTTCGGGCTGCTGACCGCAGCTCTCCTCGGACGTCAAAGGAACCGCCGTTCCTTTTATCGGTGGCCTGCTGGCATGCTGCCTACTGATTTGGTTGTTGCCTGACCTGAGCGGCGTTTGCGAAAGAAGAGCTTCAGCAAGCGCGGCCATCCGTGGGTCAGTTAGACGCGTGGGCTGAACCAGTTGGTTCGCGAGGTGGGAGATAAATACCAAGCATAGAGCGGCGGGATTTTTGCTCTTGCTGACGACAGTGATTGATTTAGAAAACCGCTTCGCAAAGGCGCGGCTGGCCCAATTGCCCCTGAATCAAAAGGCAGCAGGCCACGGACCGAGAGCAGCTCTGTCGCCATACTGCAACTCCTGTGAAAGGAAGAGGTCTCGGGGTTGCCCCTGATTGTTGTGATATGTTAGGGGCAGCGATCCGAGTAGACACTTGCGGTTTAAAGTCGGCGCGGCTTCGAAAGAGAACATCAGAAAACGTGACAACTGGCCTCTTCAATCATCAACGCCTGCAGATGCTTATAGCTTCCGCAATAAGCCTTGTCCTCCTGATATTCCTGCTAAGGGCGGTGGATTGGGAAGAAGCCATCCGCATTTTTCGTAGCGGAATATCCGTCACATCGCTCCTGTGGTTTATGCTTGTTACCTTCGGTATCGCTGCAGCTTATGCGGTGCGATGGCGCCTGTTGCTGGATGGCAAGATCGGTTACGGAACCTCCCTCATGGCCTCCCTACTCGGCCTGGGCGCCAACATGTTCCTTCCTGCGAGAGGCGGAGACCTCTTGCGTGTACATTACAGCCGAGTTGTCGCGACTGTCCCCTACGGAGAAGCTCTTGGCAGGCTTCTGGTCGAAAAGATGGTTGACCTGGTGACGATCATTTCGGTCGGCATATTTTCTTTGGTTTTACTGAGTCATACATTGAATTCCGAATACCGAAATGTTCTTTTGGTCATCATGCTTAGTGCATTGGTTGGGATATTTCTATCGGCAGTTCTGATAAGGAATTTCGGCGATCGGCTTGTCCCGATATTGCGACCTGTCTTCGGTCTCCTGCGACGTCAGGATTTCTTTGACCGTCACGTTATTGCTTTTATCCGAAATTCCGCACGAAGCTTAACTCTGTCCGTGACTATCGTTCCGGCCTTTCTCACACTCGCTTTGTGGCTTTCGGCATACGCCCTTGCGTATATCTTCGTCGCCCGTTTTGTCGGCATCGCGCTGAGTTATCAAGAATCGTTGTTCATGTTGTTTGCCGGCGGGTTGGGCCTGATGATCCCAGCTGCGCCATCCGGAGTCGGCACCTTCCATGCATCCGTCGTTTCGGCATTCGTATTGCTAGGGCGTTCGCCGTCGGAGGGGCTGCTCCTGGCAACGGCCGTTCATTTTCTCTTTTTTGTCGTCTATGTCGTGCCTGCAGCCCTCATCCTGGGACATTGGCGCTTGAACCGCTTGGCGCCGAGGTAACTCTATGAAGAATTATTTCTATTCTCTCTTGAGAAAATACATTGGGCTGTTCGTCTTAGGCCAGAATTCCGTGGTCGAGATCGATCCGACGACGCCGCTTCTGGTTGGCAAATTTCCTCAGGGCAAGGTGGCGTTTCGCTCGAGAACACAAGCTGCAGAGCCTGTAAATGAGTTTGACGAGCACAAGGTCGTCAAGATCGAAGACGTCGCTGACACCAAACCTGATTACCTGGTCATCAGCGGCCTCATCCATTACGAACGAGACATACAGAGCATGTTCGCTCAGGCACGTGCATTGTGTTCGCAAGAGACACGGCTTGTCCTTACCTATTACAGTAGCTTGTGGCGGCCGCTTGCAACTCTCGCATCCAAGCTCGGTCTGCGCCGGCGGGTTCCTGAATCGAATTGGCTTGCCCATGAAGACATCGAGAATCTTTTGACGCTCGAAGACTTCGAATTGATACGACTGGACCAGAAGATCCTGATCCCGGTTTACATCCCGCTTATCAGTGGCTTTGTTAACCGCTGCCTTGCTCCTCTTCCGCTTCTTCGAACTCTCTGCCTTCTCAACATCGCGATTGCGAGGCCGATCGGCGATGCCGCGTCGAAGGCGGAGCCGTCGGTGTCAATTGTAGTTCCAGCGAGAAACGAGGCAGGAAATATCGAGGATATTGTCAAACGGTTGCCGGTTATGGGGCCGGATGATGAACTCATTTTTGTCGAAGGCAATTCAACCGACGCGACGTGGAAGGCGATCCAGGAAGCGCAACAGCGTTATGGCGGCGAACGCACCATCCTGATTGCCCAGCAAGACGGCAAGGGTAAAGGCGATGCCGTCAGGAAGGGTTTTTCGCTAGCCACAAAGGAAGTCTTGATGATTCTCGACGCGGACATGACGGTCCCGCCCGAGGATTTGCCGAAATTCTACAATGCCATCAAGGACGGGAAAGGCGAGTTCATCAATGGCACTCGCTTGGTCTATCCCATGGAAAAGGAGGCCATGCGTTTCTTCAACCTCCTGGGCAACAAGTTTTTCGCATTGGCTTTCTCCTTCGTTCTTGGCCAGAGATACAAGGACACCCTATGCGGAACCAAGGTGATCAGCCGCTCCAACTATCTGAAGCTTCAGGCAAACCGATCCTACTTCGGTGATTTCGATCCCTTTGGCGATTTCGACCTGATCTTCGGTGCCGCGCGGATGGGCCTTAAGATCGTCGAGGTTCCGATCAGCTATCGTGAAAGACTCTACGGTGAAACGAACATCTCGCGTTGGCGCCACGGTGCCATCCTGTTGGCCATGCTGGTTTTTGCGGCAAGACGTATAAAGTTTCTCTGACGATGAAATCTGAAAGCGCTCTCTATGAGGCCGATCTTGCTCAGACGCTGGCAAATCGCACGCGGCTAAGCGCAAATCCGAACCTGATGCACTGGTATGGTGAGCTCTACCAGGAGATGTTTCGGCAGGAACCGGATATTGCCACGAATACCGTTCTGGAAATCGGGAGCGGAACGTCGCCGCTTAAGCGCTTCTTACCGAATGTCATCACCTCCGATGTGCTGAAGTTAGACTATTTGGACTTTGTCTTCGATTGCCACGAGATCGCGAGCTTGCCTGACATTCCGGATCATAGCGTCGATGTGATTACGATGACCAATGTTCTGCATCACCTGAAGGATCCCCTTGCGTTCCTCCGCGGAGCAACGCGAAAGCTCACAAAGGGCGGCAGGGTGTATGTGACGGAACCCTATTTGTCCTGGCTATCCTACCCGATGTATAAACTTCTCCATCATGAGCCGGTGGATTTCAGTATCCGCCGCCCGGTTCTGGATACCGTTCAGGGTCCTCTTTCGACCTCAAATCAGGCTATGCCACATATGATCTTCTTTCAGCGGCCGGACTGGCTCGCTGAGCTTACGGATTGCTATAGCCTCGAGAAGACGAGGATCAGCTATTTCACCTCGCTCTCCTATATGGTGACCGGCGGGATATCGAGGAAGTTTCCTGTGCCTGGTTGGGCTTATAAGCCTTACTTCAAGCTCGACAAAGCAATAGGCGCCGCGCTGCCCAAGGTGTTCGCCTCATTCTTCACGGCCCGCCTCACGTCAAAAGAAGAGGTGTAGGGATGGCTTTGCTGCGTCTCGCCGATTGGCTCTATCGACACTGTTATCCCCTTTATTACCCTCTCTATTCCGTATGGAAGGCAGTTTCAGAACGACGTGAGCGCGCACTGATGCGCGAGATGCTTTCGCCGGGCATGATCGTCGCAGATATCGGTGCAAATATCGGAATATATACCCGTATGTTCTCCGCTCTGACGGGAGCGACCGGCCATGTGCATGCCTTCGAGCCGGCGCCGGCGAATTTCGAAAAGCTTGAAGCGACGGCAACCGGCTTGTCGAATGTATCGCTGCGGCACGCCGCGGTCGGAGCGGCCAGCGGCACCACAAGGCTGTATGTTTCGGCCGAGCTGAATGTCGATCACCGAACATTCGATAGCGGCGACGGGCGAGTGAGCATCGACGTCCCATTGGTGAAGCTGGACGATTACTTTTCGCCAGGGCAACGGGTCGATTTTATCAAAATCGATGTTCAGGGATACGAGTTGAGCGTTCTGCAGGGTGCCGAGCGGGTGCTGCGAGAGAACCGCGACATTCGGGTCTTCATGGAGTTCTGGCCTTACGGTTTGTCGAAAGCGTCAGTGAAGCCGTCCGAGCTCACCCAATTCCTAAAGATGCTGAATTTCGAGTTCCATAACATTGCGGATCCACCTGGCACTGCTTTCAATGACGAGAGCCTCGATCCAGAAAACGCGGGCCAATATTGCAATCTGATCGTTGCAAGAAGAGCGCCTGCCCATCCCAATATCACTTAAAGGCGACGTGCGGACAATGTTATCCACCAGCAACAAAATCCTGATCGCTCGCTCTCTATCTAAAGCGGTGTTGTTCGTCCGGGGTTGCGTTGGCCTACCCGCCACCGTGATCGCGAAACGCCGGGGAATAAATTGGTCGCTGGACCTGAGAGACGGCGTTGATTTCGCGATTTACCTATTGGGTGGGTTCGAGGTCAGAACGCTCGATAGGTATAGAGAGCTGATCGGGGATGGAGACATCGTCCTCGATATCGGCGCCAATGTGGGTTCTCATACGCTGCCTCTGGCGCAATTGGTGGGCGGAGCCGGCAGGGTAATCTCCTTCGAGCCGACGGCTCATGCATTCGCGAAACAGAAAGCCAATATTGCGCTCAACCCGACGCTCGCCCAGCGAATCGACGCCCACCAGATGATGCTGATGGCAAGTGCGTCCGAAGCGATGCCCGAAGCGGTCTATTCAAGCTGGCCGCTCGAAGTTGCTGAAGATTTGCATAGCGAACACCACGGTCGTCTCATGTCGACACAGGGCGCGCGGCTCGGCACAGTGGACGAAACACTGCGGGATCTAGGGGTCGGCAAGGTCGATTTCATAAAACTTGACGTCGACGGCAATGAGCTGGCGGTTCTACTTGGGGCGACGGTGACTCTTAAAAAGTTCCAGCCGCGGATAATGCTTGAATTGGCCCCGTATGTTTACGCCGAGAATCCCGGAGACTTCGACAGCTTGTTGAAGCTTCTCTGGGAGGGCGGCTACGAGATCGGTGAAATGGCTTCCGGCAGGAAGCTGCCAGAAGACGCCGACAAGGTACGCGCGATGATAGCGGAAGGTGGCGGTATGAATGTGCTGGTTAGAAGCAAGAGCTCAAAGGAAGCGAGATAACTCAGTTCGAGCGCGTTGCGCCTGGGGCGGATACTATTTCCCGCGCCACTTGAATCTCTACAATTTTGAGCGTTTGGCCGAACTCCTGAACAGGGTGGGATTGGCTGTTGAATCCCAACGCAGTCTTCCGGCGCCTTTGATCTGGGTTTACTCCCTTCAAGGAGCTGTGCAGGCGCGCTTCGGCTGGAAAACTTCCTTAACGAAGCTTTTCGCTGTGAAAAATATACCTTTGATTGCGGCCTTTGCCTTTCTTGATACCGCCGCTATCGCGATGAAGTTGACGACGTCAAATCAACAGGCAGTATCAAGTAAGCTATAGCCGGCTAAAGCTGACCCCGTTTTGCGTAGAGGCAAATCCGGCTCGGCGTTGATTTCGTTACCGAGATCGGTCGTCAGCGCGTTCCATGGCGCCGGATCTATGACCTGGCCACGGAAGGGGTCGTTCCGACGAGTTTGGAATAGACGCCGGTTGATGGGTTTCTGGGCATTGGCCTTCTCCGGGCGAAACGACTGCTGGTGTGGTACGCTACCGAGTTGGTTGTTGCTGCCCTTGAGCGGCTTGCTGCGAAAGAAGGGCTTGAGCAAGCGCAGCGACCCGCGGGTTAGTTAGACGCGTGGGCTGGATCAGTTGGTTCTGGAGGTAGGCGCGAACCGGGGAAGACAAAAGAATTCTTCCGGCCGCATAGGGGACAGCGCCGCCGGCTATGGCGCCGAGCATTGCTCCATGACCGCCAGCCAACTTATGGCCAGCGACGGCGCTAACAAGAGCGGGAATGCCTTTTTGGATAACACTGCGCACCGGTGAGCCACCGGAACTGGAAAGCGGTTTGAGGACCTCTTCCCCTGCCTTTACCAGGGCGGTGAAATCCCCATCCTCTTGGGCGAGCGCGCGAGGGCTCTGCGGTCTCGTGGCGCTCTGCAGTTGCGATGGAGAGATGATGCCTTTCGAAGCGTCCCCGCCCGCAGCGGCGACGGCCTTTTCCAGATCCAGAAAGTTGCGGTACTGACGCTTTGCCTCCTGCCACCCGCTCAAGCTGTTCGGGTTCTGCGCCGCAATCGATCGCTCCATGGCATCATCCATTGCGTTGCGGATCCCCGACAACGCTTCCAAAAGCTTCGGATCGTTCCAGCTACGCGCTTGCGCATCTTCAAGTCGAGAGCGGACCGCCTTGTAGGTTTCACCGTTCGCCAGACGTGCAATATCAACTACCGAATTCTTGAGGAGCGGCGCACGCGCGCCTTCCCCCGTAACACTATTGTAGCTGCCCATGGCAGTCGTGATGTCGTCGACGAGCTGCTGATCAGGGATCAGGCTGTGATTGGCCGCCAGCATATCCAGACCATCGCCGATGCGCGTCCCTGCCTCAACCATAACGTCACGCGTGGCGCGGTCCGCGTTGATGCCTGCACGAGCAAGTGCTGCGCGGGTGAATTGGTCGCCCTGCCGTCCGTTGAATTCTTGCGCCGCTCCGCCGCCAAGGTCGCCTTCAGCATTGCGTAAGGTGACACTGCCAGACGCCTGCCCCCCCGACACATCAATCCCTTCGTCCTTGAGCGTCTGATTCAGCATCTGCCGTTCGGCGGAAACTGGCAGCGGTGTAATCAAACGTTCTCCAGCCGGGATAATACCGCCACCGAGAAGCGCGCCGACGAGGCGAGCGTATGGCTCCAGTTTCGTGCCTTCCGTTGCTTGGCCGGCGGCCTCGCTGGCAACCCCTGGGACGACGCCATATTTGACGGCGTTCGTCAGCAGATTGCCACCGCCGCCGACAAGAACGCCTGGAACGAACTCCCCCGCAGTTTGGGCATACTTGCCCGGCGTCGTTTTTGGCGCATACAGATTGTCGTCCATCACGCCACGAACGGCGTCCTGGCCGCTGTAGATGGCGTTATCAAAATTGAACCGGTTCATGGCCTCCTTGGCTTGCTGGACTTTGGCTTTCCATTCGTCACTCACCGGCGGCATACCGAGGGCGGATCGACCGAGATCTATACCTTGGTTGTAGACGTATTCCGAACCTTGCTCCATGAGCCGTTTTGCGGTCACTGGGAGCATGACTAGTTCCGTGGCGCCGCGGACAAGGCCACTGCCGAAGCTCTTGGCCATATCACCCGCGACCGAAGGTGCTTGAGGAGACTGCGGCTCTCCGGTGACCACCTTTTCGAACGGAGTATGCTCGCGCTTCTGTCCTGCCTGCGCGCCGGTCGACCTCAACATGTCTATTGAGGTCGACGGCTGCTGAACTACCTCCGGATTCGAATCCAACGACGCCGCCGCTGCACCCGTCCCAGACTCCATCTCATCCGGATAGAGGTCGGTAAGGATACCACCGCGGCCGATAGCGCGAATGACATCGTCGATCGAGAGGCCGCCGGACTGCCCCACATTGGGGTCGACCACAAGGCGAGGCATTTTTTTCAATGCCGGGGCTTCTTTAAAATTTGACATCAAGGGCTCCTGTAGATTTCGGAATCGATATGAAGGTTTCCGGGCGACCGCTTGTTGACGACTATCTTAACTGCGGACGGGCCGATTGAGCGGAAGTGACCAAGGAGGCCGAACTGAGAGTGCTGGCTCAATTGTAGACAGCCAAAGCCCAAGTGCTATTCGCTGCGCTGGCCGCCGAACCACGACGACAGGAAGCCGGGGGGCTTCGCCGGCGGAGTGGCAGGCACGCCCGGCGGCGCCACGGGATCCTTGGCCGCAGCAGCCTGCCGCTCCTGATCCTGCTGCCTGATCGCCAGCCCGCCCATCAGGGCCTGCGCCAGCCGCGCCGCTCCTTGCCAGGGGGATTGCACCGGGCTCGCATCCATGCCCTGGTCCAGCATGGCGTAGGCCAGCTGCTTGCGCTTGTCGTCGATGTCGCCCTGGGTTCTGCCGGTATTGCCGGCGAAGATGGTTGGGATCATGCCACTGCCCTTTCGTGGAAGACGCGGTCAAAACCGTCGGCGTGTTCGAACACGGCGTCCGGATGGGTCTCGCGCACATCGTCGGACATCAAACCGATCTGGGTCGGGCCGCCGTCCTTGTAGCGGTAGGCGTAAACAGGCAGGCCGTTATCCAGCGTGCCGACGCGTTTGATGTCCTCCTTCAGCCGCCGGTCGGACTTCGCCCAGCCGCCAAGGAGTGTTCCGCCGAGCCCGAAAAGGCCGCCCATCGCGGCGTTGGATTGGGCGACCTGGCGGTCGTAGAGGCCCATTTTCTGGTTGAAGTTCTCATTGATCAGCCCGGCCTGGTCGACGTTCGGCAGTTGCGTCGTCGGCGTGTTGACATAGCTCGGCTGGTGGACCTGCGATCCCGACATCAGCGCCGAAATTTCGTTCAGTGGCTGGTTGCGCTCGGTCAGGATGGCGTTTTGCGCATTCGAATACATGTCGCCGAGATATTGGTCGGAGGCGGCCTGCTTGCGGGTGGAAAAATCGCGCATGGCGTTGTCGTAAGCCGCCGAGCCCATCGAGATGCCCTTGTCGGCCAGGCTCTGATCAAGGCTCGCCTGGTCGCGATCCCACTGGTTGTTGAAGCCGGACTGCCAGTGATTGTTGACATATTTGTCGACATTGCCGGCGCTCAAATCGACGTTGGTGCCGAGAATGCCGGAGATCTTGCCGGTCTGGTCGTTGGCGAGCCTGGCAAGGCCGAGCTGGGTCTGCTGCGTCTGGTCGTAGATCGCCTGGTTCTGAGGCGAATAGGTCTGATAGGCCGAATAGGTCGGCAGCTGGTAAGTCTTGCCGGTCTGGTCCTTCATCGTCTGGTAGCCGCTGACCTTGTATTCCAGCGAACCATCCGGCGTGTACTGGTTGGTGTGGCTGAGGCCCGCATTGGCGATGGCGGTGTCGACGTTGGTGGCCGTCTGGGCCGCCGCGGTCTGTGTCGGATCAGGCGCCTTCGGGGCCTTCGGCGTGGAGACCATAGGGGAAATCCTCCTTCATGATTGCGTAAAGCAGGCCGTCGCAGTCGCCGAAATAGGCCTGCTGGCGGCCTTCCAGCCGGGCGCCGAGCCTGGCGAGCATCGTCTGGGCGTCGATATTGTCGGCCCGTGTCCTGGCGGTTGCGCGCCGGCAGCCGAGCTGATGCACGACATAGTGATAGACCGATCGCATCAGCGTCCGCGTCAGCCGGTCGGCGGCAAGCGAGACCTCGACGTCATGGGCGGTCCAGACGTTGAAGACGAAGCCGGCAATAATCCGGCCGTGGTCGACATGGGCAAGCGTGGTGTAAGGCGGGTGGAAGGAAACGCCGATCCGGTCGCCGACCCAGGCGGCGATTTCCGCGCGCGGTTCGGAGACGATCAAATCGGCGTGCCTCTCTCGTAAAGCACCGAACCGCCGACGACGGCGGCTTCCGAGACGGAGCCGGAGGAGCCGGAGATCAGCGCGCGGATCGTTGGCGCCAAGGCCGAACCGGCGCCGCCGGCGGAGGCGAATTTGCGCACCAGCGAAACGCCGGGGAATTTCGGCACGCCCCAGACCGCCGTTCCCCATTTCGCCGCCGCGTTGTTTTCGACCGACGACAGCAGCGCTGTCGGAATCTTGGTCTGGTAATCCACCGAGATCCCGCCATACATCAGCGAGGAAACGCCGATCTGCGCCGTCACCCCGATCAGCTTCGAGAGCTTGGTCGAGAGCCCGTCGCCATAGCGGCTCCAGGCGCCGACCATCAGCGCGTCGATCGCCACGCCATTGTCGTTGGCGCCGACCTCGGCCTCGTAGACCGTGCCGTCGCCGGCGCCGAAGAACAGCCGGTCCTGCCAGCTCGCCCAGCAGGAGGCGGGCATGCCGACGAAGCGGCACCAGGCGCCGGTTTCGGTGTTCATCACATATTGATAGGGGCCGAAGGAGGACGGCAGGTTGACGATCGCCATTTGCCTGGCCGGGAAGCTCGAAAGCTGCCATTCCTGCGAGGTCGTGCCGGTCGCCGCCACCGTCTCGCGCCATGTCGGGCCGATCCTTGAAGTAATCGCTCCCAGGCTGGTGGCGCCGCGGTCGAGCTGCACCGCCTTGGTGATCGGCACGATGCCATCGGTGGTCATGATCGCCAGATCGGCGCCGACCGAGAGCAGGCAGCGGTCGCTGCCGAGCGGCCGGCCGAGTTTGAAGGTGCCGATCAGGCCCCAGTTCGAAACGCTCGAGGGATCGGAGCCCTGAAAGACGATCACCTCGCCTTCCGAGGAGATCAGCACCAGGCATTGCTGCAGGCCGGTGGAAACCGGGATCGTCCAGACGTTGATCGCCACCAGCGTGCCGCCATATTTCATGTTGCCGCCGACCGGCAGGACCGTTGCCGCGCCGCTGACGGCGTCGGTGGCGAGATACCAGACATTGGTCGAATTCTTCTCGATGAACCACAGGCGTGAACGATAGGCGGTGACTGCGATCAGCAGCGACGAGTCCGATATGCCTGATATCATCGTCGAGGCGACGTAAGGGGTGGCGGCTGCGCCCTTTTCCAGCTGCGCATTGGTGACCGTTCCCGTCACGGTGACGACAAGCGTGCCGGCCGCCGGCGTGAAGGCAAGCGAGACGCGGTTGTTGACGCCGGTGCCGTTCAGCGTGCCGGAGAAGGCGCCGGAGAGCGTGACCGCGCCGGTGCCGAAGAAGCTCAGCGTATAGGCCGTGTTGCGGACGGCGACGTTCTGGGTGGCGAGCGCTGCCGTGCCCACCAGAAAATTATTCGTCCAGGACGTGCCGTTGAAGATCAGCGGCGTGTCCAGGCCATTGACGAGGCGCAGGAATTCCTGGCCGGCCGGGTTGGTGTATTGCTGCACCGACCAATGGGCGCTCGCCATGCCGGAGACGACGGGCGCGCCGACCGCACCCCCAACTGTGACGTCGAAGATCTTGTCGCCGGCGGCGGCAAACAGCCTGTTGCTGACGCCGGAATAGGGAATGACCGTCTGCACGTCGCCGCCGAGGCCGGTGGAAAAGGCGAGAAAACCATAGCGGGCGCGCACACGGTTGGCCTCGGGAAAGAAGTTGTCGAGCTGAAATGCGGCATCCGCGGGCATATCCGCCATCTCGACATCGGTTCGCCAGCCGCCGATCGGCGCGATCCAGTCCTTGCTCGGCGAAACGCGGCCGGTGCGCCCATTCGGAGGGACAGGTCTGCGGGTCATGGATTTGCCCCCGTGATCGTGCCGGGCCAATAAGTCTCGGGCGCCCCGCTCCTCACCGGCAGCGAGAGGTCGACGGGGCTGGCGGCGCGGTCGGCGCCGATCGCCGCTTCCTTGGATCGCTCGAAACCGGCAAGCTCCTCGCCGTAATCGAGGCCCTTGGCCCGCTTCCAGCGCCAGATCAGCGAGAGTTCGAGGAGATCTTCGGGAAGACGGGCGGTATCGCTGTCATCGGCCCAATTGCCCGCCGTGGCCGCGCCGCCATTCACCGCCACCCAGAAGCCGGAAATATAGGCATATTCCATCGTCTCGCCCGCGACGTTCGGGTAGATGTCGAGCTTGCCGCCGGCCATGCGCCAGATCTGCGGCACCGGGTTGGAATTGAGGATCGTCTGGCGCTGCCAGGTCTGCGGCTCAACAGGGCCGTTCAGCTGCCAGAGGCGCGCGGCATTCCAGATCGTGGCATTGGCGGCGAAGCGGTTCCAGTCGGCGGGCGGCTCGGCCGGCTCCGGATTTGCACCGGTCGCTGCGAATTGCCGCCGCACCATCAGCGCCGACCAGTCATGCTCGCGCATCAGGTCGCGGCCGGCGCGGGTGGAAAGGATGCGCAGCTGCATGATCTGCGGATCCGCCGAGGACATGACGGCCGTCGGCGGATCGAGGTCGATTTCCGCGCAGACGTTCTGAATGATGGTCAGGAGCGACATGCGGGGGTCTCCGGTTGAGCGCGTTGGCGTGGGCGTGGGCGTGGCGGGGGAAGGTGTGCCGTGTAGCCCCCTCATCCGCCTGCCGGCACCTTCTCCCCGCTGGGGCGAAGGGGTTATGCCGCGAGGTGTCGATTCCCTCTTCTCCCCATCGGGGAGAAGGTGCCCGTAGGGCGGATGAGGGGGCCGCTTGTGTCAGCGATTCTTCAGGCTGCTTGCCGACCGCGAGACTTGCTGCCGCTTTCGTTTTCCAGCGCCTCGAAGCGAGTGGCCATCTCCTTCATCTGCTCCTGCAGACGGGTCACCTCATCCTTCAGCCGCTCGTTCTCGGCGGCAAAGGCGGACGCCGCGCTGGAGCTTTCGGCGGTGGCGAGATAGGCGCGAGCGGCGGCGGTCAGCTCGTTGGCGCCCATGCCGATCTTCTGCTTGGCGGTGTCGGAAAGCGCTGCCAGCTGCTCGACGGTATAAATATTGACCGCCTCCATCTCTTTGATCTGGCTGGGCTTGAGATAGGGCCATTGCGAAAGCGGCGTGCCGGTCAGCTGCTCGCGGGCCGCTGCCCCTTCCTTGAACCGCTTATAGGCGTCGGCAAAACGCTGTTTGTCGTTGTCGGTCACCTCGCGGTAGACCTCGGTGTGTTTGTCGCCCGATATGAAGATGCGGACGAATTCCTTGTCGGCAAAAATCGGCCGGCCTTCCTTCTCGGTCAGAAAGGTCTGTTCGACCGGTTCGAGGCTGAAGGAGGCATAGATTCCGGTGTTGTCGGGCATGTGCTGGTCTCGCTGTTGATGGCGGGGAGATGGGATGGGCGCGGGAAGCGCCTGCTGTGATGTCAGTGCCGGTGGCTGCCCCTCACCCTAACCCTCTCCCCGTAAAAACGGGGAGAGGGGACGTGCCCCGCGAGAGGTCTGTGGGAACGGAGAGCTCGCCGCTTGCCCCCTTCGCCCCGCGAGCGGGGAGAAGGTGCCGGCAGGCGGATGAGGGGCACACCAAACATAGAAAGGTCGGCGCTTAGGTTCAGTTCACCTTCGACAAAAACGGCCGCATCAGCGTCGCTTCGAGCACGCCCGTCGCGGTGATGGTGATGCCCGTGCCGTTGGCCGTCGCATTGGCCGAGAGCGTGATGCTCTGGACGACGCCGTTCGGGCTGTAGGTGATGCCCGAGATCGTCGTGCCGCCTGCAATGCCGGTGCCGGAAACCGCCGCGCCGATGAACGGGCCGGAACCGGCGCTGAGGCCGGCAATACCCATCAGCAGGTTGGAGCCGTTGACCGTTGTTGCCGTAAACGTCTGGTTGGCGGCGGCGAAGTTGACGTTGGCGATCGCCTTGGTGGTGGCGGTGGCCGAGGCCGGGGCGCTCGCCTGGCCTGCGGTGGCGGTGGTTTCGGCAACGACGAGGGCCGCCGTTGCGGTCGCCACCTGCGACGGCGCCTGGCCGTTGCGCTGCAGCCAGATGTAATAGGTGCCGGCCGCGAGTGTCACGGCGCCGACCGGACCGCCGGTCAGCGTCGGCGGCTGGGCAGCCCCCGAAAAGACGCCGCAGCGCTGGCCGACGACGGCAGCCGCCGTAGTCAGCACCGAAGCGACATAATCCCGGGTCCACTGGAACCACTGGCCGGGCTGAAGGGTGGTCTGCGCGGCCAGCACCAGCTGGCAATAGACCCATTCGGATTCACGATCGCCGCCGGCAATCGCGCCGAGAGCGAAGTTCGGCCCGGGAATACCGGAGCCGGAAACGATCGGGCCTTCGACGACGAACGGGTTCGCGCCAAGACGATCGGACTGGATTGATGCGACCGACATATGCTTGTTCCTTTCGTGGACGATCAGGCGAACAACACGCCCTGCAGGAAGGCGTTGTTCATGGTGAGGTTGCCGGCAAAGCCCATCAGCTGGACGAAGGCATCCTGGTTGGTGTTCATGCGCTCGTCACCGATCGGCGCCATGTCGCGGTCGCGGTGCGGGCGATAGAACAGGTATTTGGTGTTCAGGAAGAACATCTGGTTGAGCGGCGCGCCGCCGCCGAAGCCGCCGTCGAAGATCACGTCGGCGCCCATGTATTGCAGCGACTGGAAGCCGGCCATGCCCTTGTCGGCCGAGGTGATGCGCTGGATCGCCTGCAGCGATTCCCAGTAGAGCCGGAAGAAGTTGTTGTCGGCGACGACGAGATCGGGGGCGTCGGAGCCGCGCACGCAGGACATATAGAGCCGGTTCATGTAGCTCTGGATGTTGGCATTGGTGGCGGCCGCGCCGCCATCGGCCGAGGCCGAGAATTTCTGGTTGCGCCAGAAACCCCAGGTGGCGCGCGAGATGCCACCGACGGTGCCCGAGGTCGGCGAGGTCGAGATCAGCAGCTGCAGGCCGCCGATCTGCCGGCCGCCGTCGGCCGTGCCGTCGGAATAGCAATCGAGCGCGATGTTGTTTTTCAACGTCGTTTCGGCATTCTCGATGCGCTGCTCGAGCAGATCGAGGATCGCATCCTCGCCGGAATTCTGCAGCTGTTCGAGGCCGGACATGGAGACGGCGACCGCGGCCTGCTTCAGATCGTATTCGGCGGCGGTGATGACGTCGGAGGGCTGGACGTTGAGGATGTCATAACCGGAATAGCGCTTGAAGGTACTATTCTCTTGATATTGCAATTCCTGGACGATGGTGCGGCCGCCGGAGATCGGCTTCTTGCGGCCGCGGCTGTTCAGACGGGTGAGAAGACCGTTGTTCTTCGTCACGTCGTCGGCGACCGTGCCGCTGCGGTTGCGCAGCGTCGTGGTGACGATTTCAGAGAGGTTGGGGGAAATGGGCATCGATCATTCCTTTGATCAGAATTGGCCTTTGATCAGACTTGGCCGCGCGAAAAACGCATGGCGTCGCGCAGCGAGTCGCGGATGGAGGTGGGCTGGCCTCTTGCCGCATCGCGGGTCGGGCCCGGCGCGGAAGAACCAGAGATGGATCGCGAGGCGCGGCGGGCTTGATCTGCCGCTGCGGACCTCTGGGCTTGGAGTTGTGGGACGGAGGCTTGAGCAGTCTGGCTGATCAACTGCCGGCGAATATCCGGGCGCATCCAGCATGCGGCGTCGTAGGCGTCCTGCAGCGAGAATGCCCGCCCTGCGTTGACGAGGGCGATCATGTCGTCGAGCACATCTTCGGCGTGCGCGTTTGCCGGGTCGGAAAGGAAGGCATCGACTTGAGTTTCGGTGTCCCTTTTCCGCAAAACATGTTCGACCGTCGCCTCGACGTTGACGTGTCGAGGCTGCGGCGCTGCCTGTTGTGATAGGGCCTGTTGTGACAGGGCCTGCTGCTGGCGCTGCAGGATCTCTCCCGTCTGACCGTTGACCAGGGCGTGCAGATTGACCCCGGCCATCCTGGCGACGTGAACGACGGTGTTGACGGGATCGTGGATCAGCGCCCTCTCCCAGTCGATCGCCCGGCGCATGACATCGGCATGGGTCATGCCGGCCTGGCGGATGATCGGGGTGAATTCCTCGAGCCCCTTGTAATCCTGCAGAACGCGGAAACCGTTATCGACCTCCTGTTCCCGTTTGGCGATCGCCGCCTGCACTTCGTGGGGAAGGCTGGTGAACTGCGCCTTGGCTTCCGCCGACCAGCCGGGCGGAACCCGGCTGGCGCCGGCTGCCGGCTGTTCCCCGCCCTGCCCGCGGCTCTGCAGCGTCTGCTGCTGGGCGGCATTTGCCGCCGGCGCCTGCCCTGCCCGCTGAGCGGCGGAGGCTTGCTCCTGCCCCTTGGCCAGAAAGCGGTCGTTTTCGCCGTCGCGCGGCTGGCCTGATATATCGCCCGGTCCACTGGCCTCGACGGTGTCGATCGCCGCTTTCAAACTGTCGCGGATGCTGACCGGCCTATCGCTCAATGGCTTGTCGTCGAACGCGCCAAAATCTTCGCTGCCGTTGCCGGCCTCGTTCAGGTCTTCCATATCCATGGGGAAATTTCCTATGTCGGGGATTGATGCCCGGTTCAGGCGTTGTATTCGGTATAAACCCGCCGCAATTCGTTGCGGATTGCGGCGGGATCCGTCTTCGGCTGTTCGATCGGCTGCGGCTTTTCGTTGCCGATCTCGACCACCCCGGCTGCCCGGTAAGCCGAACGCAGCCTGGCTTTCGAGGTGTAATGCCTCCCGTCATGCATCGACTGGATATCGATGCTGTCGCTGACGAAATGCGGCGCCGGCAGATCCGACTGCGCCGCATTTTGCGCCGGCAGGCAGTTCTGCGGCCATTGGTCGAGTGCGTGCCAGCCGCCGCAGACGCGGCAATAGCGTTCTCTCATGCCTTGCTCCCGTTCACTGATAGGCCGGCTGCTGCGCCTGGAGTTGCTGCCCCTGGATCTGCTGTAATGCCTGCGCCGCCATCTCGCCGCGTGCCTGCTCCACCGCGGCGCGATGCGCGAGCTCGGCCTCTGCCACACTGAGTTCGGCCTTGCGCTGCTCGGCGCCGGCCTTCACCTCGGCGGTTTTCAGCTTGACCATCTCGCCAGGCGAAGGCTGCGGCTCCGGTTTTGGCGCGGCTGCCGCCTGCGAGAGCTGGGCCCCCACCTGCTCCAGCGTGCTTTCCAGCTGGCGGCCGGCCCGGAAGCCGCGGGCGGCAAAGAGCAGCGTCTCGACCATCACCGGCACCAGCATCGGGCTCTGCTGCGCCATGGCGCCGGCCTGCTGCATGAAGCCGCCGACCATCTGGACGAATTCCATGCGGCGCTGCTTTTCGGCATCCTCGTCGGGCTCGATGGTCGAATCCGTCTCGATCTCGATCTGGAAGCCGCGAATGCTGTCATTGCGGAGCAGCTGCACCACCTCGTCGATCGTCGGCTGCCCCATCATCTGCTGCAGCTGCGGCGGCATTTCGGGCGCCGGTGGCGCTGGTTGGCCGGTCTGCTCAGCCCGCATGGCCGCCTGCTGTACCGCCATCTGCATCTGTTGCATCTGCATCTCGACCTGCTGTTTCTCAGCCATGCTGGGCAGCTTGATGCCGCTGACCAGCATCAGCGTTTCCGGCTGGAACTGGTCGCAGATGATCTCGCCGGCAAGGCGGATGATGTCGCGGGCAAAACGGGCGAGCTCGGCCTGGCGGTCGCGGATGCGGATCGAGCCCCACTGACTCTTGATCCGCTGCGCCGTCGCCGTCTCCGACGCCTGCGTGTCACCGCGCACAATGTCGGAAATGCCGGTGATCTGGTAGACATCCTCGATCAGCTGCTTGCGGGCGGACATGCAGGCGACGATCACCTTCTGCACCTCGTCGATCGGCAATGTCACCACTGCCTTCGAGCCGCCCTTGTCGGTAAAGGCCGCCCATTCCGGGATCGGCACCATCACCATGTCGTTCTCAGGCCGCATCGCCTTTTCGATCGCCGGCGAGATCGCCCCGTCGCCGGAGGGATAAAACACCTTCAGCCGCAGCTGATCGGTCAGCTTGTTGATGCGCTTTGTGAGAAGATCGATCTCGTCGCATTGCTGCTGGTAATAGACATAGTCGGGAACCGGGATCAGCGAGCTCGTCGACATCGTGCCATAGGCCGGGCGCGGGCAAGGCCAGAAATGGGTCAGGTCGAGCGGCGGCTCGGAGACCTCAAGCGCCACCGGCGAACCGTCGGCGATCCAGACGGTATAGTTCTCGCTCTTGCACCAGATCTCCCAGACATGGGTCTTGCCCTCATTCTCCAGCCGCTCCGCCTGGCTGGCGCCCTTATTGCCGCTTGAACCTTCGGCCGCCCGCGATGCCATGGCCTCGGGGCCGAAGCGCTTTTCCATCTCCTCCTCGGTCATCGGCACGCGCCGCGCCACCCAGGTCACATCCTTCCAGCGCCGCGCCGGCGAATGCAGGAAATCCGACCAGTGGACGTAGTCGATGCAGACACGCTCGTCGCTGATCGCTTCCGGCTGCGCCCCGCCCATCTCACCGGGCAAACTCTCGGATAGATGGGCTGCCGCCGGGTCCGAGGGCTGGACGCCCATATCGAGCGGCTCGAAATCGGCTTCGTAGCGCAGCCACACCGTGCCGCGGGCGCAGAGCAGGAAATCGTCGCGCACCGCCCGCATGATCGAATCGATATCGGCCTCGTCGCCGGTATAAGCGAGATTGCGCTCGACGATCTCCGTGGCGATGCGCGCCACCGGCTGGGCATCCTTGAAGCGGCGCTCGACCACCGGCTGCGGCACGCGGGCATAGACGGCCGGCTGCATCACCGAGGTATTGGCCCAGAGCATCGGAAAGCGGCGCTTGGCGGCGCTCGTCTGGTCCGATTGCTGGTCGAGATAGATCTTCTCGATCTTGACGCAGCGGTCGTGCCAGGACTTGAAATAGCGCTGGGCGCGCTCCAACTCCTGCTGCCAACGGGCGCCGACCTTGGCCGGATCCCAGCGCTCGCCCTCCGAAGCCGTTATCTCGTCTTCCATCAAACACGCTCGCTCTGGCTAGGGGTGGCATCGGCAAATTCGTTGAATGTCATCGTCTGGAATGTCGGCAGCGGCTTACGCTCCGGCTTCAGCGGTTCGGGCGCCAAGCCGGTGAAGATGATCGCCAGCCCGCCGAAAGCATCGGCGCCGTGTGATGCCCAGTTGTGCAGCGGTTCGTCGCGGAAGACGGCGAGATCCTCGTCCCAATCCTTGCGGTAATTGCGCAGGCATTTGATGCCGTCAGCGCAGCCGGCCTGATCGAACTCGATCTTGGCCAATATGCGCCTTGTGCCGTTGATGCGGTCATGCACATAGGCGCGCTCGACCTTGCGCACCGTCCCGAGACCGCGCGCCTTGACCTCTTTCAGCATGATTTCGATGCGGGTCATGCCGCCGCGCGTCCATTCCCTGACCTTGATGTCGTGCGGCATGTTGTGGACGCCGTAGACATAACCATTGTCGCGCGCGCGCCGCTCCAGTTCGTCGAGCATGCCGTCCATGCCGGTGCCGGTATGCTCGAAATAACCGATCATCCGGATGCGGCCGGGCAGCACCTGAAACAGCCAGACGCTGTTGGCATCGTCCATGCCGATGTCGGAGATGGTGTGAACCGGATAACCGTCCACATGCGGAAAGACGCCGATGCGCTCCTCGGCATCGGCCACCGCCATCTGGTCGGCATAATAGGCGCCCTCGACGCTCGCCTCGAAAGCCTCGGCCGGCGTCGAGGGATATTCGCGCTTCATGTCGCCGAGCTGGGTTTCGGCCTTCTTGACGTACCAGGCCTTCTGCCCCTCCGTCAGGGTAATGCCCTGTTTGGCCAGTTGGCCGAAATATTTGGCGAAAGCCTCACTGATGATGACGCCATGAGGCGCGATCGCATATTGCGGCTCCTTCCACCAGGGGAAGAAATGGAACTTGAAGTCGAGTTCGGTCAGCTCCAGCGCTTGGCGCTGCTTCACCTGGGCATCGTCGCAGAGCGCGTAAAAATGCCCTTCCTGGCCCTCCGCCGTGCTTTCGATGAACACAAGCTGGCCGGCCTGCACCGTATTCAGCGCGCCGGTGCGCACCTCCCGCGCCTTGTCGGGATATTTGGCGCACAGCTTGCCGTATTCGGAGATGTGCAGATATTGCAGCGTTCCCGAGCGCAGCGAGGTGCCGACGCGGATGCTCGAATTGTTGGCGAGCAGCAGTTCGGCCTGGTTGGTCCGGACAATTGGCACGGCGTTGCGGATACCTTCCGGCAGATTGTCGTAGGGATATTTGACCTTGTCCCGGAAGATCGTCTGCACGTCGCCGAGCGTATGGGCGATGGTGCCGGCGCGGATATCCCGGTTGAAGACGCAGGCATCGAGCATGAAGATCTGGATGAAGGTGGTCAGACCGAGCTGGCGGGCCTTCAGCAGCACGTTGAGATAATGCATCTCCTCGAAAAACGTCATCTGCGTCCAGTTCATCTCGAACCTGACGCGCCGGCCGGATTTGTCGGTGATCCAGTAGAGATTGTTCAGCCGCCAGCGCCAGTCGGAAAACTGGTCAACCGCCGTTTGGAAGTCCGCGGGTTTTGCCATTGATATCTTCCAGCAATTGCGAGACTTCGCCGCTCGCGCCCTGTTCGGGCTCGGCTTTCGAGCCGTATTTCTTCGGCCGCAGCTTCTCGGCGACCCATTGGCGGGTGGCGATGCGCAGTTGCGAGCGCCGGATCGCCTCGCCATTCTCCTGCCAGCCGGTGGTCTCGCCGGCCGCGTTCTTCTTCTCGATCCAGTCATTGCTGCGGTCGTCGGCAATCTCGACCAGCTCGTCGACGAAGCCGTCGGCCAGGATCTCGCGCGCCAGCGCATAGCGCGCCCGAAACGCCGCCTTGCCGTCATCGGCGAGCCAGGAGAGCACCGTCGATTTCGCCGGCATATCCTCATCCCGGCAGATCGACCGCAGGCTTTCCCGATCGGCAATGCGATCGCAGATCTTCTCGGCCAGCGCCTGGGTGAACTTGGTCGGCCTGCCCATGCTCTGCTTCGGAACGGCTTAGAACAACGCGACGATATTGGACGCCGTCGTCCCGGTAAGCGCCACGATGGCCGCATGCACGGGCAGAATCGTCCCGGCCGGCACGCTCCTGAAAATCACCGGGTCCATATCCCGCCGCGGCGCAATCGCCACATCGCCTGCGGTACCGATATAAAGAGCACGCGCACCGACAATCGCACTGTCATTCGGCGTCACCACGGCGGCCCGCGAGGCCGGCGCAATCGAAGCGTCCATTGCAGTTCTCCTTATGAAGGGGTGGGCTTGCTGACACTGCCGCAGGGACACGCTTAGCTCCGATAGGCTTGGCGAAAACCTCCCTCCACCCTCCGTCATCCCAGGCCTCGAGCCTGGGATCCATGCCCACGTCTGGCGGAGGCCAACGTGGATCCTCGGGTCAAGCCTGAGGAGGACGGAGCAAGGGATGAGCACTGTGCCAAACCCGCAGTGGCGTTCGGTAACGCTGGCCGGGGAGCCTCGGCGAATGCATGCGATCGAAGTGCGATACCGACGTGATCATCGACATTGCCTTCGGATTCAATATTCGCAGCTTGGATTTGCGGTAGTGATAAATGATCCGCCGGGGGGTGATCAAGCGCTAATGTGGCCCAGTTTAGAATCAAGCCTGCCCGACCAAGTGGCGGCAGAATGCCATCCGCTATCCGACAAGTTTGGCGAAAACGCCACCCCACCCTCCGTCCTCCTCGGCCTTGAGCCGAGGGTCCATGCCCGCCACTTGATGGAAGCCAGCGTGGATCCTTGGGTCAAGCCCCAGGAGGACGGAGCAAGGGGGGAACTCCGTGAGAAATAGCGGTTGCGCTCATTGACCGCGGCCGGTTCGCAAGCCTTAGCGAAAGGCGCAGCCAACCGCAGGCCGACGCCGACTTAGCCGACCTCACCTCTGGATTCAAATCTCGCAGCTTGGATTTACGGTAGGCTTAACCGACTTGCCGGGGGGTGATCAAGGCCTTTCAAGCGTGGTCCAAGGTCAGCCTAAAACTCTGCTCTGCCCGACCCAGTTGGAGGCCGAATCCGCTATTCGACAAGTTTGGCGAAAACGCCACCCCACCCTCCGTCCTCCTCGGCCTTGAGCCGAGGATCCATGCCCGCGGCTGATGGAGGCCAGACGTGAATGCTCGGGCCGAGGAGGACGGAGCAAGGGGTGAACTCCGTGAGAAACAGTGAACTCTTTCCCGCCCAACCCCATCAGCGCCTTTGCCAACCGTCAAGTCCGGCGTAAAATTAGCATTCTGTCGCTCAAACGATGGAGGCGTCAGTGAAAACCGCGAGACTTTTTCGTTGCCTTGCCGCCTGTCTCGGCGTCACGCTTGCCGAAAACCCAGCCGAGGCCGACGAATTGGTGCGGTTCGAAAGTGCTCCCGTCAAACTCAGCGCCTTTCGAATTCGCAAGGCTACGGAACAGGGAGAATTTCTCTCCCAGCCGCCAGGCACGCCCCTGCTCGGCTATCTGTCCCGCCCTCGCGGCGACGGTCCCTTCCCGGCGGTCGTCGTCATGCATGGATGCGAGGGCATGCGCCCGAGCGTCAAGGACCTCTGGCCGAAGCGGCTGGTCTCTTGGGGTTACGTCGTGCTGGTCGTCGATAGCTTCACCACCCGCAATATCCAGGACACCTGCCGAAGCCCTCTCCCCGATCGGGTCTTCGACGCCTATGGCGCTTTGAATTTCCTATCGAAATCGAGCTTCGTCGAGATCAGGCGCGTCGCCCTGATGGGCTTTTCCACGGGCGGCACCGCGACGCTGGAGGCCACAAAGATCGAAGGGAACGAACAACTGATGGAGCACAAATTCAAGGCGGCGGTCGCCTACTATCCGGCCTGCGCCGCCAGTCAGGGCGATGCGACGGTGCCGACCCTGATTTTAAGCGGCGACCGAGACAATTGGAGCCCGGCTGAGCCATGCCGCAAGAGGCTCGCCCGTATTGGTGACGATGCCCCGCCCATCGAGTTCAATCTCTACAAGGGCGTTTATCACAATTTTGATGCCCCGGAATTCGCGGTGGGAAGAAGGGTGTTGGGGCATATCGAAAAATACAATCCGGACGCCGCAGCAAAGTCAATCCGCAGCGTTTATGCGTTTCTTCGGACATCCCTGCCGAAATAAGTCTGCCATCCGCCAACAGCGAGTGTGACACCCAACACACCCCCAACCTCGGTCATTCCAGGCCTTGAGCCTGGAATCCATGCCCGTTGCTGATGGGTGGCCGGCGTGGATCCTCGGGTCAAGCCCGAGGAGGACGGAGCGTGGGGTGAACTCTGCGGCAAATCAGCGACGTATGGCGGAAGGAGAGCGTCGGTGCGCTCCCTGATCCCCCTCCTCAACCATGCCCGCCCGCCAGCGCAGGCACTACCGCGAAAGCATCGCCTCTAATCGCCGTTGCAAGGCGGGATGTTCGGCAGACATGCGAACCTGACTCAGCGCGTAACGCATGGCGGGCGTGAACGGCAGCCAATGCTGCAAATGATCCAGCAGTTCATCCGACATCATGTCTTCGAGCGGGCCGGCGCCCAATTGACCGAGCGCCTCCTCGTGATCGGGCAATTTGGCTTGCTCGACAATGGCGAGAACCCGCTTCAAGACCATCTCTTCCGGATCGTGAAGCAGGATCGTCGACCAGTACCATTCGGCGGGATCCGCCAGATAGGCCTGGATATAGGCTTCAGCAGCAATCGATGGTTTTCCAAGGGCAACCATGTCAGGCAACCAGGCAATATCTGACGCGATGGCGCTGCGTGTGAAAACATGGGGTGCGGAAGTATCGGAGCTGCGATGTCTCTTGTTCACTTCGGGGCGATCCGCGTTGATGGCAACAGGTGATTTATCGCGCCGCAGAATCCTCATCAAGTCCGACCGCAATCATCACGCGCGCCAGCGGCGAGTGTAGCACCCCAACACATCCCCAATCTCCGTCATTCCAGGCCTTGAGCCTGGAATCCATGCCCACCGCCGATGGGGGCCGGCGTGGATCCTCCGGTCAAGCCCGAGGAGGACGGAGGGTGGGGTGAAAGCTTCGGCAAATCAGCGATATATGAGCTGACGCGCGCCGGCTGCCGGCCGGCCGCGCGCCCCTTAGCGCAAACCTAAATGCCACCCGGCCGAGGCGACGTGGTCGATTGGCTCGCCGACGACAAGAAATCCTCCTCGGCGGTCGGCAGCTTCCCCTCCGGCGTCAGATCGTCGACGGCCTTGGGGAGATCGCGGCTCAGCCGCCCGAGAATCTCGTCTCGCGACAGGCCGGTGTTCCGGGCGATCTCGTTCAGGACATCCGGACCGAGGGCTTCGGCGAGCTGGCCGTCGTTGATATCGGCATTCTGGCCGGGTCTTACCCATGAGTCGATCTTGTCGCCATGGCCGTTCTGCTGAAAGGTCTTCAGGAGATCGCCGAGACCGCCGCTGACGATGCTGCCGGAGGTCAGCCCGCCGAGAAGTCCACCCAAACCACCGGAGCCCCCGAGGCCGCCGAGGATGCCGCCAAGCCCACCGGGCTGCTGGCCGCCGGCGCCGGCCGACTGCGGATTCTGAATGCCGCGCAGGAGTTCCCCGATCTTGTCTCTGTTCTGGTAGCCGGCAACGGCAAGAACGGCGAGAAGCGCCTTCAATTGACCGCTCATCATGATGAATCCTCCCATGGTTGAAAGACTGCAGCCGACCCATGCAGAGCGCTGCATGGGCAGCAATGTCCGGCGCGCCCAAAGGTTCCGCACCGGGCTCGCAAACGCGGCCCGTCCATCTTGCCGCTCACGCCATATCAGATTTCCGGGCAGCCGCGCCGGTTGGCAAAGGTCATCCGATCCGGTCCTCGGCGCGTCATCCCCTGGACGACGATTGCGCGCGGCGACATGCGGACAATCTGCGCCCGGCGAAGTCCTTCGCTGCGGGCGATATCGAGCGCATCGTTAGGATCGCAGCCGCGCCGACCACGGCGGTCGTACCGGTCGTAGCGATCACGGTCGCGATCCCGATCGTAAACACCGACGCCGCCGGGGCCGACCCGCAATTCCAGATCCTGCGCAGCCGCGATCGTCGGCGAGATCGTCAGGCCGGTCATGGCGGCGAGGCCGACCAGTATGAATTGAAGAGATTTCCGCATGAGTTTCTCCCAGGGTTTTGCGCTGTATCGCAACACCAACCTCGCCATGCGGACTTTGTTCCTGAAGGCTGAGGGCCTGGGCCTTTAGTCGGAAAGTGCGGCGGGGCTTAACGATGTGGGAGCTTTGATTGCCAAGGGGAGTGTAGAGTCTCTCAGGCGGGCAGCGCGCGCCGTCAAGACGCGCGCGTCATCAGCCGGCCTTAGCGAAAACCACCGCTGGCAGCCAGCCGTTCGCCGGTCATCCAGCGGGCGTCGTCGGAAGCGAGGAAGACGGCGACGCCGGCGATATCATCCGGCTGGCCGACGCGGCCGAGCGGCGTCTGGCCGACGACGACCTGCTCGAAATCCGAGCCGATGACGCCGGCCGTGTGCGCGCCCTCGGTCTCGACCATTCCAGGCAGGATGGCGTTGACGCGGATCTTGCGCGGGCCGAGCTCCTTGGCCAGCACGCTGTTGATGCCCTCCAGCGCGCCCTTGGTGCCGGTGTAGACGGCGCTGGCGGGCGGGGCCATGCTGGTGACCACCGAGGAGATGTTGATGACGCTGCCGCCCTCGCCGAGGTGCTTGACCGCCGCCTGGGTGGTCAGGAGAACGCCGAGAACGTTGACGTCGAAGATGCGGCGATAATGTTCCTCGGTCACCTCCTCGATCGACGCGAATTCGTAGACGCCCGAATTGTTGACCAGCACGTCGAGCTTGCCGAATTGCTTGACGGCGGCATCGACCAGGCCCTGCGCCTGCTCGGCCTTCGAGACGTCGCCCTGGACGGCGATCGCCTTGCCGCCGGCCGCGCTGATCGCCTCAACGACGGCATCTGCTCCGGCCTTGCTCGAAGCGTAATTCACCACCACTTGCGCACCTTCGGCCGCAAGCGCCTTGGCAATCGCGGCGCCAATGCCTTTGGAGGCCCCCGTGACCACAGCGACCTTTCCCGTAAGCTTAGCCATATTCAATTCCTTCTGATCCGGACTGCCGTCGAAACTGGCGGCCTTGTTCCGTAGTTCAGAAATTCGGAACTGTTGATCTTAATGTCAAGGGTCGCTATATAAAATTCATGAGACCGCTCTTTCACCCCGCATTAGAGGACATCCGGCCCGAGGCGATCCTCTATGCGCTTTCCGATCCGGAGCGCGCCGCAATTTTCGCCTGGCTTTCCGGTGCCGGCTGCGGCGGGACCTGTTCTGCGCTTGGCCAACTCGGCGAGCGCGTCATCCCGAAGTCGTCGCTGTCGAACCATTTCAAGGTGCTGCGCGAATCCGGCCTGATCCTCAGCGAACGCCAGGGTATCGAGATGCGCAATCAAACCCGCTGCGCCGAGCTCGATGAGCGCTTCCCGGGCCTGATCAAGGCCATCCTGACGGCTTACGGACAGATCCCCGGCCAGCCGAAGACGGATTGAGCCGTCGGCTGGCCGTTTAGCGAAACCGCCCGCCCCGACTTCCGTCATTCCAGGTCTTGAGCTGCTCGAACGAATTCACTCGTCGGCATGACGCTCGATCGCCTCGGCCAGATCGATCCAGTGGGGGCGACTATTCCACCAATGAACATGATCCGGCGCGGGAAAGGACGGATCGGCAAATGTGCCGCCCGCGATGACGACCGAGCCGGGGAAATATGATCCGGATTTCGAAAATCCACCGCCGCCGCAGATCCGGCAAAACGCCTTCATCACATCAGCTGTGTTTTCGCCCTGCGGATACCATACGGAATAGTCTCCGGAAACGACCCGGACATTCTCCTCGCGGAACCATACATTGTGGGAAAGCACGCTGCCGGATGCGCGCTGGCAACGTCTGCAGGTGCAGATGTGATTGTGCAAAGGATCGCCATCGACCTCCAGGGACAGGGCGCCGCAGCTACACTTGGCATGAAAGATCGGCATGTGATTGTTCCGTGTTGACAGACGGTTGTCGATTTTACGGTTCTGCAATCGACAAGGTCCATCGGAAATTTTCAAGCCTTTCGATGCGAGATCGCCCGTCCGGTAGTTCCCCCTGCATCCGCGCACAATTTCATAAAGCTCGCGGGCCAGTCCACCGCCTCGCGAGCTCGCTTCGCTCACGAAACCTGTCGAGCTGCAGACCCGGCCCAGTTGGTGCCGGGTGGAACTCTTCCGTGCCGATAAACCGGAAGTGCAGGTTGCCATATGGATGCTGGCGCAAATAATCCCATGCATTGGTCAATTAACTATATGCACAATCAACCTAACTCTATTGTATAGTTTGTAGCGTTATATGTATTGCATGGATTACTATTTGTAAAAATATAATATACCGTCAAGATGGGCATGTTTATTCCGCGATTGCGTCGGGGATGGGTGGGCGCGCCCGGATTAACAATAACAGCTGGGGCGAACACTTTGTCGTTTGCAGTATCACTGGGGGGAAATTTGTAATGGCGACTACGACAGTTTCAGGCACGACCGTCACGTTTTCGAATTCAGGCGCGGCAGCCGATCTGACACAATCCGGCACCGAGGACGGCAGCCTTCAGTTCGCGTTCGACGTCTTGGCCGCAAGCGGGGGCGGCGTGAAGACGACAATCTATTCGGTCGATGACGGCGTCAAAAACGACGACGGAGGGGCAGCGATCGTCGTTACCAACAAGGCGTTTGTCGATTACAACAAGGACCTGCTGATCCAGGACGGCGTGGGCGTAAGCTTCAGCCAAACCAGCCAAATGGGAGCAACATTCTGGATCGGCAATGACAACAAGATCCACTATGACGCAGCCGGTCTACGCGCGCAGATCAACGCGCTCAATGCCGGAGAAACGTTCCAGGACACGATCCAGTATACGATCAAGATGTCGAACGGCACGCTCAGCGTCGGCACGCTGAAGGTTGTGATCAACGGAGCCAACGACGCGCCGGTCCTCAGCGGCAATGCGGCGACGCTTGCGGCCGGCAGCGAAGACACACCCTACACGATCAGCACCGCTGCCCTGCTGGCCGGCTTCACCGATGTCGACGGCGACCAGCTGTCGGTCTCAGGCCTGACCGCCAACCATGGCGCCCTCGTCAACAACAATAACGGCACCTGGACCTTTACGCCGGATGCCAACTACAACGGCCCGGTCAGCCTGAGCTACACCGTCACCGACGGTCATGGCGGCAGTGTGCCGGCGACGCAGAGCTTCACGCTAGCGGCGGTCAACGATGCACCGGTCCTCAGCGGCAATGCAGCAACGCTTTCGGCCGGCACCGAGGACACGCCCTACACGATCAGCGCCGCCGACCTGCTGGCCGGCTTCACCGATGTCGACGGCGACCAGCTGTCGGTCTCAGGCCTCAGCGCCAACCATGGCGCCCTGGTCAACAACAATAACGGCACCTGGACCTTCAGCCCGGATGCCAACTACAACGGCCCGGTCAGCCTCAGCTATACCGTCATCGACGGCCATGGCGGCAGTGTCCCGGCGACCCAGAGCTTCTCCCTGGCGGCGGTCAACGACGCCCCCGTCCTCAGCGGCAATGCGGCGACACTGGCCGCAGGCACGGAGGACACGGCCTACACGATCAGCGCCGCTGATCTGCTGGCCGGCTTTACCGATGTCGACGGCGATCAGCTGTCGGTTTCCGGCCTGACCGCCAATCACGGCGCCCTGGTCGACAACAATAACGGCACCTGGACCTTCACCCCGGCCGAAAACTACAACGGCCCGGTCAGCCTCAGCTACACCGTCACCGACGGAAACGGCGGCAGTGTGCCGGCGACCCAGAGCTTCACGCTTGGTGCGGTCAACGACGCGCCGGTCCTCAGCGGCAATGCGGCGACGCTTTCGGCGGGAACCGAGGACACGGCCTACACGATCAGCGCCGCTGACCTGCTGGCCGGCTTCTCCGATGTCGACGGCGATCCGCTGTCGGTCTCCGGCCTCAGCGCCAATCACGGCGCCCTGGTCGACAACAACAACGGCAGCTGGACCTTTACGCCTGATGCCAACTACAACGGCCCGGTCAGCCTCAGCTATACCGTCATCGACGGCCATGGCGGCAGTCTGCCGGCAACCCAGAGCTTTGCGCTTGATGCGGTCAACGACGCGCCCGTTCTCAGCGGCAATGCGGCGACGCTGGTCGCCGGCAGCGAGGACACGGCCTACACGATCAGCGCCGCTGACCTGCTGGCCGGCTTCTCCGATGTCGACGGCGATCCGCTGTCGGTCTCCGGCCTGACCGCCAACCACGGCGCCCTGGTCGACAACAATGACGGCAGCTGGACCTTTACGCCTGATGCCAACTACAACGGCCCGGTCAGTCTCAGCTATACCGTCATCGACGGCCATGGCGGCAGCGTGCCAGCGACGCAGAGCTTTGCGCTTGATGCGGTCAACGACGCCCCCGTCCTCAGCGGCAATGCAGCGACGCTGGCCGCCGGCAGCGAGGACACACCCTACACGATCAGCGCCGCTGATCTGCTGGCCGGCTTTACCGATGTCGACGGCGACCAGCTGTCGGTCTCCGGCCTGACCGCCAACCACGGCGCCCTGGTCAACAACAATAACGGCACCTGGACCTTCACCCCGGATGCCAACTACAACGGCCCGGTCAGCCTCAGCTACTCCGTCATCGACGGCCATGGCGGCAGTGTCCCGGCAAGCCAGAGCTTCACGCTTGATGCGGTCAACGACGCGCCCGTCCTCAGCGGCAATGCGGCGACGCTCGTCGCAGGCAGCGAGGACACGGCCTACACGATCAGCGCCGCTGACCTGCTGGCCGGCTTCTCCGATGTCGACGGCGATCCGCTGTCGGTCTCCGGCCTCAGCGCCAATCATGGCGCCCTGGTCAACAACAATGACGGCAGCTGGACCTTTACGCCTGATGCCAACTACAACGGCCCGGTCAGCCTCAGCTATACCGTCATCGACGGCCATGGCGGCAGTGTGCCGGCAACCCAGAGCTTCACGCTTGATGCGGTCAACGACGCGCCCGTTCTCAGCGGCAATGCGGCGACGCTGGTCGCAGGCAGCGAGGACACGGCCTACACGATCAGCGCCGCTGACCTGCTGGCCGGCTTCTCCGATGTCGACGGCGATCCGCTGTCGGTCTCCGGCCTCAGCGCCAATCATGGCGCCCTGGTCAACAACAATGACGGCAGCTGGACCTTTACGCCGGATGCCAACTACAACGGCCCGGTCAGCCTCAGCTATACCGTCATCGACGGCCATGGCGGCAGTGTGCCGGCAACGCAGAGCTTTACGCTTGATGCGGTCAACGACGCCCCGACGGCGGTTGTGTTGTCGAACACAGTCACGTCGACGCCCGAAAATGGCGGCGTGATCAAAGTTGCCGATATTGCGGTGACGGATGTCGATTCCGGAAACAACGTGCTGTCGCTGTCTGGAAGTGACGTCGCGTCATTCACGATCCTGAACGGCGCGCTGTACTTCAACGGTGGCGCGAACTTCGAAGCGAAGGCCGGCTACGACGTGACCGTGAACGTGAATGATGCAACGGTCGGCGGCACGCCGGATGCCTCGCATACTTTCCATCTCGGCATCATCGACGTGATCGAAAGCGACAGCGATACGAGCAATGACCACGATACGGACACAGCGACCGCTACAACGACAAATTGGGGCGAAACCAACGGTGTCGATATCAAGGTCGGAAATGCGGCTGACAATACCATCAGCGGCGGCAACTCTGGTGATACGCTTTATGGCCAGGCAGGTAACGACACGCTGAATGGAAACAACGGGGCCGATGCGCTCTACGGCCAGGCGGGCAACGACATACTGATCGGAAGCCAAGGCCTGGACACGTTGTACGGGGGCTCCGGCAACGACACCCTCAATGGCAGCGCCGAGCAGGATGACCTTTGGGGTGGCTCCGGCAATGATACATTTGTGTTTACCTTGGCGGGGGACAGCACGTCCGGCGCCCCGGACACGATCCATGACTTCCACCATGGGTTTGACAAGATCGATGTGAGCGGGCTCGACGCGTATACGCTCAACCCCAACACTCCAGGCGATCAAGCCTTCGCCTGGAGTGGAACGACGGCCACGACCCACAGTGCCTGGTACACCGAAAGCGGCGGCAACACGATCCTTCACTTCGATAGCAACGGAGACACGAATACCGACGAAACGACGATCGTCTTGACAGGCACAAACCTGGGCCTGACGAGTTCGGATTTCCTCCTCTGATCAAAATGGAGGCCCGCTTTCCCGCCATGTCGCCACCGCGGCGGTTCGCGGTGGCGGGCCACAGCCGATCTTTTCGATCGGCAGGACGGAAGCACGGGAAAAGCCGCCTGAGGTACTGTGAAAGAGAAGTATCATGTTTGCTTTCCTGAACCTGGGTGTTTTCGGCAGTCTTGTTGCCGCGAGCTTCGTTATCAACTTGCTGGCGCTGACCGCGCCGCTGTTCATGCTGCAGATCTACGACCGGGTTCTGGCGAGCGGAAGCGTTCCGACGCTGGTCGGCCTCGGTGTTCTCGCGCTCTGGCTTTACGGTTTTCAGGCGGCGCTCGACATCCTTCGCTCGCGCATTCTGCTGCGCATCGGCGAGCGCTTCGACCGGGAACTTTCGGACCGGGTGCATGCGGCGGTGACGCGCCTGCCGCTCATCGCCCGTATGCCCGGCGACGGTCTGCAGCCGCTGCGCGATCTCGATAATGTGCGAGGCTTCCTGTCGGGCGCCGGCCCGACGGCGCTCTTCGACCTTCCGTGGATCCCGCTCTATCTCGGCATCTGCTTCATCTTCCATTTCTGGCTCGGCATCACGGCGCTTGCCGGGGCGATCGTGCTGGTGTCGCTGACGCTGCTGACGAACATCCTTTCGCAGAAGGCAATCAAGGAGGCGACGACCCACAACATGGCCCGCAACGGGCTCATGGAAGCCGCTCGCCGCAATGCTGAGGTCGTCCATGCGATGGGTCTTTCGCGCCGGATCGGCGCGCGCTGGCAGAAAGCCAATTCCGACTATCTCAAGGCGAACCGCCGGGCGGGCGATGTCACGGGCGGCCTTGGCGGCCTTGCGAAGGCGCTGCGCGCCATCCTGCAATCGACGATGCTCGGCGTCGGCGCATGGCTGGTCATCAATCAAGTCGCGACGCCCGGCGTGATGACCGCCGCTTCGATCATGATGGGCCGTGCGCTTGCGCCGGTCGATCTCGCCATCGCCAACTGGAAGCCCTTCCTTATGGCGCGGCAGAGCTGGGCCCGGCTACAGGACATGCTGAAGAAGGTGCCGGAACAACGGTCGGCCTTGCCGCTGCCGAAGCCGGTGCGGGAACTGCGCGCCGAAGAGCTCATCATCGTTCCTCCCGGCGAACGCAAGCCAAATGTCGGCGGCGTCGGCTTTGTCATGGAGCGCGGAACCGCACTCGGCATCATCGGGCCGTCCGGCTCGGGCAAGTCGAGCCTCGCAAGGGTGCTGGTCGGGGCATGGGCGCCGGCGGCCGGCAATGTCCGCCTGGACGGGGCCAGCCTCGACCATTGGGACAACGAGGCGCTTGGCCGCCATATCGGCTATCTGCCGCAGGGCGTGGAACTGTTCGACGGCACCATCGCCGAGAACATCGCCCGGTTCGAGGATGATCCCGATCCGGAGGCGATCGTGGCAGCGGCGAAAGCGGCGGGCGCGCACGAATTGATCCTTTCCTTCGGGAAGGGCTATGAGACTTCAATCGGCGAAGGCGGCTCCGCGCTGTCGGCCGGTCAGCGCCAGCGTATCGGCATCGCCCGCGCGCTTTATGGCGATCCCTTCCTCGTGGTGATGGACGAGCCGAACGCCAACCTCGACGCCGAGGGCGAGGCAGCCGTGGTCAGGGCCCTCGTCTCGGTTCGCGAGCGCGGCGGCATCGCGATCGTCGTCGCGCACCGGCCGAGCGCGATCAGCGTCGTCGACAAGGTGCTGATGATGGAGGGTGGCCGCCAGCGCGCCTTCGGTCCGAAAGACGAGGTGCTGTCAAAGGTTCTGCAGGTGGCTCCTGCTCCGGCAAGGAGCCGTGCAGAGGCAGGAAACAGGCTCCAGACGAATACGGCGCGCAGACAGCTTGGAACGCTTGAAACAAAATGACGATGGAGTGATCCATGACCGGGATTGACAGGGACGGCGGCCTTTCCGCTTCCATTCGCCGGCACTTGCTCGGCACCCTCGTGATGTGTGGCGGCCTTGTCGTCGGCGTTGGCGGCTGGGCATCGACGACGAACCTCGCCGGAGCCGTGGTGGCGCCCGGGAGCTTCGTGGTCGACTCCTATGTGAAGAAGGTTCAGCATCCAACCGGCGGCGTGGTCGGCGAAATCCTGGTTCACGAGGGCTCGGAGGTAAAAGCCGGCGACGTGGTGCTCAGGCTCGACGCCACGGCGACGCGCGCCAATCTGGCGATCGTCACGCGACGGCTGGATGAATTCCAGGCGCGCTTCGCGCGGCTCGAGGCCGAACGCGACGACCTGCCGGCGATCATGTTCCCTGACAGCCTGCTGACCCGGCGCGACGATCCCGAAATCGCCGCGATCCTGCGCGGAGAGGAACGGCTCTTCACCATCCGCCGCGAGGCGCTGCGAAGCAAGACAGCGCAACTGCGCGAACGCATTCTTCAGTACCAGCACGAGATCGAGGGCGTGAAGGCGCAGGAGATCGCCTATACCGAGGGCATCGAGGTGCTCGACAAGGAAATCGCCTCCCTCACCTCCCTGCGGGTGCAGGGTGCGGTGTCGGACCAGCGGCTCAACAGCCTCAAGACCCAGCGCGCCACCTTCGGCGGTGACCGCGGCGAGCAGATCGCCGCTGAGGCGCAGGCTGCCGGCCGCATCACCGAGACGAACCTCCAGATTCTCCAGGTCGATCAGGATCTGAAGGCCGAGGTCGGACGGGAACTGCGCGATACGCAGGCGCAGATCGGCGAGTATGTCGAGCGCAAGATTGCCGCCGAGGACGAGCTGAAGCGCACCGACATCGTCGCTCCGCAGTCCGGCATCGTCCATTCGCTCCAAGCGCATACGATCGGCGGCGTCCTGACGCCCGCCGATCCGATCATGCTGGTCGTGCCGGAAAATGACAAGCTGGCGCTGGAGGTGCGGATCGCGCCGAAGGACATCGATCAACTCCAGATCGGCCAGAGGGCGGTGCTGCGCATGTCGGCTTTCAACCAGCGCACCACGCCGGAGCTGAATGGCCATGTAAGCCTCGTCGCCGCCGACCTCACCACCGACCAGCGCACCGGGCTTTCCTACTACCTCGTGCGTATAGCCGTGGCGCCTGAAGAACTGAAGAAGCTGGATGGTCTGACGCTGCTGCCGGGCATGCCGGCCGAGGCCTTCATCCGGACCAGCGAGCGTACCGCGCTGTCCTATTTGATCAAACCGCTCACAGACCAGATCAACCGAGCCTTCCGGGATGAATAGTGCGCCCGAGATGAATAGGGTGTAAGGCGCATCTGTCTTACGGAGAGCAATTTCTGCTTGCCGACTTCCCGGCAGCGCCTTCGGCCACCCGATCCATCCGATGTTGATCCCGTTCCCGGTCGCCTTCTGGGTTGACGGACGGCGCTGCCGCCGCCCGCAATTCCAACCACCGCTAGTCCAAAAGGACGACGGCTTCGACCTCGAAGAGCATGGGGTCGATCGCCAGCTTGGGAACGGGAATCAAGGTCTGCGCCGGCAGGGCTGCGCCGAACATTTCCTTGACGTTCTCTGTCAACACCTGAAGCTTGGACATATCGTGATCGACCACGAAGACCGTCAGCTTGGCGACCTGATCGGGCCTGGCGCCAAGCGCGTCGAGGGCGCTGCGCAGATTGGCGTAGGCCTGCTTCACCTGAACGGCGAAGTCGGGCGACAAAGCGCCGGTGCTGTCCTGGCCGCCCTGCCCGGAGATATAGGCCAGCCGGCCTTCCCTCGGCACGATCACCGCCGTGCTGTAGCCATTCGGCGAGGGATCGTAGAGGTTTTTCGGATTGACGATGGTCAGCTTGAGATTGGCCTCGCTGGCGGCAGTTTTCGCAGGAATTCCAATGGTCATGAAGATGAGCCCTCCGATGAGCAGATGTGTGATTGCGTGTGACATGATTTTCTCTTGAGCGTTGAGGACTGCGGGCCACCTCCCCGCAGCCGGCAGGATTGAACGTCGGTTTGTCGCCTATGTGATTGACTCGTACATCGTACGATTAACTTGCATCGTACAGCGTACGAGTCAATCCGTCAGCATCGACATTCGCCGCATTGTCGGCTTAAATCGACAATCTGATCAGTAGGGAAAACGGATGGCAGCCAAACGCAGCGGCGCCGGGAACACGCGGCCTCAACGGAAAGCTCCGTCGCCCCCGTCCGGGCCGGAGCCGCGCAGCGAACAGCCCCTGTCGCTGGAACGGATCGTGGCGACCGCCATCGAACTGCTGGATGCCGATGGGCTCGACGGTTTGAAGATGCGCCGGCTGGCCGATCGCCTCGGCGCCGGCGCGATGAGCCTCTATTGGCACGTCGGCAACAAGGAGGAGGTCTTCGACCTGGCGCTCGACACGGTGCTCGCCTATCGCGGCCCGGCGCCAGTCGATGCGTCGGAAGACTGGCGCGGGAAAGTCGTTCATCTGCTCAAAGACTGGCGCGCCGCCATGCTGCGCCATCCCTGGTCGGCATCGCTCCTGCCCCGCCGGGCGCTCGGCCCGAACATCCTTGCGCGCCTGGAACTGCTGAGCAGCACCCTGTCGAGAGCCGGTGTCGCCGATGCCGATCTGAACGTCGCGATCTGGTCGCTCTGGAATTACGTGATCGGCGCCACCACCACCCGGGCGAGCTTCGAGCTCTCGGACGAGGACAGAGCCGCCGCGCAGCAGCGCCTGACGGCTCTCAGCCAACACTACCCCACCATCGAACGCTCCCGGCTGCTGCTCGACAATGACTGGGACGGCGCCTTCAGCAAAGGCCTCGACTTCCTGCTCGATGGCCTCGTTCCCGAACAATGAATTCGTCGTTTCAGCATCCGCTGGTGGAGACGGCGTGGATCCTCGGGTCAAGCCCGAAGAGGACGGAGGGTGAGGTGAGCAGTGGCAAACTCAGCGACGTTCGTCGCTCAGCCTCCATTACCCCCTACATCGCGCAGCAACAGCCAAATTCCCAGGGCGCGAGCGCTGATATCACCAGCTTGTGCAAGCCTTCAAAAAGCGGTTAGCTGGCATCGTTGGCTAGCGCATGCCGGACAGAGCTTGCGCTATATCTGCTGAGACGTGTTCGCATTTCGGGGGAAATCGCGTGCGCTGGTCCAAACCGCTCAGACTGCATCTCGGCGTCCTGGTCGTCGCGTCGCTGCTGTGCACATCGGCGCCGATCATCTGGATGGCGTTCAGCCGCGGGAGCGATGCTGCGGTCAGTGCCGGCGCGCAGCAGATGCGCGCCATGAGCTTGCGGCTGATCGAGGGATACCGCAATACGCTGCAAAGCGGCACCGAGGCCGTGGCGCTGGCATCCACCCTGCCGCAGCTGGTGTCCCCGCCGCCTCGGGACATCAAGGCAAAACAGCAGTTCCTTCAGGAGGTTCTGCGAAACGTCCCCAACGCCACCAGCGTTTACGCCGGCTATCCCGACGGCTCCTACCTGCAGGTGATCAACACGGCCCGGCGCGACGTTCGCCAGACGCTTGCCGCACCCGATGATGCGGCCTTCGCGATCAGAATGATCGCACGCAGAAACGCGGCCGACACCATCTCGACGCTGGCCTTTCTCGACAAGGATGCCGCGGTGATCGCGGAGCGGAATGTCGAGGATACCTCCTTCGATCCGCGGCAGCGCCCCTGGTATCAAGCCGTCATTCAAGACGGCGTGCCGGTGTCCGTCGGACCCTATATCACCGGAACGCTGCATGTTCCGACGCTGACGATCGCCGCCCCGATGCGGGACGACGGAAAGGTGGTGCTCGGCATCAACATTCACCTGCAGACCGTCAGCCGGCTGCTCGACGCAGGGGAGATCTCGCCGCGGGCGCGGGCCTACATCATCGATGCCGGCGGCAACCTCGTCGCCCATTCCGACCCTGATATCATGAGCAGGATCATCGGCTTGTGGTCGAGAACATCAGGCGCCTTCGGCGCGACGGCAAACCGTTTCGACCCGAGCCTCGAAACCGTGGCGCGGCTGAGACAGGATCCGGCCTTTGCCGGCGGCGGCCTGGCGCGGGTCGATTTCGATGGCGAAACCCATCTGGTGCAGATCGCCCCGGTCAGCGTCTCCGGCCTGTTCGAAGGAAGTGTGGCCGCCATCGTCGTGCCGCTGGCGGATCTGGTGGTCGAGGCCAATCGGCTGCTCCGGCGCAATCTGTTCATGGCCGGCGCTTTCCTGCTCGCCGGCGTCGCCGCCTCGGTGATGCTGTCGCGCATGGTCAGCCGCTCGCTCTATCGGCTGGCGGACGAGGCGCGCCGGATCGGCGATCTGGAGGTCGGCGACAAACCGATGTCCCACTCCTGGATCAGCGAGATCAACACGCTGGCCAGCGCGCTTTCGGCCAGCCGTCATGCCATCGGTCAGTTTGCGCTTTATGTCCCGCGTGAAGTGGTCCGGCAGATCGTCGATCCCGAGACGACGATCGTCGGAGCGAAGCGGCAGGAAGTGACCGTGCTGTTCACCGACATCAAGGACTTCACGACCATCTCCGAACAACATTCGCCCGAGGAGGTGGTCGACACGCTTTCTGCCTATTTCGAACTGCTGAACACCATCGCCGAGCGCAATGGCGGCACGGTCGTGCAATATCTCGGCGATTCCATTTTCGTCATGTGGAACGCCCCGGTTGACGATAGCAGACATGCCGAACACGGCTGTCGCTGTGCGCTCGCCATGAAAGCGGCGATCGACGGCTTGAATGAAGCCAATCGCAAAAATGGCCGCCCGGAACTCCTGACGCGATTTGGGCTGCACACCGGCCCGGCCGTCGTCGGCAGCTTCGGCGCGATTTCGCGTCAGCAGTACACGGCCATGGGCGATACGATCAATGTCGCGTCGCGGCTCGAAGGCATGAACAAGGACCTCAACACATCGATCCTGGTCAGCGCCGCCACCCGCAACGCCGTCCCCGACCGCTTCACCTTCCGCCCCTTCGGCCTCGCCCCGGTCAAGGGACGCGCCGAGAAGGTCGACATATGGGAGCTTGTCGGGGAGATCGGAGCCGAGCCGCCAGGATGAGAAGTGCGGAGGAGACGACGCGGTGCCGTGTAATGAGAGCGCAGCAAGATAGACCAAGGCTGACGGCTGAGTTTGGCGAAAACGCACCCTCACTCTCCGTCATCCCAGGCCTTGAGCCTGGGATCCATGGCCCCGCTGGTGGCGGCCGGCGTGGGTCCTCCGGTCAAGCCCGAGGAGGACGGAGGGTGGGGTGAGCTTCTGGGCAGGTATCGCGCAGTATTTCCCAAAGAGAATTTAATTCTGGCGATTAGCGCGCCGTCTCGCAGCTATCGCCGCGTTGCCTGTCAGCATCTTGCCCGTCGATGCCTCATAAATAGGGGCGTCTTCCGCTTGCTTCGTCGGTGCGGAACAACACATCTTGTCAAGCGTGCAGCGTATCAAACCGGTCTGGTCGCGGACACCTTCAGCCAGGCAGCGATCCATATGTCGTTTGACCATTGCCTCCCGCTGTTGAGGGCTGAGTTTCCCGGGGTGTCCGCAGGCTGTGAGAGCAAATGCGATCGGGATTAGAAGTGCCAATTTATATTTCATGGTCGCCTAATGTCGAAACTATCAGCGCCCTTATAACCAGCGGCGACCCGCTTACAATCAGACGATGTAAATCAAGCTTGACGAACAGTGAAGGTGGCCTAGATCCATTCCATCGGCCTCAGCCCCTACGGGTTTTCTCTGCATCCACCGATCTCCCCAACATCGCCAACATCGGAGTTCCAGACAATGATCTCAGCCGGATATTGCCGACTCATGGCCCGCTACAACAGCTGGCAGAACACCTCTCTGGTCACCGCCGCCGACGGGCTGACGCATGCCGATCGCTGGAAGGATCGAGGCGCGTTCTTCCAATCGATCGCCGCGACGCTCAACCATCTTTACTGGGCCGACGGCCTGATCCTGGAGCGATTGAAGGGCAACGCGCGCCCCGAGGAATACATCACCCACTCGCTGACAAGCCCATCGGAGTGGGATGACTTCAAGTCCCGGCGATCGCAACGCAACGCGGAAATCGAGGACTGGGCCGCCGGATTGCGCGATGCGGATCTCGACGGCGTGCTTGTCTGGTATCCCGGGGACGGCGCAACGCGGGTCGAGAAGCCAAAGGCGCAATGTGCTGTCGAACTTTTCAACCACCAGACCCACCACCGCGGCCAGGTCCACGCGATGTTGACCGCAGCCGGGGCAAAGCCGGAGCCGACCGATCTTTCGCGTCTGGCTTAGCATATCCGCGATCGGCGCAGCGACGGGCAAGACGCGCTGGCGCGCAAAGCTGCACGTTCCGGATTGTGTCGTTTTCGCATCACTTTCCGTCAGGTTGCAATTTCCCGGTTGGCAACGGCGATCACCTTCGCTACAAGAGGCTCACCGCGTCAGATCGAACATAAGGGAGGCGTTGCATGCGATCAGCAAAAACCAAAATCCTCCCGTGCGGAATGTCCCGACATTAGGTCATTTCCATTCGCGGCCCGCCGCAAGCGCGCCCGACATGCGGTTTTCATCTCCTTCATAGCCCGATTGATCTGACGGGATCATTTCGTCTCCTGCTTGGGCTGTGCCATTTAACTCTTTATTTTGAGGACCGGCTGACGATATGCGGCCGGGTTGGTTCAAATGACTCGCAAGAAGCTCGATTTCCGCGCCGATGCCTATCGCAACGTGCTCGGCTTTATCTTTCATCATTGGAGCCACCGGCCTGGTTTGGTGGGGCTGATCATCGTGCTGGTGGTCTCAAGCACGCTCGCCGAAGTCATGGTGCCGGTCTTTTCAGGCCAGATCGTCGATGCCATCGCTGGCGGCAATGCGGCCGACGGCGCGCTCAGCGCCTTCGTCATCGTCGTGGATCTCGGCTTCACCAGCGTGGCGCTGCGCTATTTCATCTTCAACGGCATCATCCGGCTGACGCTGCGCACCATGGCGGATGTCACCAATGGCGGTTTCCACAAGGTGCAGCGCTTCTCCACCGACTGGCACGCCAACAGCTTTGCCGGCTCGACGGTGCGCAAGATCACCCGCGGCATGTGGGCGCTGGATTCGCTCAACGACCTGCTGCTCGTCGCTCTCTTGCCGTCGATCGTCATGCTGGTCGGCGCCGGCATCGTGCTCGGCAGCTATTGGCCGGTGATGGGGCTGATCGTCAGCCTGGGATCGCTGGTCTATATCGGCGTCACCGTGGCGCTTTCCATGGGCTTCGTGTCGCCGGCGGCAAGGCTTGCCAATGCCTGGGATACCAAGCTCGGGGGCGCGCTCGCCGATGCGATCAGCTGCAACTCGGTGGTGAAGGCGTTCGGCGCCGAAAGCCGCGAAGAGACGCGGCTCGGCCGCGTGCTCGGCACCTGGGACAGCCGCACGCGGCGGACCTGGAAGCGCGGCACGTTGAGCGGCACGATCCAGGGATTCATGATGGTCTCGATGCAGGCCGGCATTCTGGGAACGGGCCTCATCATGTGGCAGCAGGGGCTGGCGACGCCTGGTGATGTCACTTTCGTGCTGGCGATGTTCTTCGTCCTGCAGGGCTATCTGCGCAATGTCGGCCAGGACATCCGCAACCTGCAGCGCGCCGTCAACGACATGGAAGAGCTGGTGCTGCTCGACAAGATGCCGCTCGGCATCGAAGACAGGCCGGACGCCACAGCGATCGCAATCGGCAGCGGAGAGATCGTCTTCGACCGCATCACCTTCCAATACGGCGCGCATCCCACCCCGCTCTACGAGGATTTTTCGGTCACCATCAAGCCGGGCGAACGTGTCGGCCTGGTCGGGCATTCGGGTTCGGGCAAGACGACCTTCGTCAAGCTCATCCAGCGCCTCTACGACGTCAATGCGGGCGCGATCCGCATCGACGGGCAGGATATCGCCAAAGTGAGGCAATCGAGCCTACGCAGCCAGATCGCCATCGTGCAGCAGGAGCCGATCCTGTTTCACCGCACCCTGGCCGAGAATATCGCCTATTCCAGGCCGAACGCCTCGCGGCGCGAGATCGAGCAGGCGGCGAAACAGGCGAGCGCCCACGACTTCATCCTGAGCCTTCCCAAGGGCTATGAGACGATGGTGGGAGAACGCGGCGTCAAACTGTCGGGCGGCGAGCGGCAGCGCGTCGCCATCGCCCGCGCCTTCCTCGCCGATGCGCCGATCCTGATCCTCGACGAGGCGACATCCAGCCTCGACAGCGAGAGCGAAGTGCAGATCCAGCAGGCGATGGAACGGCTCATGGACGGCCGCACCACACTCGTCATCGCCCACCGGCTGTCGACGGTGCGGGCGCTCGACCGGCTGCTGGTCTTCGACAAGGGCCAGATCGTCGAAGAGGGCAATCACCAGGCGCTCATCCGCCGCCACGACGGCATCTACCGCCGGCTGTTCGAGCAGCAGGCGCTGGAGCTGACCAAGGGGCTGGTGGCCTGAACGGAGACGCCAGGGTTTTTGCTCTGGCGTTTCCTTTACCGCGGGTTTTGACGATTGGTGATCGTCGTTAGCACCGTGCTTCCACCGCTATAGACCGCGACGAAAACTTCTGGTTGAAATAACGGGCCATCTTGAGTTTGGGACCCATCAATCGCCAGGGAGCTTCGACATGCCTGAACCACGCGCGCCACGTCTTGCGGTTCTTATCGATGCGGATAACGCCTCGGCGAAGATCGCCGACCGTCTGTTCGCGGAAATAGCCAAGATGGGTGAAGCGATCGTGCGGCGCGTCTATGGCGACTTCGCCAGTCCTCGCTCGAAGGCATGGATCGATATCCTCGCAAGACACGCGATAGTCCCTCAGCAACAGTTTGCCTACACCCCGGGCAAGAACGCGTCCGACATCACGCTCGTCATCGAAGCGATGGACCTACTGCATAGCGGCCGCTTCGACGGTTTCTGCCTGGTGTCGTCCGATAGCGATTTCACGCGCCTCGCTTCACGCATCCGCGAACAAGGGATCGACGTCTTCGGCTTCGGCGAACAGAAGACACCGGAGAGTTTTCGCCAGGCATGCCGGCGGTTTATCTACACGGAAAATCTAGCTCCTTCGGTGGCATCGAGCGGAGCGAACGCCGTACAGGCTGCGTCTTCACTGAAGCCGCCGAGCGCCGCAACACCGATCATCAAAAGGATGATCGCGCAGATTGAGACCGAGGATGGATGGGTCCCGCTTGGCGCCGTTGGAAATCAACTTACCAATCTGGCTCCTGACTTCGATCCACGGACTTTCGGGTTCAAGAAATTGATCGATCTGGTGAAGAAGACGAATGCCTTCGAGGTGGATCACGCCGAAGGCCGTCCGCCTCGTATCCGGCTGAAGCCTCCACCAACCAAAAAAGCGTGAAACCGAGCATAAGCAGATGAGATGCGTTGGAAACGGACGTGCGTGAAAAACGAAAAGTGCCATCAAACAATTGCAGTGTTGATGCTTCAGGATAGAGGGATCATCGTTGGCACCGTGCCGTGTGGCCCCCTCATCCGACCCTTCGGGCCACCGCCCGGGGTTGAGACCCGTGGCTCAACCCCGGGCGGTGGCCCGAAGGGTCGGATGAGGGGGCTGCACGGCACGCCTTTCATGATCGCTCTTCAACTGCTTCCATCGACGTCAGCCCAATCAACCAGGCACATATGTCAACTTCATCGCATCCCGGCCGATCCGATCGCTGGCGACAAGGCGGAGCGGTGGCCTCGGGCCGGTGAAGAAGGGCTTGCCGCGGCCGAGCACGACGGGGTGGAAATAGAGCCGATATTCGTCGATCAGGCCAAGCGCGGTCAGGCTTCCCGCAAGCTCCGGCCCGGCGACTTGAATTTCCCCGGCGAGCCCGGCCTTCAGCCCGCGGATCGCCGCCTCGACATCCTCCGAAACAAGCGTGGCATTGGGACCGACCGAGGCCAACGAGCGCGACACGACCCACTTCGGCTGGCGCCGCCAGGCAAGCGCGAAATCGCGCTGTTCCGGGGTCCATTCAGGATGGTCTTCGTCCCAGTAGCGCATGATCTCGTACATGCGGCGGCCGTAGAGGCTTCCCGTCAGGCCACGCACCTGCTCGATCCAGTGACGAAAGAGGATCGGATCGGGCGCAAACTCGTGGTGGTCCACATAGCCATCCAGCGACAGGTTCATTCCGAAGACAAGCTTCGCCATGCTATATCCTCCATCCCGGTTTCGTCTGGATAGCGTAAGCCACTTGTCGATAAGGTGAAAGTCGGTTGGCAAAGCCCAGCCGCTCTGCTCGGGTTCAACGACTGCCGGGCTTGGTCGTTAGGCAGCTATGGTCCCGGTTGCGGAAGACGGGGGGAACAAACCTCTCCGGCGGAAGTAAGGGGCCGAGCCGCGCAGAGGCAAAGGATTGAAATTTTACCCTCCCAAGCTCCTTCTGCATCTCCGCGGCTCACCGGAACGTCAACGCGGCGGCCGATGCGATTCTTCCCGCTCATCTTTTTCAAGCTGCTAATGATCGTCTGGGAACTCAGGCGGGATACCGCAGACCATCGCGGCCGGACAGTGCGCCTTTGGTCATCTCGGCAGGCGTCACTTCGTTCACTCCCATCAGATGATAGACTTGGCGTCCGGCGGCGATCAGATAGTCGGCGATGATGCGGCGGTGACATCGCCACCAGACAGCTTCGGCGCACATGATGGCTGCCCGCCTTGACGCCGACACCGCGAGGAGCTGGCCGAAGGCTGTCCGAAATTCCGCAGACAATGCGTAATCGGCGTAATTATGAAAACTGCGATTGTTCCAGAAGCCGTTGACCGCCTCCGGGACCGGCGACTTTTTCCGCAGACCTCCGAGTCCCTCAATCCTGATGTAGTCGATCTGGAGAGGCGCAAGGGCGTTCGACAGCGCTTCGGAATTGAACTGCGGATTGGTCGAGGAACGCGGCACCCGGCGCACGTCGACGACGAGCTCGACGTTGCCCGCGCGCAGAAGGTCGGCAAATTCCGCGATCGTTCGCGTCGAGTGCCCGACGGTAAACACCGGAAGGAAATTATCGATACGCCGCTCGCCTGGTTTTGCCGCCTCTCTCACCGCGTCGATTTGCCGGCCTCTTCTCCAACGCCGACGCGGTGGCGATAGACCATTTCCCAGCCTTTCCAGCCATTGAACAGAAGAAGCGCAACCGCAATCAGCGACAGCACCAGACCTGTGGGCACAATGAAATCGGGGCCCTGTTCGATCCGGCGCCAAAGGCTCACGGCTTCAATCAGAACGAGGATAATGTTGCCGATCATGTGCAGCCACGCATCCCGCAAGCTGCGGATGCGGCTATCGCCGATGAAATCGGTCAGTCCGGCAAGCGCCGCCAGGGCCGCCATGACGAGGCCCGCCCCCAGCATCCAGTTCGACGCTTCCGGCCAGAATGGATTGTCGAATTGGCTGTGAACGATATCGGTCACCAGCGTTGCGGTAAAGAAGGCGACCGGGAACGGGATCAACATCGGGTGAATCGGATGGCCGGCAATGCTCAACGTGCTTTTCGGGTTCATGTGCTCCCTCCGACGTTCACGGCTTGTGCTCCTGTAACAACCGAACGCATCTTCGGTTCCCGCCGCCTCGAAAAATCGTGGAGCGCCAAGCGGTTGCGGGGTCGGCGCACCCCCGCCGCCTTGAAAATCCGCAGCTGCGGAACGCACTGATGAGGAGGGGAAGTGCCGGCTGTGACGCCGACATCGCTTGCCGCAATCAACCACCCGGCGGCTGATGCAGCGATAGCGGACGGTGCTTATAAAGTTGGGGTTGACCGCTTTCGATGGTGAGGCGACAGTTGCACTTGCGGCAAGGCAGGAGGAAAAAGCGATGGACGAGGCAGACCGCTGGCGCAGCATGGCCAGCGCACCGAAAGACGGCAGTCGGATCCTGGTCACCATCCGCCCGTCCGAACAGGGGCCGGCGGAAGTCGACCTCGCCTATTGGTCGCATGGCGATCAGTTTGGCGCAGAGAGCTGGCGCGCCTCCGATTCCTCGCCCGGGCAGATCATCGAATATGCCGAGCCGGAATTGAAGTGCTGGATGCCGCTGCCCTCGGCCAATCTCACCCGCCTCTCGATGCCCTCCCCCTGGGAAGGCGACGACGCCGAGCAGCTCGACGGATCGGGAATTTAAGGAACCGGGCCGAACAACATGCGTCGATAAGGCCAAGGTTGCTCCCGAGAGGTCGCGTTCCGCCAAGCTGAATCTCGCCGGCAAACCCGGCCTTCAGCCCGCGGATCACACGCCGCCATGCTTGGGTTGTTAGGGAGGTATGGTATTGGTTGCCGAAGATCGGGTTGGCCTGTGGGTCGCCTTCTGCACGGTAGGCGGCGTTTGTGCTTACAGCTGGTATTGGTACATCAGGTCGGTCATTTTCTACCTTAGAAACGGCTTCGATTTTAGCCAGGATTTTGGGCCCAAGCTCCATCGATCTGAGTTTCCAGATCATGATGAGGACTGGGCAACGCCGAAGCAGAAGTTTCTATTCGACTGGCCTTTTTGGGTGCTGACGACGTCGTTCGTCCTGCTCGGCTTAGTCTTGGCTCTGACAGGAGTTATCAAGCCTTGTGTCGGTTGCGGCCCGTAGCGCTTGGCGAACTATTCGATGTCAAGAACGGCCGGATATCTGCACCCGCGCAACACGCCACCATCGGCAGCAAAAATCACGTTTGGAAAAAGCTTATCTGATAATCTTCGAATTCATCTGGGCTCTCCGGCTGAACAAGCTCTACGACGAATGTACGATCAGGAAATAGCCATCCAAGCTTTGCGATGTAGATTTCGCGCAGGCGTTCGCCCAGGATCGCCAGCTTGTCGCCCGCTATATCTGTGCATGCCGAATGCTGAATGTCAGCGATGTGAAAATGATTCATTACCCATTCGATAGACTGGCGCGTTGCCTCAGGATTTCGTTCAAAGGATCGTAAGCCCTCCAAATTAAAACCATCAACGAGAATGTATTTTTCAAACGTGACGAAGCGGGGCCAGAATATCTCTGAATAGCCTACGGCTAGCGAGAAGTTCCCGCTGTTGGCGGTCCAGTCCCGGAGGCTGATCCCTCGACCCTCATTCCAGGCTGCCAGTTCTGATTTCATACCATCTGGAATGGTCGCCAATTGTGCCCTCCCCGTCATGTAATCTTGCCCGAGACGAGAAAAGCCTAACTCGTCGCTTCGTTCAAGGAACGGTGGGAAACTTTTGGCGTGCGGTTGCGACGTCGCCTCGCGCCCCACCTTACAAATACGTAAGTTGTCGCCAGAGCGCGCCCTCCGCTAGATGGCGCAGCGCGAGGCCTATGACGTCATCGTCGTCGATCGCATGCTGCCGGGGCTCGACGGGCTGGCGATCGTCCGCTCGCTCAGGGCCGCCAAGGTCGGCACATCGGCGCTGTTCCTGACCTCGATCGGCGGCGTCGACGACCGGGTCGAGGGGCTGGAGACGGGCGGCGACGATTATCTCACCAAGCCCTTTGCCTTCTCCGAGCTTCTGGCCCGCGTCAACGCGCTCGGCCGCCGGTGCAGGAGCAGAAGACGGTGCTGAAGGTTGCCGATCTCGAGCTCGACCTGATCCGCCGCGAAGCCCGCCGCGCCGGCCAGGCGATCGAGCTGCAGCCGCGCGAATTCACCCTGCTCGAAGTGCTGATGCGCGGCGAAGGCTAAGCCGAATCTCGCCTGCAAGGCCGGTCTTCAGCCCGCACTCATGGCGAGCGGTCTATGGCTTATGCCTCATGGCTACGCTGCCTTGATTCGCCACGCCCCCTCGGAACATTTAAGAGCAGCACAACTTAAAAGTTTTAAGCCGCACTGCCCATGAGACCTTTCCTAGAATGGCCCGGTGGATCCTCGGCTATCCTCTCCCCTCGTTGTCGGCTTGCAACGCCCCAGCGCCGCAGAGAATAAACCGAGCGAGCGCTTCGTTTCTATATATTTAGAAAAATCAATTGGATACTTCGGCGCTGCGGCGGGGAACAAAAATCTCTCCTGTGTGTTTTCACCGCACGGATCGGCATCTGATCCGCAATGGAGGAAACATCTATGAAGAAGATCATCTTCGCGGCGGCAATTTTCGGCGCATCTGCCGTTGCAGCCTTTGCCCAGACGACACCGGCACCGTCTCCGGATGGAAATACACCTGCGGTTGCAACCCCAGACACTAAGAATCCGACTGCGCCCGTTGAGGGCGCCAACAGCTTTACTGAAGCTCAAGCGAAGGATCGCATTGCGGAAGCGGGTTACACCGACGTCAAGGATCTCAAGCTGGATGACAAGGGGATCTGGATGGCCGCAGGCATGAAGGACGGGAAAGCCGTCTCCATCGCCCTCGACTATCAAGGTAACATCGTCGCCAAGTAACCCAAGGAGAAGCATGATGAGAACTGTAACCGGACTATTCGATGACTACTCGGACGCTCGCTCCGCCGTCAGCAGATTGGAAGCGTCAGGCGTTCCCTCAAACGACATCAGTATCGTCTCCAACAAGGCTGGCCGCATCGATGACGACTCCGACGTTGGCGAGGATGCCGCGACCGGCGCCGGCATTGGCGCTGCCGTCGGTGGCGCTGGCGGCCTACTCACCGGACTGGGCCTGATGGCCATTCCTGGTGTCGGGCCGGTGGTTGCCGCAGGCTGGCTTGCCGCGACTGCGGCCGGGGCTGTCGCCGGCGCCGTCGCCGGCGGTGCCGCTGGTGGCCTGATCGGCGCCCTCACCGACTCCGGTGTATCGGAAGATGATGCTCACCTTTATGCCGAAGGTGTCCGCCGCGGTGGCAGCCTGGTCACGGCCAAGGTCGACGACGCCCGCGCCTCCGAGGCGCAGACTATTCTCCAGGGCTCAAACTGGGTCGACCCGGTCGAACGTCGGCGCGCCTATAACGAGCAGGGATGGACCCGCTTCGACGACACGCTCGATCCATACGCCCCTGAGCAGATCCAGCAAGAGCGCGATCGGTATCGGCGGACGGTGATCTAGAGGGTCGTGCGTTCAACCCTCCTTGCACGTGGCAAGGAGGGTTGAAGCGTTGATCTCACGCTTCAGTCGGTATTGGATGCCACGCCCCCAGATCCTGTCGGAGACGACCGGGGGATAAAGGCGGCGTCGCCCCACCTTACAAATCCGTAAGTTGTCGCCCAACCGCCCGCTCCGCTAGATTACCCCGGCCATACCGGGAATGATCGGGCTGATGCGGATCCTGCTTATCGAGGACGATCGGAAGACGTCCGATTATATCGCCAAGGGCCTTTCCGAGGCAGGCCATGTCTGCGACGTGATCGGCGATGGGCGCGATGGGTTGTTTCAGGCGCAGCGCCAGGCCTATGACGTCATCGTCGTCGATCGCATGCTGCCGGGGCTCGACGGGCTGGCGATCGTCCGCTCGCTCAGGGCTGCCAAGGTCGGCACATCGGCGCTGTTCCTGACCTCGATCGGCGGCGTCGACGACCGGGTCGAGGGGCTGGAGGCGGGCGGCGACGATTATCTTACCAAGCCCTTCGCCTTCTCCGAGCTTCTGGCCCGCGTCAACGCGCTCGGCCGCCGGCCGCCGGTGCAGGAGCAGAAGACGGTGCTGAAGGTTGCCGATCTCGAACTCGATCTGATCCGCCGCGAAGCCCGCCGCGCCGGCCAGGCGATCGAGCTGCAGCCGCGCGAATTCACCCTGCTCGAAGTGCTGATGCGCGGCGAAGGCCGGGTCATCACCAAGACGATGCTTTTGGAGCGGGTCTGGGATTTCCACTTCGATCCGAAGACCAGCGTCGTCGAGACCCATATCAGCCGCTTGCGGGCGAAGGTCGACAAGCCGTTCCAGGCCCAGCTGCTGCACACGATCCGCAACACCGGCTACAGCCTGCATGCGCCGCGTTAGTGCATGTTCGCCCGGGATAACGACATGCATAAAAACAACGGACGAAAGCGCGTCGCATGAATCAAGTTTGATGCGACGCGCTGTAGAACGCGATGACTTTTCCCGACCGCACACATTTTTCGGCATCCTTCTCCAGCCTGCGCCGGAGCACGCCGTTCCGGCTTGCCGTCACCTTCGGCGTGCTCTTCGTCGTCACCTTCTTTCTGAGCGGTGCGGTCATCTATCACATGCTGGACCGCGGCCTCTCCCGCGATCTCGAACAGTCGCTGACCGAGATGAATTCGCTGATCGTCTCGACCTATGAGCCGGGCGACACCCAGGATCTCGTCAACACGCTGAACAATTATGCGAGCTTCCAGTCGACCTCGGACGGGCTTTATTCGCTGACCGACCATGCCGGCAAAAAACTCGCCGGCAATTTCACCGCACCGCCCATCCCGAACGGCGTCTATACCGTCCGCTCGCGCGATGTTGGGCTGAAGGGGCATGAACGCTACCGCATGCAGGTGTCGACGATCGGCCCCTACAGCCTGGTGGTCGGCGAGAACTTCAACGATGTCGACGAGATGCTGAGGATCGTGCTGGTCAGCTTCGAATGGGCCGCGGCGATCGTCGTGGCGACGGCAATCGGCGGCGGCGTGTTTCTCGCCGTTCGCGCCCAGGCGCGGCTGGATAGGGTGGCCCTCACCATGAACGACGTCTCCCACGGCGCGCTCGACGCCCGCATACCGATCAGCGGCAATGGCGACGATCTCGACACGGTGGCGATCCAGATCAATGCGGCTTTGGTGCGGCTGCAGACCCTGGTCGAGAGCATGCGGCAGGTGAGCACCGATATCGCCCATGATCTGAAAACCCCGCTCAACCGGCTGCGGCTGACGCTCGATGCCGCGGTGGCCGGCAATGACCGGCAGGCCGATGTCTCAGCCCTTCTCGACGAAGCGAGACACGAGAGCGACCGGATCAACGCCACTTTCGAGGCGCTGCTGCGCATCTCGCAGATCGAGGCCGGCGCCCGCAAAGAGCGTTTCCAGGCGACCGATCTCGATGCCGTGCTGGCGGTGATTTCGGAAGTCTATGTCGATGTCGCCGAAGATGCGCGGAAATCGCTGCGGATCATGGCCCGCCGTCCCGCCATCATCCGCGGCGACCGCGATCTGCTGACCCAGATGATCGCCAACCTGGTGGAGAATGCGATCAACCACTGCCCGGCCGGAACGGTGATCACGGTTTCGCTCCGCTGCGACGAAGGCCGCGCCGTGGTCTCGGTCGCCGATACCGGCCCCGGCATTCCCGCCGGCGAAAGGGAGAAAGTCTTCCGGCGGCTCTACCGGCTGGACAAAAGCCGCACGACATCAGGAAGCGGGCTCGGGCTCAGCCTCGTCAAGGCGATCGCCGAGCTGCATACGGCCGAGATCACCATGGCCGATAATCACCCCGGCCTCATCGTCGCGATCGCCTTTCCGCTCATACCGGGCGAGCGGTCCCGACCGCTCGTCCCGGCGGAGCGACCCTGATCGCTCAGGCCGGCGGAGCAGTCGCGACTTTCAACCTCAAGGCCGCGAGGCGGCGGAAGCGACGGGAAAAGCGGCGCATCTCAGCCGCGGCGCGATAGGGCAGCACGCTCCACGGCCGGCGGCGGCCCAGCCGGTAGGCCGAAAGCCCCGCCTGGATCTGCGAGCAGGCATCCGCCCTTTGGCTGACCGGCAGCGGATCGACGAAACAGGCGCTCAAGCCCTCGTCGAATTCCAGATCGAAGGCGAGATCATAGGGCAGCCGCATCGGCAGCAAGGCGCCGACAATCCAGCCCGCCGCCTTGCGGTTGATCAGATAGGCGCCGGAGCCCTTCTCGCGGGTGAGCGCGATGGCAAGCGAGCGCGACGCCGTCAGCGGCTCCACCCTGTGCTTGCGCCCGGTGTTGACGGTGGAAAGACGCAGGATGTCCCAGCGCTCCCGGTGCTGCAGGGCGGCCTCGAGCACCTCGGCGAGATCGTCGTCGAAATCGAGGTCGTCTTCCAGAATGAGCGCGAATTCGGCATTGCCGGAAAGGAAGCGCCTGGCGCATTCGACGTGGCTTAGAAAACAGCCGATCTCGAAAGGGTTCGGCCGCCGGCCATGCCGGCTCAGATAGGCGGCCTCGTCAAAATCCGGATGCGGCAGGCTGAGCGTTGCGCCATCGACCGCCGCCACCCGCTCAAAGGCCAGGCCGATGCCCACCAGCAGGCGCTCCATCCGAAACCGCCGCAAGGGCGCCCGGTCGAGATTGATCAGGTAGGTATCGATCCGCAGGCTGACCGGATGGATCGCCGGCATCAGGGCGGCGGGTGTGGCGCGCATGTTCATGAGATCTGGCTTTCGACTTGGCAACGACTGCGCCAAGCCTGCGCCGGAAAACTCACCAGCACTTCGCCGGGGTTATACATTTTCGTAAGGTGGCAAGGGTTGGATGGCCGAGGCTCCATCCTGACGGATCTAGGCGGCGGTCCCCATCTCGCAGACTTGCAGGGCGACCCGAACATCATGCTTGCCGCGATACGGATCGTCGATCGTCAATCGGATCTGCCGCCCCTTGGAAAGCCCTCCGATTCAAGCCAAGATCGTCCCGCTCTAGCTTTTGGGGACTCTGATGGAAAATCACGAACCGTTTTTGCGCGAGGCGATTGCGCTCTCGAAATCCGCGATGGACCGAGGCGACGAACCCTTCGGCTCGGTGCTGGTGAAGGACGGCGAGGTCATCCTGCGCGCCGAAAACAGCGTCTTCACCGGCCACGATATGACCAACCACGCCGAGATGAACCTGGTGAAATCTGCGGCGCAGCACTACGACACCGGTTTTCTCGCCGACTGCACGCTCTATACCAGCACCGAGCCATGCGCGATGTGCTCCGGGGCGATCTACTGGTCGGGCATCGGGCGGATGGTGTTTGCCTGCTCCGAAACCCGGCTTGGCGAGATCGCCGGGATTGGGTTGAACGTGCCGAGCCGGGCGGTGTTGCAGACCGGCGCGCGCACCGTAACCGTGGTTGGCCCGACGAGCCTCGAAGACGAAGCCGCGGAAGTGCATCAGCAATTCTGGCCGAAGCATCTGGGCAAGGCTTAGACTAGCCTCGGTCGGGATTTGGCGCCCCCTGATCTCCGTCCTCCCAGGCCTCGAGCCCTGGGATCCATTCCCGCTGCCGAGAGGGTCGTTTGGGAAAGAAATGCTTTCCTCGAACTGGGAGATTGCCGCGCGCCCCTCATCCGGCTGCCGCCACCTTCTCCCCGTAAACGGGGCGAAGGGGATATGCCGCAACCTCTCCGTCCCTCACCAGCGTCTCGCAGGGCACGTCCCCTCTCCCCGTTTTACGGGGAGAGGGTTAGGGTGAGGGGCAGCCATGGCTCTGCGGCGGCTTGCATCTACCAGCGATTCTCGCAAAAATGGTACGGCTGCCCCTTAATCAAACACGCATGACCCAACGCAATCGTCCGACACCGGAAAGGCAAACCATGGCCGAGAACGACTATGATGCCTTCGCGGCGGCATACGACGCGGATAATGAGGCCAATGCCTGGAATGCATATTACGAGCGGCCAGCCATTCTTGCCCTGGTCGGCGCGGTCGCCGGGCTTTCCGTGCTCGATGCCGGATGCGGCGGCGGGGCGCATGCGGCAGCGCTTGTCGAGCGCGGGGCCGTGGTCACCGGGATCGACGCCAGTGCCGGCATGCTGCAGATTGCGAAACGCCGCCTGGAAGGACGCGCGCGCCTGCTGCAGGCGGATCTCGGCGAAACACTGCCTTTCGAGGATCAAGCCTTCGAGCTGATCCTCGCCTCGCTCGTCCTGCATTATCTGCCGGACTGGTCGGTGCCGCTCCGGGAATTCAACCGGCTGCTGCCGAAAGGCGGCCGCCTGGTTTTCTCCACCCACCATCCCTTCATGGATCACCCCTCGAGCGGCCACGACAATTATTTCGAGACCTACAGCTTCGACGAGACCTGGCAGCGCGGCGGACAGGAGATCGCCATGCGCTTCTGGCACCGGCCGCTGCACCTCATGTTCGACGCACTCAAATCGGCCGGATTTCAGATCGATATCGTCAGCGAGCCCCAGCCCGATCCCCGCGCCGCCACGCTGTTTCCGCAGGCCTATCGGAGCTTGACGACGACGCCGCGGTTTCTGTTCTTTTCGGTGGTGAAAGGATGATGAGGTCGATGCACGAGAATGTTTCAAGCGGCTTGCGCCCGCTGCTACGAGCTTTCGGACTCGACGACGTCCTCATCAAAGCGACCGCGCCTGAGAAAAATATCGGCCGCCTGCTTGGCGATCGGCAGAATGCGCTGCGGCCATCCGGTTGAAATCAGGTCATCGTCGGTCATGAAGCGTGGAGTGGCATCGCAGGCGTCCCGCATTGCCGCAAGAACTCTTTCAGCGGCCTCGGTTTCCTGATCGGTCATCGTAGAGAGGAGCTGAATCGGACCTTCATCGGGGAACCAGTCGAAGAAGTAATTGAAATATTCCGCCCATCCAAGGTCTCTGACGGCTTCGTCGCCCTTTGACAAAACGTCGAAGAGCTCGATGAAGCGATTTCGGATGCGCTGATCCAGGAGACGGGGAGCGATAGCATCGGTCATCCGCTTTTGAAACATATCGGCAGTCGAAGTACAACTGACGCCGATCGTGAGCCGTTGAGACAAGGCGCGGATACCTTTGAGGCCGTCATCACCGGCCGCTGAAAATATCTGGCGACGCGGGCGAAGATGGCACGCGACAAATCAAAATTTTCCGGCGGCGCGGGAACAAGAAGCGCCTGAAATCGTAAGTATGATGGGCCGTGTGGAGGTGCGTCATAACACAGCCATGCACTTCGATACTCTGCGCGGCCCACTCCTGTTACACGCCACAATAGAAGCGCGTCACATTCTTTCAACGGCGCTCCCGCTCCCACCCTCCGTATCCCTAAGCCTTGAGCCAAGGCTGTCCGGGTGGCGCCGGTGGCTGGCCAAGCCCCCTCCCCAACTGCGAGGAAGATTGACCTCACGCGCAAATGTTGCGCTCGATCGGCAAGGTGTTTGTCGAAAACGCGCCCCCAACCTCCGTCATCCCAGGCCTTGAGCCTGGGATCCATGCTCGCAGCTGATGGAGGGCGGCGTGGATCCTCGGGTCAAGCCCGAGGAAGACGGAGGGTGGGGTGAGCGCCGGGCAAACACAGCATTGGCGGATGGAGAAGGGGCCAGTTTCGCTACGGTCTTGCAAAGGCAGTCATCCGCATTCATGCCGCCAAATCGACGACTGACACGCGCCCTACCGCCACCCCATCACCCACCCTTCGCCGCGCGCAGCGCGATCAACCCCCGCCGCAGCCACAGCAATTGCTGCGGTGGCATCTGGCGCAGATGTTCGTAGTCCATCACCGTGACGTTATAGACGGTGCTGCGCACCTGCGGGCCGTCCTGGCAGCGCAGCAGGATGGCCTGCAGGGCCATCATGCGGTTGCTGGCTTTGCGGGCGCGGTCGGCGAGGCTTTCGGTGACTTCGCCTTCGTGGCCCTTGACGGAAAAGAGCGATTGGGCGCGCGGGCTCGGGGCCGGGATGCCGGTGGTCTTGTGGTAGCGGGCCATCGCCTCGGCATAGTCGTCGCCGGCCTGGCGCTGCTCTGCGCTGATCAGGCCGTCGAGGAACATGCGCCCCAGCGTATAACCGGCAAACGGGCTCTTGACCGTCTCGTCGTCGACCGTCCGGCCGAAGCCGTGGATGCGGCGGCGGGCTGATATCGCGACGCTGATATTGTCCTTCTCGGTCTCGAACGGCTTGATCTTGCCGCAGGGAAAACGCTCGACATTTGCCTTGCGCGGCCGGCCGGCGCCCTTGTTTGCCCGCTGTGTCCTGACCTTGGCTGCTTTGCCACCCATGCTGATTGTCCTTTCCTTCTATCGAATAATGCCGTTGCGCAGTGCAGCGGCGACCAGTGCGGTATCCTTGAAGACGCCGAGTCTCGCCTTGGCGTTGGCGATGTGCGTGTTCACGGTGATGGGGGAGATGGCGAGAATGGTGCCGATCTCGGCGGCGGTCTTTCCGGCCGCCATCCAGCCGATGATTTCGGTTTCGCGCGGGGTGATGCTGCTCTTGATGGCCGGGCTCATGACGCCGGCCCATCGATGCAGGGCACGCGCGGCATCGTCACCTCAGCCCCCGACAAGGTCACCCGCGTGACGCGGTCGGGGTGGCGGATCGGCGCCGGCGCCTCGCAGGTCTCGGGCGGCGGCCGGGTGACCTGCCTTGCGGGGAACCTGTCGCGGTTGCGGTGCGCCATGTTGATGACGGTGTTCTTCTTCGAACCGAACAGGTTGGCGATCTCTCTTGCCGAGAGCCCCTGCTGCCAAAGCTTCTCAGCCTTGACGATCTTGTCTTCCGTCCAGAACAGGCTTCTCACCTCAATGCCTCCTCGTGTCGTGTGGCTCGTGCAATGATCGGGTTGTCGGGAAACATCTTCGCCAGCTCCCGCCTGGCGCTGCGGCTGCCGTTCGCGGCGTCGCGCAAGAGCTGCATCTTGTAGGCCGCGACCTTCGGCTGCGGCGGCTCGGGCGCCGGCTCGACGCGCGGGCGGCTTTGCGCTTCGATTGCCGCCTGCTGCCGGCGGCATTGCTCGGCGAAACTGGCCGAGCTCGGCGCGAAGGCGCGGTTGTGATTCCTGACCTTGCCTGAAATGAACAGTTTGGCCGCCTGCCAGACGGCCTCCAGCGGGATGCCGTCGATGGCGAGGAGATAGGCGCGGATCTGCATGTCGGGATCAGTGCCGGATGATGCCGGGAAACCCGAAAGCATCCCCGCTATGATCTTCACCGGAGAGGAAATCTCTTGCGGCATCAACTGTCGTCCTTCTCGTGCTGCTGTTGATCGACCCGGCTTCCCTCGCCTTCTCCTTGAGGTACCAGTCGCATTTGATCGCCTGCCAGCCGCGGAAGATCTGCATCTCGGCAGCGCCGGCCGGATCGCCGGTCAGCAGATATTCCCTGGCCTGGATGCGGGCGGCGTAAGCCGTCAGCGGCTTCCTCAGCGTGCGCCTGCGGTGCTCGATGACGGCCGCCGCCAGTTCCTCCCCCAGCACCGGGCTGAGGATGTCCATGATGTCCTTGCTCATTGTGTCCTTCGCCATGCCGTTTCCTTTCTCCCGCCGCTCAAACCTGCCGCCGTTGCCCGCCGGCAAAATTCACCGGCGTGCCCGGCCTCATCCGATGCGGAAAGCGGCGGATCTCGGCGCCGGCATGACCGTGCTGGGCGGTATCGCCCTTCTCGGCGCTTCGGCGCCGGTGGATCTCGCTTTCCACCGAAGGCACCGAGATGCCGAGGATGGCTGCGATTTCGATATAGTCCCTGCCGGTGCGGAAGAGCTCGAGCGCGTTCATGCCGGGGTGATCCTTCTTGTCCATTTCGAGCGCCGCGCGCCGTTGCCGCCGAAGCGGGCGCTGCCAAATGTTTCATGTGAGTTCATCGGCGGCTCTCCAGTCGTCTCCCGGGGGCCGCCCGGGGAATAGCTGCCGGCGTCGCCGAGGGAGGGCGACGACGCCGGCCACCGAGAGCCGTCAGGGAGGGGTGAGGCTGTCGGGATTGCTGAGCGCAGACGCGCCGGGGAGATCGGCGATCTGCCGCATCTCCTGCGGGCGCGTCTGCCGGCCGCAATTTTCGCAATGGTGCTCGATCACCTCGGCGATCGACAGCGCCTTGCCGCAGTTCGGGCAGCCGGTGTAGCGGGCGTTTTCGCGCTCGACCGGGCCGACGGCTGCCTGGCTGGAGGCATGGATGTTCTGGCTGTTTGTCATGCGTATAGGGTACATTTAATACCCTGCACGTCAAGCAGAAAAGAGCATGACATATACCCTAAAATGGGGTATTTTTTATATCATGTTGAAAGATCAGGAACAATTTGAGCGCGAGGAACGCGCAAAGCGGCTGGTCATGGCCCGGAAAAACGCGGGCTTTGCCGGGCCGAAAGCGATCGTCGATCGGTTCGGCTGGAATGCGAATGTTTACAAGGCGCACGAGTCCGGCCGCAACGGCTTCGGCATCGCCGATGCGAAAAAGTACGCCCGCGCCTTCAAGGTCAATCTCAACTGGCTGCAGTTCGGAACCGGCAACGCGCTCGATCCCGATGAACTGCCGGTTTCCGTCGCCGATGTGCCGAAGATCTCCTGGGTCAGCGCCGGCCAACTGAGCGAGCAGGCGCCGATCACCGACTTTTCGGAGTTCCCGACGGTGGCCGCGCTCGATCTGCCCGATGGCGAATGGATCGCGCTCGAGGTCGAAGGCAATTCGATGAACAAGATCTCGCCGCCGGGCTCGATCATCTTCGTCAATCTGCGCGACAAGCGCCTGGCGCCGAACGCGCTCTATGTCGTCGCCGACGAGACGGGGGCCGCCACCTACAAGCGCTATCGCCCGAACGACAACCCGCCCTTCCAGCCCGCTTCTTATGAGGATGTGCCGCCGCCGGATTTCCAGGGCGCCGTCACCGTCGTCGGCCGCGTCCGCCGATCGATCATCGAGATGTAGCGATCCAAGCTTGTCGCGGATAGGCCATATTTATCAAGGAAACCAATATGATCCGCCCTTCCTCTCGCGCCGGCAGAATCTGGTTCTACATCGTCACATCAGCGGTGCTTCTCCTGGCCTTCAGCGCCGCGCGCGAAATGTACGGCCTGTAGGATCCCACTCCGATTTCCCCGATCCGGCAACCAGGATCGCGAGAGTCATCCTCTCTAATCAAAAACCGCAACAGCTCCGGACGTCGTCCACGGACCGCCCGCATCACCGCCGGGATGGAACGAATGGCTGCGAGGAATATCCTTCGGCAACCCTCCCCCATGAATCCAAATTCGACGCCCCAAGGCCTGGGCCCGGCCACCCTCGTCGGCGATTTCGATCTCGTTGCGCCCTGCCGTTTTCTCGCAGCATCAGACTCCAAGAGAACCTTGTTTTCTATCTCTCTGTCTTCGCTCCTGAAGGCTGGTGAGGGAGGGTTCCGGCCAAAGCTTCCCCCTACCCCATGAGCAAAGCCCATGAAGCCGGGAGAGCATTGGCCAAGTCCTGAAGGCCGGAGCCGGGATGGGACACGTGCCAGAGGGGCCATTCGCTTCGCCCTCGTCCTGATTTTCTGACAGCGCACTTAAGGACTTTCGCTTCCCGCGCCGCTGGGCTTCGTCAGCTCGGGAGTTGCACCCGGTCGCCCAATCACTGGCGACAGACATACGCCTATGATTCGTACCCCGTCAACCTGAGAGGTATTTTTTATACCCTTAGCGGTTGACGCGACGAGGTATTATATATACCCTTGCGACAAGTCGATCAGAGGCGCGTGAGAGGACAGGGCAATGCAGCACATCCGCAATATTGAGACCGCGGAAAGCAGGCGCGACGCCCGCTGGAATGGCGCGCTGGGGATCGGCGACTGCAGCGCCTATATGGCGATCGAGGCTCAGCGCATGGGCGCCCTCGGCTTTGCGTACCTGCGCCGTCCCGAACACTCGATCCGCGGCCCCTCCTGGCTGCGGGGTGCCGCGGCCTCCGTCGAGGAGCATTACCGCTATGCCCGCGAGATCATGGGCATGACCGATCGCGATCAGCTTTACGCCTGAGGGGGAACGGAAATGTCTGCCGATTGCATCGTCAAGGCCTTTTCCGGCTGCGCCTGCCCTGCCGGCGAATGCGCGCAAAAGCCGCTCACCCCGGCGCCACGCGCCTTCATCTCCTGGCGCAAGCAGGCCATCACCTGCCTCGCCTTCGGCTTCCTCGCTGCGATCGTCACGGCCGCCTGGATGGAGACGCGGTTCAGGAACCAGGACCGCGCCAATCAGGAGCTGATGTCATGGAAGTAAGCCCTGATTTAGCCCAGCATCGCCGATCAGGAACTATATTTGATATCGCTGGCCTTGGCGGCGGTAATGAAGGCGCGGCGCACCTGCTCGGGCTCGGCGGCATCGTTGAACACATCAAGCACAAGCCGCTCGGCAACCTTGGCCGCCGGCGTCTGGTCGGGCCAATCGTTCAGCAAAGTGTTGCCGGCCTGGACGACATTATAGACCGTCCTCACCTTGCCATTGATGGTGATCTTCACCGGTTTGAAGCTTCGTCGCTTGCTCATGGCGCAGTATCTCACACCGAACGCGACTCAACGAATCACTTTGGGACTCGTTCCGGTTGATTCGAAAACCGGCGCATAGAGCTGAGTCGGGCAGCGCTAATGCAGCGCGCTGCGGTGCGATCGCGCGCCGTTATAACTTTTCTGCAGGAAAGTTATAACCATGGAGAAGGCCGGGCTGCGGGCGCCTATGGCGCGCCTGATGCCAGATAATAATCCGGGCATGCCCGTGCCCATGTGAAGAACGGATCTTCCTCGCCGGTGAAGACCAGATTGAAGAACCCGGAATAGAGGACCCCAAACCTGTTTTCGGGCAGCAACTGCGGAAGCTTGATTGATGTCCTGACATTGTCTTCGTAGGAGACGAGCAGCGCCTCGACGAAGGGTTTGTACCAATCCGGCTTGGTCCTGTCACCCGTCTCGATGCGGACCATGTTGAAGCCGTTGGCGTAGTAGAGTGCCCGAGCGCATTCCATGTTGGCGAGCGCAATCAGTTCACCATCGGCAACATTCTTATCCGACCGCATGATTTGGGCCAGATAGTCGTTTTCCGCGGCGGCGGCGCGGATGTGGTGATACAGCTCACCGGAGATATATGGACTTTCGTGATGGAAGGCGACGGCCTTCTCGGACTCGGTCAGGCACAGCACCTGATATTTGGCATAGTCGGCGACCCATCCGGCGAGAGACTTGCGCAGATCGAGGAAGCCAGTTGGAGACTGCGCCATCGCGGCGAGCCGCTCGTAGAAATCGCCAATCACGCGATCCTTCCGATCTTGAGGCAGCCCCGACAGGATCGTTTCATTGAAGCACTTCTGGGTATGCTCAGCAAGCGCCTGCCCGAGGCCAGATGTTTCCCATTTCCAACGGTCGTTCCAGCGCTTTATGAAACCCAACATTCTCATCCCCCAGGTTGTGGGAATGCTACCCGCGGCCGAATTCGGCATCAAGTCGAATCCGCGAGCCGTCACAGACCGATCGGCCTGGTCGGCATGCGAAGTGCATCAGGATCGATATGTTCGGATCCTGGAAGGGCGCACAAGCGCTATCTTGAGATTTCGAGAGATTATCAGCGGACATGAAAAACCCCGCCGGAGCGGGGTTTCTAGCTGGTCGGAGTGGAGTGATTCGAACACTCGACCCCCACGTCCCGAACGTGGTGCGCTACCAGACTGCGCTACACTCCGTGACCAGCGGCGCTTCTATAGAACAGCCTATCTGGTTGCACAAGCACCAAATTCCAAAAATCCGGGGGAATTTTTGACGGGTTGATGACAGGGGCCGGAATGGGCCGCTGCAGCAAAAAGACACACCCTCGGCAAATTAAACGGAAGTGCAAAAGGGGCAATTTTCTTTTGCCGGGTTCCGCGCTAAAGGGCTCGACGGGACAGGCGAAACCGCGCGTAAACGGCGGATTCGCAGCCACTGCGCTTGAGATCAGGGACGACACGATGAAACTCCGCACCATCACCGCGGCCGGGCTTGCAATTGGGCTTGCCGGATGCACCACCATACCTTCCGCCGGCAATCCGATCGAGGCCCGCTGGGTCGGCAAATCGGCCGGCATCTTCTTTGCCGCCTACGGGCCGCCGATCAGCGACCGCGAGGAAGGCGCCACCACCGTCTATACCTGGCGCGGCGGCTACAAGACCGTGCGCATTCCGGCCAAATATGCCGAAGGCGCCGACGGCAAACGCGGCAAGCAGATCGCGTCCGCCCGCACCGCCTATCTGCGCTGCCAGACCGAAATCACCACCAGCTCGGATTACACGATCCGCGACATCCGTACCGTCGCCGACATTCCCGGCGTCAACGGCCCGTCCTATTGCGCCGAGTTCCTGGCGCCCGAACAGAAATAACGGACGGTTCGGTTCCGACCCCGGATGTGCCCCTCACCCTAACCCTCTCCCCGTAAAAACGGGGAGAGGGGACGTGCCTTGCGAGAGGCTAGCAAGGGACGGAGAGGTTGCGGCATAGTCCCTTCGCCCCGTTTACGGGGAGAGAGGTGCCGGCAGGCGGATGAGGGGCCGGCCTCACGAAAAACGGAAATGCCTTCACCTCAAAGCATCCGCACGAAGGGCAGTTGCGGATCGATGCGGTTTATCAGATCGAGCGCATAGGCGGCGCGCAGCAGGTGATCGGCGCGTTTGCGGCCGGGGGCGGCGGCAAGCGTCGTCAGAAGCCGGCCGGCCAGCGCCAGGCCCGCCTCCTCGAGCCGCTGGCCCAATCCCTCCATGCGCTGCAGCCGCTCCGGATCCTCCATGCGCCCGCCGAGTTCGGCCAGCGCCAGGATCTCGTCGAAGGCGGCGGCGACCAGCCGCAGGCTTGCCGCCTGCGGGCGCGCCATCGCCTCGAAGCGCATCTCGGCGGCCATGCGCTCGGCCATACCGGAGAGCGTCAGGCCTTTGGTCAGGCGCGACAGCAGGCTTGGCTTTTGCGCGATCGCCGCCTGTGGCGGCGGCGGCAGGTCCAGCATGCTCAGGCTGTCGGTTCCGAAGCCCAGCGGCGAGAACACGATCTCGGCGCCGCGGGCTTCGGCCAGAACTGCCAGCAGCGGCGGCTGGCGATCGCTGATCGCCCCCAGCCGGGCGAAATTCGCCTCCAGCCGCTCGTCGCCCTCGATCTCCAGCTCCAGCCAGCGGCCCTCGCGGTCGCGCACCGGCCAGCGCCCGACCTGCGCCACGCCGTCGAAGCTGAGCGGGCCGAACTGCGCCGGCCGCAGGATCAGCGGTTGGCCGCGGCGCGGCGGCGCGGCAAGCACCGGCTGGAAGGCGCGGGCCAGGCGCGTGGCGCATTGGCTCCAATCGTCGATCGCCACGCCGGCGATCCGTCTGACCGCCGCCTCCCAGCCGGGTTCCAGAAGTTCGGCGCGGCCGCTGCCGGTGTGCAGCCGGCCACTGCCGCTGACGGCCGCCCCCTCGAGGCGGAAGGCGCTGCCGGCGATTGCCGCAAGCGAGCGGCCAAAAACCGTTTCGCCGGTCGCCGCATGGCGCGGCGCAAAGCCGGGATCGCTGCCGGGCGCGCGCGCCAGCGTGGCGCTGAAGCTTCGTCCGTCGGCTGCGAGATAATAGCCGGTAACGCCGCGCGCGCCGCTTTCGCTCTGCCACAGGCGCAAGCCGCAGCCGAGGAGATCGATTGCCTCAAGCGGCTGCGGCGCTTCCGCCCCGGCGCCGGAGAGCAAGGCTGCGTCGGGAGAAGCCTGCAGCGCCTGCGTCAGCGCATAGGCGCGCGCCAGCATGATGAGAAGCTCAGCCGGATCGGCCGCCTCCAGCCGCTCGCGCCGGCGCCGGATCATGGCGGCGATGGTGCGAAGCTCGGCGGCCAGCCGCGGCATCGCCTCGGCGCGCGAGGACAGCACGAGATCGCCGATCCGCTCCTCAAGACCGACAGGCGCCTTTGACAGCGCCTGGCGCGCGGCATCGCAAAGCAGCGCGGCGGCCTCTTCGAGCACGCCGGATGCTGGCTCTGCCACCTCTTCCGGTGCCTGCTCCGCCTCGGCAACCGGCTCGCCGGGGCCGCGCACCGCAAGCAGGGCGGCCGCATGCAGCGCGGCGCGCAGCGAGGTCGCGGCCTTCGAGATCATGCCGGCCGGGCCGCCGCCGGCGGGATAGAGCACGGCGGGATGGTCGCCGAGCGCGATGCGGACGGCAGTGGCGCTCGGCTCGATCCTGACGGCGCCGGCGTCGAGCGCGGCCAGCAGCGCCTGCGCCTTGATATAGGCGGCGCGGCCGAAGGCGCGGGCGATGGCATCCTGGCCGAGCGAAAGGATTTCGGCATGCGCATCCGCAGCCGCCGCAGCGGCTACAGGCGACGTCTCGGCCGGTTCCGCCGCACCGGCCGGCGTCGCCTCGCCGGCCTCGCGGATGAACAGGATGCCGGCGAGAATATGCCGGCAAAGGCCGGTCGCCGGGCAGCTGCAGCCTGCTGCGGCCAGCGGCCCGGCGGCGAGCCGCACGCTTTCACCATCGGCTTCGGCGAGCGCCGTGCCGCCATCCCAGCCGGTCAGCCGCACGAGGCCGGCCTCGACATCGCGGCGGGCGCGGCGCAGCAGGCCCTTGGAGGAGGCGGCTTCCAGCAGCTCGTCGCCGAGGGCCGCGGCATCAAACCGTGCCGAATTCTCCGTCTTGGCGCCGCTCACCTGATATGCCCCGCAACCCAGTCGGCGAAATGCTCCGGCGTCAGCGCGGCGATCTCCATGCCGGCATCGACCAGGCGGGCGGCGGTCTCCCGGTCATAGGCCGGCCGGGCGGCCTCATCGAGAGCGGCAAGGCCGAGCAGCTTGACGCGGGCACCGGCCAGCCGGCGGATGGCGGCGAAGAGCGGAGCAACCGGCGCGCCCTCGCAAAAATCGGAGATCAGCACGAAGATCGTCCGCTGCGACTCGGCGATGTGCGTCGCCTCGCAATAGGCAACCGCCCGGCCGATATCGGTGCCGCCGCCGAGCTGCACCGACATCAGCACGTCGACGGGATCGCCGACCTCGTCGCTGAGGTCGACCACAGTCGTATCGAACAGCACGAGCTTGACCGTCACCGCCGGCAGGGTCGACAGGATCGAGGCCATCACGGCGCTGTAGATCAGCGAGGTCGCCATCGAGCCCGACTGGTCGATGCAGAGCACGATGCGCCAGGGGAGATGTCGGCGGGCGGCGGCGTGGAAATGCAGATGTTCGGCGATCAGCACGCGCCGCTCCTGATCCCAGTTCTTCAGGTTCTTGCGGATCGTCTGGTTCCAGGCGATGTCGCGGGCGGATGAGCGGCGCGCCGTCGTCTCGCCGCGCCGCCTGGCGCCCGAGAGCGCCCGGCTCGTCTGCAGCCGCAGCCGCTTGGTCAATTCCTCGACGACGCACTTGGCGACCTCGCGGATCTTGGCGGCGATGACCGGATCGGCGCGGCCGCGATGGGCCAGCAGCGCGGCCAGCAGCGACGGATCGGGATCGAGTTCGGCGAGCGCCTTGGGATCGTCGAGAAGCTCGGTCATGCCGAAGCGGCCGAGCGCATCCTTTTCCACCCGCTCCAGCACCGATTTCGGAAACAGCGCGCGCATCTCGCCATACCATTCCGGCAGCGTCATCTGCGGCGGCTCGGCGCCGCCTTTCCGATTCTTCCGGCCGCTCTCGGGCCCACCCGTGCGGATGCCGCGGCGGCGATAGGATTCGCCGTAGATGCGTTCGAGCACGGCGTCGCGGCGGGCGTCGGCACCGCTGCAGCAGCCCGAAAGCTGGCGCTCGGCGAAGCGGCCGAGCACCAGGCGCCAGCGGCGAAGGCTCTCCTCAGGCGTCTTCCGATCGCTCATGATGCCGGCTCCATCAGCCAGGCGGCAAGCCCGTCCGCCTGCATCAGCTCGGCCAGGGTGGCGTTGAGGCGGGCATTGGCGAGCATGCCGGCCTCGCTCGGGCCGCCGGAAAAACGCGGCGCGAGACCGAGCGCGCTGCCCTTGGCTTCGGCGATGACGGCGGCGAGCGCATCGGTTTCGTCAGGCGCAAGCGCGGTGAAGGCAAGCCGCAGCGGCGCCAGCACCTGGATGAAATCGGCCTCGTCGAAGCCGGCGAGCACCTCATCGAGCCCCTCCAGCAGGGCCGGCGTACGCTTGAGCAGCGCCGGCTGCACCGCCAGCAGGCCGGTCAGCGGCTCCACCCGGGCGGGCGGGTCGCCGACGCCGAATTGCAGCGGGCCGATGACGCGGGTTGCGAGTGCCGCGGCGCTCACCCGGCCGGACATATGGGCGATTGCGGCGACGGCACCGGCTGCCCGCGGCGCGAGGTCGCCATCGAGCAGGGCTGAAATGCCTTCATCGAGAAGATCGAGATCGAGCCGCTCCTCGTCATCGCCGGCCGCGGCGCCGGCTTCGGCGATCTCGTTCAGCGTTGCCAGCGCCTCGACATACCGCGGCACGTCCTCTTCCCTCGCACCTTCGAGCGTCGGCAGCAGATCGATGGCACGGCGATAGGCGGCAAGCCGCAGCACATCGGGGCCGGCCATGCCGGCAAAGCCGAGGATCTTGCGGCCGCGGCGGAGATTATCGAGCATCGACAGGCAGAGCGCTACCCGGCCGAAATCCGGATCGGCGGCAACGGCCGGGCCGATCGCCGCCATCAGCGCGGTGCAGGCGCCGGCAAGACCGGCCTGGCCGGCAATCAGCAGCAGGCGGATCGCCGCAAGCGCGTTGCGCGCCTTGCCTTCCCGCCCAAGCGCCTCGACGCTTCGCGACAGCACGGCGTCGGCGGCGCGCTCGACCGTGTCGCCGTCGATCGACAGCGCCACCAGCCGGCTTTCGACGGCCGGCGACCAGCGATAGGTCCATTCCTCGAACAGCACGTCGGTGGCGGTGCCGCCCACCCAGTCCGGGCCGCGCTGGCAGCGGCCGAAGCCGGTGCCGAGCAGCGACATCACATGCAGGAAGCGGCTTGCGGCGAGATGCCGGGGCTTGCGATGAATATCGAGCAGGCGGTTGCGCTCGGTGCCGTCGTCGATGCGGAAGCCGAGCGCCCGGGCGCGGCTGCGCACCGCCTCGACCAGCGGCGGCGCGCCGGCGCCGCGCGGCACCTCGCCGATGCCTTCGCCGGCAAGCTCGGTCATCAGCACCTCGATCAGCGGCGATTGATCGCGCGGATCCTCGCCCTTCACCAGGCAGGAGCGCGCCGCATCGATGATCTCGGCCCGCCCCGGCCCCGGCAGGCCGCGCAGATCGGCGAGCGCCCGCGCCTGGGCGACGGTGGCGGCAAGCGAGGGCAGAGGCGGCATGAAATTCGGCCGGTCGCGACGCAGGCGCTCGGCCAGCGCCAGCACCACATCCGCCGCCGCCTCGGTGAAGGGATCATCATGGCCTTCGCCGACCCGCCCGAGCAGCCGCTCGTACCAGCGCGGCGACGGCATGCCGGCGCCGTAACCGTTGATCCGGTCGAGATGATCATGGGTGTAGCGGATCAGATAGGATTTCGTGCGGACAGCCGGCGGCGCCCTGCCCGCTTCCACCCGCTCCCCTTCAGCCGGCGGATCGATCAGCGCCGGCGTGTGAAATCCGCCGGTGATGACGGCGATCGGCCCCTCGCCCGGCGACAGCGCCGCCCTCGCCATCGCCGCGCGCATTGAGGCCTCGCGGGAGAGCGTATCGTCGGCGGCGATCGCGGCGGCCGGAGTAGCCAGGCGCGACAGGGCGCAGTGAATGCCGACATCGCGGAAAAAGCCGCGCCAATCCTTCTGCCCGGCGCGGGATTCGAACAGCCGGTCCCAGGCCTCGTTGAAATCGCGCACGCTGAGCCGCTTCACCAGGCCCTCGGCATAATCGGAATAGGCAAGCTGGCCCTCGTCGGTCAAAAGCGCCGGCGCCGTTGCCTCCTCGCCCGGCGCCTGGCCCTCGCCCTCCTCGCGTGCCTTCTCCTGGCGGGCGGCGGCAAGGCGGGCGCCGCTCTCCTGATCGGCAAAGACAACCGGGCAGCCGCGCTCTCCGGCGAGCCGCAGCGCCGCCCATTCCGGCGAAGTCGCCGAGAAGGGCCAGTAGCCGACGGGAAGGCGCTCGTCGGAGGTCCCTTCGCCGTCGGCGACGGACACTATGGCGATCGGCAGCCTGATATCGGGATGCGACAAAAGCGGCAGCAGGGCCGCAAAATCCGCCGGCATCTCCAGCACGATGGCGCGCGGGCCGATCTCGGCCAGGGCGGCGGTCAGGTGCAGCGCGCAGGCCGGGCTGTGGTGGCGGATGGGTAAGAAGAAAAATCCGCCTTCGCCCGCTGTCAGCCGCCGCCCATAGGCGGCAAAGGCCTCGTGTTCTGCCGCCTCCGCCTCCATTCAGCCGAGCCTCAGGACGCGCGCTGCCTCATAGAAGGAGCGCCAGTCGCTGCCGGAGCGGGCACGGTCCTTGACGACATGATCGACATAGGACTTGAACTTGCGGCCGTCTTCCGGATCGTCCTTCAGCACGATGCCGCCGATCTGGCGGGCAAGATGCGCGCCCGTCACCATGCCGTCGCCGAGATACGCGGCTTCGAGGGCGGCCGCATGGGCGACATTGACCGCTTCGGCGGTCGACATGACGGCGGCCGGCTTCTGCAGCGTCACGCCTTCGGCGGTGCGCCCCGCTCTCAACTCCTGAAAGCAGGAGACGAGGATGGCAAGCGCCGCCTCCGGCAGATCCGGCTTGACGCCTGACGGCGCCAGCCGGTCGGCGAGACGGCGGCGGATCAGCTCGCGTTCGAAGGTCGGGTCGGTGATCGGATGCACGGTTTCGAAGTTGAAGCGCCGCTTCAAGGCGCTCGACATTTCGCTGACGCCGCGGTCGCGCAGGTTCGCCGTGCCGATGATGTTGAATCCCGGCGCGGCGCGCACGATGGCGGCATCGCCGAGTTCGGGAATTGCGATCATCTTTTCCGACAGGATGGAGATCAGCCCGTCCTGGATCTCCGGCGGGCAGCGCGTCAGCTCCTCGATGCGCATGACGAGGCCGGCGCGCATCGCCTGCAGCACTGGCGACGGCACCAGCGCCTTTTCGCTCGGGCCTTCGGCAATCAGCAGCGCATAGTTCCAGCCATAACGCAGATGCTCTTCCATCGTGCCGGCCGAGCCCTGGACGACGAGGCGGGTCGAGCCGGTGACGGCGGCGGCCAGAAGCTCGCTCAGCATCGATTTCGCCGTGCCCGGCTCGCCGACGAGCAGCAGCCCCTGCTCGCCCATCAGGCTGACGATCGCCCGCTCGACGAGCGCATCGTCGCCGTAGAATTTGCGCGAGATGCCGAGCGCGGCATCGCCGAGCACGAAGGCGCGCACGGCGCGTGCCGAGAGCCGCCAGCCCGGCGGCCGCGGCCCCTTGTCGGTCTCGGCCAGCCTGGCAAGCTCGGCTGCATAAAGGATTTCCGTTGCCGGACGAAGGACTGACTGATCCATTTTCACCATCCACCCTTCTTTTCCCACGCGGCATCGAAGCCGGTGCCCTTGTCGGCGATGGCGCGCAGATCGTTCCAGGTTTCGCTGAGCAGCACTGGCGGCACCTTGGCAAGCGGCGTCTCGCCGCCATAGGTCACCCGGCCGCCCGGCTGGATGCGGGCAAAACGCATCTCGGTCAGCGCCTTCGGCACGCGTTCGCTCTCGCCGATATAGCTGCCGGTGAATTCGATGATGGCGGCCACGCCGCAATCGCCGAACGTCTTCTCATAGGTGTAGAAGCCGGCGCCGTCCTCGACCGGGCCTCTGATATAGCCGAGCGCCTCAGCGGCCGAGCGAAGCGTCAGATTGTCGATCATCCAGCCCTTGCGGTCGTCGATGCGCTTGGCGTGCGGCTTGTCCTCGGAAAGCACCGGCCGGTCGAGCTGTTCGAACAGCGGCTTGACCTCGTAATCGTCGAGATGAGTCTTCCAGGCCTTGGCCCCGGCCTCGCCGAGGCTGACGCGGTGGGCGATCGAGATGCCGGCAAAGTCTTTGAGATCGACGGCTTCGTCCTCGGCATTGGTGAAGGTGCCGTCGTCGAGCGCGCGGAAGCTGGCGACGATCTTGCCCTTGTCGTCATGGCCGGCCAGAACCAGGCGGCGCAGCAGCCGGCCGACGATCGGATGGGCAAGCAGGAAGGTTTCGAAATCCTCGCGCGGCCAGAGGCGGGCCGTGCACATCGCCTCGTAGAGGCGGCCGCTCTGCAGCTCCACGGTCTGCTTCAGTTCCTTCTTGGCGCTGGAAAGCAGTTTCTTCGCCTCCTTCGCCTCTTCCGCCTCCTCCGGGTCCGAAGGCGTCGGCAGCGAGGCGATCGGCTTGCCGTCGGGATTTTCGAGGATGAGCTTCATCTCCTCCTTGCCGTTCTTGGCCGTTTCGGCGACCAGACGGGCGCGATAGAGGCGTTCGCCGATCGGCAGTTCGAGCAAGCCGTCCTCGTCAATGCCGGCCGACGGCATGGTGCGGTCGCCGAGTTCGGCCGGCGTCCAGCCGCGCGCCTCGGCAAAGGCGGAGATGACCTCGCCGGCATATTTGCGCATGCCCGGCTGCTTGTGGCGCTGCGAGGCGATCAGCACGAGCTGCAGCACCTGGGGAACCGGGTTTGCCATCAGCGCATCGAGCAGCGCCCGGCACTGGTTCGGCCGCTTGCCGTGTTCGCGCAGGTAACGCTTGACGAGAAGCGTGGTCTCGGCCGGCGGCGCGAAGCGGGCAAGCGCCAGCAGGCCGCGATGATCGAGCGCGCTGTTTAAATAGATGGCGAGCTTTTCCCGGCGCAGCTCGGCAAAGGCCAGCTCCTCGGTAAAATCGGTGCGCCATTTCTTCGTATAATCGTAGCGCTGCTTGGCATTGGCCGCCGCATGGGCATTGGCCTCCGCGCTCGTCGGGCGCTGCGTGTCGTAGGAGATGAAGGCCGAGACGACCGCCGCCCCCAGCCGCTCGGCATCCTTCCGGTGGAGGCGTTCGAGCGCCATGTGGATCAGCGGATCGCCGGCCGGCATTTTCAGCTTGTGCGAACGGGCAAACCACCAGCGTACCAGCACCGGCGACACTTCGCGGCCATCCGCCCAATGCAGCGCCGGCAGGTTTTCGGCATCAAACAGCGCGGAATAATCGACCTTGGTCGAAGCCAGCCCCTTTTCCGCCTCGGCAATCAGCGCACCCTCGGCGAAAAAATCCGAGGTATCGTCGCCGCAGGCGGCGAGCGCCGACAGGGCGGCCGCCTTGACCGCGACGGATTTTTCCTTGGCAATGGCTGCGCGCAGCGGCGCGATCGCATTGGCGTCCCGCCGCTCGGCCAGCCAGCGGGCGGCGGCCATGCGTTTGGCCTCCGGGCCCGCCGTCAGCATCGGCGTGATCAGCGGCGTGAGATCGTCGACCTCGCGCAGGAGGTGGCGGGCGAAGTCGCGCTGGCGCACGCCGGCCTGCAGGGCACGATCGGCGACCAGCGGGAAATAGCGGCGCGGCAGATGCGGAAAGAAGCGCAGCCAGGAGAAGATGAAATCCTCGGTCCAGCGCTCCTTCAGCCCGTCGCCGGCGAGTGCTGCATCGATCGCCGCAAAATTTTCGGCGAGCAGCGGCCAGACATTGGCCGGCGCCGGCTCGTCGATCATCTCGGCGATATTGACATAGGCCCTGTCGACAAGCTCGTTTGTCATGGCGCCGAAGGCCGGCGCCCCGGCCGCCGCGGCAATGTCGGCGAGGATGCGGATATCGGCGCCGGCCCGGATGCGGGTGACCAGTTCATCGTCGGGGCCGCGCATCCAGTAATTCGGCACGCCGAGCACGACCCGCAATATATGCTGCCAATGGCGCCCGTCGGTTGCCTGGAACAGCAGCCACGACAGCGCCTCGAAGGAAATATCGGCACGGGCGAAGATCGCCTTCAACCCGTTGGCGTGGACCTGGTTCCTCTGACGCTCCCAGTGATAACCGCCCTTGCCGTCAATCGCGGCCCAGACCTGGCGGCGCTGCGCCTCGCTCAGCCGCTCGCCGGACATGGCGGCAACGATGTGTTTTGCCAGCCCCGGGTCGAAGGGCGCCGAGAACGGTCGCGCCGGCCGCTGGTTCCATTCCTTGCCCGGCGGCGTCTGGTCGTAATCGATGCGGGCGGCCGCGTTGGTTTCGGCAAGCATCTTGCGGAAGGCCTCTTCCAGATCGGCCGGCAGCGGCATCTCCGGCGTGGAGGCGACCGGCGGCACGGCGACGAAACTGCCGTCGATCGCGATATAGCCGTCGCCGCCATCCGCCTGGCCGTCCTCGCCCGAGCGGGCAGCGCCCGCGGCATAGGTGGCGCGGATCGTGCCGATCGCCGCGATCACCGTGTTGGATTTTTCCTGGCCCTCGTGCTTTGCGAGGATCGGCAGGGACTTCTCGCGCAGCAAAGCGGCGAGAATGTTGACGCCGGCCAGCCGCTCGTTGGCCTTGCGGGAGGCGAGAAATTCCTCGGCTTTGGCCTGGACCTTGGCTGCATCCGCCGCCTTCAGCGCATTGACGGCGACATCGCGCACCGCCTTGGCGCCGTCGCCTGCCATGGCGAAGGCGAAATCGAAGAACTGCGGTTCGCGATCGATGAAGCCGTTCTGGCCGATGAAGCTGGTCATCGCCTCGCGGCCGCCGGCCGCAAGACCGCCGATCGCCTTGACCGCCTCCTCCGGCATGGCGCCGATGGCATCGACAAGGCCCGGAAGCTTCAGCATGCGCTGGGTCAGATTTCCGTAGGGCACGTCGCCGTCGACAAAGGCGCAATCGATCAGCGGCGCGACCGAGGGCGCAAGTCCGGCCGCCGCCATCATTTCGAGCGCGCGTTCGGCGCTGAGAAAACCGAGCGGAGCACCCCCTTCAGGCACGCGCATATCGAGAAGATAGGTGGCTGCGCGCAGCCAATACGGCGATCGATCGCTGCCGGGGAAGTTCCAGGCCCTGCTCTGCTGACGAAACTCGCTGTGCAGCAGGAAGTAACGATAGAGTGCGGCGGCATCGAAACCTTCGAGACCGAACATCAGCCGTTCTCTCGCCTTGCTGCGCTTACTCGCCTCCGCCTTGTTTTTCCAATCATCGGCACTGGCCATGAAGGCGTTGTTCAGCCTGACGCGGATTTCGTCCTTGGAATTCTTCAGGAGGTTCTTGAGATGGAGCAGGGACGCGTCGCCCGTGCCCGACAGCACGTAGCCGGCAAGGGCCTTGCCGAGCCCCTTCTCCACCCCCTCGAAGGAGGCGAGGTCGGCGACAACAGCGTCCCTGTCGCCGGCCGTCAGTCCGCCCTTGGCTGCCGCATCCTGCGTTTCGGAACGGCCGCGCAGCAGCTTCTTCAAACCCTCAACGAACATCGTCAGTCCTCCCTCGCTCGCCCCTCCTCACCGGCATTGCCTCAGCAACGCCGGGCGGCGCGTTCTTGCGGTTCATGTGTTCTGGATGATGCCGCGGCCGGACGGCGTTCTTGGGAAAACAGGGCAGCGCTGGGCATCGAGCATAGGCAGCAATCCGAAATATCTTCTATCAATTAAATATGCAAATATCGGTGGTATGACGATGCTCACAGCTAGCGCATATCGGGAGATTTTCAAGCGGGAAAGAGGGGCACGCTTGCGGTGCAGCGTCTCGATGCCCGCCCTTGGACCAAGCACGGATGGCGCCCGCAGGCCAACGGCCTCGAGCGCAGAGTCGCGGAATGAATGATGATGTGAGGTTGTGCCGTGCAGCCCCCTCATCCGACCCTTCGGGCCACCTTCTCCCCGCTGGGGAGAAGAGGGAGCGCGCGGCTTCGCCATCGATCCCATTGGATGAAGTGCCTATTAGCGGGCGGGTTCTTTTGTCAGTGTCGGAGCGCCTTGCTCCCTCTTCTCCCCAGCGGGGAGAAGGTGGCCCGCAGGGTCGGATGAGGGGGCCACACGGCACGACGTCAGCGACAAAAAACCATCGCCACTCGCCGTGCCGTCGATGGCCTCACCCCTCCGCCGGCCCATACAGGCCGAGCTGATCGAGAAGCGTCCGCTGCCGGTCGGCATTTTCGACCAGCAGGCCGGTGTAACGCTCGACGATCCGCGCCTGGTGCCCCCGGTCGGAAACGGCCGACAGCGCGCCTGTTATGGCGGCGATCTTTTCCGAGGCCTGGCGCAGTTCTTCGAGCAGCGCTGCCTTGCCGCCGGCCTCGGCGACGACCTGCTTCGTCACCTTGCCGATGCCGGCCGGCGTGCGGCTGCCGCCGGAGACATGCCCTTCCGGCAGGTCGCCCTTGAGATTGACGACCGACTTGAAGCGGATGACGTCGAAGATCTGGTCGACCGCCTGCTTGGCGCCGGTCACCCGCGACGGGTGGTCAGTGTCGGCGGCGGCGTGCGGCAGCAGTTCCAGCTTGCCCTTGTGGCGCTCCTCGAGCGGCAGGTAGGGCAGCATCGGGCCGCTCAGCGTGCCGGTCGCCGCATCGCTGAAGAGGTCGGCGTCGATCGCCGCATGGGCGATCTTGCCGGAGGCAAGGGCTGCATCGAGCGCGCCGGCGTCCACGACTTCGCCGCGATCGTAATTGACCAGCACCGCGCCGTCCTTCATGGCGCCGAGCACCTTGGCATTGACGGTGCCGGCATTGGAATAGATGCCGGTCGCGGCATCCAGGCGGCCGAGGCCGATATGGACGGAGAGCACGTCGGCGCCGCTTGCCGCTTCCACAGGGCTTGCGGCATAGTCGAAGCCCTCGGCCTCGATCCAGCGCTTGTGATTCTCGCGGGCATAGATCGACACTTTCATGCCGAAGGCCTTGGCGAGCTTGGCGACTTCGCGGCCGATATTGCCGTAGCCGAGAACGGCGAGCTTGCGACCCTCGAGCTTGGCCGTCGGGAAATCCTTCAGCTGGCGCCCGGTATCGAAATCGCCGCCAGCGACCATCCGGTGCAGCCTGTCGACCGGGAGGTCGGGCATGACCTTCAGGATCGCCTTCACGGCCATCTGGGCGGTCGCGCGGCTGTTGATGCCGGGCGTGTTCATCAGCGCCGCTTCGCCGCCCTCGCCGTTGCCACCGCCCCAGGAGGCCGAGCCCATATTGCCGGTGCCGGCGCCGATGCGCACGCCGCCGAGCGGGAAGACGGAGGACTTCGGGATGAAGGTCGCCGCCGCGATCAGCGCGTCATACTGGCCCTTATCGGTCTGCGGCAGGATCTCCGCCTCGGTGCTGAGGTTCGGCTGATAGAAGAAGTGGATGCGGCCCTTTTCCAGCGCCGAACGATCACCGAGAGGGCCGAGATGGAAGCTGCCGCCCTTCTCCTCGATATAGGCCTTGACCTCGCTGTAATCCGGCTCGCCACCGGCGCCGAAGCGCAGGCCGACGAGATCGGCGATCAGCACCGTATAGGCGCGGTTCGGATCGTCCTTGCGCACGGCGCCATCGGCCTTGGCGGGCGCCTCGAAGGTGACGCTGTGTTTTGCCAGCTCCTCCTCGAGCACGACGATCTTGGCTCTGAGATAGGCATATTGCAGGTTTTCCAGCAGGGCGACGACATCGTCGGGCTCGCGGATGCCGCCGACCCAGGCGCGGTAGTCGCCGGGGGTGCCGGGGAAGGCGTTGACGTAGCGGGCCGCGTCGAGGCCGGGCTCGTATTCGCCGTTCGGATGGGTGATGCCCTCATAACCGAGCAGTTGCTTGGAACGGGCGATGATGCGGGCGTGGATGCCGGCATCGGTGATGTCGTCCTCGACCTTCAGCAGCGTCACGGCGGCGCCGCGGCGCTCGGCATCGGTGACGGTCAGCGACAGCAGCGGGTGCGATTTGACCCATTCGTCGATCACGGCGCGGTTGGCGGCGGAGCGGCGGTTGAGCTCGACGATGGTGCCGACCCGGGCTTCGGACTGCAGCAGGCCGAAGGTGGTCTCGGCAAAGGCGAGCGCGCTGTAGGTGTTGATAACGCCGCCGAGCATGCGGTCCTCGGCCGGATCATAGAACGGGCCGGCATCGACCGAGCGCTTGGCCGAAAACGGCTGCCGCGGATCGATCGGCGGCGCGATCTTCAGCTGGCGCGGGATCGCCCAGGCCGGATCCTGCTGGTTCTTCTCGATCAGCGCCAGCGCATGCGGGGTGAAGGAGGCGACGAAATAGCCGGAAATGCCGCCGATCGCCTTCTGGAACGGCATGAACAGGCAGCATTTCGCCATGACGGCGCTGACGAGTTCGGGCTCCCAGGGCATGGCGCCGAGCATCGAGGTGGCGTCGAACACCGCATGGCGGTTGGCCGGGTCGCCGTCGAGCCAGCTCAGCAGTTCGCGAATCTCGGCGCTGGTATAGGCATTGGCCCCCGTCGTCTCGTGGCCGACGCCGACGAAGATCGACACACCGAGCGCCGCAAGTTCGGCCGCCGTCGGGATCACGCCCTCGGAGGCGGCGAAATGGATGCGGCTCTCGCAGCCCTTTTCGGCGAAACGCTGCATTTCGATCAGCTGGGTCGCCCAGGACTGGCGGAAGAAGCCGGCGGCCTTGGACGGATCGCTCTCCGGCCGCGGCGTGTCGACATAGACGCGCTGGCCGGCATCGTTGGCATTCATCAGGTGCTGGATGCAGACGGTGAAACCGCTATGGCCGCCGCCGAGCCCCACCGCCATGCGGTTCTCCTTCGGGAAGCCGAAATAGCGATGGATCGCCCGCATCATGTCGGTCAGGATCTTGTCGGCCGGATAGCCGCGATGCATGCTGCGGGAAATCTCGGCGGTGGTGAAGCCGCCGATATCGTTGCCCCGGTCGTCGAATTTGCGATAGGTCTTCTCGATCCAGGCGTCGAAGGCGATGCGCCGCAGGCGGCTATCGACTTCGTCGGTCGTCGCATCGGTAATCGGCCCGACGCCGAAGAACGGGTTGGACGGCAGCTTCGGCGCGCCCGACGCGGTCTGTCGAAGGGCGTTCAATCGCTGTTCCTGCATCTGCGCGATATCTGTCATGGCCTGCCTGTCTGTTCCCGGAGCTGAAGTTGCCTTCATGGTGAAGCGACTGCCCCGGCGAGACAACCTCATATGCGCCGCAGGAGAGGCGAAACGCGCCATTGGGGTGCTGCCGTTCATGTTCGTGCATTTGGCAGCAGGCGAGACGACTCATGCCAGCCCCTTCATCCGGCTGTGAAAGACCCCTCCCCAACCCCTCCCCACAAGGGGGAGGGACTAATCCGGAGCGCTCGCCGGGTTCCACTCGAAGCGTCGCAGATATGGAAAATGGGTGCGGCAGGTTAAGCCCCTCCCCCTTGTGGGGAGGGGTTGGGGAGGGGCCTTGGCCGGATCAGAGACCTATTGCCCGTTGATATCGCAGCCCTCAGTCGCTCACCCCCAACACAAAACAGGCTTGCCCTACTCAACCATTCGGCGTATCTCTTGCCCGTCGCGAAAAGCGACTGCCTCCCTTGATCCGCTCAGTGGCGGAGTAAACAGGTGGACGAATGGGTCGTCCAGGCGGTCGAGCACAGGCCCGCCATGCGCATCAGCCATGGTTCGGCCAGCACCTCCCTGAAACCAATGCCTGACCAGATCAGGCCTCATCGTGAGCTATCGGCGCACTCTGTCGGCGCTGCCGGCTTGCGTCGACCCGGAACGCACCCATGACCAGATCCCTTATCGTCATTTTCACCGCCATTGTTCTCGATGCCGTCGGCATCGGGCTGATTTTCCCGATCCTGCCGTCGCTGCTTGAAGACGTCACCCATGCCGCAGACGTCGCGCCCACTATCGGCGCGATGACGGCGCTCTATGCGCTCATGCAGTTCATCTTCGCGCCGGTGCTCGGGACGCTCAGCGACCGGATCGGCCGCCGGCCGGTGCTGCTGATTTCGCTCGCCGGTGCCGCCGTCAACTATCTCTTCCTCGCCTTTGCGCCCAATCTGACCCTGCTGTTCGTCGGCCGGGCGATCGCCGGGCTGACCAGCGCCAATATTTCGGTCGCCACCGCCTATATCACCGACATCTCGCCGGAGGAGAAACGCGCCCGCCGCTTCGGCCTGTTCAACGCCATGTTCGGCCTCGGCTTCATCATCGGCCCGGTCGCCGGCGGCGTGCTCGGCGATCATTGGCTGCGGCTGCCGTTTGTAGCGGCCGCCGTGCTCAACGGCGCCAACCTGCTGCTCGCCGTCTTCGTCCTGCCGGAATCGCGCCCGGGCAGCCGCGAGACGACCGATCTGGCGGCGCTCAATCCGCTCAAGCCGCTGCGCGCGGTGCTGGAGGTCAAAAGCCTGCTGCCGATCGTCATCCTGTTCTTCATCTTCAGCGCCACCGGCGAGGCCTACGGCACCTGCTGGGCGCTGTGGGGCAGCGATGCCTTTCACTGGAACGGACTGTCGATCGGCCTTTCGCTGGGCGCCTTCGGCATCTGCCAGACGTTTGCCCAGGCCTTGCTGCCGGGGCCGGCCGTGAAACTGCTCGGCGAACGCGCCGCGATCCTCGTGGGTGTTGCCGGCGTCTCCCTCGCCCTTACCGTCATGGCCTTTGCCGGCCAGGGCTGGATGATCTTTGCGATCATGCCGGTCTTCACCCTCGGCGGCATCGGCGTGCCGGCGCTGCAATCGCTCGCGACCCGGCAGGTCGACGAGAACAGCCAGGGCCAGTTCCAGGGCGTGCTGGCCTCGGCCGTCAGCCTCGCCTCGATCATCGCGCCGCTTGGCTTTTCCAGCCTCTATTTCCTCGTCCGAGAGGAATGGCCGGGCGCCATCTGGCTATCGGTCGTCGCCGTCTACGCGCTTGCCGTGCCGCTGGTGCTCGGTCTCAGGCTGAAGGTGCTGGGGCCGGCGTCGGCGGGATGAAATTGTTGGGGGAGGCTGCGGCTTCGCCTGGGAGATCGGCGAAGCCTGCCCCTCATCCGCCTGCCGGCACCGACCGGGGTCGAGCCACGCGTCTCGACCCGTCCTTCGGACCCCCGCACGCGGGGCGAAGGGGGCAAGCCGTAACCTCTCGGTCTCTCACCAACGTCGCGTAGGGCACGTCCCCTCTCCCCGTCAGAACGGGGAGAGGGTTAGGGTGAGGGGCAATTTCAGCATGAACCGGACAGCCGTGGGCTTGACCCGAGCATTGATGGCGACGACTACGACCCGCGATCTCTGGCCGCGCATATGACAAAAGCGTCCATCAGGACGGTTTCATGCGGGTTGCCTCGCCAAAGGCATCGGCGCGCGTCTTTCCTCCTCGGCGAGCAGCCTGATCCAGTCGCGCAGCGCCAGCGCGGCGGCAGGGAGTTCGCGGCTGTTGTTCCAGGTGAGGTAATAGGCGCCCGGATCGGCAACGACCAGATCGGTGAAGCGCACCAGATCGCCCTTTTCGACCAGGGGGCCGACCAGGCGGTGCCAGCCGACGACCAGGCCCTGGTCGGCCATGGCGGCCTGGAGGGCGACGCTGAATTTGCCGAAGCGTCTGCCGCTGAGGCCGCGATAGGGCACGCCGGCGCGCAACAGCACCTCTTCCCAGCCGGTCCAGCCGGGCTCGACCCACTCGACATTCAACAGCGGCAGATCGGCAAGATCGGCGGCGGCAGCGCCGGCATGCCGTTCGGCAAAACCCGGGCTGCAGACCGGGTAGAGGCAATCGTCGAACAGCAATTCCGCCGTCTCGTCGATCCATTTGCCGGATCCGTAGCGGATGCGCAGTTCCAGCTCGGAGCGGCGGAAGACCTTGAAATTGTCGCCGATCAGGTGGTCGACCGATATGTCGGTGAAGCGCCGCCAGAAATCCGGCATGCGGGGAATGAGCCACATCGACCCGAACACTTCGCTGCAGGCAATCGTCACATTGCGGGCGCTATCTCCCTGCTTGATCGAATTGACCACTTCGGACGCCCGGGAAAAGCCGCTTGCCAGCGCCCGGTGCAGTTCCTCGGCCGGCGCGGTCAGCATCACCCCTTTGCCGGTGCGCACGAACAGGGCGACGCCGAGTTCCTGCTCGATCGATTTGATCTGCCGGCTGACGGCCCCCGTGGTGACGTTGAGCTCGGCCGCCGCCAGGGTGAAATTGCCGTGCCGGGCGGAGGCCTCGAAGGTGGCAAGGGCGGTCAGCGACGGCAGACCGTAGAAACGACGAACCATTGATCTCTCCCATCTCTCCCCCCGCGTCCGTCGGCGCGGAGTTGATATTTCCGCCATGATAACGCACGCAGACGGGCATGTCTTGAGTTCAACTCAACACATGCCGGATTTTTATGTGTCTTGTCTTCAGGACCTGCCTGCCGCTTTCATAGGACCCACAAACAGCATGTCGCCAGGAAAAGACGCCCGTCCGGTGCTCGGCCGCGCGTTGGGCGACGCTATTTTCGAGGTCCCGAACAGGTATGAACATCGAGACATCAAGGTCGAAACAGGCCGTGCAAAGGCTTCCCGAGCGGATGAAGGGCGTTCTCCTCACCGGCCATGGCGGTTTCGAAAAACTGGAATATCGTGAGGATATTCCGCTTCCCCGGGCCAAAGCCGGCGAGGTGCTGATCCGCGTCGCCGCGGCCGGCGTCAACAACACCGATATCAATACCCGCATCGGCTGGTATTCCAAGGCGGTGACAACAGGCACGGAAGGCGGCGGGGCGACAGGTTTCCGGTCGGCGCAGGACGCCGACGCCAGCTGGTCCGGCGTGCCGCTCGCCTTTCCGCGCATCCAGGGGGCCGATTGCTGCGGGCGTATCGTTGATGTCGGGGACGGTGTCGATTACGGCCGGATCGGCGAGCGGGTGCTGGTGCGCAACATGCTGCGCTCTTACGTCGATTATCGTCCGTTCGACTGCTGGACCTTCGGCTCGGAATGCGATGGTGGCTTTGCCCAATATGCGGTGGCGCCGGCGCGCGAGACTTACAAGATTGATTGCGACTGGAGCGATGTCGAGCTGGCGTCGCTGCCCTGCGCCTATTCCACCGCCGAGGGCATGCTGCACCGCGCAGCCGTCGGCGCCGGCGAGCATGTGCTGATCGCCGGCGCCTCCGGCGGCGTAGGCTCGGCGGCGATCCAGCTGGCGAAGCGCCGCGGCGCCACCGTCACGGCGATCGCAAGCCCCGACAAGGCCGGGCAATTGCTGGCGATCGGCGCCGATAAGGTGCTTGCGCGCGGCGAAAACATCGCAGCCCACCTCGGCCGGGAGACGGTCGACGTCGTGCTCGACGTCGCCGCCGGGCCATCCTTCGGCGAGCTGCTCGACGTTCTGAAGAAGGGCGGGCGATACGCCATTGCCGGCGCCATCGCCGGGCCGATCGTCGAACTCGACGTCAGGACGCTTTATCTCAAGGACCTGACCTTCTTCGGCTGCACCTTCCAGGAGGACGTCGTTTTCGAAAACCTCGTCTCCTATGTCGAGCGCGGCGAAATCAAACCGCTCGTCGGCAAGAGCTATCCTTTGAACGAGATCGTCGAGGCGCAGCGGGATTTCCTGTCGAAGCGCATCACCGGCAAGCTCGTTCTCGTCATCCCCGAATAAGAAGAGCCAAAATGAGCGAACTCAAAATCAAAAAAATCGACGTCTTCAAGGTCGACCTGCCCTACCGCGGCGGCGTCTACCGGCTGTCGGGCGGGCGTGAATACCGAAGCTTCGATGCGACGATCGTCCGGATCACGGCGCAGAATGGGCTGGAGGGCTGGGGCGAGAGCACGCCGTTCGGATCGACCTATATCGCCTCGCATGCGCTCGGCGTGCGCGCCGGCATTGCCGAAATCGCGCCTGGCCTGATCGGGCTCGATCCCCGCCGCGTCGATCGCATCAATGACGCGATGGACCAGGCGCTGGTCGGGCATCTGCATGCCAAGACCGCGCTCGACGTCGCCTGCTGGGATCTGTTTGGCAAATCGGTCGGCCTGCCCGTCTGCGAGCTGCTCGGCGGGCGCACCGATGTGAAAATGCCGGTGATCTCGTCGATCTATATGGGCGATCCGGACGATATGCGCCGGCGCGTCGCCGAGCATCGCCAGCTCGGTTATATCGCCCATTCGGTCAAGATCGGCGACGAGCCGGCGGTCGACGCCGCCCGGATTGCCGCGTCGCTCGCCGATAAGCGGCCGGGCGAATTCTTCATCGTCGATGCCAATGGCGGCATGACGGTGGAAACCGCGCTGCGCATGCTGCGGCTCTTGCCGGCCGGGCTCGATTTCGTGCTCGAAGCCCCCTGCGCGACCTGGCGCGAATGTTTGTCACTGCGGCGGCGCACCGATGTGCCGATCATCTTCGACGAATTGGCGACGGATGATGCGGCGATTGCCCAGCTCCTCAGCGACGACGCCGCCGAGGGCATCGGCCTGAAGATCTCCAAGAATGGCGGCCTGACCCGCGGCCGCCGCCATCGCGATATTTCGGTCGCCGCCGGCTACACCGTCAGCGTCCAGGAAACCACCGGCTCGGACATCGCTTTCGCCGCCATCGTCCATCTCGGCCAGACGGTGCCGGAAAAGAACCTGCGCTGCGTGCTCGAATGCCGCGACATCGTCGCGATCAAGACCGCCGACGGCGATTTTGCCGTGCGCAACGGCCGCGTCACCGCCCCCACCGCCCCGGGCCTCGGCATTGCGCCGCGCCTCGAAGTGCTCGGAGAGCCGGTGGCACGCTACGTCTAAACAGGAAACGCGGCGCCCTGTCCTATCCGACGCCGCAAAAAAGAGGGAACGAAAATGAAAAAACTGCTTGCGTCCACATGTCTGCTGGCCGGCCTTGCCGGCGGCGCATCGCTCTCCCACGCGGCCGAATGCGGCGACGTGGTGCTCGCCGTCCACAATGCCCAGAGCGCCGAAGTGCTGACCTTCGTCGACAAGTTCATTCTCGAGAACGGCTACGGCTGCAACGTCGAGACCGTTCCCGGCGATACGGTGCCGACGACGACATCGATGGTGGAAAAGAGCGAGCCCGACGTCTCCTCCGAAACCTGGGTCGACCTCTTGCCGGAGATCGTTCCGCGCGGCGTTCAGGAAGGCAAAATCGTCTTCGGCGCCCCGGCCCTTCCCGATGGGGGCATCCAGGGCTGGTGGATCCCGAAATATCTGGCCGACGCCCATCCCGAGATCAAGACCGTCGAAGACGCGCTTGCCCATCCCGACCTCTTCCCCGATCAGGAAGACCCGAGCAAGGGCGTGATCTTCAACGGCGCCGAAGGCTGGGGCGCGACCGTCGTGACGACGCAGCTGTTCAAGGCCTATAAGGCGGCCGACAAGGGCTTCACGCTGATGAACCCGGGGTCGGCGGCCGGCCTGGATGGCGCCATCGGCAAGGCCTATGAACGCAAGCAAGGCTTCATCACCTATTACTGGGCGCCGACGGCGCTGCTCGGCAAATATCAGCTGGTGATGCTCAAGCAGAATGCTTCGGCCGATGCCGTCGAATGGAAGCGCTGCATCACCAACCTCGCCTGCCCCGACCCGAAGGTCGCCGACTGGCCGGTCGACAAGGTGATGACCGTGCTCACCAAGAAGTTCGCCGACCGCACCAGCCCGGAGGTCATGGCCTATTTCAACAAGCGCGGCTGGAGCAACGACACGGTCGGCACGATCATGGCCTGGGAAACCGAAAACCAGGGCACCGGCGAAGACGGCGCCAAGCGCTTCCTCCAGCAGGACGAAAGCATCTGGTCGCAATGGGTCCCGGCCGACGTCGCCGAGAAAATCAAGGCCGCGCTTTGACAGCTCAGGAGTAGGAGGCCCAGCCCTGATCCGGCTGCCGCCGCCTTCTCCGGGGGAGAAGGGACATGCCGCGACCCCTCTGTTCGCAAGGTGTGTTCCTTCTCCTCTCGCATCACGCACCGCAGCGCTTGCGGCCATGGGTCCTCGGGTCAAGCCCGAGGACGACGGAGGGTGGGGGAACGTATGGGGCAAGAACCACAAGTGCAGTGGTTCTGCTGGAATTAGCGCTTTTCGCTTTACGCAATTTTCCCAATCCGTTTGCTCAGTTTCGCTGCCCCCCCGAACGTCTCGCTTCTTGCCTATCGCGTCCCCCACCCTCCGTCCTGCTCGGGCTTGACCCGAGCATCCATGCCCAGCACTCTGCGCACATGGCGGGATATGTTTACATCGTCACCAACCAGAAAAACGGCACGCTCTATATCGGCGTGACATCCGATCTGGAGCGCCGCATCTATGAGCATCGTGAAGGGCTGACGCCGGGCTTTGCCTGGAAATATGGCTGCACCCGCCTCGTCTGGTACGAGGAACATTGGGATATCGGCAGTGCGATCCAACGGGAGAAGTCATTGAAACGCTGGTATCGGCAATGGAAGGTCGACCTGGTCGAGGCGATGAATCCTGGGTGGGATGATCTCTATCTTACGCTGTGGTGAGGCGAAAGCAGTGCTTGCGGCCATGGCGTTGGCGGTAACCACATCGAGCCGAAGTGCTTGTGGCGGTGGGTCCTCGGGTCAAGCCCGAGGACGACGGAGGATGGGGGAACGTTTGCGCAAGAACCGTAAGCGTCGCGGTTATTCAATTGCCGCCATTTTTTTACGCGTTCTCAGGCAAAACCGCTGGCGCATCTTGCTGGAATTCCTCCGGACGTCTCGCCTCTTGCCGCCCGCGCTCCCCCACCCTCCGTCATACTCGGGCTTGACCCGAGTATCCATGCCGCAAGCGCTGCGCTTGTATGTCGAAGGTCTTTTTCACCTGTTCGGCGCGGAACGAGAGTTCGCGGCATTTGGATGAATACCGTCATATTTGGCAGTTTCGCCACTGGCAGCGCCGGCGCCAGGCATGCGAGTTTCCCCGGCCAACAACAGGGAAACACCATGCGCCGCAATGCCGAACTGCTGGATGCGATCCAGACCTATTTCGATGCCCTCTATACCTGCGACCTCGCCTTGTTCGACCGGATCTTTCACCCGGCCTGCAGCCTGTTCGACGCCGACGAGGGAAAGATCACGGTGGATCCGATCGCCGATTACCGCGCGGTGATCGCCAAGCGCGTCTCCCCGGCCAGCCGCGGGCAGGATCGCGAGGACGACATCATCCTGATCGACTGGCTGGCAGAGAAGGCCGCGACGGTGAAGGTCCGGCTGCGGATCCACGCCAACATCTTCATCGACCATCTCTGCTTCGCAAGGGGTGATGAGGGCTGGCGGATCGTCGCCAAGGTCTGGCATCTCGAAAGCGTCAGAGCTTGAGCATGATGCCGGCGATGCGGCGGTGGTGGTAACCACACCGAGCCGAAATGCTGGCGGCCACGGGTCCTCGGGTCAAGCCCGAGGACGACGGAGGGTGGGGGAACGTGTGCGCAAGAACCGTAAGCGTCGCGGTTATTCGATTGCCGCCATTTTTTTACGCGTTCTCAGGCAAAACCGCTGGCGCATCTTGCCGGAATTCCTCCAAACGCCTCGCCTCCTGCCGATCGCGTCCCACACACTCCGTCATACTCGGGCTTGACCCGAGTATCAGGCTTGACCCGAGTATCCATGCCGCACGCACTTTGCATGAATTTATCCGGCGCCTGACGCCGGCCAAGCCCCGCCTACGCCGCCTCCCCCTTCTCAAGCGCACCTTCCGCCAGCTTGCGCGCCGCGACGAAGTCGACCTTGCCCGAACCCAGCACCGGCACCTTGCCGATGGTGACCTCGGCCGGGACCATCATGTCCATCGCCCCCTTCGACTTGGCGAAGGCGAGGAATTCGGCGCGGGTGGCGGTTTCGGCTTCGGTGAGCAGCACCAGGCGCTCGCCCTTCTTGGGGTCGGGCAGCGACGAGACGACGGAGAGCGCGCCCGGCCAGAGTTCGGCGGCGAGCGTTTCGACGGCGGCGAGCGAGATCATTTCGCCGCCGATCTTGGCGAAGCGTTTGGCGCGGCCGCGGATCTTGACGAAGCCGTCCTCGTCGATGGTGACGATGTCGCCGGTGTCGTGCCAGCCATCGGCGAGCGGCTCGAGCACGCCGGGTTTTTCGGCACGGAGATACCCGGCCATGACATTGGCGCCGCGCACATGCAGCCTTCCGCCCTCGTCGATGCCGGGCACCGGTTCGAGCTTCCATTCCATACCAGGCAGGATTTTGCCGACCGTGCCGGAGCGGTTATACATCGGCGTGTTGATTGAGATGACCGGCGCGGTCTCGGTGACGCCGTAGCCTTCCAGGATGCGCAGGCCGAATTTTTCCATATAGGTGTTGCGGGTCGAGGCCTTCACCGGCTCGGCGCCGGAGAAGATATAGCGGATCGAGCGGAAGTCGTAGGGATGCGCGGTCCTCGCATAGCCGTTGAGGAAGGTATCGGTGCCGAAGATGATCGTGGCGTTGGAGACGTAGATCAGCTCCGGCACGATGCGGTAATGCAGCGGCGACGGATAGAAATAGACCGGCACGCCGGAGATCAGCGGCAGCACGGTGCCGGCCGTCAGCCCGAAGGAATGGAAAACCGGCAGGATGTTGAACACCTTGTCGCCGCTGTGGAAATCGATGCGGGCGGCGGCCTGGGCGGCGTTCGACAGGATGTTGCGGTGGGTCAGCACCACGCCCTTCGGCGTGCCCTCCGAGCCCGAGGTGAAGAGGATGACGGCCGGATCATCCGGCTGGCGCTTGACCAGCGGCCGGCCCTTGCGGATGAGCCCGCGGATCTTGTCGAGCGCGCCGATTTCGGCTCTCAGATCATCGAGCCAGACGATCGTCACCTGCTTTTCCATCTCGGCGATAACGGGGCCGAGCTTGGCCTGGGCGACGAAGGCGCGTGAGGTCAGCACATGTTTCACCTCGGCGGCCTTGCAGGCGGAGAGGATGTTGGCGGCACCGGCGGTAAAGTTCAGCATGGCCGGCACCTTGCCCGCGCTCATGACCCCGAGAATGGTGGCGGCGGCGCCATTGGCATTCGGCAGCATGACGCCGATGTTTGCCTCCGGGAAGCGGGCGCGGAATTTTGCACCGAGCACGGCGGCACCCGTCAAGAGCTTGCCATAGGTGAGGCTGCCGGTGACCGGATCCTCGACGGCGAGCTTTTTCATGCCGAATTCCTGGGCCGCCTGAATGACGCGGCCGAGCACGGTGGACGAGGTATCGGCGGTCTCGAACAGCAGGTTCGACATCACCTGATAGAGCGCCGCACCCGCCGCCGTGCGGCGCTTGCGGCCCTTCAGCTCTGTGGGCACTTCGAGCTTCACCGGCTCGAGAATGGTCACCTTGACCTTGGGAAACAGCCGGCGGCGGATCTTGCCGTTATCGAGATAGGAGAGATAGCTCTTCTCCAGCCCGTCGATCTTGACCGGCACGACCATCGCGCCGGTCTTGTCGGCGACCATGGCGGCGCCGTCATAGACCTTCATCAGCGTGCCGGTCACCGTCAGGCGGCCCTCGGGGAAGATGCCGATCGGGCTGCCGTCCTGCACCACCTTGATCAGCGAGCGGGTCGCCATCGGCTTTGTGGGGTCAAGCGGCAGGAACTTGCACATTTTCAGGAAGGGCCGCACCCACCAGGCCTGGGCGATCTTGTAATCGACGGCGAAGGTCGGCTCCTCCTCGGTGATGGCAAGCGCCAAAGCGCCGTCGAGCAGGCTGACATGGTTCAGCGCGATGATCGGCGCGCGGCCGGCCTTCTTGATATTCTCCAGCCCCTCGACCTCGAGCCGCATGAAGGCGCGGAACAGGATCGAGATGAAATCGCGGAAGGGGTTGGTCGGCAGCGTCTTCAGCATCAGCCAGGCGACGGCAAAATTGAGGATGCCGAGGCCGATCAGGATCTCAGGAATGGAGGCGCCGAGCGCCTGGATGACGGCGACGAGGCCGAGGCCGACGGTGATGAACAGCGCCGAGAGCACGTTGGCGGCACCGATGACGCGGGCGCGGCGATCCTCATGCGCCCAGGTCTGCAGCGCGGCGAAGGTGGGAACGGCGATGAAGGCGCCCGCAATCGCCATGCCGGCGAGATCGATGGCGACGCGGATGGTGTTTTGACCGGCGAAGAAATCGAGGATCGTCGTCGCGTGCGCAGCAGAGGCCAGGCCCCAGAGGTTCCAGGCGAGATCGAGGCTGAAGAGGCCGAGCAGCGCCGTTCCGACAGGGGCCGGCAGCAGCACGATGCGGCCCGACGACATCCAGGCGGCAATGCCGGAGCCGACGGCGACGGCGATGGCGAAGACGGTGAGATAGGCGGGAACGACGAGCTCGGAGCCGCCGAGCAGCTCGGTGACCATGGTCGGCAGGATCGACAGTACGAAGGCGCCGACCAGCCAGAACCAGCAATTCATCAGCGCCGAGCGCCACAGCCGCTTATCCCTACGGATTTCCATAACCAGCGTGTAGCTGGAACGGATGACATTGCGGTCGATCTCCAAATCCGGCGCCTTGGAGCCGGTGGGCGGGATCATCCGGCTCGCCAGCCAGCAGAGCAGCGACAGCCCCATCATCATCGAGCCGAACAGCAGCACATTGTCGCCGCTTGAGAAAGCCAGGGCGGCGATGATCGTGCCGGCGAGGATGGCGATGAAGGTGCCGCCCTCGATCCAGGCATTGGCCTTTGGCAGGTCGCGGCGATCGAGATGATCGGGCAGGATGCCGTATTTGATCGGCCCGAACAGCGCCGAGACGGTGCCGAAGCCGAAGAGGGCCGCCATCAGCACAAAGATGGAGGAAAAGCCGAGGCCGACGACGGCCAGCGCCGCAATGCCGATCTCGCAGCGTTTCAGTAGTTCGGCGATCTTCGCCTTGTCGTGCTTGTCGGCCAGTTCGCCGCCGAGTGCGGAGAGCAGCAGGAAGGGCACGATGAGGATGACGCCGGCCAGCGTCACCAGGGCAGCCCCCTCGCTCGCCGACATCTTGAAGAGAATGAGGAACACCAGCGTGTTCTTCAGAAAATTGTCGTTGAAGGCCGTGAGGAACTGGGTCCAGAACAGCGGCGCGAATTTCCTTGACGTCATCAGATTGTGTTGCACGGGCTTGGTCCCTCGTTCGGCCTGCTGAGAAGGCCACAGAGTTGTTACCCATTGGTTGAATGCGGCAACAACTCTGCGCTGTGGTTAAGGAAGATCAATCTTCATCGCTACGATTGAATTTGACGAGCAGTTTTTCCGTGCGGGCATCCTCGACCTTGCGGATCAGCTTCTCGGATTCGGCATTGTCGCGCAGCGTCTTGGTGATGTTCACCGTGGTCTGCACCAGCATCAGGATGCCCATGGCAAGATAGCCTTTGCCCCAGAGATCGAGCGGCATCATGTAAAGGCCAAGAGCCAGCATGAAGGCGGCCGAGCCGAAGGAGATGTAGGAGAAGCTGACCCAGCTGGCGGAATGTTTCTGGAAACTGTCGTTCATAGCAGTGATCCTTCAATTTTGATGGGTTGGTCGAGTGGATGAATTCAGGCGGCCGGCGTGATGCGGCTCTTCAGCCGGGTGAGCACGTCATCGGCCGATGAGCCGAGCGGCGCGCCGCAGCCGGCATTGGCAAGCTTTTCGATGATGCCGGCCGGCCGGGTGGTGCTTTCCATGTCCTTCAGTGCCGCCGCCGTCAGCTCATTCTGGCTCTGGCGCAGGCGCAGCCGCGCCAGGGTCTCCTCGGCCTCGTCGAGGGTGGCAAGGCCGGGACCGGCGACCACGACATCGAGCTTCTGCGCCTGCTCGGTGGCCCGCGCCAGCCGCTCGCCGCGCTGCAGCTCCTGCAGCCGCGCCTCGGCCGAGCGCACGATTGCTTTCAGCTTGCCGATCGAGGTGGTGAACTGGGCCTGCGCCGCCACCGAGGCATCGCGCTCGGCTTCGAGAAAGGCGATCGCTTCGGCCGCCTCGCGGGCCAGGCCCTCATTGCCCTTGTCCAGCGCTGCGCAGGCGCGGGTCTCGAGATCGGCGATGCGGCTGAGGATCGCCTGATGCTGCGCCTTTTCCTGTTCGTTCTGGGCGATGGCGACGGCGACACTGCGGCGCGCCGACTGGATCGCCTGGGCGGCATCGCGGATCTGCTGGGCAAGCAGCGGCACGGCGTGGCGATCGGCAAAGGCCTGCTCGGCATCATGCGCCCTGCCCCGCAAGAGAATAGAAATCAGTTTGAACATTTCTTGCCTCCGGTTTATGAACGTTGTTCACGAGTGCTGTTATGGCAGAATCATGAACGACGTTCAAGATAAATTTTGAACGTCGTTCAAAAAAGTCGAAGTGGAATGGTTAATGGCCGGCAGGCGAGAAGAAAAACGCGAGGATTTGAAGGCGCGGCTGGTCGAGGCGGCGCGCGAGCGCATCGCCCGCGACGGGCTGACCAACCTTAGAGCCCGCGACATCACCCAGGACGCCGGCTGCGCGCTCGGCGGTCTCTACACCGTCTTCTCCGACCTCGCCGAGCTCGTCATCCACGTCAATTCCTCGACGCTGAAGGCGCTGGAGGCCAGGCTGACGCTGCCCGAGGCTAGGGACAAAAGCCCGACCGACCGCCTGCGCAACCTCGCCCAGGGCTACCTCGCCTTCGCCGTCGAGCACCGCAACCTCTGGAAGGCGCTGTTCGACCACTTCCCCCCCGACACCGCCCCGACGCCGCAATGGCACCTCGACGAACACCTCTTCCTGATGGACGTGATCGCCGAACCGCTCGCCGAACTGCAGCCCGACATGCCGCCGCAAGACCGCGCCATCCGCGCCCGCACCCTCTTCGGCGCCGTCCACGGGGTGGTCAGCATCAGCCTGGAGGGGCGGTTCGTGGGATTGCCGCTGGAGCGGCTGGCAAGGGAGGTGGACGAGCTGGTGCAGACGATTGCGGCGGGGGCGGAGCGGCGAAGGGAAGCGGGTGAGTGAGGCGGCGTTGGGTGGTGTGGCGAAAACGCTCCCCCACTCTCCGTCATCCTCGGGCTTGACCCGAGGATCCACGCCCGTCGCCAATGATGCCGACGGGAACCGGCGTCAAGCCGTTGAAATCACCGCGAAAATGCCCCTCATCCGGCTGCCGCCACCTTCTCCCCGTTCTGACGGGGAGAAGGGAATATGCCGCAACCTCTTGGTCCCTCTCCAACGTCTCGCATGGCACGTCCCCTCGCCCCGTTTTTACGGGGAGAGGGTTAGGGTGAGGGGCAAAACCACTGGCAAAACAGCCCCCACATACCACTAGAATCACACCACGCTCTCGCCTCCAGCCAATCCCCCTCCCCACCCTCCGTCGTCCTCAGACTTGACCCAAGCACCCCCACCCAAGCACTCTGCCCCCACCACGCCACCGCGAAAGGAAACCCCATGAGCAGCATCTTCATCACCGGTTCCACCGATGGCCTCGGGCTTGCCGCCGCCCGCACCCTCATCGGCCAAGGCCACGACGTCGTCCTCCACGCCCGCTCCCGCGAGCGCGCCATCGCCATCGCAGACACATCAGGCGCCGCCCTCGGCCTCGTCATCGGCGATCTCGCCAGCGCCGCCGAAACGCGCTCCATTGCCGAGCAGGTCAACGCCATCGGCCGCATGGACGCCATCATCCACAATGCCGGCATCTATCTCGAAAGAAGCCGCGGCGAAACGCCGGAAGGCCACGCCAAGACGCTGGCAGTCAACGTGCTCGCCCCCTACCTCCTCACCGCCTGGATCACCCGCCCCGACCGCCTGATCTATCTCACGAGCGGCATGCACCGCAGCGGCGGCAGCGCCCTTGACGATATCGACTGGAAGCGGCGGCCATGGAACGCCAGCCAGGCCTATTCGGAAAGCAAGCTCTACATCGCCACCCTCGCCGCCGCCCTCGCCCGCCACTGGCCGGACGTCTTCAGCAACGCCGTCGACCCCGGCTGGGTGCCGACCAAGATGGGCGGCGCCGGCGCGCCGGATGACCTGGAGATGGGGCATCTCACGCAGACGTGGCTGGCGACGAGCGATGATGACGCCGCCAAGGTGAGTGGTGGGTATTGGTATCATCGGCAGCAGCGCGAAGCGGCGGCGGAGGTTGGTGATCCGGGGTTTCAGGATGGGTTGGTGGGGAGGCTGGCGGAGTTGACTGGGGTTCGGCTGTTCGAAGAGGGCCGGTAAGGCGCAAGACGGGTTAGTGGGCGTTCCCGCTCGATGTTTGCCCGTCCCCCGGACACAAAGTATTTGGCTTGATCGGGCCATAGGCGATATCAAGTCGATATGTACGCCAAAAGCCTTTCGCAAATTCTCCATGCCGCGCTTGCCCGGCCTGATCCGTTCCACGATACGCTTAAAAGATTTGAGCACCTGCGGGGACACGGCCTTCTTCCGCGTGGCCGCGAGACTGCGGCGACACGCCTAAATGACAGGCAGATCGCGAGCGCAGTGCTCGGCTTCGTTCCTGTATCGCCGGGGTGGGCAGGCCACGTATCGCTGTGCCTCGGCGGCCTCTGTGCTGTCGGGGGTGCGAACGCCTCCTTTCAGGCTTCGGCAACTCTACTCGACACCGTCGCCGCCGTTCTCTCTAGCAATGAAGCCTGCAACTCACTCGTCGCGATGACCTTCATTATCGAACGAAGCGACAACAGTGACGAGTACTATGCCCGAGCGGTCTTCGATCAAGGAGGGAATAGGAAGACAGTCTCATATATCTCCAAAATGGCGATATCTCTTCTGATCGACGGCGCAGAGCAGCGGTACGACCACGATCGAATCCGTACTCCGTCGGCGCGGCAGCTTGCGCTCGGGCGAGACTTCTTTCTGCGCCTCAGGAAGGAGGTCGTTCTCTCCCGCCAGCTTGATCTCCCTCTGAAGACCAACTGGACAGAATATGAAAACGAAGAGGAAAGGGACGCATTTCATAAAAGTTTGGGAGCGCGTCCGAACTCACGCTTTCTGAACTTGCCGGTCGACACCGCCGTTGCATGGCCGGGGGATCCGACCCGCGTTGAGTTCGCGGGCCACCGCTTCGTTTTATTTCCAAAGACCAAGGACAATACACGCTCGATCAGCATTGACCTTACGGCCGAACGTCTCTCCATTGAAGACGCACGCACGCTGCTGAATCGCTTTCTAAGCATTTTAAGCTGGTGCCAAGATCAGCATGCCGTCCTCGGCGATGGATGGTCGGGCAACCCGGTACCAGTGCCGATCCGCCAATACGGGAAAGGCGGCACGATTGCCGGCCAATGGTTATTCTCTCGGTCGCTTCCCGACGACCCTGAACTTCTTCAACGACTGGCCTATTATCGCGAAGGCCTCAACGCTCGTGAAGCCGGGCTGGTGACATTCGCAGTGCTCAGCTTTTTCAAGGTCTTCGAGCGACGGGTAAAGTCCGATGGGCGTACACCTAACCCGACGAAGATCTGGATCCGAAATGTCTTTAACACTGTCGCTGCGACGCTCGCGCCGGAGGTGATGAAGCGCTTCGAGGAAGCGCGAAATGGAAAGGACGTTCAAAAATACGTCTTCGATAATTGCCGCGTCGCTACGGCGCACGCTTCCGAGGAGTTTCCTTCCGATGCCGACGCATCTCTCGAAATTCGACGGCTCCACTCCGCTGCGGAGATTATCCACGCCCTTGCGCGCCACTTCCTTAAAACCGAATACGGCTTCTCGGATTCATATTTTGCCGATGAAGTTGGCGGCGTGGCGGGCTCTAACAATCGCTCATGATACAATGTGGAACAGTGCTTTTTGCCATGCATTGACTTCCGATGGGAGTCCACGGAGCGACTGGAACGATGACGCAAAGCTCATATGAGACCGCCCCTTCCGTCCGTAAGCGAATGCAACGGACACGGGGGAAAGATAATTCGTTCGAGCAGAATATCCGCACTCGTCTTTATGCGATCGGTCTGCGATACCGAGTCAACTACTCACTCCCGAATCTCAAAAGGCGGAGTTGCGACATCGCTTTTCCCCGGCTGAAAATTGCAATCTTCCTTGACGGTTGCTTCTGGCACGGGTGTCCAGAGCATTCTACTGACCTTGCCCCCAAGTTTTATCCAGTTTTGAGTTCGCTCCGACGGTTTTGGGTTGCTGTATTTGCGGCGGTAGCGGCGGGTTGCGGTGCGGAGCCATTCCGGCTGCGCAGCACCGCATCACGTCGCGGGTTGATGGTCTGGGCGAACTCGGCCGGTGTCAGCCAGCCGAGGCCGGAATGCGGTCGATGATCGTTGTAATCGCTGCACCAGTTTGAAAGCGCTGACCGAGCATACGCCAGTGACGAGAAGAGCGTTTCATTCAGGAACTCGTCTCGCAGCCGCCCATTGAAGCTTTCGATGAAGGCGTTCTGGATCGGCTTGCCGGGCGCGATGTAGTGCCATTCCACCTTGGTCCGATCCGTCCATTGCAGGATCGCGTTGCTGGTGAACTCACTGCCATTGTCGCTGACGATCATCTTCGGTTTGCCTCGCCCCTCGATGATCCGGTCCAACTCACGAGCAACCCGCAGGCCGGAAAGGGACGTATCGGCGACGAGCGCCAGGCACTCCCTGGTGCAATCATCGACCACGGTCAGCACTCGGAACCTGCGCCCATCGGTGAACTGATCCGACACGAAGTCCAACGACCAGCGATCATTGGCTGCCATCGGGATCAGCATCGGCGCTCGTGTGCCTATCGCTCGCTTGCGGCCGCCGCGCTTGCGCACGGCCAGCTTTTCCTCTCGATAGAGCCGGAAGAGCCGCTTGTGGTTCACAAGATGTCCCTCACGTCTGAGCAGCACATGAAGACGTCGATAGCCAAAGCGGCGGCGTTCATGGGCCAGCGCCTTCATCCGATCGCGAAGGTCATGGTCGTCACCGCGCCTGGTTTCGTAACGGATCGTCATCCGACAATAGCCGATGGCTTTACACGCCCGCCGTTCGCTCATCTGATGTTGATCAACCAGATGCGCGACAGCTCGCCGCTTTGCTGCGGGCGTCACCACTTCTTTCCCAAAAGGTCTTTCAAAGCGGCATTGTCGAGCATGGCATCTGCCAGAAGCCGCTTCAGCTTTGTGTTTTCGTCCTCCAGCGTCTTCAGCCGTTTGGCTTCCGACACTTCCATGCCGCCGAACTTCGCTTTCCATTTATAGATGCTGGCATCGCTGACACCGTGTTTGCGGCAAAGCTCCAAGACCGGCGTGCCAGCCTCGTGCTCCTTCAGAATCCCGATGATCTGTTCGTCTGTGAAACGGTTGCGCTTCATTCTCTGGTCCTCTCAATGGGCCAGAGCTTACTTCAAAATGGATTATCTCGACGGGGCAAGGTCACTACCATTGTAAGAAAAAACCCGGAGTTTTGGCTGAGCAAGATCAATAGGAATCGGGAGCGCGACGTTGAAACTAGGGAAGTGCTCGCGCAATTTGGCTGGACGGTACTGAGGTTCTGGGAACACCAAGTGGCTGACGATATCGTCGATGCAATCGTCTCAACCGTCACCCATGCCAGAGGCTTTTGATAGCAGCACACCAAAAATCAACCTGAAGTAAATAAAATCATTCTATGTAATAAAGACGAGAGAGAGAAAATGAGGGATGACATTGACCGATAATACAAAAGTCACCGACGCTGAAATCCAGCGCAGCGTTGAAGATGCGCGCAATGAAATTCGATACCTCGTGACGGATTACCCGGTCGAAACACTAATACGCCGCTACAAGGAGGAAGACCCATCAGAGGGTGATATTTATATCCCCGACTATCAACGGTCACTTCAGTGGGATGACGAGCGAAAATCCTACTTTATAGAAAGCTTGATGCTCCGTATTCCGGTTCCCCCGGTATTCTTTTATGAGGTAGGCGGTAGCTTGGAACTCGTGGACGGTTCGCAACGCATTCGCACCCTCGTTGGCTTTACAAATAATGAGTTCAAACTCACCGGCCTTGAGAAGCTTGACGCACTGAATGGCCTTCGGTTCAGCGATATTCCAGGCGTTATCAGAAAGCGTTTCCTCAACAGTCCGATTCGCTCATTCGTGCTCGAAGAGGGTACTGACCAGAGTGCAAGGATCGAATTGTTTCGACGCGTCAATACGTCTTCCAAACAATTGAGCGAGGCTGAGATCAGAAAGGGAGCCTACCAGGGACCCTTTCTGAACCTCGTACTCGACTGCGCAAATCGACCGGCATTCCGAAATCTAGCGCCCGGAACGGGCTCTCGGGGCAATCAGAACCCCGAAAGCGAACGGCAAGAGCTTGTGACGCGCTTTTTCATATATAGCGACCGCTATACCGAATTTTCACATGACGTGCGCAAATTTCTCGATCGCTACTTCAGAGAATTCAACGCCCAACTGGATGATGCAGCTATCGCTGCAAAGTCTACCGAATTCAACTCGGTATGGCTTTCATAAACGCAGCTTCGCCGCGCGCTTTCTTCCGCCCAGGCAACAGCACACAAGTTCCCAGAGTTAGGTTTGAAGCGGTGTCGGTTGGGACATGCCTAGCGCTGCGACAAGAGCCGAACTTGCAAGCGCAGAACTTTGATTGGTTAGATCACCCTGATTTCCTCCAGATGATCCGCACCGACGCTAGCAACAGTGGTCCAAGACTGCGTAGCCGTGTCGAATTCGTCCGAGATAAGTTGTTAGGTGTGGCATGAGCGCTCTCCCTGAGATGACACGCAGATTTGAAGATATCAAACAGGTTCTTGAGACCTTAAGGGATATGGAAAAGCGACTAAAATCAAACCCGCGGTCCCACCTGCAACGAAGCCGGCTCGTCGCCGCCTCGCGGGCATCTGCTTACGTTATGATGTATAATGCAATAGAATCCGCGATGCGAGAAGTGTTCGAATCGATGAGGAGTTCGATAGAGCAAGAAAACCTTCAATTTCACGCTGTCTCTGAATACTGGAGACTCGATATACTTCAAGCGAAATTTTTAAAGAAGATGCAGGACGGGTTTAGCCACGGAACTATTCTGACAAACATTGCTCCACTAGCGGCTAATATCCTGCAATGGACGGAATCAGAGCGAGAGAGGCTTCCTTTTAGCGGAAATTTTGGGCAAGATCACGTTTTCCGGTTCAAGGACGTATTAGGTCTGAATTGGGGCGCACCTGCCGGCACGCTGGGCGGGGCTGACCTTGAGAACATCCGAAAACGCCGCAATGCCTTGGCGCACGGGCTGGAGACATTTGAAGAGGCGGGATCAGCCATTACAGCAAAGGAACTACTCGACATCCTAGGACGAGTCAGCCGCTTCATGACGTCATATGTGACAGCGCTCGAAGAATACCAAACAAATCGGGGCTACCTTAATGTGGTGCCACTCCCTGTAGGGCTTGCCGCAGGTCTCGTAGAAAATCAGGATGCTTTTTGAGCGGGGCCGCTTCAAACCTTGAAGTGAACCCAGCCAACGCGCGAGCCGAAAGAGCCTTCGGCTGCTTGAAGCCAAAATCATCCAACGTAACAACGTGGCAGTCGGCAGGGCCTTCGCTGGTCGGTTCAAAAAACTGCCGCGATGCTCCAGCTGTCTTCTTGCCGGCCCTTGCGAATTCCTTTTCGGACCGCCTCAGATTTTGAAGATCCCCGGGCGATGATATGCCGTCAACTGCTAGCCTTCTCCCAATCCATTCTGCAACGGGGACGCTCACAGCATTTCCTACAAGCATCCACCGCTTTCGCTCCCCGCGGGGGATTGAAGTCGCTGCTTCAGTCCACCCTGGTATGAAGCCTTGTAGACGCTCCGCATCCTCAATCCCAGGCTGAAAGAAGCTTCCATTATCTCTGTCCCAAACCGCAGGCGGGGAAGGAATGCCTACAGTGGATCCACCTTTAAGGGGGGGCAGAGCGTCAGGTGACCATCCGGTTCCCCTGTTGCCCTCTGTCCAATAGAAACCGACCTTCCTTGCCTCGGCGTTGGGACCAGCCATAGAGGCAGCGGCGCCGTCGAAGATGAGTTGAGATGGATCGCCGACCCTAGAAGCCAGTACATAGAGCCTCCTGCGCCGCTGCGGCAGACCGAAGAGCCGAGTGTCGAGAATTCTATACGCCCAATCGTAGCCAAGCTGCTCAAGTCTCTCAGTTACATACCTAATGGCTTCGCCCTTACGCAACTCAACTGCGAACGCGACATTCTCAAGAAGAATGTAGGCGGGCTTTTTCGGCATGTTCCCCACCAACCGAAACACTTCCTCGATCAGCCCCGAGCGCGTTCCCGCGAGTCCTGAGGTTGTTCCAGCGAGACTTATATCTTGGCAGGGCCAACCAGCAGTCACCAAATCGCAGGCGGGTAAGCTTGAAAGGCGAGTGACGTCGGAATGAAGTTCTGTCTCTGGAAATCGATTACGCAGCACTTGTTGTGCATACGGATCGCTCTCACACATAAATACGGTTTTATGACCGGCTCGATGCAAACCAACTTCGAAGCCTCCTATTCCACTAAATAAACTTACGACGCGAAGAGAGTGGGGCAGCGTTGAGAGAGATTCGTGCTTCATAGAAGCATAATAGCGAACTACCCGCACCAACTCGAGGGGATTTTGCAAATTTCAACATTTTGTTTCAAAAAATCATGGCTGGGGCGCCTGGATTCGAACCAGGGATGACGGTACCAAAAACCGTTGCCTTACCGCTTGGCGACGCCCCACCAGAGCTTCCGGCGCAAAGCGCCCGCTCAAATCGACGCCTGATTAGCAAAGCTCTCCGTCCGTCACAATGACTAAGTTGCGCCTCGCGCAGATTTATGCGCTGCAGAGTGCAGCGGCCCATGCTAGGAATGGGCGACGTCATCGGCCGCGAGATCATCGCCTTCATGGAAAGCCCCGCATTCGACCTTGCTTTCGAGCCGGCCTATGGGCGCGCCGTGCCGGTGGTTTCAGGGGTCGAGCGGATCACGGCGGAGAATCCCGGGCCTTTCACCTTTTACGGCACCAACAGCTATATCGTCGGCGGCTCCTCGGTCGCGGTCATCGATCCCGGGCCGGAGGACGAGGCGCATTATCAGGCGCTGATGGCGGCACTTGCCGGCCGGGAGGTGACGCATATCTTCGTCAGCCACACGCATCGCGACCACTCGCCGCTTTCCCGCCGGCTGCAGGCGGAAACGGCGGCGGTGACGGTGGGCCAGGGGCCGCATCGGCCGGCGCGGCCGCTTCGGGATGGCGAGATCAATCCCTTTTCCGAAAGCTCGGATCTCGCCTTCGTGCCGGATATCGCGCTCAGTGACAGTCAGACCCTCTCCGGCGATGGCTGGTCGCTGACCTCGGTGGCCACACCGGGGCACACGGCCAATCATGCCGCCTTCGCGCTCGAAGGCCGCGATCTCCTGTTCTCCGGCGATCATGTCATGGCCTGGTCGACCTCGATCGTCGCACCGCCGGATGGGTCGATGGCCGATTACATGGCCTCGCTCGAGCGGCTGATGGAGCGCCAGGACCGCCTGCTGTTGCCCGGCCATGGCGGGCCGGTGACAGAGCCCGCCGCCTTCCTGCAGGGCCTGAAGGCGCATCGGCTGGGGCGCGAGCGGGCGATCATCGAGCGCATCCGGGCGGGCGACCGCGCGATAACGGAGATGGTGAAGGCGATCTATCGCGATACCGATCCGAAGCTGCATGGGGCGGCGGCGCTTTCGGTGCTCGCCCATATCGAGGATCTCGTCGAGCGCGGCGAGATCGCGGCGGATGGGCCGCCTTCTCTTGCCGCCACCTACCGGCTGTTGTAAGCCTGAGATGGGGAGATTACCATGGCGCGTGCCGCTTACAGCTATCGCGATGATGCCGATGTGCCGGATTTTGCCGATGACCAGCCGCTGATCATCTTCGATGGCGAATGCGTCTTCTGCTCCGGCTGGGTGAAATTCGCGCTGAAGCACGACAGGCAGCGGCGATACCGCTTCCTCGCCGCCCAGTCGCCGCTCGGCGCCGCGCTCTACCGGCATTATGGGCTGAACGAGCGCGATTATGAAACCAATATCCTCATCGAGAATGGCCGCGCCTTCTTCAAGTCGGACGGGTCGATCCGCATGGTGGCCGGCCTCGGCTTTCCCTATTCGCTGGTGAAACTCTTCCGGCTGCTGCCGCGCCGCCTTGCCGATACGCTTTATGAATTCATCGCCCGCAACCGGCTGAAGATCGCCGGCCGGCAGAGCTGCATGGTGCCGACGGCGGAGCAGCGCAGCCGTTTCATCGCATGAGCGGCGAGCGGCTCTCGCTGCTGATCATCGGCGGCTACGGTACCTTCGGCGGCCGGCTGGCGCGGCTGCTTGGCGATGAACCGCGGCTCAGGCTGCTGATCGGGGGGCGGTCGCTTGAGAAGGCCGACGATTTCGTGGCCGATCTCAGATCCCCGAAAGATGGATCCGAGGGCCTGGGAAGCGGCAATCTCGGGGCAACGCTGCAGGCAGTGGCCTTCGATCGCGACGGCGATCTCACCGAACAGCTGACGCGGCTGCGGCCGGATCTCGTCATCGATGCCTCCGGGCCGTTCCAGAGTTTTGGGCAAGACCCCTATAAGGTCGTGCGCGCCTGCATCGGGCTCGACATCGATTATGCCGATCTCGCCGACAGCACCGGCTTCGTCGCCGCCATCGGCGGGCTCGATGCCGAGGCGAGAGCGAAGGGGGTTTTTGCGCTTTCCGGCCTCAGCAGCCTGCCGGCGCTGTCCTTCGCCGCGCTCGATGTGATGGCACCGCGGTTTTCCCGGATCGATGCGGTGGCCGCCGGCATTGCCCCGTCGGCGCATGTGAAGATCGGCCTCAATGTCGTCAGGGCGATCGCGAGTTATGCCGGCAAGCCGGTCTCGGTGCTGCGGCAGGGGCGGTCGGCGCTGGCGCCGGGGCTGATCGAGGCGATGCGGGTGACGATCGCCCCGCCCGGCGTGCCGCCGCTGAAGAGCCGGGAGTTCCTGCTGGTCGATGCGCCGGATCTGGCGCTGCTGCCGGGCCGCTTTGCCGGCCTGCAATCGAGCTTCACCGGGGTCGGTACGGAGCCGCAGCTGCTGCAGCGGCTGCTCGGCTTTGCGGCAGGTCTCACGCGGCGGAAGCTGCTGCCGTCGCTCACGCCGTTTGCGCGGCTCATGCAGCGGGCGAGCCACGGCCTGGCGATCGGCGAGCATCGCGGCGGCATGTTCGTGCGCCTGAGCGGCCTCGATGCCGCCGGCAAGCCGCTTGCCTGCGGCTGGCATCTGATTGCCGAGGGGGATGACGGGCCGTTCATTCCGGTCACCGGCGTGGCGGCGCTGGTGCGCCGGCAGCTCGGCGGCATCAGGCCGGAAAGTGGCGCGCGGCCGGCGACGGGGGAATTGCGCTTGGAGGATTTCGAGGCGGAATTCCGGCGGTTTTCGATTACGACGGGGATCAGGGCGGAAAGCGAGGGCGCCGGCCTGCCGCTTTACCACAGGGTTCTCGGCAGCGCCTTCGCGCGGCTGCCGCCGGCGATATCAGCCATGCATGCGGGCGGGTATTCGGGCGGCCCTGGCGGCGGCGCCCGCACCGCCTCCGGCCGGGCGCGGGTCGAGCGCGGCAGCGGCTGGCTGGCGAGGATCGTCGCCCGGCTGATCGGCTTTCCCCCGGCGGGCGAGGATGTGCCGGTCACGGTGCGCTTCGCCGCCGATGGCGAGAAGGAGATCTGGACGCGAGATTTCGGCGGTAAGAGCTTCCACAGCCAGCAGCTCGAGGGCAAGGACCGCGACCGCCACCTGCTCGCCGAAGCCTTCGGGCCGTTCCGGGTGCTGGTGGCGCTGGTGCCGGAGGGGGAAAGGCTGCGGCTGGTGGTGCGCGGCTGGCGGTTTCTTGGGGTTCCGCTGCCGCTGTTTCTGGCGCCGGGCGGGGAGACGTTCGAGGAGGCGCGTGAGGGGCGGTTCCATTTCCACGTGGAGATCGGCGGGCGGCTGACGGGGTTGGTGGTGCGGTATACGGGGTGGTTGGTGGTGGAGTGAGGTCGTTCTTCCTCACCTCAGCCGGCCTGCCGTGTGAGCCCCCTCTGCCCTGCCAGGCATCTCCCCCACAGGTGGGGAGAACACAAGTGACTAGACCTTCGCACCCCTCTACCGTTTCGTCGGGCTGCGACGTCCGTTGTTTGGGGAAGCCAGCGAGCCCAGCCGATCTCCCCACCTGTGGGGGAGATGCCCGGCAGGGCAGAGGGGGGCGGCGCGGCACGCACCTCTCTCCAGCCTCATCCTGAGAGCCTGTGAATGTTTGGTAGCGGAGGCGATTGGATTGTGATTCTGTTGGGTCGTTGATTTGCTTGGGGGATGATGGTGGGCGACGACCTGTTCGAAGGATTGCCGGTGCATGGAGCGCGGCGAAGTGCTCAGGTGGGACGCGGAGCGGCGCGCATGCGTGAGCCGGTGCGCGATCAGATCGAGTTGCGTGCCGTCGATATCGACAGCTTGATCGGCCAGGATCATGCGGTGCGGGTCATTTGGAACTATGTCGAGGGACTGGATCTGAGCACGCTCGAAGATCGGATCAAGGCGCGTGAGCACCGGCCAGGCCATCCACCGATTTCGCCACGGCTTTTGCTGGCGCTGTGGCTCTATGCCAGCAGCGACGGCGTCGGCAGCGCGCGGGCGCTGGAACGGCAGTGCGGGAGCCACGACGTCTATCGCTGGCTGTGCGGCGGTGTCTCGGTGAACTATCACACACTGTCGGATTTTCGGGTTGGTTGCGCCGATTTGCTCGACCGGCTGCTTGCCGAGCATCTGGCGGCGCTTGCCGGTGCCGGCCTCGTCACTCTCGATTGTCTGGCGCAGGATGGCGTGCGGGTCCGGGCAAGCGCGGGTGCGGCCTCGTTCGGCCGCAAAGCGACGCTTGATCGGCATCTTTCCATTGCCGAGGCGGTTGTGGATCAGCTCAAGCACGAGGTCGATGCGCGTTCGGATGCCAGCACTCGGCGCATCGAGGCGGCCAGGGAGCGGGCGGCGCGCGAGCGCGGCGAGCGGCTCAGAGCAGCCCAGGTCGCTCTTGACGAGATCGAGCGCCATCGCCAGGCGCGCGAAGAAAAGCGCGGCAATGGCAAAAAGCCGAAGGAGCCGCGCGCCTCCAGCACGGATGCACAGGCGCGGGTGATGAAGATGGCCGACGGCGGCTTCCGCCCGGGTTATAATGTGCAGGTTGCGAGCACGGCCGGTGAGCAGTTCGTGGTCGGGCTCGAGGTGACCAATGCCGGCTCCGATCGCGGCCTCATGCGGCCGATGCTGGAGCGGTTGCGCGCGCTAAGCGGCCATCTGCCGCGGCGCTATCTCGCCGATGGCGGCTTTGGCAGCGCTGAAGATATCGAGTGGGCGCACGGCGAAGGGGTTGAGGTCTTTTGTCCGCCCACTCAGTCCAAGCACGGAACCGATCCCTTCTTGCCGCGCCGCGGCGACGGTCCGGGTGTGTCGGCCTGGCGGGCCCGCATGGCAAGCGAGGCGGGCAAGGCTCAGTACAAACCCCGATCGATCTGCGAATGCGTCCATGCCCGCTGGCGCAACTGGAATCTGCGACAATTGACGGTGCGCGGCATCGAAAAGGTCCAGGCCGTCGTGCTCTGCTACGCACTCACCAACAATATCTTGCAAGGCCATCGGCTTGCCAAGGGCTGAGCCACTGTCACCACCCAGACACCAACACGCGACCATCCGAACGCAGCGCGCAATCGCCTGACGCTCGACTGCATCGGCCAGCCAAGATCGGCCAAAAACGCGCCGGATTCAAAAGCTTCACAAGCTCTGAGGCGCGTAGCCCAAAGGGCGAAGCCTCGAAGGACGGGGCTGGCCACCGCGGCCACCCGCCCTCGTCCTTCGAGGCCCCCTGCGGGGCCACCTCAGGATGAGGGCTGATCGTTGTGCGGGCCGGCTTGATCGGCGATACCGCAGCGATGTGGAACTTGTGGCACCGTAGGGGCTTTGAGCCAGCCGCACCCTCTCCCGGCCCTTCGCTTTGGGCTCAGGGCGTTCGCCGCTGCAATCGATTCACTGGATCGATTGCTGCCGCCTTTGGCGGCACCGCGGCTCACCCACCCGCAATCCCCAGCAGTTCGGCGTCCAGCGCCTTCAGATAATCGCCGGCGATCGCGGCGCTGAAGCCGAGGTCGTGTTGGCCGTAGCGGGAGGCGACGCGGATGTCGACGAAGGTGGTTTCGGCTTCTTCGCGGAGCCGAATGAGGATATCGAAGCGCAGGCCGAGGATCAGCGTGCGGTTGGTCGCCTGCAGCGTCACGCCGTTGGCGCCGCGGATCAACTTGGCGACATCATCGTCATAGGGGCGCGGCGTCGGCACGGGGATGATGCCGGGCGCATCGGCAACGGCCTCATCGCCGGCACCGGGCTTTGCCGGTCCGTCCTCCGGGTCGCGGTCCGGCTCGCTGGTGCCGGTGCTCCGGACGATGGTGAAGCCGCTCTGCTTGGCGACCTTGCGCACCGCCTCCAGCACCCGGTCGAGCGCGCCCTCATAACGCCGGCCGGTCAGCTCGGGATAGGCAGCCAGCTGCTTTTCGCGATCCTCCGGCGTCACCGGATTGCGCTTCAGCCAGATCTGGTCGGCGTTCTGGGCCGACAGCCAGTCCGGCACCGAGACCGGATCGGTGGAGACGTCGTAGATATCCGGCAGGCTGAGATATTGCTCGGCGGCAAAGGCGCCGATCGTAAGCGGAAAGGCGGCATAGATCAGCGCGGCAAGGGCCGCCAGCCCGCCTTCGGCGCCCGATGTCCAGAGGCTGCGCAGACCGACGGCGGCCAAAAGCGCGGCCAGCAGCCCGCAGCCGGCGGCGGCGATCAGCAGCAGCACGAGATAGGGGGTGGCCAGCCCGCCGAAACGATGGGCGATCAGCACCGCCAGCGCCAGCACCACCGAAAACGCCCCGAGCAGCCGCGCAAAGCGGGCGGCGCTGGAAACGGGACGGTCGTAACGGATGGCCATCAAACTTACCGGTTGCTCGTCAGCGCCGCGCCTTCAACCACGCAAATCGCCATATCCCTGTTTAGAGCATGATGCCGAAAAGTGTGAAGCGGTTTTCGGACGACATCATGCTCTATTTCTTTGATTTGGATCCGGATTCGGATTTTAGGCCAGCCCGACGTAAAATCATCCGATCTGCGTAAGATTCGGCTGAATTGAAACTGTTGTCTTCGAATATCAGCGGGAATTCTCCCGAGACGGTCGAGGCGATGGCCGGGCCATTTCATGAGCCCTTGCTGATATGGCAAAAAGGGGCCATTCTGCCGCGGTTTCATCTCCGAATTCAAAGGCAAGGAGAGACGGGATGATTTCACCCGAGATAGCAGCGAGGCCGCAGGCGTCTGCGCTTGGCGGGATCGACCACGGCGAACCGATGCTGCCGATGGAACTCGTCGAGCTCGAACTTTCGCTCGAAGGTTATGCCGGCGGCGATGCCGGTTTCTGCGAGGCGGTGCGCCAGGCGGCGAACCGGGCCGGCGGCGAATTGCTGTTCGACCTGCCGGCCGGCGGCCTTATCGCCGATTGCCGGCGCATCGCCGTGCTGCGCATTCCCGATGGCGGAAGCGAGATGCGCGTTGTGCTGGCGCTGCTCGATTACGCCGGCACCGAAATCCGCATGCAGGCGCCGGATGAGGACACCGGGCATCTGGTGCGCTTCGCCGATGCCTTCGTCGAGCTGCTGGAGCGGATCTGACGTTTTGAATTAACGCCGTTCCGCCGCAGCCTCCGCCAGGCTGCGGAAGGGAAACTTGCGGCCGCATTCGCATTTGAGCATGAAGCTCTCCTGATGGTTGGACGGGCGCTGCACGCCAAAACCGCGCGGCAGCTGATCGACCTTGAAATCCGGGTGCTTGCGCTTGGGATCGTCGATCTCCGAGGCCTCGGCAAAGCCCTCATTGCCGCATTGCGGGCAGTTCAGTTTTTTCGAAAATCGATCGCGGATGGCCATGCTCGTCCTCATGCGTGAGGCTCTCCTCATACAGAGGAATGCCGGCGCGTGAAAGTGGAACCATATGCCAGGGATGCCGTTCCTTTTTTGAAAAGGAGGCGATCATGCCGAACAGAGATCCCATCCCAACACCGACAACCGACACCCCGCGCGGGCCGACGCCGACACCCGGCATTCCCGACCGCATCCAGGAAAAACCGCCGCTGACGCCTGCCCAGGACCCCGGCGATACGAAGAACCCGCAGGATCCGCCGCTCGATCCGGCACTGCTGCCGATCGGGGATCCGGCCGGGGCGGCTTGATGTTGGCTTTGCCGTGTGGCTGCCCCTCACCCTAGCCCTCTCCCCGTTTTGACGGGGAGAGGGGACGTGCCCCGCAAGACGTTGGCGAGAGACGGAGAGGTCGCGGCATATCCCCTTCGCCCCGTTTACGGGGAGAAGGTGCCGGCAGGCGGATGAGGGGCGGGCCTCGCCCATCTCCTCGCTTGACGCCCGCACCCGAATGGCATTTCCTCAGGGAAAAGCAAGGAAGACACCAATGCGCATCGCTCTCCTCATCACCCTTCTCGCCACTATCGCCGTCCTATCCGCCTGCCAAACGATGACGCCGGAGGAGCGGCGGGCGGCGGATGAGCAGCGGTGTCTGAGTTATGGCTTCCGCCGCGGCACCGATGGTTTCGCCACCTGCCTGCAGCGCATCGATCTCGACCGGCGGGCCGAATCGCGGGCGCAGAGTGCGGAGATGATGCAGAGCATGGCCTGGGATCTGAACGGGCCCTATATCTACCGCGATCGCTGGCGGTATCATCATTGATCCCCGGCGCCCAACGGGCTGCCGCGGGCTGACTATTTCCCCCGGAGGTCTTTCAGACCGCCAGATATGACCGCCTGCGCCGCCGCCAATCGGGCGATCGGCACGCGGAACGGCGAGCAGGAGACATAATCCAGCCCGATCGTCTCGCAGAATCGGATCGAGGCCGGGTCGCCGCCATGTTCGCCGCAGATGCCGAGTTTCATGTCGTTGCGGGTGCGCCGGCCGCGTTCGGCGGCGATGCTGATCAATTCGCCGACCCCGTCGAAATCGAGCGAGATGAAGGGATCGTGCTCGATGATGCCCTTGCGCTGATAGGTGGGGATGAAGGCGGAGGCGTCGTCGCGCGAAATGCCGAAGGTGGTCTGCGTCAGGTCGTTGGTGCCGAAGGAGAAGAATTCGGCGGCTTCGGCAATCACATGGGCGCGAAGGGCGGCGCGCGGCAGCTCAATCATCGTGCCGACGAGATAATCGATCTTCATGCCGGCCTCGGCCATGACATTGCCGGCGACCTCGTCGATGCGGGCCTTGACGTAATCGAGCTCGGAGCGCAGGCCGACCAGCGGCACCATGATCTCGGGCACGACGGCTGCCCCGGTCTCCTTAGCTGCTTCAACCGCCGCCTCGAAGATGGCGCGGGCCTGCATCTCGACGATCTCGGGATAGGAGATCGCCAGCCGACAGCCGCGATGGCCGAGCATCGGATTGAACTCGTGCAGCGCATCGACGCGCTGGCGCAGCGCCTGCGCCTCCATGCCCATGGCGAAGGCGACTTCGGCGACCTCGTCATCGGTCTTCGGCAGGAATTCGTGCAGCGGCGGGTCGAGCAGGCGGATCGTCACCGGCAGGCCGTGCATGACGGTGAAGAGGCCGGTGAAATCCAGGCGCTGCATCGGCAGCAGCTTGTCGAGCGCCAGCCGCCTGCCCGTCTCATCGACGGCCAGGATCATTTCGCGCATGACATGGATGCGCTCGCCCTCGAAGAACATGTGCTCGGTGCGGCAAAGGCCGATGCCCTCGGCGCCGAAGGAGCGGGCGGCGCGCGCATCGGCCGGCGTATCGGCATTGGTGCGCACCGTCATCCGCCTGGCGCGGTCGGCCCAGCCCATGATGCGGCCGAAATCGCCTGACAGTTCCGGCTGGATCATCGGCACCTCGCCCTTCAGCACCTGGCCGGCCGAGCCGTCGATGGTGATGATGTCGCCCTTCTTCAGGATGACGCCGACGCCAAGCAGCCGCTCGTTGCGTTGATCGATGCGCATGGTGCCGGCGCCGACGACGCAGGGGATGCCCATGCCGCGGGCAACGACCGCCGCATGGCTGGTCATGCCGCCGCGGGTCGTCAGGATGCCTTCGGCGGCATGCATGCCGTGAATATCCTCCGGGCTGGTCTCGACCCGGAGCAGAATGACCTTGCGGCCCTCGGCCTCGGCCTCGACGGCCTCTTCCGCAGTGAAGACGATGGCGCCGGTCGCCGCCCCGGGCGAAGCCGGCAGGCCGGTGCCGATCACCTGGCGGGTGACACGCGGATCGATCGTCGGATGCAGCAGTTGATCGAGGCTGGAGGGTTCGATGCGCAGCACCGCCTGCTCCTCGGTAATCACCTTCTCATCGACCATGTCGACGGCGATCTTCATCGCCGCCCGGGTCGAGCGCTTGCCGGCGCGGGTCTGCAGCATCCACAGCTTGCCGCGCTCGATGGTGAATTCGATATCCTGCATGTCGCGGTAATGGATCTCGAGCTCGCTGCAGATGCGGCAGAGCTCGCGAAACGCCTCCGGCATCAGCTTTTCCATCGAGGGTTTTTCCGAGCCGGAGGAAATACGCCCCTCCTCGGTGATGCTTTGCGGCGTGCGGATGCCGGCAACGACATCCTCGCCTTGCGCATTGACGAGGAATTCGCCGTAAAGCGCCTTCTCGCCAGTCGAAGGGTTGCGGGTGAAGGCGACGCCGGTGGCCGAGGCATTGCCGAGATTGCCGAAGACCATCGCCTGGATATTGACCGCCGTGCCCCAGGCTCCGGGAATATTGTGGAGCTGGCGGTAGGTGACGGCGCGCGCGCTCATCCAGCTTGAGAAGACCGCGCCGACCGCGCCCCAGAGCTGAACCTCGGGATCCTGCGGGAATTCCTGCTCCAGCTCCTCCTCGATCAGCCTTTTGTAGAGGGAAACGATATGCTGCCATTCGGTGGCGCTGAGTTCGGTATCGGTTTCATGGCCGAGCTTGGCCTTCTCGTCTTCGAGAATCTCTTCGAAGGCATCGTTGCCGAGGCCCATGACCACGTCGGCATACATCTGGATGAAGCGGCGGTAGCTGTCCCAGGCAAAACGCGCGTCGCCGGCATCATGGCCGAGCGCCTGCACCGTCTCGTCGTTGAGGCCGAGATTGAGCACCGTGTCCATCATGCCAGGCATGGAAACACGGGCGCCGGAGCGCACCGAAAGCAGCAGCGGCTGGCTGCCGGAGCCAAAGCGGCGGCCGGTGATCGCCTCTATGCCTGATATGCCGGCGCGCACCTCGGCCTTCAGCCCATCCTCGATATGGCGGCCATTCCTATAATAGGTGTTGCAGGCATCGCCGACGATCGTCAGCCCCGGCGGAACCGGCAATCCCAGCGCGCACATTTCCGCCAGATTGGCGCCCTTGCCGCCTAGAATCTCGTGATCGCGCGCCCGGCCCTCAGCCTGCCCGTCGCCGAACGTATAGACCCACTTGGTCATCTTCCCCCCAACACCAAACCGGGATTAGCTTAATCCGTTGGTGTTGAAATGAAAATCGACAAATGCGGCGGAATGTTGCGTTGCACAATAAATCTTCGGCGCCGCGGCGTTCGAAACGATTGAAACATCGCCGGACAGAGAAGGCGGCATAAAAAAAGCTTTGCGGGACTGCAACAGGTCCCGCAAAGCCTTGTTTCCGTCCGGCCAGGAAAACCGGACGGGGGGTCCCTCAACCCAGGGCACTTTCCTCAAATAATGGAATGCCCTATCGCTTCATCTTCACGCAATTCCTGTGAAAGCCGCTTGGCGCGTTTCGCAGGAATTGCCCCAGATTTCCCGGTCCTTGCCCTCTGCCCGGAAAACCGCATGCAAATTCGACAATAAGCAACGTTGACCGCCCACGCTTGCGCTGAAGCATCAGGTTGCGTTGAAACAACTTCTAATGCAAGTCATCGCAAAGAGCATCACCCAAATGGGGTACAGAGCGCAAAGAAGCCGACCTTTTTTGGTGCTTACGCGAATTCCGGCGAAAGTGCGGGCGTTTTCAGCCGGATCCGGTCTTCGGCCTGACCATTTCAGCCTATGATACCGGCAATTTTTCCGTGCCGGATATCACGCCTTATGGCGAGTTGTTACTGAATATGATCGCGCCCCTCCCGCCAACCGCCCTCATACGTGGCTCCGCCTCCTCCATCTTCGTCATTCGAGGCACCTGGGATCCACGGCCTGGCGCTGGCGGATGCCGCATGGATCCTCGGGTCAAGCCCACTGCTGTCCGGTTAAAATATCTGGACAGGTTGCATGGCATTGATTCTATTCGTTTTCAGACGTTTCGCGGCGTTCTGGACACGAATTGGAGATCAATGTCATGCGGCACGAGAATAGCGTTTTTCACCAGCTTCAACAGTATATTCCGTGGGCGGTGTTCGATCGTCTTGTGGACAAGCATAATGCCGACCACCGGGTGCGCCGGCTGACGGCGAAGTCGCAGTTCCTGGCGCTGCTTTTTGGCCAGTTGTCGGGCGCTGCCAGCCTGCGCGAGATCGAGGCCGGCTTGCTCAGCCACGAGGCGAACCTTTATCACCTGGGCGCTCGCAGTGTGGCCCGTGCCACGCTGGCGGATGCCAATGCCAAGCGCCCGGCAGCCTTGTTTGCCGATCTGTTCTCCGTCATGGCTGCCCGTGCCAGTCGAAAGATACGCCGTCATATCGGCGATACGCTGCGTATATTGGATGCCACACGCGTCCAGGTCTCCTCGCTGTATGGCGGCTGGGCCGACATGGTTGGCGGCAAACGGGCCATCAAACTGCATGTCTGCTACGATCCGCACGCCGACGCGCCGCTCGCCATGACGCTGACCGGTCAGAGGACGAACGACATCATCCCGGCCAGGGCGATCGACATTGCTGCGGGCGTCACCTATGTCTTCGATCTTGCCTATTACGATTTTGCCTGGTGGGCCGAGATCGATAGAAAGAGCGCCCGTTTCGTCACCAGGCTGAAGAGCAATACCCTCGTCGCCACGATCGCCGAACAGCCAGCCGATGAAGCTGCGGGCATTCTCTTCGACAGGATCGGGCTCCTGCCGCAAAGGCTCGCCGGTTCCCGGCAGAACCCCTTTCAGGATCCGGTGCGCGAGATCGCCGTCCGCATCAGGACCGGCAAGGTCATCCGCCTCATCACCAACGACCTCGACGCTCCGGCAGCCGAGATCGCCACCCTTTACAAGCAGCGTTGGCAAATCGAACTCTTCTTCAAATGGATCAAGCAGAACCTGAAGATCCGGCATTTTCTCGGAACCTCGGAAAATGCCGTGCGCATCCAGGTCTTCGTCGCGCTCATTGCCTATCTGCTGCTGCGAATGGCCCAGGCAGCCCAGAAAGACATCGCTCAGCCGCTCGCATTCTCAAGGCTCGTGCGCCTCAACATCATGCATCGCAGGGCAATCGGCGCCCTGCGAAGACCGCCGGCAATCACCAAAGCAGATCCACGGCAATTATCACTGCCCATCACCGCAAGTTAAACCGGACAGCAGTGGGTCAAGCCCGAGGAGGACGGAGGATGGGGTGGCCTCTGCGGCAAGATAGCGAGGGGTGGCCGCATACGAATGCGGTAGGCGCCTCCTGGCTCTCCGATCCCTGCCGGCCCGCGCCCCTGCCGGTCTGCCTCCTGGCCGTCTGACCGCTGCCAGTTTGCGCCTCCTGCCCGCTCGTCCCCTCAATCTCCGTCATCCCAGGCCTTGAGCCTGGGATCCATGGTCTGGCGCTGGCGGATGCCGCGTGGATCCTCGGGTCAAGCCCGAGGAGGACGGAGGGTGGGGTGACCTCCGCGGCAAGATAGCGAGGGGTGGCCGGATACGAAAGCGGGAGGCGCCTCCTGCCGGTCCGCCTCCTGGCCGTCCGACCACTGCCAGATCGCGCCTCCTGCCCGCTCGTCCCCTCAATCTCCGTCATCCCAGGCCTTGAGCCTGGGATCCACGGTCTGGCGCTGGTGGATGCCGCATGGATCCTCGGGTCAAGCCCGAGGAGGACGGAGGGTGGGGTGACCTTTGCGGCCAAATGGTGAGGGGTGGCCGGATGCGAATGCGCTGGCGCCTCCTGCCTGCCCCCTGCCAGTCCGCGCCTCCTGGCCGTCCGACTACTGCCAGTTTGCGCCTCCTGCCCCGCTCGCCCCCCAATCTCCGTCATCCCAGCCTTGAGCCTGGGATCCACGGTCTGGCGCTGGTGGATGCCGCATGGATCCTCGGGTCAAGCCCGAGGAGGACGGAGGGTGGGGTGGCCTCTGCGGCAAAACAGCGATCGCCGAATAGGAATGCGCTGGCGCCTCCTTCAGTCCGCGCCTCCTGCCGGCACGCCCCCACGCGAACCCTCAGGCGATCTCGCGCAGGCGTTCGGCGGTCTGCAGGTCGACGGAGACGAGGGTGGAGACGCCTTGTTCGGCCATGGTGACGCCGAAGAGGCGGTTCATGCGGGCCATGGTGATCGGATTGTGGGTGATGATGACGAAGCGGGTTTCGGTGGAGGCCGCCATTTCGTCCATCAGGTTGCAGTAACGCTCGACATTGTGGTCGTCGAGCGGCGCGTCCACCTCGTCGAGCACGCAGATCGGCGCCGGATTGGTGAGGAAGACGGCGAAGATCAGCGCCATCGCCGTCAGCGCCTGCTCGCCGCCGGAGAGCAGCGTCATCGTCTGCGGCTTCTTGCCGGGCGGCCGGGCCAGGATCTCCAGGCCGGCTTCCAGCGGATCGTCGGATTCGATCAGCTGCAGCTCGGCGGTGCCGCCGCCGAAAAGATGGGTGAACAGCCGCTGGAACTGGGCGTTGACGATGTCGAAGGCGGCGATCAGCCGTTCGCGGCCCTCGCGGTTCAAGCTCTGGATGGCGCCGCGCAGCTTGCGGATCGCATCGATGACGTCGTCGCGTTCCTTGATCAGCGCTTCGAGCTTCTCGCTCAGCTCCTTCTGTTCCTCGTCGGCGCGCAGGTTGACGGCGCCGAGCCGCTCGCGCTCGATCCGCAGGCGCTCGAGCTCACGCTCGACCTCGCGCGGGTCGGGAAGCGCCTGCATGGCCGGGCGCCCAGTCAGCTGCAGCGCCTCGTGCGGCGCGACGTTCAGCACTTCGCGGATGCGGCTTTCGCTTTCCTGCCGCTTCTCGCGGGCCGAAACCAGCCGCTCCTCGGCGCGGCCGCGGCGTTCGCGGCATTCGGCAAGCTCCGACAATGCAGTGGCCGCCTGGTGGTCGGCCTCGCGCTGGATGCGCTCGGCCTCGGCCAGGAGATCACCGGCATTGCGGCGCGCCTCTTCGGCCTTCTGCAGTTCGCTGAGCAGAGCGCGGCGCTTGTCGTCGAATTCATCCGGGGCCATTTCGAGTTCGGCCGCCTCTTCGCGCGCCTCTTCCTCGCGCTCGCGCAGCGTTGCGACCTGATCCTCGCCGCTGGCCGCCCGCTGGCGCCAGGTCTCCCGCTCCTGGCCGATCGCGACGATCCGGCGGCGGCGGGCCTCGTTTTCCCGCGCCAGGCTTTCATGGCGGGCGCGGGCCTCGGCGAGCGCGCCGCGATCGGTCGCGACCTCAGCCTGCTGGAACCGCAGCCGCTCGTCGATCGCGGTGAGATCGGGCGCATCCTCGAGCTCGATGCGGGCATTCTCTTCCTGGATGCCGATCTCCTCCAGCTGTGCGCCCAGCTGGCTGACCGCCTCGCTGACGACATCGCGGCGGCGGATCAGATCGCCGGAGGCGCGCTCGGCCGCGACCAGCGCTTCGCGCGCCTCGGCGAGATGACGGGCCGACAGCCGGCTCATGTCGCGGGCTTCGGCGAGCCGGCGCTCTTCCACCCGGATCGCATCAGTGGCGGCGGCCTGCCGCTCCTCGGCTTCGGCAAGCACGTCGCGGGCAATAGCCGCCTCGCCTTCGAGTTCGGTGAGGCGGTTCTTCTGGGCAAGGCGAAGCGCTGCGGCGCTCGGCGCGTCGGCGCCCGTCACGTGACCGTCCCAGCGATAGACGGCACCCGTTTTTGTCACCAGCCGCTGGCCGGGCTGCAGTGCCGCCATCAGGCGCTCTGCGTCCCCATCGGCGACCAGGCCGATCTGGCGCAGGCGGCGCGTCAGCGCGGCCGGCGCACGGACATGGGCGAGTAGCGGTGTGGCGCCTGCGGGAAGCGCAGCATCGCCGGCGCCATCGCCATTCTCAGACCAATGGGCCGGCGCTTCAGCATCGAGCGGCGATTCCAGATCGTCGCCGAGGGCGGCACCGAGCGCGGTCTCGAAGCCGCGATCGACCTTCAATTCTTCGGCAACCGGGGAAAATTTGCCGGCCGCGGCACCGGCGGCGAGCATGCGGGAGATGGTGCGGGCCTCGGTTTCCAGCGCATTGAGCGCCGAGCGGGCCTGATCGACGGGCGCGCGCGACAGCACCTCGGTCTGGCGGGCTGATGCCAGCGCCTGCTCCACGACCTGGACGGCAGCTTCGGCATCGGCAAGGGCGATTTCGCCGGCCTCGACGATGGCGCGCTTTTCCTCGGGATCGGGCAGACCGGCGATCTTGTCGCCGATGGCTGATAGTTCGTGGTTCGCGTCGTCCATCTGCCGCTCGAGGCGCATGCGGCGGTCTGCGAGATCGCGGATGGCGCGTTCCAGCTGGTTGCGGCCGGCCGCGGCCTCGGCGCGCTCGGCCGTCAGCTGGGTGAAGATGCGCTCGCTGTCGGCAAGTTTTGCCGCCGTTTCCTCGAAAGCTTCGCGGGTTTCCTCGGCATAACGGCCGGAATCGGCGAGCACTTCCGCAATCTCGGCCTCTTCGGCATCGAGCCTTGCCAGGATGACGGCATTGTCGGCCACCAGCCGCTCCTCGCGGCGAATATCTTCGCCAAGCTGGGCAAGACGGCGGGTGAGTTCATCGCGGCGGCGCAGGATGCGGCCGGCATCCTCCTCCAGCTGGCTTCTGGCGATCTGCAGGCGCTGCAGGGCGGCGGCGGCACGCGCCTCGCCCTCGCGCAGTTCCGGCAGCTTCAGGCTGGCGATGCCCTGATTCTTGGCCGCCTCCATCTGCATCTGCGCCTTTTCGGCGACGACTGATGTCGCCTGGTTCAGCGCGCTGTCGGCCTCGGCCTCGGCCTCCTTGGCCTGCACCCAGCGGATATGCAAGAGCATCGCCTCGCGAGCGCGAATATCGGCTGACAGCGTCTTGAAGCGGTTGGCCTGGCGGGCCTGGCGCTTCAGGCTCTCGATCTGGCTTTCGAGCTGCGAGGTGACGTCGTCGAGGCGCTCGAGATTAGTTTCGGCGGCGCGCAGCCGCAGTTCGGCCTCATGGCGGCGCGAATGCAGGCCCGAAATGCCGGCCGCCTCTTCGAGCAGCTGGCGGCGGGCCTGCGGCTTGGCCTGGATCAGCTCGCCGATACGCCCCTGCCCGACCATCGAGGGCGAACGGGCGCCGGTGGAGGCATCGGCAAACAGCAGCTGCACGTCCTTGGCGCGGCTTTCCTTGCCGTTGATGCGATAGAGCGAACCCTGCTCGCGCTCGATGCGGCGGGTGACCTGGATCTCGTCGGCATCGTTGAAGGCGGCGGGCGCGGTGCGCGTCGCATTGTCGAGATAGAGCGCCACTTCGGCGGTGTTGCGGGCCGGGCGGTTGCCCGATCCCGAAAAGATCACGTCGTCCATGCCGGAGGCGCGCATGTTCTTGTAGGAATTCTCGCCCATCACCCAGCGCAACGCCTCGACGAGGTTGGACTTGCCGCAGCCGTTCGGGCCGACGACGCCGGTCAATCCCCGCTCGATGATGAATTCCGTCGGCTCGACGAAGGATTTGAAGCCGACCAGGCGCAGCTTGTTGAACTTCATGCGGAAAAATCCACGGCAGGAAACCCCCTCATCCGCCCTACGGGCACCGACCGGGGTTGAGCCACTGGTCTCAACCCGTCCTTCGGACCCCCGCTGGGGAGAAGAGGGAATCGAGACGTCGCGGCACATCCCCTTCGCCCCAGCGGGGAGAAGGTGCCGGCAGGCGGATGAGGGGGCCACACCCGCAAACTGCGCTGAAAACAAAAAACGGGCGCACGGCTTTCAACGTCGCCCGTCTTCGTCAAACGGTCCGGTTCAGATGAGGCTGTCGATGAGCTTCGACAAGGTTTCAACCGGCATGTCTCCAGAGTAGCGCTTGCCATTGATGAGGAACGTCGGCGTGGCGTTGACGCCGAAATCCTTGGAACCTCTTTCCCGCGTGGCGTTCACTTCATCCAGAAGCTTCTGGTTCGTCAAGCATTTCGTGAAGCTATCCTCAGTAAATCCGGCCAGCTTCGACATCTGCAGCAGCGCGGCGCGGCCGTCATCGGCGGCGGCCCAGACCTGCTGCTGCTTGAACAGCATCGAGACCATCGGGAAATACTGTTCCGGCGTGCTCAGCTGCTCCGGATTGGAGGCGCTGCAGCGGGCGAGCATGAAGGCGGCGGCAGCGCGCGGATCGAAGGGGAATTCGCGAATGATGAACTGCACCTTGCCGGCGTCGACATATTTCTGCTTGATCGCATCGAAGGTGGTGTTGTGGAAATGGGCGCAGTGCGGGCAGGTCATCGACATGTATTCGACGATCTTGACCGGGGCATCGGCCTTACCAAGCGCCATCTCCGGCAGAGCGCCGGGCTTCAGCACTTCGGCCATATCGACATCGCCGTCCGACTGCGGCATTTCGGTGGCGGACGTCGCCGCCGTCTCAATGGTATCGACATTGGTGCCGTCGGCCATGGTCTTGCCGGACGAAGCATCGGCAGCGTCCTTGCTGTCGTTGCAGGCGGCAAGCGCTGCGGCAGCTGCGGCGATGGCGATGCCACCCAGGAGGCGGCGTTTCGTCAGTTGCATTTCGGACATCTGCATGGGTTCCCCATAGGTATGAGAGTGACGGCGTGACTGTGCGATATAACGGCTGACGGCCGCTCACAAGCCACGGTTCGCCAACTTCCTTCAAAGAATTGTGACCGCGATGGGACCGCTAGGCAAAATTGCGAGCGGGCGGCTTGTAGATTTCATCGATAGACATCGCAGCGGTTGCCGATACGCACGATGAGGATTCGCACCGCCCCATCGTCGATGCTTGCGATCACTCGATAGTCCCCGACGCGGTACCTCCAGAAATCACCGAGTTCAGACCCTTTAAGCGCCTCTCCGATGGACCGTGGATCGTCCAGCCTTGCAACGCGGTCATTGAGAAATCGGAGGATTCGGCAAGCCGCCTCATGTCCGAGCTTCTCAAGCTCACGCTCGGCTGCCCGGTGAAACTCAATTCTCCACGCCATGACGCGTCATCAACTCGGCCAGCGAAACGGTATCACTCTCCCCTCGCCGAAGCTCTTCGAGGCGTTTTTCGGCGAGATAGATATCCTCGAGATCATCGAGATGTTCGAGGATGGCCTGACGGGCATAGAAGCTCTTGCTGCGGCCGGTCCGCCTGGCAAGCTCATCGAGTCGTGCTTCGATTTCGGGTGGCAACCGCAAGGCCAGCATGATCTTTCTCCTGTCTGCTATACAAATATAGCACTTGAAGCATTCGGTCACCAGTAGCCTCTCAGATATGCATGCGTATTTCAGCGACGCTTTGAGTAACCCTACCAGCAGGGTGCTTGTGCATGGATGCTCGGGTCAAGCCAGAGCACGACGGAGGGCTGGGTAGGCTTCTCGAACTACCGCGACAGGTGAAGAGATAGGCGGCACTGGCGCCTCCAGCCTGTTGCGCTCCTCAATCTCCGTCATCCCAGGCCTTGAGCCTGGGAACCATGGTCTCGGATCCCAAACCAAAGTCCGGCGCGTCTGTTGCCGCGCCGGACTTCGAAGTCTACCGGATCACTTGCATTCGGGGTCGTCGCCGAAGCCCTTGCAGAAGAACTCGGCGGCATTGTCCTTGGTGATCATCTTCGACGCGATCTCGATCTCCATCGAGCCGTCGTCCTTCTTCGTCAGGGTTCCGAGCTTTTCAAGCGCGGCCGTGTCGTTGGTGGCAAGTGCGTGGGCAGCAATGACGCCTTCCGGCGCGACGGTGGAATAGGTGAAGGTCGCGGTCAGGTCGCCCTTGGCAACGGCACGAATGGCGGCATTCTCGCCGTCGATGCCGATGATGAGGATGCCTTCCTTGTCGCGGCCGGCGGCCTGGATCGCCCGCAGCGCACCGAACGCCATATTGTCGTTATGGGCGTAAACGGCCTGGATCTGCCCGGCCGGGAAACGCTGAAGCGTGTCTTCCATGAACTTCAACGCCTTTTCCTGGTCCCAGTCGGCGTGAGTTTCGGCGATCACCTTGATCTCGGTGCCGGCGATGGCCTCGGCAAAACCTTCATGGCGCTCAACCGCGGGAGCGACAGCCGGGTCGCCCTTGATCTCCACCACATTGCCCTTTCCCTTCAGCGCTTCGGCTATGTACTTGCCGGCAAGCGTGCCGATGGGTTTGTTGTGCGGGCCGACATGCAGCGTAACGGGAATATCGAGACTGCGTTCGAGCGTGATCACCGGAATGCCGGCAGCCAGCACCTGCTTGATGGTCGGAGCGATGGCGGCGCCATCCTGAGCCGAAATCATCAGAACCTTCATGCCTTGCACCATCAGGCTTTCGACATCCGAAATCTGCTTTGCGGACTTGCCTTCCGCGTTGGTGACGATCAGATCGACATCCTTGAAGTGCTCCGCGGCATAGGCCTGGTTGCGTTTGGTCATCGTGTTGCGATGGGCCGAGTTCGAACTCGCCTGCGAAAAGCCGATGACGATCTTGTCGGCGCTGAAGGCGGGGACAGCCGTCAGCACGGTGGCGAGCCCGGCTGAGATGATGAGCATGCGTCTGGTGATGTTAAGCATTTCAAGTCCTCCCTTTGGTGAACACGCTACCTGCGTGCTTTTCTTCCGGCTTCGAGCAGCACGGCAAGAACGATGATCGCGCCCTTCACCACCTGTTGTGAAAATGGTGAAACGCCTGCGAGATTGAGAATGTTTGCGATGATGGCCAGGACCATGGCGCCCCCCATCGTGCCGAGAACCGTGCCTTCGCCGCCGAACAGCGACGTGCCGCCGATCACCGCGATCGTAATTGCTTCCAGTTCGAGGCCGAGGCCGGAATTCGGGTCGCCGACGGAAAGGCGGGACAGGAAAATCAGGCCGGAAAGCGCGGCCAGCACGCCGCAGATGATGTAGACGCTGAAGATGACGAGCGGCACATTGATGCCGGAGAGCCTTGCCGCCTCTTCATTGCTGCCGACCGCATAGATGGCGCGGCCGAACGGCGTGAGGCTGAGCACGACGGCAGCGACGATGCAGACGATCGCGAAGACGTAGATCGGTGTCGGCACGCCCAGCAAGTAGCCCCCGCCGAGCACGAAAAAGCTGTCGGCGAGCTTGCTCGGATTGACGGTGCCGCCATCGGCGATCATCAGCGCGAAGCCGCGCACCATGACCATGCAGCCGAGGGTCATGATGAAGGCCGGAATGCGAAAAAAGGAAATGCCGAAGCCGTTGACGCAGCCGACAAGGGCGCCGATGGCGATGCAGATCAGCACCATCAAGGGGATGGGCATGCCCTGTTCCATCAACACCGCACCGGTAACGCCAACCAGCGCGACGATCGACCCCACAGAAAGATCGATCCCCTTGGTCAGGATCACGAATGTCATGCCGATGCCGAGAATCCCATAGAGGGCGACTTGTCTCAGGACATTCAGGATATTGATAGGATTGAGAAAATGAGGGGAGATCAGCGAGGCGGCTATGATCAATACGATCAGTGCACCGGCAAGCCCCGTTCCCCGCGGAAGTTTTTTCTTCATGGTAGACCCCTCATTAATGTAGCGCCGCGAAGTGCATGACGTCTTCTTCGGTTGCCGTGCGCGCGTCGAGTTCGGCCGTTACCTCGCCCTCTCTCAAGACATAGAGCCGGTCGCACAGACCAAGGATTTCCGGCAGTTCGGAAGAAGCCATGACGATCGCCAGTCCGCGGGATTCCGCGAGTTCGACCAGCAGGTCGTAGATCTCGCGCTTGGCCCCGACATCGACCCCGCGTGTGGGCTCGTCGGCCAGCAGGATCTCGCATCCCGCGCTGACAAGCCTCGCCAGCACGCATTTCTGCTGATTGCCGCCCGAAAGGTTCTGCGTCGCTGCTGCGGCGTTCGGCGTCCTGATCCGCAATCGCTCGATCAGACCGCTCACTATTTTGCGTTCGCGGCGAAGGGACAGAAGCCCGAAACGGACGATCTGCGCGAGGCTGGCCGACATGATGTTGAAGCCGACGCTCTGGATCAGAAACAGGCCCTCTGTCTTGCGGTCTTCCGGCACGAGACCGAGTCCCCTGGTGATGCCGGCGCGCGGCGAACCGATGCTTGCCATCGCGCCGTTGATGCTGACCTCGCCGGCGCCACGCGGGTCAGCGCCGTAGATGGCGCGCAGAAGCTCGGTACGGCCGGCGCCCGCCAGGCCGAAGAGACCGACGATCTCGCCCTTGCGCACATGGATGCTGACGTTTTTGAGCAGCGCCGGCGTCGAAATACCCTTGGCGGACAGGGCTTCCCCGCCAATCCGGGGTACGCGCTTGGGAAAGACGTCGCCGACGTCCCGGCCGACCATGCTGCGAATGAGATCATCCGTCGTCAGGCCATTGGAGGGCCCGTTGTGGATGACCGTGCCGTCGCGCAGAACGGTGACGGTATCGCTCAGTTCGAAAACTTCGCGCAGGCGATGCGAGATATAGACGAAGGCAACGCCGCTCTCGCGCGCCAGCTGCCGGACGACCCGGAACAGCTGATCGATTTCTGCCTGCGCCAACACCGCCGACGGCTCGTCGAGCACGATGATCTTGGCGTTGCGCGCCAGCGCCTTGGCAATCTCCACCATCTGCCGCTTGGCGACGGAAAGCGTGCCGATGCGAGCGGTCGGATCGACATCGAAACCGAGCCGGTCAACGACCTCGACGGTCCGGCGCTTTGCCTCGCCCCAGTCGATCAGGGCGCCCTTGCGTGGCAACCGCCCCATCAGAACATTTTCGGCGACGGTCAGGTGCGGCGCCTGGGCCAACTCCTGGTAAATGACCGCGACGCCGCGCGCGATCATCCCGGCCGGCGTCGGATCGAGCACCGCTTCGCCAAACAGCTCGATCCGCCCCTCGTCGGCCGAATAGGCGCCGGAGAGGATCTTCATCAGCGTCGATTTCCCGGCCCCGTTCTCACCCACCAATGCCCTGATTTCTCCGGGCTGCAGAGAAAACGACACGCCCTTCAGAGCGCGCACGCCCGGAAAGGATTTAGTGATCCCAGCAAGAGCCAGCGCCGACGTCATTTAATGCCCTCCGCAGCCGCAGGAGCGGCGAATTACCAGTTTTGCCGGCAGGCGGACCTGTCGCGGGTTGTCCGTGCTCGATTTGATCCGCCTCGACAGCATTTCCGCGGCCTGCATGCCGATCGTCTCGCTCGGCTGCGCCATGACGGTCAGCCGCGGCTCGAAGCAGTCTGCCCAGTCGAAATCGTCAAAGCCGATCAGCGCCAGATCCTCGGAGATGCGCAATCCAAGATCCCGCACCGCGCGCATGACGCCGATTGTCGCCAGATTGTTGCCCGAGGCGATCGCCGTCGGCCGGTCCGCCCTGCTTAGGATGTCAAACGCCGATTGGCGGGCATCCGCACTGTTCGCATTGCCTTCGCTCATCAGACTGCGATCGATCTCGAGCCCGTGCTTGCGCATGGCGCCGACATATCCACGCACGCGTTCGATCGTGGAGAGCAGCCCGGGTTCGCCGGCGATGAGGCCGATGCGACGGTGACCGTGGCCCACAAGATGGTCGATCAGCGTCTCCATCGCCGCCTCGTTGTCCAGGCAAACCCCATCCGCATCGGCAACCGTCAGACGGTCGACGAGCACGAAGGGCATGCGAGCGGATTTGAGATAGTCGACGGCGCGGTTTTCCGGATCGCTTGATGGAGCCAGAATCACCCCATCCACGCGCCGCTGAACGAGTTCGCGGACCAGCTTCAGCTCGGTCTCAGGATCGTTCTGCGTGTCGCAAAGAAATACGAGCTGCCCGATGGCCGCGCAAGCTCGCTCGATGGAGGAGACGATATCGTTGAAATAGTAGTTGGTGCTGATCGAGATCGCGATACCGACGGCGTCGGTCGAGGATCGCACCAGCGAGCGTGCCACCGCGTTCGGCACGAATCCGAGGCTTTGGATGGCGTCTCTGACGAGTGCGGCCGTCGCTTCGTTCACATGCCGGGTGCCGTTGACGACGTGCGACACGGTGGAGACCGAGACGCCCGCGACGCGCGCAACATCAGTGATTGTCGCCATGATTGCAGACCTCGCCAATACGCCTGACGCGCAGCTTCAGACTGCTGCCGCATCAACTCCCAGAACAAATTCGAAAGATTGAACCGACCTCGAACAGGCCTCCCCAGCCTCGGCGGTCACCGACCTATTTCATCCTCCAATGAAATGGTTGAAACCGATATATGGCTATCGAAACGTTTGCGCAAGCGTTTTCTTCGTCACTTTATGTGCTATACGGGTTCAAAGGGAGGAACGAAGATGGCACTGAAAAACATTCCCGGGATTCTTTGCCCGGATCTTTTGTGGATATTGAGCGCGATGGGCCATGGCGACGAGATCGCCATCGTCGACAAGAATTTCTCGGCCTGCCGCGTGTCGAAAAAGACCGTCAGCGGCAAACTCGTATCGATGAACGCGGCCAGCGCCACAGATGCCATAGAGGCGATCCTGGCGGTCATGCCGCTCGATCACTTCGTCGAACAGCCGCTCATGCACATGGAGGATCCGGATCAACCCGGCATCATGCTATCCGTTCATGCGGACGTGGAATTGCTCTGCTCGGGGGCGGAAAAGCGCAGCATCACGAGCAGGCCGATCGAGCGCTTCGCCTATTATCCGATGGCTGAATCCTGCTTTGCGGTGGTTCAGACAGGGGAAATACGGCCCTATGGCAATTTCATCCTGAAGAAGGGTGTCGTTTAGCGGCGGTCGCGGTGATGCTCTGCAGCGTAGCGCGTCTTGCTCATGGGCGACCGCTCCCCCGCTTGCCCATCACCGCGGTCCCCAAGCGCTGGATCGCCTGGCGCAGCTTGTCGCCCTCGATGCCCTCCATCATGCCTTCGAGCTTGCGGGCGGCCTCGCCCTTCAGCGGCGGCGGGGTGCGGGAGCGGCGAGCTGCTTGGGAAACCGGCTTCTGGACGATGCGGATCTGGTGGACGGCGGAAAAGCCGAAGAAGCTGTTGATGCGCTGGATGAGTTCGCCTTGGGCATGGGTGAGAAATAGCGCGCGCGCGCCTTCGCAGGCGATCGTCAGCACGCCGGGGCGGAAGCTGCCGTCATCGCCGCCGCCGCGGGCCCAGGCGATCTTTTCCGGCCGGGTGCAATCGGCGAAATCCTCGCCGGCGATTTCGCTCCACGAGCCGAGCAGCGCCGTGTTGATGCCGGCGCGGCGCGCCAGGACGGGATCGATCAGCCCGTTCGCCAGCTCGGAAATCTGCTTTGCACCTTTGCGTGGAGAACTCATCGAAACCCTTGGACACCTCTGCCAATCGCACAGGCAATTCGCATCACCGGCTTGATCGCGCGGCATTGCTTCGCCAAGTATAGGCACTTCCCGCGATCCCGGCAAATCATGACGATCACCACACCCGACACGCCCTCCGCACAGCCCCTGCTCGACTGGTACGACCGGCATCACCGCAACCTGCCCTGGCGCGTTTCGCCCGGCATGGCGGCGCGTGGCGCCAAGCCCGATCCCTATCACATCTGGCTGTCGGAGGTGATGCTGCAGCAAACAACGGTGCAGGCGGTCAAACCCTATTTCGCCAGGTTTCTCGAACGCTGGCCTGCGGTGACTGATCTGGCCGTGGCCGAGAACGACGCCGTCATGGCCGCCTGGGCCGGGCTCGGCTATTACGCGCGAGCCCGCAACCTGAAGAAATGCGCCGAGGCGGTGGCGAAAGAGCATGGCGGCATCTTTCCCGATACCGAAGAAGGGCTGAAGTCGCTGCCCGGCATCGGTGATTATACGGCCGCCGCCGTCGCCGCCATCGCCTTCGACCGGCAGGCGGCGGTGATGGACGGCAATGTCGAGCGGGTGATCTCCAGGCTTTATGCGATCGACACGCCGCTGCCGGTCGCCAAGCCGCTGATGAAGCAAAAGGTGGCGCTGCTGACGCCGGCGAGCCGGCCCGGCGATTTCGCCCAGGCGATGATGGATCTCGGCGCGACGATCTGCACGCCGAAGCGGCCGGCCTGTTCGCTCTGTCCGTTCCGCGGCGCCTGCGAGGCGCTGAAGCTTTCCGGTCCCGAGCTCTTCCCCGTCAAGGCGGCGAAGAAGGAGAAGCCGGTGCGGCAGGGTGCGGCCTTCATCGCGGTGACTGAGGATGGCGAGATCCTGCTCAGGCGGCGCGCCGAAAGCGGCCTGCTCGGCGGCATGACCGAGGTGCCGACGACGGGGTGGACGGCGCGCATCGACGGCGAGACGTCTTCTGCGGCCGCGCCCTTCGAGGCGGCCTGGCAGGCCTGCGGCACCGTCATCCATGTCTTCACCCATTTCGAGCTCAGGCTGTCGATCTGGCGGACGGCGATCGGCGGCAGGCCAAAAACGAAGGGCGATATGAATGACGAATGGTGGGAGCCGGTTACAAATCTTGAGGCGCAGGCCTTGCCGACCGTCATGAAAAAAGCGATCGCAACGGCTATTCCTCGCGCGTTCAAAACATCCAAGGGACGACCATGACCACCAAGATAAAGCATATTGTTTTCGATATCGGCAAAGTCCTCATTCATTACGATCCGAATCTTCCCTTCAGCCGGCTCATTCCCGACGAGACCGAGCGCAACTGGTTCTTCGCCAACATCTGCACCCATGACTGGAATATCGAGCAGGACCGCGGCCGCACCTGGGCGGAGGCCGAAGCGCTGCTGATTGCCGAGCACCCTGCCCGCGAGGAACATATCCGTGCCTTCCGCAAATATTGGCACGAGATGGTGCCGCACGCCTATGACGACAGCGTCGCGATCATGGAAGGGCTGATCGCCGAAGGGCGCGACGTGACGATGCTGACCAACTTCGCCTCCGACACTTTTCGCGAGGCGCAGGCGCGTTTCCCCTTCCTGACCAAGCCGCGCGGCGTCACCGTTTCCGGCGATGTCGGCCTGATCAAGCCGGATCTCGCCATCTACGAGAGCCATACGAACAGCTTCGGCCTCGACCCCAAGGCGACGATCTTCATCGACGATGCGCCTGTTAATGTCGAAGGCGCCAAGGAATTCGGCTGGAACGCGGTGCTGTTTTCAGGCGCGGAGAAGCTGCGCAGCGATCTTGCCGCTTACGGCGTGAAGGTCTGAACCCATGGCTTTCGACCCGGCAGAGGAAATCGAACGCTTTCACGCCGCGATCAACGCGCTGGATTTTCGCGTGATCGAGGGCTATTTCGCCGAAGACGCCACCTATGTCTCGAACGGCGTCGGCAGTCTTGCCGGACGGGCTGAGATCATGGCCGCCTTCCGAAAATATTTCGACGACTATCCCGATCAGACGGCGGAAAATTCGCTGGTGGAGACGCTGACGCCGCTATCCGGCCGGGCGGTCTGGTCTCTCAGCGCCACCCACAGCAAGACGGGTAAGCCGCTGATCCGCGAGGGCGAGGAGACGATCACCTTCAATGGCGAGGGTCGCATCACTCGCGTCGACGTCACCGACTACAAACAGTTCTGATTGGGATTTCTAAAATAGAAGACGCCCGGGGTTCGAGCCCCGGGCGCCTTAGCCTTCTTCCGCAACTGGAGGGAAACCGGAAGAAGGTATTTCGATCTGCTGGAGGCGGTGCTCACTCCACCTTTGTCAGATCACTGCGGATGACGGACCTGAGATCGTCGATCGGGCGCAGGGACTGCCCGTCTTCGAAATGCCAGAAGGTCCATCCGTTGCATGCATCGAGACCCTGCACCTTGGCGCCGAGACGATGAATAGAGCCGGCGTCGCCGCCTGACGCCACGGTGCCGTCAGCGCGCACGATGGCGCTGTAGCGGCGTTTGGCATCGGTCAGTACCTGGCCGGGTTTGATCAGGCCGCTTTCCACAAGCACGTTGAAGGCGACGCGAACTTCGGCCTTCTTGCCGGTCATGACGGTCAGTTCCGCCTTGCCCAGCGGCTCGACGGCGGCGATGCGGGCGGATGCCGCATCGATATAATCCTGCTCGCGCTCGATACCGACGAAGTGACGGCCGAGACGCTTGGCGACGGCGCCCGTCGTTCCCGAGCCGAAGAAGGGATCGAGCACGATATCGCCAGGCTTGGTCGAGGCCATGATGACGCGGGCGAGCAGCGCTTCCGGCTTCTGGGTCGGATGCACCTTCTTGCCGTCCTCGCCCTTCAGCCGCTCATTGCCGTTGCAGATCGGGAACAGCCAGTCGGAGCGCATCTGCACGTCGTCATTGGCGGCCTTCATCGCATCGTAATTGAAGGTGTAGCCCTTGGCCTTGGCATTGGGGCTTGCCCAGATCATCGTCTCATGGGCGTTCTGGAACCGGCGGCCCTTGAAATTCGGCATCGGATTGGTCTTGCGCCAGATGATGTCGTTGAGGATCCAGAAGTTCAGATCCTGCAGCGTGGCGCCGACACGGAAGATGTTGTGGTAGGAGCCGATCACCCAGATCGAGCCCGTCGGCTTCAAGACGCGGCGGCAGGCGAGCAGCCAGGCGCGGGTGAAGGCGTCATAGGCCTCGAAGGAGGCGAACTGGTCCCATTCGTCATCGACGGCATCGACCAGCGACTGATCGGGACGATGCAGCGTTCCGCCGAGCTGAAGATTATACGGCGGGTCGGCGAAGATGACATCGACGGAGTGGTTGGGCAAAGCTTCAAGGGCGCTGACGCAATCACCCTTGATAATCGTGTCGACCCAAGAATCCGGCCGGGAACCCGACCTGATGGATGCCTTGAGGTCGGCAAGCGGAAAAACTGATGCCATTCTGATACTCACTCATACGCTTGACGCTTAACTCTCCGTTATGGTTACGCAACTTAGTTACCAAAGCCTGAAGGGGTGGCCGATTTCGGGAATTTATTCGGGCGACAATCACTGCTGTCCAGTTAAAAGATGCGGGGCCGGACGGAAGACATTGATTGTCTTTGGGTTGCGGCGTTTTTCGCTGGTCGGGGACACGAACAGGAGCTCAATACTCCCGGCCTAGGAGATCGGCGAGGGCCGCCCCTCATCCGGCTGCCGCCACCTTCTCCCCGTAAACGGGGCGAAGGGGACATGCCGCGACCTCTCCGTCTCTCTCCAGCCCCTCGCAGGGCACGCCCCCTCTCCCCGTCAGAACGGGGAGAGGGTTAGGGTGAGGGGCAATCACTAGCAGGACCGGAGCGCTGTGGGTAACAGCCAAGCTGGCCGGCGGAGATGGCCGCAACCACGTCAAACATCTCTTTATTCAAGATTTTCCCGGATGTCGTTAAAACTCATGATCGTGTCAAACATCACCCTATACTCCAACAGCACAGTGTCCGTTATCTTATTACCCTGCACTCTCCTCATGTCGCAGGTAACTTGCTTATCAAAATAGCTGCCTTTCATGCTGCATCCACCGTCGATTTCATTTTTACTTCGGCCGGTTAAGCGCGCGGCATCTGAGATTGCTCGCTCTGGGAATGTCACCCCAATGAAATCAGGATTCTGGATGAACATGAGAGCCGTCGAAATTACGAAGAACGCTAAGACAATGTAGATAAATGAAAATATAGCCGCCCATATAAATTTTATTATCTTTGAAGCCCACACGATATGATTTTCCGCTGTTTGATATTTAAACTGCAGATAGATTTTCTCCATTTTGATAGACGAAATAAATTCATTGTCACGCGTATAGTTCGAACGGGTTGCGCCAACTGCAGTTTTCACAGCGCCAGCCTGGCGACCGCGCGGGATGCGCTCGCTCTCGACCTCACGCCGCATCATGCACCTTGCGGCTATCCGCCGGCGCCTCGTCGCGTTCGAACATGCCGTAATCACGCAGGACACTGGCGATGCGCAGGCGGTAATCGGCGAAGATGCCGCCGCGGCCGGCCTGCTGGGCGGCGCGATGGGCTTCGAGATTGCGCCAGTTGCGGACGGCTTCCTCGTCGCGGAAGAAGGAAAGCGACAGCAGCTTGCCGCGGTTGCTCAGGCTCTCGAAACGCTCGATCGAGATGAAACCGTCGATCTTTTCGAGCTCGGATCGCAATTCGCCGGCGAGATCGAGATATTTGTGGCGTTCGCCCATATAGGGCACGACTTCGAAGATGACGGCGATCATGGCAGCACCAGCCTGGCGTGAGGAGCGGAGACGTTTTTGAGGAAGATGCGGTCCTCCTTGAGAATGAAGGCTTCGCGCCTGGCGAATTCGTAATTGTCGCGGCCAAGCGGATCGGCGGCCAGCCTGGCGCGATAGGCTTCGTAGGCGGTGAGGCTTTCGATGTTGTAGACGCCGTAGGCGGTCGTCGCCGATCCCTCGTGCGGGCCGAAATAGCCGATCAGGTCAGCGCCGTTCCGAGGGATGGCCTGACCCCAGTTGCGGGCATATTCGGCAAAGGCCTCTTTCTTGAAGGGGTCGATCTGATAGCGGATGAAGCAGGTGATCATCGGGTTCTCCTTTGTGCCTGTCCGTTTTCGCACATTGCCTGACGGCGATGCTTCGGTTACGATCGAAGTATGAAGGAAGGTCCTGACATTGCGCAGATCGGCGCGCTCATCGGCGATCCCGCCCGCGCCAACATGCTGGCGGCGCTGACCGGCGGCCGCGCATTGACGGCGACCGAGCTCGCCGGCGTCGGCGGCATCACGGTGCAGACGGCGAGCACCCATCTCTCCAAGCTTGAAGCCGGCGGGCTGCTTGCCCAGCGCAAGCAGGGGCGCCACCGCTATTTCACGCTGGCCGACGAAGCCGTCGCCCGACTGATCGAAAGCATGATGGGCTTTGCCGCCGGGCGCGGGCATCTGCGCCACCGGCCGGGGCCGAAGGAGCCGGCGCTGCGCAAGGCGCGCATCTGCTACGATCATCTCGCCGGCGATTACGGCGTGCGCATGCTCGACAGCCTGATTGCCTCAGGCGCGATCGACGCGGTCGGCGACGGGCTGTCTCTGACCGAAAAGGGCGAAAGCGATCTCAAATGCATCGGTATCGATGCCGGTGCGCTTCGATCGTCGCGCCGCCCGCTTTGCCGCTCCTGCCTCGACTGGAGCGAAAGACGCGCCCATCTAGCCGGCAGCCTCGGCAAGGCGCTGCTGTCAAATTTCCTCGACAAGGGCTGGGCGCGGCGCACGGCCGAAAGCCGCTCGATCCTCTTCTCGCCCGAAGGCGACCGGCAGTTTCTAATGCTTTTTCCGGTCGATGCGTAGACTTGCTGCGGATCTTCAATAGGCTGCCATACGGGCCGGCGCGTCGTTACGCCCCTGCCCTCTTTTCGCTTTCCTGCCGCACATGCGCCCGCAGCGCCGCAAGCGTCAGCGCCAGTGCGGCGTGATTGCTCTCGGCTTCGCCGAGCACGCTTTCGCCGCCATTGATCGCGCGCAGCTGGGCACCGTAGAGGCAATCATCCGAAGTCTGGCGGCCGCGGGCGAGGTGCCAGACCGCATCCGGCCGGACTTCCCGGCAGAGATCGATGGCGTGATTGACGTCATGGGTGAAAGGCCGCGCCATCAGGAAGCCGTGCTGCGACCTGATGCTGCTCGGCATGTAATCGTGGGGACCGTCGAAATCCTTCGGCTCGGCCGGCCGGAGCTGCTTCAACAAGAAGGCGCAGGTGATGAAGGCGTCGATCCGGCCGTCGGGCATATCCGTCTTTTCCAAGGTCTCGATGATGTCCTCGATCGTCATGCAGTCTTCCTCTTCGTCCATTTTTCGGCGTGCCGCTTCTCCCTCCATGGCGGCGGTGGCTTCCTCTTCCCGAGCGCCATCTAGTGCATGAAAATTCCAAAGGTAGTCCTGGGAATGCCGCTCACCGGCGATCAAGCGGAATTCATCGCTTTCGCACTCGCATCGATCGAGTTTGGCGCCGCTATGCACACGCGCTGATAGAGCGACGTTGGCTGGCTTTGCCTCCACTGCGAAACTGTCGGCGGCTTCGTCGGCCTAACAGCCTTTCTTCCTCATCTTCCTTTCGATCTTTGCCCTTTTCTCGGGCCCGTCGCCGGCATGTTTACCGCCGGTCAGACCATGATCCTTCATCGCCTGCAGCTCCGCACAGCTTCTGTGATGCTTGCCGCCCTTGGCGGTGACGTCGGTGGATGTGAAGACAAAGAGCAGCGCTACGGCTGCGGCCGATCGAACAAGAGCTGACAGCCTCATGGTCCCTCTCCTATTGCCTTGCATCGTACGCCCAAGCCGGTGAGCCCGCAATGAGAACGGTGGCGCGCCAGACGGGAGCCGGTGTTCCGCGGGGACCGGACCAAGGTCCGGCGCCTATCCGACTGAATGCCCAGGACAGGAACAGTGAGATGTAACCGAAGTTTGTCAGGCAGCTATCCATCCGCTCGGGATGGGATGGCAGCTCAAAAACAAACGGAGGAATACCCCATGATGAAGGTAACCCATCTCGCCTTGGCTGCGGCCTTGCTGGCCGGCACGACCGTTTCCGGCTTCGCGCAATCGTCAAGCACGGTTGGCACCGGCGGTTCGTCGGCCGGCGGCGGAACTGCGAGCAGCACGGTCGGTACTGGTGGCAGCTCTGCCGGGGGCACCTGCCCCGCTGGCGCAACCAATTGCAATTCCGGCTCGTCCTCGACGATCGGCACCGGCGGCTCGTCGGCTGGTGGCGGCACCTCGAGCAGCACCGTCGGCACCGGCGGCTCGGCCGCGGGCTCCGGATCCGGTTCGGGTTCTGCCTCGACGCTCGGCACGGGCGGTTCCTCGGCCGGCGGCGGCACGTCCAGCAGCTCGGTCGGCACCGGCGGTTCCGCCGCAGGCTCGGGCGATGCGAACTCCGCCTCGAGTGTCGGAACCGGCGCTTCCTCTGCGGACGGCGACAAGACGGGCAGCACCGTCGGCACCGGCGGCAGTGCTGCCGGAACCTCGCACGACAGCAAGGGCAAGAAGGGCTGCGCGCCGGGCCAGGTCAAGAAGGACGCCGCCGGCACCAAGGGCTGCTGACGCTATCGGCCGGCGCCTTTGCGGCGTCGGCCAAACCCTTGGAGATAGGACAATGACCCAACTTTCCACAATCGCACTGAGCGCCTCGCTGGTGCTGGTCTTCGGGCATGCGATGGCCGAGGAAATCAAGCTCGACGACGGAACGACATGCACGATCGTCCAGTCGCAGGCAGGCGATATGTCGACCACCGTGACGGCCGGCAACGGACACGTGTCTTCGTCGACCACAACAGGCAGCGGCTCGGCCGGCTCCTCGTCGTCATCCGCCTCCGCCGGCTCCTCGGCGGGATCGGGAAGCGTCGACAGTTTTTCGACGGCAAGCATCACAAGGCCTGACGGCACCGTCATCACCAAACGTTCCGACGGAACCTGCTCCGTGACGAAACCGACGAAATAGGAGAGGACAATGACACATCTCAACCTTATCGCAGCCGCCTCGATCGCGCTGCTCGCGTCGAGTTCGGCGGTTCTTGCAGAGGATTGCATTGCGGCCGGGACGGTGGGGTCGGGCGGAAGCGCTTCGGCCGGCGGCACCTCGGCAAGCTCAGTCGGAACCGCCGGCACCTGCCGGACCGATGGCGGCACCACCTCCTCGATCGGGTCGGGGGGAAGTGCCGCCACCGTCGACGGCAAAGCGCAGAGCAAAACCCATGTCAACGACAATGGCGACAAGCTCAAGGCGCAAACCAAAGCCCAGGCCGTCGACAAAGGCACGTTCAGCAAATCCCGCACCAAGACCAGCACCGATGGCAGCGCGCTGGAAAGCACGACCCGGACCATGTCGCATGTCCCCGGCGAAAAGCCGGTCAAGAATACCACCAATCAGAAGATCATCCTGCCGGAGCAGTAGGTTAGATGGGCTCGCCGGCGAACACCGGCGAGCCCTTTTCCTCGCCGGCCGCCTTGCGAGAGGTCGCTACGAAATCATTAAGCATGTTTCGATACTATCACGCCTCAAATTCAACGTGAGAAGCCGACATGCCGTCGATCCAGCATAAGATTATCATTGCAAGTATCGCGATTTTCGGGTTGGCGGGCGGCGCGACGGGCGTCGGCATCTGGTCTGCCGCCACCCTTTCGGCAAACAGCGCCGATGTCGCCCAGTCGGCGCAAATTCTGCGCAACCACATGCAGGCCGATATGATGCATGATGCGCTGCGCGCCGACGTGCTCGCATCCTTGCTGGCATCCAACCCGGCGGCCGGCATAGACGCCGCCGCGGTGAAGGCGGATCTGGCGGAGCACGAGACATCGTTCCGCGAGATGATCGACGCCAACAAGGCCCTCGTCTCCGACGCAAAAACGAAAGCGGTCCTTGCCGACATTGAGCGTCCGCTGCTCGGCTATGTGGAAAGCGCCACGAAGATGGTCGATCTTGCGGGCAAGGATCCGGCGGCAGCGTTGAAGGCGCTGCCGGAATTCATGCAGCAGTTCTCGACATTGGAAACCGCCATGGAACAGGCCGGGGATCAGATCACCGCCGTATCGGACGATATTTCCAAGCATAATGCCGACATCAAAGCCTCGGTCGATATCACTCTCAAAGCCCTTCTGGCCGCGGCCGCGTTGTTCGCTTTCGGCCTTTATTTCCTGACGCGAAGGAGCGTCACCAAGCCGATCCTTTCGCTTTCCAACGATATGCAAAGGCTCGCCGGCGGCGACACGGCGATTGCCTGCGCTGGCATCGGCCGCACCGATGAAATCGGCACGATGGCATCGGCTGTCGAGGTCTTCCGGCAGGCGGCAATCGCCAACAAGCAGCTCGAGCAGGACGCCGAGACTGCCCGCTTGCAGGGCGAAAGCGAGCGGGTCACCGCCCGCAAACAGGCCGACGAGGATGTCGCCGCACGGCTGCGGGCGGCGACATCCGGCCTTGCCGCAGGCCTGAAGCGGCTTGCCTCGGGCGATCTCGCCTTCCAGATCGAGGAGCCTTTCGCGGCTGATTTCGAGAGCCTCCGGCATGATTTCAACATGTCGATCCGCCAGCTCGACCAGACGCTCGGCGCCATCGCGACGGCCATTGCCGCAATCGACGAAGGCACGCGGGAAATTGCATCGGGGGCCGGCGATCTGTCGAAACGCACCGAACAGCAGGCCGCCGCTCTCGAAGAAACCGCCGCGGCGCTCGATCAGATCACCGCCAATGTCTCGAATTCCAGCAAGCGCACCGAAGAGGCGCGCACCGAAGCGACGGACGCCAACCGCAATGCCGCCAAATCCGCGGAGGTGGTCTCGCATGCCGAAGAAGCCATGCGCCGCATCGAGGCCTCGTCGCAGCAGATTTCCAGCATTATCGGCGTGATCGACGAAATCGCCTTCCAGACCAATCTGCTGGCACTGAACGCCGGCGTCGAAGCGGCGCGCGCTGGAGAAGCCGGCAAGGGCTTTGCAGTGGTCGCCCAGGAAGTGCGCGAACTCGCCCAGCGCTCGGCTCAGGCGGCAAAGGAAATCAAGGGCCACATCCAGAAATCCTCGGTGGAAGTGGAAAGCGGTGTCAAGCTGGTTCTCGACACCAGCCAGGTGCTGAGCGCCATCAGCGAACAGATCGCCCGCATCAACCAGCACATGGATGCCATCGCCGTATCGGCAAGGGAGCAGTCGACCGGCCTTGCCGAGGTCAACACCGCCGTCAATTCGATGGATCAGGTGACCCAGCAAAACGCGGCCATGGTCGAACAATCGACCGCCGCATCCGGCCACCTGGCTGAGGAAGCCGCCAAGCTGCGCGAACTCGTTTCCCGCTTCAAGCTGCGCGCGACGGCGTCGGCGCAATTCGCACGACGGGCGGCTTGACGGCAGCGATCCGGCAGCGACCATGGAGCCGGTCGCTTGCCGCATCGCAGCCATGCTTGAGATCAGGTTGAGCTTTGGGCGGGCATCGTGTAAAGCCGCTGCATCCCCGGACAAGACCCAGATTTCCAGCCCAGATTTGTAGCAAGGCGTGAACATATGAACGGCTTCGATCTCATCATCTTCGATTGCGACGGCGTTCTCGTCGATTCCGAAATCATCGCCGCGGAAGTCGAATCCGCGCTTCTGACGGAGGCCGGATATCCGATCAGCGTCGAGGAAATGGGCGAACGTTTCGCCGGCATGACATGGCGCAACATCCTGCTGCAGATCGAGCGCGAAGCGAGCATCCCGTTTTCGGCCTCGCTGCTGGAGAAGTCCGAGCAGCTGCTCGACACCAGGCTGGCGAATGACGTCAAGGCTATTCCAGGCGTCGAATTCGCCGTCTCAAGGCTCTCGATGAAGCGCTGCATATGCTCGAATTCGAGCACGAAGCGGCTCGACATGATGCTCTCCAAGGTGGGGCTGAAGCCGCTGTTTGCCCCGAATATCTTTTCCGCCAAGGATCTCGGTCCCGACCGGGCCAAGCCGAAGCCCGACATCTTCCTGCACGGCGCAAGCCAGATGGGCGTGTCGCCCGACAAGGTGGTGGTGGTCGAGGATTCGGTGCACGGCGTGCATGCAGCGCGCGCCGCCGGCATGCGCGTCATCGGCTTCACCGGCGCCTCGCACAGCTATCCCGCCCATGCCGACAAGCTGACCGATGCCGGCGCCGAAACGGCGATCTCCCGCATGAACGACCTGCCCGGCGTCGTCGCCGCGCTGGCTGCCTGGGAAGGCGTGCTTTAGGGCTTAGGCGCTGAGCCCGCCTCGCGGGGCCATGCAGGCGAGCTGTTGACGGCCGCCGAACAAATTCAGCGGAGTGCTTGCGGCGTGGATACTCGGGTCAAGCCCGAGTATGACGGAGTGTGGGGAGATCAACCGGCAAGAGGCGAGATGCCTGGAGGAATTCCAGCAGAATGCGCGGGCGGTTTTGCGTGCGGATCGGGCAAAATAACGGTCACCAATTCCGCTAAACCGCTGCGCCTGCGGTCCTTGCCACATGCATTCCTCCACCCTCCGTCGTCCTCGGGCTTGACCCGAGGACCCATGCGGGCGGGCACTTCTTTCCTCAGCTGTTCTTCTTGGTCTTGGCCGGCTGGGTGTCGAAGCCGACATTGACGCGGACCAGGGCGCCGGAGCCGACCGGCATCTTGATGCCGTCCTTGCGGAAGATCACCTGGGTGCCCGGGGCGCCGGCCGGGATCTCGGTCGGGAATTTGGTGACCTCGGAATAGAGCACGGTCTCGCCGTCGAGGATGGTGACGCGGATCGGCAGGGTCACCGGGCCGGGGGCGCCGGCCGGGCCGGTGATCAGGCGCAGCTGGGCGACGACGGTCATCGTCAGGTTGGTGTCGCTCAGCGAGCACTGGCGGGTGTAATCGCCGAAGGAGGCCTGGAAGACGATCTGCTGCGGATCGTCCTTCTTGCCCTTGGCATAGGTGCGGAAGATCGCATCCTGGTCGCGCATGAAGATCTGCGGGCAGGCGCCCTGGACGACGGGGGCGACGGTGCCCTGTGCCGTCTTGGCGGTGCCGATCGAAGGATTGCTCGAGGATGGGTTGGCGGGTGCCAGCGGCATGATCTGGGCGGTGCCGTTCGGCTGCGCCGGCGCCGCCGCCGACTTGCTGTCGCCGCCGATGCCGAGCGTGTCGCAGCCGGCGAGCAGGGCAAGAAGAGAAGCGGAGACGATGAGACGCGAGACCTTGCCGAGCACTATGTTCCACCCTTTGCACAAGCGTTTCTTGGAGGCCCCATGTCTTTTCCGTGAGGCCTTTCATGACGGTTTGCGATGGTCTATATCAGCGGCGCAAACAAAAATCGATTGGGTACGCGCCGTTTTGATGCACTTTTCGCCGCCGGATGCGGGCAACTTCAACAAGATAACGGCGATGGCATGGCCGCAAGCGCAGCCCCTTCTCGATTCCGGGGCCGGTTTCCGGCAGTGCGGGCCACGGCTCAGCCCGACCGGATTTCCTCCAGCGATAGATCAAGGATGATGAACGTGGACTATATCTCGACCCGCGGCGAGGCCCCTGCCCTCGGCTTTTGCGACGCCCTGCTGACCGGGTTGGCGCGCGACGGCGGGCTCTATGTTCCGCGAGAATGGCCGCAGTTTTCGAAGAAAGAAATCCGGGCGCTGCGCGGCAAGAGCTACCAGGAGATCGCCTTCACCATCCTGTCGCCCTTCACCAATGGCGAGATTCCCGAAGCGACCTTCCGGGCGATGATCGACGAGGCCTACGGCACCTTCCGCCATCCGGCGATCGCGCCGCTTGTGCAGACCGGGCCGAACAGCTTCGTCATGGAGCTGTTCCACGGCACGACGCTCGCCTTCAAGGACGTGGCGATGCAGCTGCTGGCCCGGCTGATGGATTATGCGCTGGAGAAGCGCGGCAAGCGGGCGACGATCGTCGGCGCCACTTCGGGCGATACCGGCGGGGCGGCGATCGACGCCTTTGCGGGGCGCGAGCGCACCGACATCTTCATTCTCTTCCCGCACGGCAAAGTCTCGCCGGTGCAGCAGCGGCAGATGACGACCTCCAAAGCCGGCAACGTGCATGCGCTGGCCGTCGAGGGCAATTTCGACGATTGCCAGAACCTCGTCAAAGCGATGTTCAACGACGCGGCGTTCCGCGACAAGGTCGGCCTCTCCGGCGTCAACTCGATCAACTGGGCGCGCATCATGGCCCAGATCGTCTATTATTTCACGGCGGCGGTGGCGCTCGGCGGGCCGGACCGGAAGATCTCGTTCACGGTGCCGACCGGCAATTTCGGCGATATCTTCGCCGGCTACGGCGCCAAGCGCATGGGCCTGCCGATCGACCGGCTTGTCATCGCCACCAATGAGAACGACATCCTGGAGCGGACGCTGAAGACCGGCCGCTACGACATGAAGGCGGTCAAGGCGACGAGCTCGCCGTCGATGGACATCCAGATTTCCTCGAATTTCGAGCGGCTGCTGTTCGAAGCCTATGGACGCGACGCCTCGAAGGTGCGCGCGGCGATGGAAAGCCTCAAGCAATCCAACGGCTTCGAGATCGGCGAGCAAGCGCTGAAGGCGATCCGCCGCGACTTCCGGGCCGGCCGCGCCAGCGAAAAACAAGTGGCCGAGACGATCCGCACGACGCATGCCGAGACCGGTTATCTGCTCGATCCGCATTCGGCGATCGGCGTCTTCGTCGCCAGGAAGAAGGAAAAGCCGAATACGCCGATGGTGACGCTTTCGACCGCGCATCCGGCGAAATTCCCGGCCGCCGTAAAATCGGCCTGCGGTATTGACCCGGCGCTTCCGACGTGGCTTGCTGATCTGATGCACAGGGAGGAGCGCTTCCAGATCATCGAACCGGAGCTGAAAGCCGTAGAGACCTTTATCGGCAAACACGCCCGCGGCAAGACGACGGCAGGCGCAGAAAGATAGCCAATGACAGTTGAGTGCACCCGGCTGAAATCCGGGCTGACAGTAGTGACAGAAACCATGCCGCACCTTGAAAGCGTTGCGCTCGGAGTCTGGATCAAATCGGGATCGCGTAACGAGACGGCAGACGAGCACGGCATCGCCCACCTGCTCGAACACATGGCCTTCAAGGGAACGGGACGCCGCTCGGCCCGCCAGATCGCCGAGGAAATCGAAGATGTCGGCGGCGAGGTCAATGCCGCCACGTCGACCGAGACCACCTCCTACTACGCCCGCGTGCTGAAAGACCACGTACCGCTCGCCGTCGATATCCTCGCCGACATCCTGACGGAATCGGCCTTCGAGGAAGAAGAGCTGGAGCGCGAGAAGCAGGTGATCCTGCAGGAGATCAACGCCGCCAACGACACGCCCGACGACGTGGTGTTCGACCGGTTCTCCGAGGTCGCCTATCGCGACCAGACGCTCGGCCGGGCGATCCTCGGCACGCCGGAGACCGTCGTCTCCTTCACGCCGCAGCAGATCCGCGCCTATCTCGGCCGCAACTACACGACCGACCGCATGTTCGTGGTCGCCACCGGCGCCGTCGAGCATGACGAGTTCGTGCGCATGGTCGAGGACCGTTTCGCCAGCCTGCCGAGCGAGCCTTCGGCGCCGCCGGTGATGGAAGCGGCGCGTTATATCGGCGGCAGCGTGCGCGAGCCGCGCGACCTGATGGACGCGCAGATCCTGCTCGGCTTCGAGGGCAAGCCCTACCACGCCCGCGATTTCTACTGCTCGCAGATCCTCGCCAACATCCTCGGCGGCGGCATGTCCTCCAGGCTGTTCCAGGAAGTGCGTGAGTTCCGCGGCCTCTGTTATTCGGTCTATGCCTTCCACTGGGGCTTTTCCGACACCGGCATCTTCGGCATTCATGCCGCGACCGGCGGCGAGAACCTGCCGGAGCTGGTGCCCGTCATCATCGACGAGCTGCACAAATCCGCCAACGAGATCCACCAGAAGGAAATCGAGCGCGCCCGCGCCCAGATCCGCGCCCAGCTGCTGATGGGCCAGGAAAGCCCGGCCTCGCGCGCCGGCCAGATCGCCAGGCAGATGATGCTTTACGGCCGGCCGATCTCCAATCCGGAGATGATGGAGCGGCTCGAAGGCATCACCATCGAGCGGCTGACGGATCTCGCCGGCCGGCTGTTCTACGACACGGTGCCGACGCTTTCGGCGATCGGGCCGCTGGAACAGCTTGCGCCGATGGAAGACATCACCGCTTCGCTTTCGGTCCCGGCACCGAAGACGATGCAGGCCGGCCGCTGAGCCGGCGTTCGTCCTGCCGGGAGTGATCGATGCCAAAATCGGTGTTTCGGTTCCTGTCGCGGCAGCCGGATGCGGTCGAGCTGGAAAACGACCGATATCTCTTGCGCCTGCCGCGCTACCAGGATTTCAACCAGTGGCACCGGCTGCGCGCCGAAAGCCGCAAGTTCCTCGAACCCTGGGAGCCGACCTGGCGGCGCGACGAGCTGACGGAGGGCGCCTATCGCGCCCGCGTCATCCGCGGCAAGCAGGAATACGCCTCGGGCCAGGCGGTGCCGTTGTTCATTTTCCTCAAGGAAAACCAGACGCTCGTCGGCGGCATTACCATCGGCTATATCAGGCGGGGTGCGGCACAAAGCTGCATGATCGGCTACTGGATGGGCGAACGCCATGCCGGCCAGGGGCATATGTTCGCCGCTCTGCAATTGGTTATTCCTTACATCTTCGCCGGGCTTGAGTTGCACCGTATCGAAGCAGCCTGTATTCCAGATAACGCGCGCAGCATCCGTCTGCTTGAAAAGGCCGGGTTTCAGCAGGAAGGCTATCTGCGCGGATACTTGAAGATCAACGGTCAGTGGCATGACCATGTGATGTTTTCACGTCTCGCCACCGATACGGATAAAGGCAGGAAAACCGACAGCCGATGACCAGAGACCGCATGCTGCCCAAGTCACCGTCCGGACGTTTGATCGCGGTGATCGCAGCCTTTTTGCTGGCGGTGTTCGCCCTTTCGGCGGGCGCTGCCCAGGCGGCCGAACCGGTGAAGATTTCCCGTGACGACACCGCGCTCGACCTGACCGCGACGACCGAAATCTACGTCAACCAGGGCGAGGCCTTCCAGGTTTCGACGGCGGCCGGCGCCGACGGTATCCGCCGCCGCATCGAGGTCAGGGCAAGCTCTGAAAATCACCAGGGCGACTGGGCGGTGTTCGCGCTCGCCAATGTCTCGGAGGAACAGCTAGAGCGGGTCATCGTCGCGCCGCATTTCCGTCTGGTCAATTCCAAGCTGTTCTGGCCGGATCTCGGCTCGCAGCGCATCAGCGCGATTACGCCGAGCGAAGGCTTCGCGCTCGACCGGCAGCCGAGCGACGAGGCCGACGTCTTCCGCATCACGCTGAACCCCGGCGCCGTCATCACCTTCGTCGCCGAGCTGTCGACGCCGGAGCTGCCGCAGATCTACCTCTGGGAACCGAACGCCTACAAGGACACGATCAACGCCTTCACGCTCTATCGCGGTATCGTGCTCGGCATTGCCGGCCTGCTGGCGGTGTTCCTGACCATCCTCTTCGTCGTCAAGGGCACCTCGATGCTGCCGGCGACCGCCGCACTTGCCTGGGCAGTGCTCGGCTATATCTGCGTCGACTTCGGTTTCCTCGGCAAGCTGATCAGCGTGGCCTCGGCCGACCAGCGAATATGGCGCGCCTGCGCCGAGGTGGCGCTCGCCTCCAGTTTCGTCATCTTCCTGTTCACCTATTTGAACCTCAACCGCTGGCATGCGCATCTGGGTTACGCGACGCTCGCCTGGGTGCTCGGCCTTGCCCTGCTCTTCGGCGTCGCGATCTACGATCCGTCGATTGCCGCCGGCATCGCCCGGCTTTCCTTCGCGCTGACGGCGGCGACCGGGCTCTTACTGATCGTCTATCTCGGCTTCAACCGCTATGACCGCGCCATCCTGTTGGTGCCGGCCTGGGCGCTGACGCTCGTCTGGCTGTTCGGCGCATGGCTGACGGTCACCGGGCGGCTCGACAACGACATCATCCAGCCGGCCCTCGGCGGCGGGTTGGTGCTCATCGTGCTGCTGATCGGCTTCACCGTCATGCAGCACGCCTTTGCCGGCGGCGCCTTCCAGCAGGGGCTGTTTTCCGATCTCGAGCGGCAATCGCTGGCGCTGACCGGCTCCGGCGACATGGTGTGGGATTGGGACGTGGCGCGCGACCGCGTCGTCACCATTCCCGACGTTTCGACCAAGCTCGGCCTGTCCCCGGGCACCATGCATGGCGCGGCGCGCAACTGGCTGCCGCGGCTGCATCCTGACGATCGCGACCGCTTCCGCGCCACGCTCGACGTGCTGCTCGAACACCGGCGCGGGCGGCTGAACCACGAATTCCGCATCCGCGCCGAGGACGGGCATTTCCACTGGCTGCTGATCCGCGCCCGGCCGGTGCTCGGCTCGAACGGCGAGATCATCCGCTGCGTCGGCACGATCGTCGACGTCACCGAGCAGAAAAATTCCGTCGAGCGGCTGCTGCACGATGCGCTGCACGACAATCTGACCGGCCTGCCGAACCGGCAGGTGTTCCTCGACCGGCTGCAGGCGGTGCTGGCGCTGGCGCCGGGCGGCGATACGCTGAAGCCCACCGTGATGGTGATCGACATCGACCGCTACAAGCTGGTCAATGATGCGCTCGGGGTCGCCGCCGGCGACAATATCCTGATTGCGCTGACCCGGCGCCTGCGCCGGCTGTTGAAGCCGCAGGACACGCTGGCGCGGCTTGCCGGCGACCAGTTCGGTCTCATCCTGGTGTCCGAGCACAATCCCGCCAAGGTCGCCGATTTCGCCGATGCGATCAGCAAGGCGATCATGGTGCCGATCAACTTCGCCAACCGCGAGATCATCCTGACCGCTTCGATCGGCCTGACCTCCTGGGTCGACCGGCAGGAGAGCGCCAGCGGCCTGCTCAGCGATGCCGAGCTTGCCATGTACCGGGCAAAACGGGCCGGCGGCAACCGGGTCGAGCCGTTCCAGCCGGCCTTCCGCGACTTCGGCACCGACCGGCTGCAGCTCGAAACGGACCTGCGCCGCGCCATCGAGCGCAAGGAATTGTCGATGGTCTACCAGCCGATCGCCCGGCTTGAAGATGTCGAGGTCGCCGGTTTCGAGGCGCTGATGCGCTGGGAACATCCCAAACGCGGCAATATTCCCCCGTCCGAATTCATCCCGATCGCCGAGGCCTCCGATCTCATCGGCCCGCTCGGCATGTTCGCGCTGGAGCAGGCGACCAACGACCTGATGAGCTGGCAGAACCAGACCGGCGAATTGCCGATCTTCGTGTCGATCAACCTGTCGAGCGTGCAGCTGCTCAACAACGAGCTCTATGACGACGTGCGCTCGGTTCTCGCCAAGACCCATTGCCAGCCCGCCCGCCTCAAGCTCGAACTGACCGAGTCCATGGTCATGGAAAATCCGGAACAGGCCCGGCTCGTGCTGCAGAAGCTCAAGGAAGCCGGCATCGGCCTGGCGCTCGACGATTTCGGCACCGGCTATTCCTCGCTCGCCTATCTCACCCGCTTCCCCTTCGACATGATCAAGCTCGACAAGGCCTTGGTGCGCGACGGCAGCGACAAGAAGGCGACCGTGCTCAGATCGGTCATCGCCATGGCGCGCGAACTTGAAATGAAGGTGGTGGCCGAAGGGATCGAATCCAACGAGGATGCGATCGAGCTTGCCAAGATGGGCTGCAACTACGGGCAAAGCTATCTGTTCGGCCCACCGATCGCCTCGGAATCAGTGCTGCGACTGCTGCGGGAACGGTTTCCGCTGACCAAGCGGGCGTGAGCGGGGCGGCCGGTTTCAGCGTTGCGGGTCTCGGCGGCAAAGGCCACCTTTGGCCCCAATTGACAAAGTGATAGGCCCGGAGGCTCGATATTTATCCTTTCAAGGATCGGACTTCGGTGATCGATCGGGAGAAATGCAGCATTTTCGTAAATCGGCCGGTGCGGCTCACTCGTAGGGATATTTTTTCGCATCCTCTACAACCCTATCCATGAATCGAAGCATGAGCATGCAGTCGGAGTATTGTCCGTCCCTGCCGCAGACAGGAATCCGTAACTCCTTGCCCCCGTCAGTCAAGATGATTATTTCAACGCTCTCTATTCCCTCTAGAACGGACACCAACTTTACCTCGGAATAGAGGAATGACTTGCCCTCTCCACCGTCGCCCCAAAATATGCCCTTATCCAATATAAATATCTTAGCGTTACTGGGGCCTGGATTAGAATATATCCCAATCAAGAAGCCAAATTCCTCTCTCTGGTGCCAGATCGGCGATGGCATCGCTTCATAGCGCCTCAGATTCTTTAATGTTCTTTTTGCTCGAATTCTCGCGTTCATTGGCGTATCACCTTAGAGGTATCGTAAATGAGTCCGTCCCTTTGCCGACCTCTGCCGATTCCGATAAGCGATGAACCGCTCTAGTTGCAGAGGTTTACGCCATCCTTGACGATCACCGCCCATTTAGAACCGAGTACTTCGCGAGCGGACACTGCTTGATTGCTGCCCGGCTCGCCGTCCTTGAACATCACCACGCCAATAGACTGGTCGTGTGAGCCGCCATAGATGATCGGGCCAGGCGTATAGGTCGTCGTCGCATTGACCGTGCCATAGCCACCGTAGGAGTTTATGGTGCCGTAGGTATTGTAATGTCCCGGCATCTGAGTTGCCGTCACGTTGCTTGCCGCCGCCGCAGACGTGATGATGTAACGATCATAGCCCGCCTTGATGGTCTCGACTGCAGCCTGCTTCTGCGCAGCCTTCGCTGCCCCAACGCTGCCGCACATCGGCTCTGCGCTGGTCTGAATTATCATTTGGTTCTTGGACACGCGCATAGTGCTCGACTGCACGCAGGAACTCAACAGCACGGCGAAAGCCGCAACGGGGTGGCCCGGTTGACGCTCCACACTTCGTAGCGTTGACATCTGAAAATATTCGCAAAATTGTGGACGATGAGAGAGCGTTCACCAGGGGCCGCCGGTCTCAGCGCTCGACGGGAACGCTGAGACCGACCTTCACCCGATCCATCGCGACGAATGTGCGGAAGCGTTTGACGTTGTTGTTGCCGAAGAACAGCCGCCGTGTCAGTGCCTCGTAGTCGGCCATTGCAGGGACGACGATGACCAGGATGAAATCGGCCTCGCCGGTGACGTAGTAGCACTGCTGGATTTCCGGCGCGGCCGCGAATTGGCTTTTGGCCTGTTCAATCTGTTTTGCCGTTTCGCTGATCACCTCCACCTCGACGAAGATGGTGATCGATTGGCCGAGCGCTGCGGGGTCGAGAACGGCGACGTTTGCCCGGATGACCCCATCCTCCGTCATCCGCTTGATCCGGCGCTGGACGGCAGGCGCGGACAGGCCGACGGCTTCGCCGATCGTGCGTTGCGGCGTCATATTGTCCCTTTGCAGGATCGCCAGGATTTTGTGGTCGAACGCATCCAGGGGGGATTTTACCGGGCGGCTCAAAACGGGGCTCCAACGAAACAAAATTGCAAAACCAACGCCGAAATACAGCGCCTTTTTCGCGGCCCCTGCAATATGTTTTAGCCGGACAACCGAAAGCGAGGCACGCATGTTTCTGCTGAACAGCACTTCCGACTACCGTCAGCCGCTCGACCCGCGGGACGCCGAAACTCTCGGAATGAAAGCCGCAGATGCGGTCGAGCGTCAGCTGGCGTTCCGGGAAAACCATGCGGAAACGCCGCTCGTTGCTCTGCCGGCGCTGGCGGCCGAACTCGGCGTCGCCGCAATCCACATCAAGGACGAAGGCCACCGGCTCGGCCTCGGCAGCTTCAAGGCGCTTGGCGGCGCCTATGCGGTGATCCGGCTGGTTCTCGATGAGGCGGCACACAGGCTCGGGCGCGCCGTCGATGTCTCGCAATTGCAGTCTTCTCCTGTGCTAGGGGTGGCCGGGACGATGACCGTCGCCTGCGCCACCGACGGCAATCACGGCCGGTCGGTGGCCCAGGGCGCGCAGCTTGTGGGAGCCCGGGCGGCGATTTTCGTGCATGCCGGCGTCAGCGACGAACGCGTCGCCGCCATCGCCCGCTTCGGCGCCGAGATCATCCGCGTGGACGGCACCTATGACGATTCCGTTCGCGAGGCGGCGCGCATGGCCGAGCAAAAAGGCTGGACCATCGTCTCGGACACCTCATGGGCGGGTTATGAGCGCATTCCCGGGCTGGTGATGCAGGGCTACACCGCGCTTGTGCGGGAAGCGCTCAGGGCAATGCCGCAGCCGCCCACCCATGTCTTCATCCAGGCAGGCGTCGGCGGGATCGCCGCCACCGTTGCAGGCCACATGGCCATCGCCTTCGGCGAGGAACGCCCGACCTTCACAGTCGTCGATCCCGCCCGCGCCGCCTGCCTGTTCGAAACGGCGCGGGCCGGGCATCCGGTGACCGTTGCCCATGGCGCGCCGACCGTCATGGCGATGCTCGAATGTTACGAACCGTCCCTCGTTGCCTGGCGTATCCTCTCCCGCGTCGCCGACGCGTTCATGACCGTTGACGAAGACGAGGGGATCGCGGTGATGAAGCGGCTTGCCGATCCGGCTGGAAACGATCCGGCGATTGTCGCCGGCGAAAGCGGCGGCGTCGGGCTTGCCGGGCTGATCCGCGCTGTCGGCGATCCCGCGATCAAGCAAGCCCTGTCTCTCGACGGCCATTCGCGCATATTGCTGGTGAACACCGAAGGCGCGACCGATCCCGGCAAATATCAAGAGATCGTCGGGCGATCACCGGCCGCGGTCGCCGCGAAATCCAAGACCGGAGTTTCAGCATGAGCCGCCGTTCGATCGATCCGGCGCGTCTGCTCGGGCGCCTCTCCACGCTTGGCGAGATCGGCCGCGATGCGGAGGGACGGCTTGTCCGACTGGCGGCCTCCGATAGCGAAAAGCTGGGGCGCGATCAGTTTGTCGCCTGGCTCGAGGAAGCCGGGCTGGAGGTCGCCGTTGACCGTATCGGCAACATTTTCGGCATCTGGAATGGCGCGGGCGGGGAGGAAAAGCCGCTCATGCTCGGCTCCCACATCGACACGGTGATCAATGCCGGCATCTATGACGGATGTTACGGCGTGCTGGCCGGCCTCGAAGTGATCCAGACGCTGAAAGACGAAGGGTTCGAACCGTCGCGCCCGATTGTCGTTGCCGCCTTCACCAATGAGGAAGGGGTGCGCTATGCGCCCGACATGATGGGTTCGCTGGTTTATTCCGGAGGCCTCGATGTCACTGCTGCGCTGAAGACGGTGGGCACCGACGGCACGCTGCTCGGCGATGAACTGGCGCGGATCGGCTATGCCGGCACCCATGCGCCCGGCTTCCTGACGCCGCACGCCTATGTCGAGCTGCATATCGAGCAGGGTCCTGTTCTTGAAAGAGAGGGTGTGTCGGTCGGCGCGGTCGAGAACCTGCAGGGCATTTCCTGGCAGAGGGTGACGATCGACGGCGATGCCAACCATGCCGGCACGACGCCGATCTCGATGCGCCGGGACGCCGGCTATGCGGCCGCCCGCGTCATCGCCTTTCTGCGGGACCGGGCGAAAGTCTCGAACACCCCGACTGTCGCGACCGTCGGCTGCATCGCTTTTGAGCCGAACGCCATCAATGTCATTCCCTCTCGAGCGACGTTTACCGTCGATCTGCGTGATCCGGACGAAGACCGCCTGAAGGAAGAGGAAGCGGCGCTCGCTGCCTTCCTCGAGCTGCTTTCGGCCGAGGAAAAGGTCGGCATTTCAGTCGAGCGGCTGGCGCGGTTCGGGCCGGTCAAGTTCGATCCGGCGATCGTTCGGCTGATCGAGGCGACCGCCGGGGATCGCGGCCTGGCATGCAGGCGCATGACATCGGGCGCCGGCCATGACGCGCAGATGATCGCCCGCATCGCGCCAAGCGCGATGATCTTCGTTCCCAGCCGCGGCGGCATCAGTCACAATCCGAAGGAGTTCACGACAGACGTAGACCTCGTCGCCGGAGCGAATATCCTCCTCGACGTCATTTGCGGACTTGCAACAGGGGAACGGCCAGAATGAGCATGAACAGCCGGACGCTGGAACAGGACATGACCGCCTGGAGGCGCGACCTTCACAGCCATCCCGAATTCGGCTTCGACGAGAAGCGGACGGCGGCTTTCGTCGCCCGGAAATTGCGGGAGTTCGGGCTCGACGAGGTTGTCGAAGGTGTCGGCGGCACCGGGGTCGTCGGAACGCTCCGGCGCGGCGGCGGCAACCGCTCCATCGCGCTGCGCGCCGACATGGATGCGCTGAGGATTACCGAACAGGGCGATCGGCCCTATCGCTCGCAGACCGAAGGCCTGATGCATGCCTGCGGCCATGACGGGCATACGGCGATGCTGCTTGGCGCCGCCAGGATGCTGGCGGAGGACGGCGATTTCGACGGCGCCGTACGGTTCATTTTTCAGCCGGCCGAGGAGTGGGGCAAAGGCGCCCTGGCAATGCTCGGCGACGGCCTGATGACGCGTTTTCCCTTCGACGAAATCTACGGCCTGCACAACATGCCGGGTCTTCCGGTCGGCGTATTCCAGACCCGCGCCGGCGCGATCATGTCGGCGGAGGATAATTTCGAGATCGTGCTGAAGGGCGTCGGCGGACACGCGGCGCGTCCGCATTCCGGCAACGAAGTCCTGGTCGCCGCCTGCGCATTGGTGACGAACCTCCAGACCATCGTTTCCCGGCGGCTCGACCCGACCGATATCGGCGTCGTCTCGGTGACCGAACTTCTGACCGACGGCACCCGCAACGCCCTGCCCGGGCTGGCGCGTATCCTGGGCGATGCCCGCAGCTTCCGCCCCGAGGTCAGCGCGGCGATCGAGACGCAGATGCGCCTGATTGCCGAGGGGACGGCGCTCGCCCACAATGTCGCGGCCGAGGTGAATTATACCAGAGAATTCATCCCCCTGCTCAATGATGCCGCCCTGGTCGAGGAAGCCTTTGCCGCAGCCCGCAGCGTCTTCCCGTCCGAAAACGTCAAGATCCGGCGCGAGCCGATGACCGGATCGGAAGACTTCGCGCGTTTCCTCGACCATGTCCCCGGCTGCTTCGTCTTCCTGGGCAATGGGAAAGATTCCGCGCCGCTCCACAATCCGAATTACGATTTCAACGACGACGGGCTGATCCACGGCGCCAACTTCCACGCGAGCATCGTCCGTCGACGGTTGAACGCAGGCTGACATCCGCCGTCCTTCACCCCAGCAGGGAGCAACATCATGGCCCATTCACTGAACACCTCCTCCGTTTCAAGTTCGGCCGGCGCCAATCAGCCGAAGCTGGAAACCGAAGAAATCTGGCGTGCGCGCGTCGATCTCGCCGCCTGTTTCCGCATGGCGGCGCATTACGGAATGGAGGAAGGCATCTGCAATCACTTCTCCGCCGTCGTGCCGGGCTATGACGACCTGTTCCTCGTCAATCCTTACGGCTACGCGTTCAGCGAGCTGACCGCATCCATGCTGCTCGTCTGCGATTTTCATGGTCACGTCGTTGCCGGAGAGGGAAAGCCGGAAGCGACCGCCTTTTACATTCACGCCCGCATTCACAAGAACGTTCCCAGGGCAAAGGCTGCTTTTCATACGCACATGCCCTATGCCACCGCGCTTTCGATGACGGAGGGCGAGCCGCTCATCTTCGCCGGCCAGACCGCCCTGAAATTCTACGGGCGCACCGCGGTGGATGCGAACTATAACGGTCTCGCATTGGACGAGCGCGAAGGCGATCGCATCGCCTCGGCGATCGGCGATGCCGACATCGTCTTCATGAAGCATCATGGCGTCATGGTCTGCGGCCCGACCATAGCGGAAGCCTGGGACGACCTCTATTATCTCGAAAGAGCCTGCGAAGTTCAGACCCTTGCCCTGTCGACCGGGCGAAAGGTCCTGCCTGTCGCTCCGGAGATCGCCGAGGCGGCCTATCTGCAGATGCGGGAAGGCGATCCGGAGTCCGCACGCCTCCATCTCGAATCGATCAAGCGCACGCTCGACCGGACGCAGCCCGAATTCAAAAACTGACGGCCAGTCTCTCCAGCGCGTGAGGTTGCAGCCGCGCGTTGCGGGGGGCTCGATCGCCAATCAATTCCCGCGCGAGGAAGGTTTGACGACCGGCAGCGGGCGCGCCCTTCCCCTCCAATGATGGCCATTGACCTGCGGCCTGCGATGTGCGCCTCTCATGGCTTGCACAAGGAAAATTCGATGCTCAAGTTTCTGCTCACCCTCTCCTTGGGTGTTGTTTGCGTCTCGCCGCTTCAGGCCGGCGAACTCACTCCCGCCACCAAGAGCTGCCTGTCGGGAGAAAAACCGGGGCACTGCGAGCGCTGGGTCAAGGATTACAGGACGGCCATGGAGCTGGCGCAAAAAGGCGATCACGGCGCCCAGGTGACCGTCGCCTTCTGCCTGTCCACCGGCTGCCATGGCGCCGTCCCCATCGACAAGGTCGCCTCCTGCAGCTGGCATCTGGTGATTGCCAATTCGGGTGCCGCGACAGTGCTCGACGGTTCCAATCTCAGGATCACCTGCCGGACGATGACGCCGGCGGAGAAAGACCAGGCCCGCGCCTTGTCCGCCGATCTGGTCCGCAAGATCTACAAGCGCCCCATGAACACGACCGACCAGATGTAGTGTTGTTGCCAGGCTTGCTAGACGGCTTGGTTGATGGATTTGAGTAACCGGTGGGCGAGTTTCATTTCGTTTTCGCCTTCCGACTGCAAAGCACTGCGCGGTTTTGCTGCAATTGGCTTATGCCCTTAAGCTTATATTCACCGACTGCTGGTCTTCTGTTGCCTGCAAATGAAGATCGTCATCGCGATGCGGGGAAATTGCCGCCTTCGATGACGATCCGCAGGGCGTGCGGTGATATCTCCGCCTGCCCCTTCGGGATGAACCCGCCAAAATTCCAAATCGCCTGGTTTCGAAGACAGAGACGCGTGCCTGACCGCACGCATGCATGGCTCGCCTAACCCCCATTCAGCGTTGCCGGCCTTCCTCGATAACCTCGCGCGTCCGAAGAGAATTCATCAGCCGAAATGAAGGGCTTGAAGATGATCAGAACCGTTTCAGCGAAACTTATCCTTGCGACCGGCACTGCGATCGCAGGCGTCCTGATCGCCTACACCGCCTTCAATGCGGTGAGTGCCAAGAACAATACCGAGCGCGAGGTCATGGCGCTTGCGACCGAAAAGGCGGCCATGGTCAGCCAGCAGGTGGCGACCAACATCACCGAGGCGACCTCGGCCGGTGCGGCGCTCGCCGCAAGCCTCTCCGGTTTCGTCGAGGGCGGATCGAAAAGCCGGGCCGACATCGTTGCGATGATCAAAACAGTGGCGCCGCAATATCCGAGCGTGTTCGGCGCCTGGATGTGCGAGCTGATCGACGGCCCCCACCCCACAACCGGCACCGACGCCTTGAACAAGGAAGGCATTTTCACGCCCTATTGGACCAAGGGCGACGACGGCAAGATGGAGTTCTCGACATGGAGCATCAAGCCTGAGGACGAATATTACAGCGCGCCGCTGAAGAGCGGAAAGGCGATCATCACCTCCCCCTATCTCACCAATATGAAAAAGCTGGTCACCTCGGTTTCGGTGCCGATGCGGGTGAACGGCGCTGTCGTCGGCCTCGCCGGCGTCGACATCAAGCTCGACGATCTCACCGCCGCGCTGACGCAGATGCACCCCTTCGACGGCGGCCGGGTCATGCTGCTTGCCAATGACGGCAAGTGGCTCGCCCATCCCGACAAAGACAATCTGATGAAGGACTATGCCGATACTGGTGCTGCCGACGTCAAGCAGGCGCTCGCCGACGGCAAGATGCGGGTGATTTCGGGCTTGCCGGATGGCGCCGTGCGCCTCGTCTATCCCTTCACCGCCCGCGGCATGAATACTACCTGGGCCGCGGTTCTCGATGTGCCGGCCGCGACCTTCTCGGCGCCGGTCTGGCAGCAGATCTACAACACCGTCGTCGGCGGCCTTGTCATTCTGGCGGTGATGCTCGGCGTCATCCTGACGGCGAGCCGCATGCTGATCGGCAAGCCGCTGCAGGGCATTCTGGGTGCCGTCCAGAAAATGGCGGGCGGGAATTATCGCGAGCCGATCGACCATCATGGCAGCGCCGACGAACTCGGCAGCCTGAAGGGCGCGCTCGAAAAATTCCGCCATCAGCTCGCCCGCGGCGAGGCGCTCAAGGACGAGCAGGAGGCGCTTCAGGCCCAGGTCGAGACCGACCGCAAACGCCAAGGCGACCTCGAGCAGGCCAAAGCGGAGGATCTGCGTCATTTCGTCGAAGTCGTGCAGAGCCGCTTCGACCTTCTGGCTTCGGGTGATCTCACCGTGCGGATGAACGAGAAGGTGGCGCCGGAGTTCGAGACGATCCGGGCCAACTTCAACACGTCGGTTTCCGCTCTGGAAGATACCATCCGCAACGTCGTCCATGCCGTCTACACCATCCGCTCCGGCCTCGGCGAGATTTCGACGGCGTCGAACGATCTGGCGCGGCGCACCGAACAGCAGGCCGCCTCGCTGGAGGAAACGGTCGCCGCCCTGGGTGATGTCACCCGCGGCGTCAACGATACCTCCGACGGCGCAAACAGCGCGCAGCAGACGATGAAGCTTGCCCGGACCGACGCCGAAAAGGGCGGCGAAGTCGTTGCCCGCGCGATCGAGGCGATGACCGAAATCCAGGGGTCCTCCGTCAAGATCGGCAATATCATCCGCGTGATCGACGAAATCGCCTTCCAGACCAACCTGCTTGCGCTCAATGCCGGTGTCGAAGCCGCGCGCGCCGGTGAAGCCGGCAAGGGTTTTGCCGTCGTCGCCCAGGAGGTCCGGGAACTGGCGCAACGCTCCGCCCAGGCGGCAAAGGAAATCAGCGGGCTGATCTCGATGTCCTCCTCGCAGGTCCAGACCGGCGTCAACCTGGTCGAAGAGACCGGTGTGGCGCTTTCCAAGATCGTCGATCGCGTCGTCGGCATGAGTGACACGGTCAATGAAATCGCCACCAGCGCCCAGGCGCAGGCAACCAGCCTGCGGGAGGTTTCGGCCGCCGCCGACCTGATGGACAAGGTCACCCAGCAGAACGCCGCCATGGTCGAAGAGACGACGGCCGCCGCACAAGGGCTTGCCCAGGAAACGGAAAACCTCGCCGCCGTCGTCGGCCGCTTCGGCCTCGGCGGCGCCATGGCGCGCGGCAGCGGGTCCCCGGCAGCAATGAAGCTGGCGAGCTGATCAAATGCATGTCGCCCGGAACTGCGCAGCAATTCCGGGATAACGGCAACACGCCGCAACGCCCGCGTGAAAATAAACCCCATTGCCCTCCCGGCTTTCGCGGCTATTCTGCCGGCACAGAAAATCGGGAGGCTTACTGATGATCCTGCACTGCGTATTCCTGCGGCTGAAGACCGCGGTGAGTGGAGACGAGAAGCAATCGCTATTTGCGGCGATCGCCGCCCTGAAGCAGGTCATTCCCGGCATTCTGGATATCAAATACGGGCCGAACGTTTCGCCCGAGGGTTTACATGGCGGCTTCGTCGACGGGTTTGCCGTGACCTTTGAAAGCCCCGAGGCGCGCGATGCCTATCTCATCCATCCCGAGCATGTCGCCGTCGGCGAGCGCATCGTCTCGTCGACGGACGGAGGCCTGGCCGGCATCCTGGTCTTTGACCTCAATATCTAAAGCGCTCCGGACGCCTGGCCTAGCAAGACGTAGTTTCTCGCTCGAAACCCGATCTTGATAAAAGCTGCAGATTGACCGCTTGCGCAGTCATGGGAAGCAAAATCCTTTGGCAACATCTCCTCGACCGAGGACGAAACCTCATGCTCTGCCAGGACATCGAGCTTCTGAGAACGTTGGAAGGCTGCAATCTCGATTGCCTCCTTGCCGATCAGCACAAATGCAAAATGCCCCTCGTCAGCCACGTAGTTGCTCGCGGCCAGATATTCGTTCACCCGGACGGCCAATGCATCGCTGGAAGGCAATCGATTCTGGTAGGGCTGCAGCAGGCAAACCGCCTGAGCATCGAAGGACGATATCCGAGAAAACTTCGTGGCCTTGCCAAGCGGCATGTTTCCGAACGCATCTTCGTCCAAGGCACCAGCCTCGGCCAACGGCCCGCAGGCAATCGATGCCACCATCGCCAAAAACGCAATAAACCTGATGAAGCGCATTCTCGTCTCTACCTTCCGCAAAGAGACCGAATACAGCCTTGCGTTGCTTCCGGTGTCAACACGGCATATCCAAACGAGGACGGCTGTACGCAACCCCGCACTTGTGGAATGGAGGCTGGATCCGTATCGTAAAGAAGATCGCTTCCACCGATTTCGGGTTGGGCCATGAATCAGGATATCCGGCTTTTTGGCGCAATCGCGGTCCGGCCCGCCGTCCTTGCCCTTATACCCTCATTCGAAACCGCCACGGGTTTGACGGTTGCGGTCAAGTGGGAAGTCAATCCGACAGTCAAGAAGCAGATCGAAGCCGGGGAAGCTTTCGATCTCGTCATCATCAATCCGCCCATGATTCAGGACCTGACCGCCTTGGGAAAGGTCAAGGCGGGGAGCGAGGTCACCTTTGGCCGAATAGGCATGGGCGTGGCGGCCAAGGCGGGCAGCCGACCGCTAGATATCGGGTCCGTTGAAGCCTTCGTCGATACAATGAAGAGCGCCGGATCGATCGCCTACGCCAGTGACGGAACCAGCGGCGGCTACTTCTCCCGTTTGCTGGACCGCCTGGGAATAGCCGATGAGGTGAAGCCCAACCTGGTAGCCGTCCCTGGAGGGCAGACGGCGTCGGCGGTAGGCCGTGGAGTAGCCGAGCTGGCTGTCGTTCCCATAACGTCGATTCTCGCTGCCGCTGCTGACGTTATGCTTGTCGGGCGCTTTCCGGCAGAACTCCAAAGTTACATTGACTTTGCCATCGGCATCAGCGCCGATCCGCGGGACGCAAAGGCGGCCAACCGGCTGTCGGAGTTCCTGACCTCGACTGCCGTTGACGATATTCTGGCGGCAAAGGGTGTCGAACGCCGGTAGTGGCGGCGCTCGACCCGTCGCCCGCTCCTCAGCTCGATTTCGTCATGGCGGCGGCGAGCTGGTCGACATTGTAGCGGAACATCTTCTCATAGGTCGGCGCCGGTCCCTTGGCGTCGGAGAGGGACTCGACATAGAGCTCGCCGCCGGGCTCCGCACCCGTTGCCTTGGCGACCTGTTTGACCAGGCGCGGGTCGTTGGAATTCTCGAAGAAATAGGCTTTCACATGCTCGGTCTTGATCTGCTCGATCAGCTTGGCGACGTCGGCGGCCGAGGCCTCGCTTTCGGTGGAGAGGCCGAGCGGCGCCAGGAAGGTGACGTTATATTCACGGCCGAAATAGCCGAAGGCATCATGGCTGGTCAGCACCTTGCGGCGATCGTCCGCCACCTTGTCGAATTTCGCATGGGCGTAGGCGTTCAATTCGTCCAGCTTCCTGGTGTAGTTCTCGGCATTGGCCTTGAAGGCAGCGGCATCGGCGGGATCGGCCGAAGACAGCGCCTTTTCGATGTTGGCGACCCAGATCTTGACGTTGACGGGGCTGTTCCAGACATGCGGATCGGTAATCTTTTCGCCGTCCTCTTCCATGGTGCTGACATCGATGCCTTCGGAGACCGTCACCGGCTTGCCCTTATAGCCAGAGGCGGTGATCAGCCGGTCCATCCAGCCTTCCAGTCCTTCGCCGCTGACGAAGGTCACCTGAGCCGCATTCAAATTCTTGGCGTCAACAGGCGACGGCTCGAATTCATGGGGGTCGCCGTTCGGCCCGACGAGGCTCTTCACATCGACGTGGTCGCCGCCGACTTGTTTGACGACGTCGGCAAGCACGGTGAAGGAGGCCACCACCTTCAGCGTCTCGGCGGAGGCCGGCACGGCCGACAGCGCCATCAAAGCGGGGATTGCTGCGGAAAGAAGCAGTCTGTGCGGGGTCATCGAAGTCTCCTTGGGATCAGCCCTTCAGATGCGGGCGGGGAAAGAAGCGCCGGGCAATGCCCGAGGGCGCGAAGAGGATGGAGAAGGCGTAAATCACAGCCGCCGTCATGATGATCGTCGGGCCGGAGGCAAGTTCCAGATGGTAGGAGGCGATCAGCCCGAGATAGCCGGAGGCGGCGGCACTTGCAGCAGCGATCGCCATCATCACCGCCAAGCTGCGCGACCAGAGCTGGGCGATGGCCGCCGGCAGCATCATCAGGCCGACCGCCATCAGCGTGCCGAGCGCCTGGAAGCTGGCGACGAGGTTCAAGACCACCAGCAGCAGGAAGAGGAGGTGATAGACCGGCCCGCGGCCGCCGACGGCGCGCAGGAAGCCGGGATCGAAACATTCGGCGACCAGCGGCCGATAGATGAAGGCGAGGATGACGAGCGTCAGCGAGGTGATCGCGCCGATGAGATAAAGCGCCGAGGCATCGATCGCCAGGATGGTGCCGAACAGCACATGCAGCAGATCGATATTCGAGCCGCGCAGCGAGACGATCAGCACGCCGAGCGCCAGCGATGCGAGATAGAAGCTGGCAAAACTCGCATCCTCCTGCAGTACGGTCATCCGGCTGACGGCGCCCGAAAGCAGCGCCACCGACAGGCCGGCGACAAGGCCGCCGAGCCCCATCGCCGTCAGCGACAGCGAGCCGGCGACGAGATAACCGATCGCCGCCCCGGGCAGCACGGCATGGCTCATGGCGTCGCCCATCAGGCTCATGCGCCTGAGCATCAGGAAAACGCCGATCGGCCCGGAGCCCAGCCCGAGGCAAAGGCAGGCGACGAGCGCGCGGCGCATGAAGCCGAAATCGGCAAAGGGCGCGAGGAAGAGATCGTAGACCGTCATACCGCCGGCACCTGTTCGGGGCCGCAAGCCTCGGCATCCTCGTCCCAGCGCTCGGCCATGGCGCGGGCCTTCAGCAGATTGGCTGACGACATGACGTCGGCGGTCGGCCCCCATCCGACAAGTTCGCGGGCAAGCAGCAGGGTCTCGGGGAAATGCGCCCGCACGAGCTCGAAATCATGCAGTACGGCGATGACGGTGCGGCCCTCGCCATGCCAGCGGCTGACGATATCGATGAGGTCCTTGGTGGTGCGGGCATCGATTGCCGTAAACGGCTCGTCGAGCAGGATGATGCCGGCATCCTGCAGCAGCAGGCGGGCAAACAGCACACGCTGGAACTGGCCGGCCGACAGCGATCCGACATGGCGTTTTCCGAAACCCTCAAGGCCGACCGCCGACAGCGCCTCGCCTGCCCTTTTGATTTCGCCGGGCGCGATGCGGCCGAAGGCTCCTGCCGTCCTCCAGGCGCCGAGCATGACGGTGTCGATGACCGAGATCGGAAAGCGCCGGTCGATCTCGGCCGCCTGCGGGAGATAACCGAACTCCGCCCGCCCCAGCCGATGCTCGACCCTGCCCTCGGCCGGTCGAAGCTCCCCCATGATCGCCTTCAACAGCGTCGACTTCCCCGCCCCGTTCGGCCCGGCAATCGCCGTCAGGCTGCCTCTGGCAAAGGCGCCGGAGACGTGATGGATGGCAGGATGGCGGTTATAGGCGACCGTCAGATTGTCGATCCGGATCACCGGCGTCATGGCAGCAGAACCGCCCAATGGATCGCCAGCCAGAGAACGGCGACGACAAGCGTGATGCCGATCCCCCTGGAGAGAGCCGACTGTCCCAGCAGGCTGACGGAGGGGCGGTCGGGGCTCGGGGGCATTGGCTGATCCTACAATGTAATAACATTACGGTTATGTTATAACGATTGCGGCGAGATTGAGGCGGGGTTTGTGATTGTAGGATAGGGAGGTGCGGCCATTTGACAGCCGGGCGCGTCATTCCGCTCTTCGTCGCACCGGACGTGGATCCCAGGCTCGTGGGCCTGGGATGACGGACAGTGTGGAGAACCATGAGCAGGAGGCGCAGCGACGAATGCTATTCGTCACGCCGCTGGATTTGCCACAAAGCTCGCCCCACCCTCCGTCCTCCTCGGGCTTGACTCGAGGATCCACTTCGCCCTCGATCGGCACCGGGCGTGGATCCCAGGCTCGGGGGCCTGGGATGACGGAGAGTGGAGTGAGCTTTGTGGCAAACTCGCCGTTGCGTGCGCTTCACTAAGGATGCCGAAACATCATTGATGAATTTCAACGAAGTTGTAGTGTCTGGCCATGACGAGCAACATATTCTTCGCCGCAGCAGCCGTGACGTTCGTTATCGTGCTCTGGCTGATGTTTCCAGCCATCGCGAGCCGTCGCGATCCGATGAGAATGACGCCGGGCGAACACGGCTGGTACGCAAAGCGGGTTTTTCCGCTGATGCTGTTGTTTGGCGCGTTTGCCGCTATCGGAAGCCTGGCAGGGCAATGGGGATGGCCCTGACAGCCCTGGACGTCGCTGTCTTGCTCCAAAGGCCACCCCACTCTCCATCCTCCTCGGGCTTGACCCGAGGATCCGCTCCGCCCTCGATCGCCGCCGAGCGTGGATCCCAGGCTCGGAGGCCTGGGATGACGGAGAGTGGGGGTGCGTTTCTGGCAAATTCGCCGTCGGCGTTTGCCCCTCATCCGCCTGCCGGCACCTTCTCCCCGTAAACGGGGCGAAGGGCGTGTGCCGCGACCTCTCCGTTCCTCGCTGACGTCTCGCGGGGTACGTCCCCTCGCCCCGTTTTTACGGGGAGAGGGTTAGGGTGAGGGGCAGATTTATTCAAACGTTTACAGCAGTTCCAACATCGCCGCAGCACCCGAAACCGTTGCCTGGCCGGGGCTTTCCTCGACGTTCAGGGCTTTGACCACGCCGTCTTCCACCAGCATCGAATAGCGCTTGGAGCGCAGGCCGAGACCGCCGGCGGAGAGGTCGGCTTCGAGGCCGGCGGCCTTGGTGAAGGCGGCGTCCCAATCGGCGAGGAAGTGGATCTTGCCCATGCCGCCGGAGGATTGCGCCCAGGCGCCCATGACATGCCAGTCGTTGACGGATATGACGGCGATATCGTCGACACCCTTGCCGAGGATGGTGTCGCGGTTTTCGAGATAGCCCGGCAGGTGGTTCAGCGAGCAGGTGGGCGTGAAGGCGCCCGGCACCGCAAAGAGCACGACGCGCTTACCGGAGAAGAGCTGTTCGGTGGTGATTTCGACCGGGCCGTCGGCGGTCTTTTCCTTGAAGGTGGCGGCAGGAAGCTTGTCGCCGATCGCGATGGTCATGGTTTTCTCCTTGATTCCGGCTGTTGGGTTTTGGCCTTTTCAGCGGCGGGCGCCGCAGGGGTCGAGGCGACTATAGGTCCCGGTCACTCAAAGGCAAGCGTGGTCTCCATCGCCTTGCCGCCATCGATGACCAGCACACCCCAGCGTTTGCCCGATAGATCGTAATCCTTCGGCAGCTTGCCGATGGCGACATCGGTCTTGAAGGTCGCGCCATCGCGTTTGCCGCCGATCTGCTTGGTGAAGGCATAGCCGCCCGGGCCGGTGACGATGATATCGGGCGCGCCCTTTCCCCCGCCTGGCCCCTCATCAGGCAAAACCAGCGTCAGCGCCAGCGTCTTGCGATCGGGCGACATCGCATGCGCGGTCACGCCGAAATCGGCCGATGGCGGCTGCGGCAGCGTCGCATCGGCCGCCGCAAGGATCGCCTCCTCCTGTGGGTGGGACTGGATGGCCGGGCCGAGCTTCAGCTGAAAATTCGCCTGGAAGGGAATGCAGATATCCTTGCAGATGCCGATGAAGGCCACGGCGTCGATCTCGACAGGGGCCTTGCCCGCAGCATTGAGCGACAGCGGCAGCGTCACCGGCGCGTCATAGGCGATATCCTCGACCGCGCCGTTGAAGAAATGTTTCGGGACGGGATAGGCCATCGCATCGAGCGTGACGCCACTGCCCGCCGCGATGGTGAACTGGGGCGGAATGCCGCTGTTTCCGGGCTCCTTCCAATAGGTGATCCAGCCGGGTTTCGGCTCGATCTGCAGCGCGGCGCGGATTTTGCCGGCGGCATCGGGTGCCAGTGCCACGAGGCGCATGCGGCCGCCTTCGTTCTCCGCCCAGGCGCTCATTTCCGCGTGAGCCGAACAATGGGCGGCAAGGGCTGCGCCCATCGAGATGACCGCCATGAAAAGCCGGCGCGGTACTGAGGAAATAATCATCATGGAACAACGGTTTACCGAAACTGAGGTTTCGCCGCCAGAAGTCACGACGATTTAAATCTTCATTTTTGGTTGATTGATGTGTGACATTGGCCCATGTTTCTCTTGTCAAGGCCTCAATGCGGTTGGCAGCAGGAGGAACGATGTCCTTATCGACGCTGAAGAACAGACGGGAACGTGGCTTCTTCGATGGCCAGTTCCTCATCGCCATGCCCGGCATCGAGGACCGCAATTTTGCGCGCACGGTGATTTATATCTGCGCGCATTCCGATGCCGGCGCCATGGGCTTCGTCATCAACCGCCCGCAAAGCCTGACCTTCACCGATGTGCTGCTGCATCTCGACATGATCAAGCAGGAAGATCAGATCGTGCTGCCGCAGCGGGCGCGCGATTTCCCGATCCAGACCGGCGGCCCGGTGGAAAGCGGCCGCGGCTTCGTGCTGCATTCGGACGATTATTCCAGCGACTCCTCGATCCCCGTCAGCGACGACATCTGCCTTACGGCGACGCTCGACATTGTGCGCGCCATCTCCAAGGGCGATGGGCCGACGCGCGCGACGATGCTGCTCGGCTATTCTTCCTGGGGGGCCGGCCAGCTGGAAAACGAGGTCGTCAACAATGGCTGGCTCACCTGCCCGGCCAACGAGGAACTGATCTTCGATCGCAGCCTCGACGACAAATACGAGCGGGCGCTCGCCGGCATGGGCGTGACCGCCGCCATGCTTTCCAAAGAAGCCGGGCATGCTTGATAAGGCTGGCCTGATATAGCTGGAACGATTTGTGCCGGCTGACGTTTCATTTCGGCAAACATGGGCACGAGGCCCATGCTTGACGAAGGAGACATCACATATGGGTAGCACCAGCGACAAGATCTCAGGCAAGGCAAATGAAATTGCCGGCAAGACCAAGCAGGCCGTCGGCAAGGCCGCGGACAATCGCGAAATGCAGGCCAAGGGCGCCGTTCAGGAAGCCAAAGGCAAGGGCCAGGTCGCAACCGGCAAGGTCAAGGACAAGCTCAAGGGCGCCGTCGACCGGCTCTGAGCCATCCGCTCATCCGTCATGAACCATGCCTGCTGCGCCCTCGCGCGGCAGGCATTTTTAATCCGCCGCTGCTTTGCTGAGATCAAGACGATGAAGCTTTTCGCCTGCGACAACTGCGATCAGGTCGTCCACTTCGACAACCGCCATTGCGTGCGCTGCAACCATCGACTCGGCTTCCGGCCGGGCGATCTCGCCATGCATGCGCTGGAGCCGCGCGACGAGACGCTCTGGCAGCTCGTTTCCAATCCCGATCGCGACGTGCGCTTCTGCGCCAATGCCGGCCTCGACATCTGCAACTGGCTGGTCGATGGCGATAGCGACAGCGAATTCTGCGTCGCCTGCCGCCACAATCGGCTGGTTCCGAACACCGATACCCAGAACGGCATCGATCGCTGGCGGCGCATCGGCCAGGCGCAGCGTCATCTGTTCTATTCGCTGTTGCGCTGGAGGCTGCCGCATCCCGACCGGGTGCAGGATCCTCAAGGTGGCCTGGTCTTCGATTTCCTCGAGGATGCGATCGAGAGCAACGGCTATGTCGTGCCGGCCATGACCGGCCACGAGGAAGGCCTGATCACCATCCGCGCCGCAGAGGCCGACGATGCGACGCGCGAGCAGGCGCGCAGCTCGATGAACGAACCCTATCGCACCCTGCTCGGCCATTTCCGCCATGAGACCGGCCATTTCATCTGGAACAAGCTGGTGCGCGACCGCGACCGCCTTTCGGACTTCCGCGCCGTCTTCGGCGACGAACGTCAGGATTATGCGGCGGCCCTGCAAAACCACTATGCCGGCGGCGCGCCCCTGGGATGGCAGGACAATTTCATCAGCGCCTATGCGGCCTCCCACCCTTGGGAGGATTTCGCCGAATGTTTCGCCCATTACCTGCATATCGTCGACACGCTCGAAACCGCCCGCGCCTTCGGCATCGCCATCGATCCCCGCGGCCACGAGGAAATCGCCGGCGAAGTGGATTTCCTCCCCTACCGGGCAAGCAGCGCCGAACAGCTGGTCAGCGCCTGGGTGCCGCTCAGCCTGGCCATCAACGCCATCCAGCGCAGCATGGGCCAACCGGACTCCTACCCCTTCGTGCTTTCGTCACCTGTCGTGGCCAAGCTCGAATATCTGCACCGGCTGATTCAGGGGGCGGCGACGGCGGTGTAGCAGGTGGGGTGAGTTGCTGCTTGCTCCCTCTTCTCCCCAGCGGGGAGAAGGTGGCCCGAAGGGTCGGATGAGGGGGCCGCACGGCACACCATTCATTGCCCTTCGCTTGCCGCTCAGTGCCTCGCTCCTGTCGTCGCTCGCCCCCTCACCTGCCTGCCGGCATCTTCTCCCCGCTGGGGAGAAGGGGAATCGTGGCAGCATCGCGTCCCCATTCAACCGCGCGGCGGGTGCGACCCTCTCTGCTCAACCCAATACTTGATCATCATCAGCGCTGCTGCCTTGCTGAGCAACAGATCGCGCTCGTCCGCCAAATCCTGTTCGAAACGCTGACAGAGCTTTTCATAGACACCGAAAACCGCTCGTGCCTCATCCTGCCGACGATACACGCTCTCCATACGATCTATCGTCGAGCTCAATTCGATTGTCGTGGGAATAGATGACACATCCACCTCCTGGACAGAACACTCCTTAAAACGAAACCGCCTTGCCCTTCTTGAACGGCTCCATGCCCCTGCGCGCAAGTTCATCGGCGCGTTCGTTTTCCGGGTGACCGGCGTGGCCCTTGACCCAGTGTAGCGTCACCTCATGACGATCCCGGGCTTGTTCCAGGGCCTGCCATAGCTCGGCATTCTTCACCGGCTTCTTGTCTGCTGTCTTCCAGCCGTTCTTTTTCCAGCCGAAAATCCACTTGGAGATGCCGTCCTTGACGTAGGCGCTGTCGGTATAAAGATCGACCTCGCAAGGGCTTTTCAGGGCCTGCAGCGCCGAGATTGCCGCCAGCAGCTCCATGCGGTTGTTGGTCGTATCCGCCTCGCCGCCGCAAAGCTCCTTTTCGACGTCGCCATAGCGCAGCACGGCGCCCCAGCCGCCGGGGCCGGGATTGCCGGAGCAGGCGCCGTCGGTGAAGATATCGACGTGTTTCATAGGCTCAATCCGTATTCGGCGGCCGAGCCGATCTGGCGGTGGAAGCGCAGTTTGCGCAGATATTCGAGCGGGTCCTTCTTGGTGACCATGGCGCCTTCAGGCGTCGTCAGCCAGTCATAGAGCCGGGTCAGGAAGAAGCGCAGCGCCGAACCGCGCGACAGCACCGGCAAGGCGGCGATCTCTTCGCCGCTCAGGGGGCGCACGCTCTGGTAACCCTCGAGCATCGCCGTGCCCTTGGTGATGTTGTAGGCGCCGTCCTTTTCGAAGCACCAGGCATTCAGGCAGATCGAGACGTCATAGGCGAGCAGGTCGTTACAGGCGAAATAGAAATCGATCAGGCCGGAGAGCTGATCGCCGAGGAAGAAGACGTTGTCGGGGAAGAGGTCGGCATGGATGACGCCGGCCGGCAGGGTTTTCGGCCAGGCGGCGGAGAGGAAATCAAGTTCGCCGCGGATCTCGTTCTGCAGGCCGGCCTCGACCTCGCCGGCGCGCGCCTCGGATTTTTCCCAGAGCGTTTGCCAGCCGTCGATCGACAGCGCGTTCGCCCGTGTCAGTTCGAAACCGTGGCCGGCCACGTGCATCTCGGCCAGCGCCCTGCCGACTTCGCGGCAATGTTTGGCCTCCGGCTTCCGCAGCCACATGCCTTCGAGGAAGGAGATCAGTGCGGCCGGGCGGCCGGAGAGCGCGCCGAGCAGCGCGCCGTCGCGGCGCGGCAGCGGCAGCGGGCAGGACAGGCCGCGGGCCGAGAGATGCTGCATCAGGCCGAGGAAGAACGGCAGATCGGTCTTTTCCACCCGCTTCTCGTAGAGCGTCAGGATCAGCGGATCCTTGGAGGTGTGCAGCAGGAAATTGGAATTTTCGACACCTTCGGCGATGCCTTTGTAGGAGAGCAGCGTGCCCGCGTCATATTCCGTCAGGAACCATTTCAGATCGTCTTCGGCGATATCGGTATAGACTGCCAAGTGAGGTCTCGCCTTCATGCATTGCTGTTATTCGGCCGCCGGATCGACCATCCGGCGTCGATAAGGTTTCAATATGGGGATCAGCCGTTGACGAAGGCCATGTCGGCCGCCGTCAGCTCGATGCTGCGCAATTCGCGGTTGACCAGGAAATTCTCGGTTTCCTGCACCGTCTCGGCCAGCTCGACGCGGGCGTCGAAGCGGGCGCGGAAGGCCTCGATGATCTCGTTGACGATGACCTCGGGGGCGGAGGCGCCGGCGGAAAGGCCGAGCGTCGAAATCGCGCCGATCTCGTCCCAGTCGAGTTCGGCGGCGCGCTGCACGAGGATTGATTTCTTCGCCCCTGCCCTCAGCGCCACTTCGACGAGGCGCTTGGAATTGGAAGAGTTCGGCGCGCCGACGATGATGAAGAGATCGCAGCCGGGGGCCGCCTGCTTCACCACTTCCTGGCGATTGGTCGTCGCATAACAGATCGAGTCGGCGGCCGGCGCGGTCAAGTTGGGAAAACGCTGCTGCAGGCGGGCGATGACGCCGGCGGTGTCGTCGACCGACAGCGTCGTCTGGGTGACATAGCCGAGATTGTCCGGATCGGCGGGCGCATAGGCATCGGCATCCTCGATCGTCTCGATCAGCGAAACCGATCCCTCCGGCAGTTGGCCCATGGTGCCGATCACTTCGGGGTGGCCGGCATGGCCGATCAGGACGACATGGCGGCCGAGGCGATTGTGGCGCATCGCCTGCTTGTGGACCTTGGAGACCAGCGGGCAGGTGGCGTCGAGATAAAAGAGGTTGCGGCTTGCCGCATCCTCCGGCACGGATTTCGGCACGCCATGGGCGGAGAAGACCACCGGCTGGGCGCGATGCTCGGCCGGGATCTCGTCCAGCTCCTCGACGAAGACGGCGCCTTTGGCCTCGAGCCCCTCGACGACATAACGATTGTGAACGATCTCATGGCGCACATAGACCGGGGCGCCATAGGATTTCAGCGCCAGCACGACGATCTGGATGGCGCGGTCGACGCCGGCGCAGAAGCCGCGCGGCCCGCAGAGCCTGATCGTCAGGGGAGGTTTCGCTGCAATATTCATGTCTGTTCCGTCAAGAATTCTTCAGTCCTGTGCCTGTCACAGGTCCCGAGAGGGGCAATCGACCTCTAGCCCAATATAGTCGAGAATTGAAGCGATACTATTGCCGAGTCTGCTTGCCTGGCTTGCGAAACCAGGAGATGGCCACCACGGCGACAAGCACGGCGGCCAGCCCGTACCAGGTGAAAGCATATTGCAGATGGTCGTTCGGCAGATCGACCTGGGTAACGCCGCCGATCGGCAGGCCGGCCGGATTGGGGGTGGAATCGGCATCGACGAAAAACGGAATGACGCGCGCCTTCTCCAGCCCGACGCTTTCGGCCATGACGTCGAGATCCTTCCAATAGAAGATGTTCTTGGCGACGTCGTTGTCGGGCACCACCCAGGAAGGTTTGCCGGGCAGTTTTTCGCGGGCGAGACCCGTGACGGTCTGCTGATCCGTCAGTTGGCCCTGCATGCGCATTTCCGGCTCCTTGTTCTCATAGGGAACGAAGCCGCGATTGACCAGGAGCGCGCGCCCGTCGGCAAGCTCCAGGGGGGTATAGACATAGAAGCCGGTCTGGCCGCGCCAGGTGGCGAAGAAGTGGCGCTCCTTGTTGTTGATATAGCGGCCGGTGGCGGTGACCTTGCGATATTCGATATCGCCGCCGCTTGCCGCCATCGCCTCGATATCGGCGAGCGGCACGGGGGCAGCCACTTGCCGCGCCGCGATATCGGCGAGCAGGCCCTCTTTCCAATGGAGGCGTTCGACCTGCCAGGTGCCGAGCGAAATCAGGATAGCGAGGGCAATCAGCACCAGGATGCCGGTGATGACAGGCAGCCGGCGGCGCGGCAGGACAGGCTCCATTTCAGTCACTCAGGCGTCCTTCGCGGGCATTGTGGCGGTATTGCATGGCGATCAGGATGCCCTTGAACCAGCGCAGCGTCAGGAGCGACAGGACGATCGTCAGCGGCCCGAAGAGCAGGATGTGCACCCAGATCGGCGGCCCGTAATTCACCTGCAGCCACAGCACCAGGCCGATGACGATGAAGCCGACGATGAGGATGACGAAGACGGCCGGCCCGTCGCCGGAATCGGCGAAGGAATAATCGAGGCCGCAAGAAGCGCAATGCGGCTTGACCCCGAGCAGGCCGTCGAACAGCTTGCCCTGGCCGCAGCGCGGGCAGCAGCCCTTGATGCCGGTTCTGACCGGATCGACGGGGGGATAATGGGCGCTATCTTCGCTCATACCATTCCTTCTGGCCATTCCTTCTCGGCAGCCCATGCTGCCTTAACTCTCCCATAAAGTATTCGCATCCCGAATGGAAATGCCTGCGCGGTTTCGTCTCAGTGATTCGCGCCAAACAGAAGAAGAAGCTGATGACCAACGACAGCCATGCCGGACAGATCATTATTTTGAACGGTGCGCCCAGAAGCGGCAAATCCAGCATTGCCCGCGCGATCCAGGAGGAATTCGAGGGGCCGTGGATCAACCTCGGCGTCGACAGCTACAATGCCATGACGCCGAAGCGCTACCTGCCCGGCATCGGCCTCAGGCCCGGCGGCGAGCGGCCGGAACTCGAAGAGCTGGTGCCCTTCCTCTATGCGGCCCTTTACGAATCGATCGCCATCCATGCCGGATTGGGGCTCAATGTGGTCGCCGATCTCGGCCATCATGACAGCTACTCGCAGCCGCTCGGCATTCTCGGCGACTGCGCCAGGCGCCTGGACGGCTTTTCCGTGCTGTTCGTCGGCGTGCGCTGTCCGATCGGGACGATCATGCAGCGCCGGGAATTCAAGCAGGAAGGCCGCGAGACGCTGTATGTAAGAGCCACCGAGGAGGTGCCGATCCCCGAACCGGTGCAGCGCTGGCAGGACGAGGTACACCGGCCAGGCATTTATGACATGGAGGTCGATACGTCGGTGCTCACCGCACTCGAATGCGCCGAGGCAATCCGCCAGCGCCTCGATCTCGGCATTCCCGAGCCTTCTGCCTTCGAACGGATTGCGGGTGGGCGTTGATGGCCACGGAACTTAAGCAAGTGACAGAGATCGCGGATTGGCAAGCCTATCATGCCATTCGCAGGCGTGTGTTGTTCGAACTGCGCGGTCTCGACGGTTACGATGACAAGCATCCGGATGAACACGAAGCGCGCCATATACCACTCCTGCTGAGGAAGGACGGCGTTGCTCTTGGCACAGTCCGCCTCGATCTGTCGGAGGGCGCGACCGGCGTCGTGCGACTTGTCGCCATCCTGCCGGAATATCAGAGACAAGGACTCGGGCGGATTTTGATGTCCGAAGTTGAAAGACTATCGGCCAAACACGGCCTCTGCCGGCTGGATGTCCATGCCGCACCGGATGCCGTGCGTTTCTACGAAAAGCTCGGCTGGGTCATGGTCGACGCCGACAGAACTAGTCCGCTCATGACCAAGGAGATTCGATCATCCCTTGATGGCGGTGGATCTGACGACGATTCTTCGTTCCCGCGCCGATAGGCATTTGGCGATCAATGTCGCATTGCCTCTGGTAACAAATCGATGGCCTGCAAGATGGATCGCCGATGACGAAGCATGGGGCGAGTGTGCGCCTCCTGCCCATCGTGCCCCCGCCCTCCGTCCTGCTCGGGCCTGACCCGAGCATCCGGGCACGGGACTCGTTCGGTGCGAGGAGCATGGGGTATGGCCGCGCGAGACGGCAGGAGCGGTGGCAGATTTCGCCAAAAATCTCAGATTGATGTGCAGCTTCCGTCGGATGCTATCGGCCTTCTCCGTGCTTGCGGCATGGACCGTCGGGTCAAGCCCGACGATGACGGAGTGTGGGAGACACGGACAAAAAAGGCGGGCACCCGGCCCGCCTTTTCACTTGAAACTCGCTGCCGTTAGCCGGCTGCGACGGGGGCGCCCCAGCCGCCCCAGACGTAGATGCAGAAGAACAGGAACAGCCAGACGACGTCGACGAAGTGCCAGTACCAGGCGGCGGCCTCGAAGCCGAAATGCTGTTTCGGGGTGAAGTCGCCGCGCAGCGCCCGGATCAGGCAGACCAGCAGGAAAATCGTGCCGACGAGGACGTGGAAACCGTGGAAGCCGGTCGCCATGAAGAAGGTCGCGCCATAGATCGAATTCTTGAAGGCGAAGGGCGCGTGGGCATATTCATAGGCCTGGACGCTAGAGAAGAAGATGCCAAGCAGCACCGTCAGAACCAGGCCCTGGATCAGGCCCTTGCGGTCATTGTGCAGCAGCGCATGATGCGCCCAGGTGACCGTCGTGCCGGAGAGCAGCAGGATGACGGTGTTGTAGATCGGCAGGTGCCAGGGATCGAGCACCTCGATGCCCTTCGGCGGCCAGGTGCCACCGGTATAGAGCAGGCGCGAAGCCTGGATCGCCTCGTTCGGATAGAGGCTGGCGTCGAAATAGGCCCAGAACCAGGCGACGAAGAACATCACTTCCGAAGCGATGAACATGATCATGCCGTAGCGCAGATGCAGCGAGACGACTCGGGTGTGGGCGCCCTCATGGGCTTCCTTCACCGTATCGGCCCACCAGCCGTACATGACGTAGAGAACCAGCGCGAAGCCGATATAGAAGAGCCAGGGATTGGCGAGTTCGGCGCCGGCGACCTTGAACGAGCCGCCGTTCAGGTAACGCATGTAGCAGACGCCGCCGATCGCCATGATGAAGGCGCCGAGCGAGGCGAGAATCGGCCACGGGCTCGGATCGATGATGTGATAGTCGTGATTCTTCTGATGAGCATCGGCCATGTAGCTATCCCCGGATGTCTTCCTTCACTCCGCTCCCGGCATAGCCGGAAACGAGCCTTGATCAAAGTTTCTTTTCACTCTTTACCGCTCCACCCTCATTCGAAGCCAGCGGCTTCGGACCCTCTTTCGGGTAGAACGTATATGACAGCGTGACCGTATGGATGTTCTTGGATTCCACGGCCTTGACGATTTCCGGATCGATGTAGAACACCACCGGCATGTCGAGCTTTTCGCCCGGCTTCAGGTCCGTTTCCGTAAAGCAGAAACATTGCACCTTGTTGAAATAGACGCCCGCTTCACCCGGCGTGACGTTGAAAACCGCCTGGCCGCGCTGCGTCTCGTTCGAGCGATTCTCGGCGGTGAAATTGACCTGGATCGTCTCGCCGATCTTCGGATTGACCTCGCGCTCGACCGGCTTGAAATCCCATTGCAGGCCGGGTGCGACATTGGCGTCGAAGGTCACGCGCATCGTCCGGTCGAGCACGACGCTCGACACCTGGTCGACGCGCTGCGTCGTGCCGTTATAGCCGGTGACCTGGCAGAAGATCCGGTAGAGCGGCACGGCGGCGTAGCTCATCGCGCCCATGCCGAAGACGAAGCTCAGGCACATCATCACGACGGCGCCGTTGTTGCGGCCCGGCTTTTTCGGTGCGGCGGGCTTTTCGCTCATCCGGCCATTCCCCCGCCGATCTTCACGATGGTGATCGCGTAAAAAAGAATGACGAGGCCGGCAAGCACCAGGCCCAGTGCGATATTGCGGTTGCGGCGCGACTTGAGCTGCTTTTCCGTGAGCTTGACGAGATCCATCAGAACCAACCTCCCGCATGCGAAACCAGCACCGAGGTCAGCCGGTCGATCATCAAGGCGGAGAACACGGCGAAGAGGTAGAAGATCGAGAAGCCGAAGAGCTTCTTCGCCGGGAGCATCTTCAGATCGCCGTCGGGCATGCGCCAGACGGCGATGGAACAGTAGATGAAGATTGCGCCAAGCGCGGCGGCCACCAGGCCGTAGCCGAAGCTGGCGAAACCAAGGAAGGAGGGCAACACCGCGCAAACGGCGGTCAGCACAGCATAGGCGACGATCTGATGCTTGGTCACCCGCTCGCCGGAAACGTTCGGCAGCATCGGCACGCCGACGGCCTCGTAATCGCGCATCTTGAAGAGGGCCAGCGCCCAGAAATGCGCCGGCGTCCACAGGAAGATGATCAGGAAGAGCACGGTGCTTTCGATCGTCACGCTGTTGGTCACGCAGGCCCAGCCGATCATCGGCGGGAAAGCGCCGGCGGCTCCGCCGATGACGATGTTCTGCGGCGTCGAGCGCTTCAGCCACATGGTGTAGACGACGGCGTAGAAGAAGATGGTGAAGGCGAGGATGCCGGCCGAGAGCCAGTTGACGGCAAGGCCGAGGATGACGACCGAGAAGCCCGACAGCACCAGGCCGAAGGCCAGCGCCTCGGAGGGCGCGATGCGGCCGGCCGGGATCGGACGCTTGGCGGTGCGGCTCATGATGGCGTCGATATCGGCGTCATACCACATGTTGAGCGCGCCGGAGGCGCCGGCGCCGACGGCGATACAGAGAATGGCGATCAGGCCGAGGACCGGATGGATGTGGCCCGGCGCCAGCACCAGGCCGGCAAAGGCAGTGAAGACCACGAGCGACATCACCCGCGGCTTCAGCAATTCGAAATAATCGCGCGCACTCGCTTCCGACAATTCGCCGTCCTTTGCAAGCACCCCGTGATTGTCGATAACCGTCATCATTCCGTCCCGAATGTCAGAATATCAGGACGCCGCAGTCGATACGGCGTCCTGACACCCGCGCAATTACTTGATGCGCGGAAGCTGTTCCCACTGGTGATAGGGCGGCGGCGAAGGCAGCTGCCATTCGAGCGTCGTTGCACCCTCACCCCACGGATTGTCGCCGGCGAGCCGCTTCTTGGCCAAGGCTTCGAAGACGCCGAAGAGGAAGATCAGCACACCGAAGGCCGAGATGTAGGAGCCGATCGAGGACACATAGTTCCAGCCGGCAAAGGCATCCGGATAATCGATGTAGCGGCGCGGCATGCCGGCGAGGCCGAGGAAATGCTGCGGGAAGAACACCAGGTTGACGCCGATGAACATCACCCAGAAATGCAGCTTGCCGACAAACTCGTTGTACATGTAGCCGGTCATCTTCGGGAACCAGTAGTACCAGCCGGCGAAGATCGCGAAGACGGCGCCGAGCGACAGAACGTAGTGGAAGTGGGCCACGACGTAATAGGTGTCATGCAGCGAGCGGTCGAGACCGGCATTGGCGAGCTGGACGCCGGTGACGCCGCCGACCGTGAACAGGAAGATGAAGCCGATCGCCCAGAGCATCGGCGTGCGGAACGAGATCGAGCCGCCCCACATCGTCGCGATCCAGGAGAAGATCTTCACACCCGTCGGAACGGCGATGACCATCGTCGCGAAGACGAAGTAGCGCTGCGCGTCGAGCGACAGGCCGACCGTGTACATGTGGTGGGCCCAGACGACGAAGCCGACAGCGCCGATCGCGACCATGGCGTAGGCCATGCCGAGGTAGCCGAAGATCGGCTTCTTCGAGAAGGTCGAGATGATGTGGCTGACCATGCCGAAGCCCGGCAGGATGAGGATGTAAACCTCGGGGTGACCGAAGAACCAGAACAGGTGCTGGTAGAGGATCGGGTCGCCGCCACCTTCCGGCGAGAAGAACGAGGTGCCGAAGTTGCGGTCGGTGAGCAGCATGGTGATGCCACCTGCCAGAACCGGCAGCGACAGCAGAAGCAGGAAGGCGGTGATCAGCACGGACCAGGCAAACAGCGGCATTTTGTGCAGCGTCATGCCGGGAGCGCGCATGTTGAGGATCGTGGTGATGAAGTTGATCGCACCGAGGATCGACGAGGCGCCGGCAATGTGCAGCGCGAAGATCGCCAGATCGACCGCCGGTCCGGGCGTGCCGCTTGTCGCCAGCGGCGGATACATCGTCCAGCCGCCGCCGGTGCCGTAGGCGCCTGCCGGGCCTTCGACGAACATCGACAGAAGCAGCAGCGCGAAGGCCGGAACGATCAGCCAGAAGGAAATGTTGTTCAGGCGCGGGAAGGCCATGTCGGGCGCGCCGATCATGATCGGCACCATCCAGTTGGCAAAGCCGCCGATCATCGCCGGCATGACCATGAAGAAGATCATGATCAACGCGTGCGCGGTGGTGAACATGTTGAACATCTGCTTGGCGCCGTCGATCGCGGCATCGCCCTCATAGCCATAGACCATCGAGGCCAGGCCGTGGAAGATCTGGATGCCAGGCTCCTGCAGCTCCATGCGCATCGCCACCGACAGCGCGCCGCCGATGATGCCGGCGATGATCGCGAAGATCAGGTAGAGCGTGCCGATGTCCTTGTGGTTGGTCGAAAACAGCCAGCGATTGACAAAGCTCGGCTTGTGCCCGTGCCCGTGATCGTGGTCATGATCATGGGCGTGGTCATCATGGGCATGACCGTGAGAATGATCGTCGTGAGCGGAAGGTCCAGCCATTGTCCCGATCCCCTTAATTACTGTGCTTCGGCGACGTCGAGGGTCTTTGCGGGACCGTCGGTTGCAGCCATGAGTGTCTTGTAGGCGCCGGGCAAGTCGCTGGCGGCCGTCGTCAGCCACTGCTTGTACTTGTCCTCGGAGACGACGCGGATGGCGATCGGCATGAACGCATGGTCCTTGCCGCAGAGCTCGGAACACTGGCCATAGAACAGGCCTTCGCGCTCGGCCCTGAACCAGGTCTCGTTCAGGCGGCCCGGCACGGCGTCGATCTTGACGCCGAAGGACGGCATGGCGAAAGCGTGGATGACGTCGGTCGGGGCAGAGGTCACGAGAACGCGGACCGTCTTGTTGACCGGCAGCACCAGTTCGTTGTCGACGGCCAGAAGCCTGGGATAAACCGACTTGTCTTCCTTGCCGGCGGCAGCGCGGTCCTGATCCTTCAAGAGATAGCTGTCGAAAGCCAGCGGGCTGTCGCCCGAACCTTCATATTCATAGTTCCACTGCCACTGGGTGGCGGTCGCCTTGATCGTCACATCGGGGTTTTCGGGCAGCGTCAGCTGCGCCGTCAGCAGGTTGAACGAAGGAATGGCGAGAAGAAGCAGCACCAGGACCGGCCCCACGGTCCAGGCAATCTCGATCATAGTGTTGTGGCTCGTCCTCGAGGGGACCGGGTTCGCGCTGGCGCGGAACTTGACGCAGACGACGATGAGCAGGACCAGAACGAAGAGCGTGATCGGAACGATAAACCACAGGGTATATTGTTCGAACCAGTGGATTTCCCGCATGATCGGCGTTGCCGCCGGCTGCAGCGTCGCCTGCCACGGCATTGGCTGGTCGGCATATGTGCCGGAAGCAAAAAGCAGACAGACCAGCGTGGTCAGGGCTGCATAAGCCTTCTTCATCACCTTATTATCTCCCTCGAGCGCTTGACCTGCAGAATAGAACGCAGAATCCTTGCCATCTTCAGCGCTTCAAACCACAGTTTGGCATTTGCCGCAACAGGTCAGAGCAATTGTCTATGCGGCATTTTTGCTGAAAGCATAGGCAGGCCGGAAGGGCAAAACATCCCAAGTTTTTCATCAGCATATGAAAAATCGGCTTTCCGGCCAATCCGCGCGCCGCACATTCTTGCCGAAAGGTCCAATTTCCGCCGCAGTCCCCCGGTTTTCACGGGGTGGGGCTTTTCATTTTTGGTGGGCAGCTTCAACAATAGCCGCAATGATTCGATATCCAGAGGTTTCCATGGGTTTCCGTTCCCTCGCGCAGGCGCTTCTCGTGACTGCCAGCATCGCGGCCGCAGCGACGACGCCCGTTTTCGCACAGCAGCAACCGGCGCCGGCGCAGGCCAAGCCGCCGGCTGCGGCCCCTGCTCCCGCTCCGAGCGCGACGCCGCAGCAGCCGAACGCGGCCAATCCGAATATCCAGGTGTCACCCGGCCAGACCCAGCCGCAGGCACCGGGCACGGTGAAATCCAATCACGGCGCATGGTCGGTCGTCTGCGACAAGCCGGCAGGGGCTTCGACCGAACAATGCGCGCTGATGCAGAACGTCATCGCCGAGGATCGGCCCGAGGTCGGGCTTTCCGTCGTCGTGCTGAAGACCGCCGACCGCAAGTCGAAGATCCTGCGGGTGCTGGCACCGCTCGGCGTGCTCCTGCCGAATGGCCTCGGCCTCAATGTCGATGGCAAGGATATCGGCCGCGCCTATTTCGTGCGCTGCTTCGCCGATGGCTGTTATGCCGAGGTGGTGCTCGAGGACGAATTGCTGAAGACCTTCCGCAGCGGCGCCCAGGCAACCTTCATCGTCTTCCAGACCCCCGAAGAAGGCATCGGCATCCCCGTCGACCTCAAGGGCTTCGCCGAAGGTTTCGACGCGCTGCCGTAAGGGCAGCTGGCGGCCTGCCGCGGGTCCGCCCCTCATCCGCCTGCCGGCACCTTCTCCCCGCTTGCGGGGCGAAGGGGATTGTCGCGACCCCTCCGTCCCTCGCATACCTCTCGCAGGGCACGTCCCCTCGCCCCGTTTACGGGGAGAGGGTTAGGGTGAGGGGCAGCATCCGCACGAACCGGACGGTGTCGCACGAGGCCAAGATAACCTCTCCCACAAAGAAAATTCGACAGCAGGGCTTCACTCCTTATCATTGGGAGCCCTATCTAGATGCGTAAGCGCATTTCCGCACGCATGCCCATTGGAGCCAGACCATGACCACCGATCTCCTGACGCTATTCGATGCCGACGAAGCCACGATGCGTGGTCTGGTCGCCGAGGCGCTCGCCGGCGCCGATGACGGCGAGCTGTTTATCGAGCATGCGCAGGCCGAGGCGCTGACCTTCGACAATGGCCGGCTGAAGGGCGGCAGCTTCAACACCGAGCAGGGGTTCGGCCTGCGCGCCGTTGCCGGCGAAGCGGTCGGTTTTGCCCATGCCGGCGATCTTTCGGTGGCGGCGCTGAAGCGGGCGGCGGATGCCGTGGGCGCGGTGACGCGCGGCTATTCCGGCTCCTATGCGGCAGCCCCGCAAGGCACCAATAAGAAATTCTACGGCGACCAGAACCCGATCGGCCAGCCGAGCTTCGAGGAAAAGGTCAAGGTCCTGCAGGATATCGACGCCTATCTCAGGGGCAAGAACGACAAGGTGCGGCAGGTGACCGCCTCGGTCGCGGCAAGCTGGCAGGTGGTCGACATCCTGCGCGCCGACGGGCATCGCGTGCGCGACATCAGGCCGATGACCCGCATCAACATCTCGGTCATGGTCGGCGAAGGCGATCGGCAGGAAAGCGGCTCCTACGGCAGCGGCGGGCGGATCGGCTTCGGCGACTTCATCGCCGAGGGCAGCTGGCAGTACGGCGCCGACGAGGCGCTGCGCCAGGCGCTCGTCAATCTCGAGGCGATCGATGCGCCGGCGGGCACCATGGACGTCGTTCTCGGTTCCGGCTGGCCGGGCGTGATGCTGCACGAGGCCGTCGGCCACGGGCTGGAAGGCGATTTCAACCGCAAAAAGACGTCGGCTTTTGCAGGCCTGCTCGGCCAGATGGTCGCCGCTCCCGGCGTCACCGTCGTCGACGACGGCACGATCGACAACCGCCGCGGCTCGATTACCATCGACGACGAGGGAACGCCGTCGGGCTACAACGTGCTGATCGAGAACGGCAAGCTCGTCGGCTATATGCAGGACCGGCAGAATGCCCGGCTGATGGGCATGGCGCCAACCGGCAACGGCCGCCGCCAGGGTTATGCGCATGTGCCGATGCCGCGCATGACCAACACCTATATGCTCGGCGGCGACAAGACGCCCGAGGAAATCATCGCCTCGGTGAAGAAGGGCATCTATGCCGTTTCCTTCGGCGGCGGCCAGGTGGATATCACCTCCGGCAAATTCGTCTTCGGCTGCACCGAAGCCTATCTGATCGAGAACGGCAAGGTCGGCGCGCCGATCAAGGGCGCGATGCTGATCGGCAACGGCCCGGATGCGATGAAGCGGGTATCGATGATCGGCAACGACATGAAGCTCGATACCGGCATCGGCAATTGCGGCAAGGCCGGCCAATGGGTCCCGGTCGGCGTCGGCCAGCCGCATCTGCGCATGGATCAGGTGACGGTCGGCGGCACGCAGACCTGAGGCGAAAGGAGCCCGTGATGGCGGAGGTCGAGATCAGGCGTTTTGCGGAAGGCGACGCCGATGCCGTGCTTTCGGTGATCCTGCCGATCCAGCGCGAAGAGTTCGGCATCGACATCACCGCCGATGCGCAGCCGGACCTCAGGGTGATCCCGGATTTCTACCAGTCCGGCAAGGGAGAGTTTTGGGTCGCGGTCAAGGACGGCGCCATCGTCGGCACGCTGGGCTTGAAGGATATCGGCAACAACCAGGCGGCGCTGCGCAAGATGTTCGTCGCCGCCGCGGTGCGCGGCCGCGAGCATGGTGTGGCGGCGCTGCTCCTCGATCGCCTGTTCGCCCATGCCAGGGATGCCGGCCTCACCGATATCTTCCTCGGCACCACGGACAAATTTGTCGCCGCCCATCGCTTCTACGAGAAGAACGGCTTTACCGAGATCGCCAACACCGCCCTGCCCCGCTCGTTTCCGCTGATGGCGGTGGACACCAAGTTTTATCGCTACAAGGTCGGCTGATCTTCCTCAGCTCTTCGATACTTCCGCCGGCTGGAACCGCCACTTCCGTTCGATCGCCGCGGCCAGATCGATATCGTTGCGGCGGGCAAAGAGCAGGATGTGGCCGAGCAGGTCGGCGGTTTCGTCGGCGAGATCGCGGTGGAGTTGTTCCGGCGTTCGGTCCCTGCGGCGCCCGCGGCCGGTGACACGGTTCCAGGCCTGGGTGAGTTCACCCACCTCCTCCTGCAGTTTCAGGAGAAACCAGTCAGGGTCACGCTCGATGCCGTTGGCCGCGGCATAGGTGGCGGATGAGGTTTCGAACTGATCGGCAAGACGACGCAACATCAGCGTTCTCCTTTTGTTTATGGAGAAGACGCTGATTCCCGATGCTTGTCCAGAGTCGATTGTCTTAGAGCGCCGCGCGTCTGTTCAGACTCAAGGACGCTGTAACACTTTGAATTGCTGCGGCGATCAGCCGTGGTCCGGCAGCAGCATGCAATCGTAGGAGCGCTGCTTCAGTGCATCGCAGGCGGAGACGGCGGCATCCTTGCTGGCGAAGCCGACGAAGCGGGCGCGATAGATCTTGTTGGCGCCCGTCCCGACTGCCTCGGTATAGGGCGAGGCGGAACTGAGCGGCGCGCCGCCCTCCGACTTTGCCTGGGCGAGAAGCGCACGCGCCGCATCGGCGCTCGGCGCGGCCGAGATCTGGATCTGCCAGTCACCATCGGCTTTGTCTGCCGACATTTTCGGCGCCTTGCCGGCGTTCAGGATTTCGTCCATCGCGACCGGACGCTCCAATGGCACGACGGCGTCATCGGCATAGGCCAGGCTCTTTGCGGCAAGATCGTCGGCCGGGCGCGGCGCGCTCAGCGGCACCGGAACATCGGAATCGGCGGCGGAGGCGATTTCGACAGGCTCCCTGGCCCCGACGCTCGCCACCAGCTTGGCGCCGCCGGAAGAGGAGGCACGGCCGAGATAGCGGTCGAGCAGACCGGCCATCTTGGCGTCGCGGCTGCGGGCGGTGCGGCCGCCGAGCACGACGCCGACGACGCGGCGGTTGCCGTCCTTGACGGCGCTGACGAGATTGAAGCCGGAGGCATTGGTGTAACCGGTCTTGATGCCGTCCATGCCCTGGTAGCGGTACATGAGATTGTTGTGGCCGCGCACGGTGCGGCCGCGGAAATTGAAGCTTGCCGCCGAAAACAGCCGGTATTCGTTCGGGAAATTCTTCATCAGCGCGATGGCGAGCGTCGACATATCGCGCGCGGTGGTGACCTGACGGCCGTCCGGCAGGCCGGAGGCGTTGACGAAGACGGTGCGGCTCATGCCAAGCTGGCGGGCCTTGGCCGTCATCATCCGGGCAAAGCCGCTTTCCGAGCCGCCGAGCGTCTCGCCCATGGCGGCGGCGGCATCATTGGCGGATTTGATGATCATGCCATAGACCGCCTCGCGCACCGTGATCGTGCCGCCGGCCTTGACGCCGAGCTTGGTCGGCGGCCGGGCGGCGGCATATTTCGACATCTTGATCGGCGTATCCCAGCCGATCTTGCCGCGCTTCAGAGCCTCGAAGGTGAGATAGAGCGTCATCATCTTGGTCAGCGAGGCTGGATGGTTCAGCGTATCGGCGTTCTCGGCGGCGAGAACCTTGCCGGTGCGGGCATCGAGGATCAATGAAGCGCTGCCAGCCAAGGCCGTAAGAGGCGCCGAAATGGCCAGCGTTACGGTCAAAACAGCCGCCAGAAGCGTTCTCATGCAGTTCCCCTTGATGCGTCGGCGGACAGGATCGGCCTTTGTGCCGTAATGTGACAGAAGCGGCAAGTTTGGCGCGACTTTGAGGCAACTCCTACCATTTTTCTAGTCTTTTCATCGCCTTGGTTAACAGGAAATGAAAAGTCCCGTGCGAAATCGGGATTCAGCAAGGCTTAAGCCGCGTTTGCTAGTCTCCGGAAAAAGGCAACGGACGGCGCATGGCGGGACAATTCAAGCGACTGGCAAAACGCGCGGCAATCGGCGCCGGGCTCGAGGTTTCCTGGCTCATCGCCGCCGCCGGGCTGATGCGTCAAGCCCGCGGACGCGGCGTCGTCTTCACGCTGCATCATGTCCGCCCGCACGTGCCGGAGGCTTTCGAGCCGAATGCGCATCTGGAAATCACCCCCGGCTTTCTCGATACGGCGCTGCGGCGGCTGAGGCGGGAGGGCTATCGCTTCGTGCCGCTCGATCAGGTGCCGGCGCTGCTGGCCGAGCCCGAGGCCGGAAAGCCGTTTGCCGCCTTCACGCTCGACGACGGCTACATCAACAATCTGGAGCACGCGCTGCCGGTGTTCGAACAGCATCGGGCGCCGTTCACGGTATTCGTCGCCAAGGGTTTTGCCGAGGGCTCGCACAGCATCTGGTGGGAGACGCTCGCCGTGCTCTTGCGCCGCTCAAGCGAACTCCGCTTCGATTTCGGCCGCGGCAGCGAGCGCCTGCCGCTCGACGATCCGCAGCAGCAATGGACTGCCTTCGATCGATTCGCCGCCTATATCCACCGCTCCGACGAGGCGCGCGCCGTTGCCGCGATCGACATGCTGGCACGGGAAAACGGCATCGAGCCGACCGATATCACCCGCGAATTGGTGATGGGTCCTGGTCATCTGCAATGGCTGGCGGCCCATCCCCTCGCCGCACTCGGCGCCCATACGATCAGCCACCGGGCGCTGGCCCGCCTGTCGGAAGCCGAAGCGCGGATAGAAATGCAGGTTTCGGCCGATTACGTGGAAGTGGTGACCGGCATCCGCCCCAAGACGATCGCCTATCCCTACGGCACGCCGGAGACGGCGACCAGCCGCGAGGCAGCAATTGCCCGCAATCTCGGCTTTCAGCTTGCGGTCACCACCCAGCCGGGCCTGCCGCTGGCGCGGAAAACCGGCTATCTCAGCCGCATTTCGCTGAACGGCTTCTACCAGAAGCGACGCTACGTCTCAGCCCTTGCCTCCGGCATTCCGCTGAAGCTGATGGGCAAATAGCGCCACTTACGGATACATCCTGACCTTGTCCCATGCGCCCTCCGGCAAGGGCCGGCGAAATTCGATGCGGTCATGCAGGCGGAAATTCTGGTCCTTCCAGAATTCGATCGAGGTCGGCCGGATGCGGAAGCCCGACCAGTGGGCGGGGCGCGGAATTTCGCCGATGGCATAACGGGCGGTATATTCGGCCACCGCCTTTTCAAGCGCGAATCGACTTTCGAGCGGGCGGGATTGTTTCGAAGCCCAGGCGCCGATGCGGCTGCCGCGGGCCCGCGTCTTGAAATAGGCGTCGGCTTCGGCGTCGGTGACGATCTCGACCGGGCCGCGCAGCCTGACCTGGCGGCGCAGGCTTTTCCAGTGAAAGCACATGGCGGCCTTTTTCTGGCCGAGAATTTCACGGCCTTTCTGGCTCTCGAAATTGGTGTAGAAGACAAAACCGTCTTCGTCGAATCCCTTCAGGAGAACCATGCGGACATTGGGAAGACCATCCTCATCGACCGTTGCCAACGCCACGGCATTCGGGTCGTTGGGTTCGGAAGCCTCCGCTTCTCCAAGCCATTCGGCAAAGAGCTTGAAGGGTTCGCCACTTTCGGTAAAGTCACCGCTTGTTAACTCGTTTGCCGACATATTGGTTCAAATGCCCCGGATTATTCAAAACTCGCCCAGCTTTTGATAACTGGACAGGATGCAGGGTGGAAGTCATAGCAAAGTCATATCGCCATACAAAGAGCCTGCGGCAACGCAGCTGCGCGTTCTTCGTCATCGGCGTTGCCATGCTTTCGCTTTCCGGCTGCCTGGCAGGCGGCATGGATTTTCTCAGTGAAGCCAAGGTCGACCGGTCGGTGGCAACCGGCACCGTGCCGCAGACGCCGCCGAGCACCGATACGCTGTCGGACGAGATGACCGTGCGCAATGCCGTGACCTCGGCCGATGTGCAAAGGCTCGAGGGCCAGCCGCTTCCCTGGGCGAATGCATCGACGGGCAGTGCCGGCGTCATCGATACGATCGTCGAGAACAACGAATCAGGCCAGGTCTGCCGCCAGTTCCGCACGACGCGGCATTCCTATGTCGGCATCGCCAAATTCTACGGCAAGACTTGCCTCGTCGGCGGCGGCAACTGGCAGCTCCTAAGCTTCCAGCCGGAAAGTTAATTTCCGGCGGGAAAGCTGATTGGGAGCCGATCCGGCCCGACAGGTTAACGCCTGACGGCTCTCTGCCGAATGCTTAGCAAAGAGCTAACCATTCGGCGCAAAACACTCCACATCTCTCCATAGAAATAAGAAGTGATTAGCAACTCCCGCGCACGATCGGGGTTGAGAGTGGCTGTCCATGCCGTTGGGGCGGGATGGCACGTGACGAGTTGATATTGGCTTTGATTTTGGAATTTCGGGATGCCGGGCAAGGACGTGGCTTCCCGCATCGCAACACCGGCGGTTTGACATGCGCGATCCTTATAAAATTCTGGGCGTCAAACGCGACGCGGCGGCAGACGAGATCAAGGCGGCCTGGCGCAACATGGCCAAATCGGCCCATCCCGACCACAATCAGGGCGACCCGACGGCGACGGCCCGGTTCGCCGAGATCGGCCGCGCCTATGAAACGTTGAAGGACCCGCGCAAACGCAGCCTGTTCGACAATGCGGTGCGGATGGCGGAAACCAAGAAGCAGGAACAGACGATCATGCAGCAGCGCCAGGCTGCGCGTGAGGCTGCCGTGCGCGCCAAGGCGGCGCAGGCCAATGCCGAGCGGGTGATGGAAGAGCTTGCACGCGCCGCCCAGAAGGCGGCGGCCGAGAGCGCCAGACAACAGGCAGGATCGGCCGAGCCGGCCGACGAGATGGTCGAGCGCATTTTCGGCGCCCAGGCACGCGCTGCCGGCGGCGGCCAGGCGCAGGGCCGCGCGCAGCAGGCGCAATATCAGCAGGCCCAAAATCAGCAGAGCCAGAATCAGCAGGCCCAGAACCAACAGACCCAGAGCCAGCAGGCGAGCGAGGCCGGCAGGCGCGTGGATGGCGATGCCGCGGAGGCCGACACCAGGGGCGACGAAGACGCCGCTGAGATGGCAGGCAATGCCGGCGCCAACCTGCCCCTGCCGCTCAGTATCCTGACATCCCTGGTGCGCCGGTTCACCGGCGCCAAGGATACGGGCCTCGAAAAAGCACCCGACGAGGTGGCGACGGCGACGGTGACGATCGACGACGTGCTGAAGAGCGGCTGGATTACCGCCTCACTGCCGGAGGGTCGCGAGATCGGTTTCGCGTTGCCGCCCGGCACCAAGGATGGTCACGAGCTGCGGCTCAAGGGACAGGGCTTCAAGCTGCCGGGCATGCAGCGGGGCGATGCCGTCATCAACATTCGCATTGCGCCCGATCCGCGCTTCACCGTCGACGGTTTCGATCTGCATGCCGTGCTGCCGCTCAGCATCGAAAATGCCGTGCTCGGCACCGAGGCGCGCATCGAGGGACTGAGCGGGCCGCTCAACGTTACTATCCCAGCGTGGTCCGGCTCTGACAAGACGATCAAAATCCCCGGCCAGGGATTGCCCCGCGAAGAGGGCGGCAGGGGCGATCTCGTCGTCGAATTGCGCATTATCCTGTGGGAAAAGCCCGACGACAAAGTCACCGATCTCATGCGGAGCATGCGCGAAGGCCTGTTCCTGTGAAATATTTATGACTTTCGCACCCTTTGTTACGATACCTAACAGTTGATGATCCAGGCCAAGCTTGAACCGATTAACGGCCTATGCCATAGGCAGGATCGATCAGAATTCCTAGGGAGCGAAATATGGCTCAAGCATCCGGCCTCATGGCAGGCAAACGCGGCGTCATCATGGGTGTCGCCAACAATCGCTCGATTGCGTGGGGTATTGCCAAGGCCATTCATGCGCAGGGCGGAGAAGTCGCGCTCACCTACCAGGGCGATGCGCTGAAGAAGCGCGTCGAGCCGCTCGCCGCCGAAATCGGCGCGACGCTGGTCGGCCACTGCGACGTTGCCGACGAAGCCACCATCGACGAGGTTTTCGCAAACGTCGAAAAGCTCTGGGGCAAGATCGATTTCCTCGTGCACGCGATCGGCTTCTCCGACAAGGACGAGCTGACCGGCCGTTACGTCGACACCTCGGCCGACAATTTCGCCAAGACGATGCAGATTTCCGTCTATTCCTTCACCTCGGTCGCACGCCGCGCCGAGAAGCTGATGACCGATGGCGGCGCCATGCTGACGCTGACCTATTACGGCGCCGAAAAAGTGATGCCGAACTATAACGTCATGGGCGTCGCCAAGGCCGCGCTCGAAGCGAGCGTCAAATATCTGGCCGTCGACCTCGGACCGCAGAACATCCGCGTCAACGCCGTCTCGGCCGGCCCGATCAAGACGCTCGCCGCCTCCGGCATCGGCGATTTCCGCTATATTCTGAAATGGAACGAATATAACGCGCCGCTGCGCCGGACCGTCACCATCGAAGAAGTCGGCGATGTCGGCCTCTATCTGCTGTCGGACCTGTCGCGCTCCGTCACCGGCGAAGTCCACCATGCCGACAGCGGCTATCATGTCATCGGCATGAAAGCGGTCGACGCGCCCGACATTTCGGTCGTCAAGGACTGAAGCATTCCGGAGCCGAGACCCGTGCTTATCTACGTGATCAGACACGGTCAGACCGACTGGAATGCCGAGCGCCGCCTGCAGGGCCAGAAGGATATCCCGATGAATGCCACGGGCCTGGAACAGGCCCGGCAGAACGGGCTGGCGCTTGGCGAAATTCTCGGCGACACGGTCGATGCATTCGATTTCGTCGCAAGCCCGCTCGGGCGCACGCGCGCGACGATGGAAATCGTCCGCGCCGCCATGGGCCTGCCGCCGCTTGCCTATCGCACCGATCCGAGACTGGTGGAGATTTCCTTCGGCGACTGGGAGGGCTCGACGCTCAAGGAGCTGAAGGCGACGCAGCGCGAGCGGGTGGCCGAACGCAACGCCTCGAAATGGGATTTCATCCCGCCCGGCGACGACGCGGAAAGCTACGAGATCCTCTCCTGGCGCACCGGCTCATGGCTGCAATCCGTCGACCGCCCGACCGTCTGCGTCACCCATGGCGGCGTCATCCGCACACTGTTCCAGATGATCGCTGACCTGCCGAAGAGCAGTGCGGCGGAAGGCGGCATCCCACAGGACCAGATCGTCAGGATCGACACCGGCGAGCGGACGATCGTCTGGCTGTAGGGCGCCTGCCCCTCATCCGCCTGCCGGCACCTTCTCCCCGTAAACGGGGCGAAGGGGGTGTGCCGCAACCTCTCGTTCCCCACTGGCGTCTCGCAGGGCACGTCCCCTCGCCCCGTTTACGGGGAGAGGGCTAGGGTGAGGGGCAGCCATTGGCGCGAACCTCACCTTACCATTCTCCAGAAGCGGCCTTACTTGACGATATCGAGATCGTTGATGACGCGCTTGCCGTCGACTTCGGTGTAGAAGACGATGACCTTCACGCCGGCCGCCAGCCCGTCGAAATTGAATTCCTCGGGCGCCTGATAGGTCTTGCCGTCATCAAGCGTCAGCACGAGATTGGCGGTGTCGACCTTCTTGATCGTCGCCTCGACATCGGCGCTCTCGGCAAAACCGCTCATCGGCGACAGGAAACTTGCTGTTGCCAAAAGCGTGGCGACGACGAAACGCATGGCGGCAATCCTTTTGAAACGCTGCACGAGAATATGACTGGCCACACATAGCCTCCTGAATATGGCGAAAATTGCCCGTAAGAATGGCTTTTTCCGCCTAATTGATGAATAGGATTTTAAATATAATCAAGACATAGCGTTAACCGCTGATTTTCCCTTCCCATGATTTTTGGCATCGTCTCGGGGCAATCGTAAATTAACTCCCACGCCCTAAAGTCGCCCGGAAGATGGGAGTTTCGTTTTGTTATCCAGGCTGAGCGACAACAAGCAGTTACGGCGCGTGTTGAAGAATACCCGCGTCTCGTTTCTGGTTTCATCGCTTGTCGCCCTTGTCGTCATCATGGTCGGCTTCGGCCTCGACCGAGCCAATACTCAATCTTATGGGCGCGAACTTCATATCCGCACCGAAAGCGAGGCGAACCTCATCCGCGCCCGGGTGATGGCTGAGATCAATATGGACCTCAGCATGGTCCGCGACCTTGCCAATCTGATCTCCGTCAGCGCCGCAAACGGAGAGGAGATGGAGCGGCAGATCAACTGGCTGCTGATCCAGAATCCGTCCTTCATTCACATCGCCGTCGCACCGGATTTCATCATCGACAACGTCTATCCCAGGCTACCCGGTAATGAGGAGATCGGCCGCGACGTGCGCGCAACGCTGTTTTCACGCCAGGCGATGACGCCGGCGGCCGCCGATCTGTCGGCGCGCTTCTATGGTCCTGTCCGCACCGACGGCCGGGACGGCTTTGCCATATTCTTCCCGGTCTTCGTCAAGGAGAACGGCCAGCGGCGGCTCTGGGGGGCAGTCGAGCTCGTCATCGACCAGCAAATGTTCTACGAGGCGACCGGGCTGATGCCGGCGCGCGACCGCGAAAACCGGGAACGTTTTCCGCATCTCAACCATCTTTCGATCGCCATCCGGGATATCGGCTCGCCGGCGAGGGGTGCGACAGCCGCACCGTTCTTCGGGTCGTCCGAGATCGACGGCAAGAATCCGATGCGCCAGAAGATCGGCTTTGCCGGCGGCAAGTGGGAACTCTCCGTCGTCCCCAACAGCGGCTGGAACGCGATACCGGAAAACCGAACCGAGCTGCGCCTGATCGTCCTTGCCGCCGGCTGCATCATCATCATCCCGATCTTCTTCGCCACCCTCCTGCTCGGCGAGCGCAATCGCAACATCACCGAGCTGGAGACGCGCGAGACGAAACTCAAGGAACTGTCGCAGCGGCTCGATCTGGCGCTGAAATCCTCGAATATCGGCATCTGGGAACTGCAGGATCATTCGAGCAGCCTGCTCTGGGATGCGCGCGCCGCGGCGCTGCACGGCAAGCCGGCGCAGGAGGGCAGCCGGGCGCTCGACGAATGGCTGGCGGCGATCCTGCCCGAGGACCGCGACATTGCCGAAGTGCATTTCTTCAGCTGCAGCATCGCCGGCACCGCCTGCACGGCGCAATACCGCATCCTGCTTGCCGATGGCGGAATCCGGCATCTGCGCTCGGTCGGCGCCTTCTATACGGATGCCTGCGGCGTCAGCAAGACGATCGGCATCGTCTGGGACGTGACCGTCGATGCGGAGACGACCGACACGCTACGCAAGGCGAAAGATATGAGCGAGGTCAAGAATGCCGAGCTGGAGCTGGCGCTTGAAGAGCTTTCCAGCCGCGAGGGGCAGTTGGCCGAACTGTCGAGCCGGCTCGACCTGGCGCTCAATTCCTATCAATGCGGCATCTGGGAAGCACGGCCCGACCGGGGCGGCTCGATCTGGAACGAGCGCATGCACGAACTCTACGGGCTTGCGCCGCGCAACGGCTTCATGACCGAGGAGACCTGGCTTGGCTGCATCCACCCCGAGGATCGGGGCCTGGCGCTCGAAAGCGCCCGCTACTTCAAGAAGAACGGCGATACCCACACCCTGGTCTGCCGGGTGATCGTCGATAACGGCGCGGTGCGCTATGTGCGCTCGGTCGGCAAGGTCCACCAGACGGGGACCGGCGAGATGAAGATCATGGGCATCGCCTTCGATGCCACCGAAGACGTGCTGATGACGATCCGGCTGAAGGCGGCCAAGGACGAGGCCGTGGCCAAGAATATCGAGCTCGAGCTTGCCAAAAACAGGATCGAGCACAATTCGCTGCACGACCCGCTGACCGCGCTCGCCAATCGCCGCAAGATCGATATCGCGCTGGAAGAGCTGACGAATGACGGCCGCCGGCAGCGGCAGAAATTCTCGATCCTGCACATCGACCTCGACCGCTTCAAGGAGATCAACGACACGCTCGGCCATGCCGCCGGCGATGCGATGCTGGTGCACGCCTCGAAGGTGCTCGCCAAGAATGTCCGCGGCAGCGATCTCGTGGCGCGCATCGGCGGCGACGAATTCGTCATCCTCGCCGTCGATGTCGGCGATCAGGAGATGGCCGAGCTTTCAGCCAGGATCATCGAGGAGATGCGCCAGCCGATCGATTTCCAGGGTTTTGCCTGCCGCTGCGGCGTGTCGATCGGCATCGCACTTGCCAACGGCATTCATGTCGATGCGCGCAAGGTGCTGATCAATGCCGATATCGCGCTCTACCGCGCCAAAAGCATGGGCCGCAACCGCTTCGAATTCTTCAACCACAATCTCCAGGCCGATATCGTCAACACCAAACGCACCGCCGACGAGATCCTCGCCGGCATCGACAATGGCGAATTCACCGCCTGGTATCAGCCGCAATTCTCCGCCCGGACGATGGAACTGACAGGGGTGGAGGCGCTGGTGCGCTGGAAGCATCCGTCCAAGGGGTGGCTTGCGCCCGACCGGTTCCTGCGCATCGCCGACGAGATCAATGTCGTGCAGATGCTCGACCGGATCGTGCTGGAAACGGCGCTGCGCGACAGGATGCGCTGGACGGCGCTGGGCATTGCCGTGCCCAAGGTCTCGGTCAATGTCTCGGCGCGGCGGCTGCATGACGGCAGCCTGCTGGAATCGCTCGCCGACCTGCATATCCGCCCCGGCGAACTTTCCTTCGAACTGGTGGAATCGATCTTCCTCGACGAGAGCGAGGATGTCGCCTCGCACAATCTCGAGCGCATCAAGGCGCTCGGCATCGATATCGAGATCGACGATTTCGGCACCGGCCATACTTCGATCGTCAGCCTGCTGAAGCTGAAGCCCAAGCGGCTGAAGATCGATCGCCAGCTGGTGCAGCCGATCGTCGGCGCCACGCAGGAACGGGCGCTGGTCCGCTCGATCATCGACATTGCCCGCTCGCTCGGCGTCGAGACGGTGGCCGAAGGCGTTGAGACGGCGGCCCATGCCGAACTGTTGCGCGATCTCGGCTGCGACATCCTGCAGGGCTATGCCTTCTCACGGCCGCTCTCCTTCGAGGATTTCACCACCGAGGCCACCGGAACGGGATGGCGGCTGGCATCCTGACCGGCTTCCTCTGACAGGGACGGAACAGCATTTCCGCCGCTGCCGGTTTGACGCAAAGAAAGGCTTTTGCCTCGACGGTTTTTTGGCCTATGAGTGTCGCGCCTTTTCAAGCAATGGCGCGGCCGGCTTTGGCGCGCCACCGTGGGAACACATGTCGCACAATACATTCGGTCACCTCTTCCGCGTAACCACCTGGGGCGAAAGCCATGGTCCGGCGCTCGGCTGCGTCGTCGACGGCTGCCCTCCGGGGCTGCGCTTCACGCTCGCGGACCTGCAGGTCTGGCTCGACAAGCGCAAGCCCGGACAATCCCGCTTCGTCACGCAGCGGCGCGAGGACGATCTGGTGAAGGTCCTGTCCGGCGTCATGCTCGACGCCGACGGCGAGACGATGACGACAACCGGCACGCCGATCTCGATGTTGATCGAAAACACCGACCAGCGCTCCAAGGATTACGGCGAGATCGCCCGGCAATACCGCCCCGGCCACGCCGATTTTACCTATGATCTGAAATACGGAATTCGCGACTATCGCGGCGGCGGCCGCTCCTCGGCGCGCGAGACCGCGGCACGGGTTGCCGCCGGCGGCATTGCCCGCCTCGTCGTGCCCGGTGTGACCGTGCGCGGCGCCCTGGTGCAGATCGGCAAGCACAAGATCGAACGGCGCAACTGGGACTGGGACCAGGTCGGCCAGAACCCGTTCTTCTCCCCCGATGCGGCGATCGTGCCGGTGTGGGAGGAATATCTCGACGGCATCCGCAAGGCCGGCTCGTCGATCGGCGCCGTCGTCGAAGTGGTCGCCGAAGGCGTGCCGGCCGGTCTCGGCGCACCAATCTATGCCAAGCTCGACCAGGACATCGCCTCACTGCTGATGTCGATCAACGCCGTCAAGGGCGTGGAGATCGGCAATGGTTTTGCCGCCGCCGAAACATCGGGCGAAGACAATGCCGACGAGATGCGCATGGGCAATGACGGCACGCCGATCTTTCTTTCCAACAATGCCGGCGGTATTCTCGGCGGGATCTCGACCGGGCAGCCGGTGGTGGCGCGGTTTGCCGTCAAGCCGACCTCGTCGATCCTGACCGAACGCCAGTCGATCGATGCCGACGGCAAGAATGTCGATGTCCGCACCAAGGGCCGGCACGACCCCTGCGTCGGCATCCGCGCCGTGCCGATCGGCGAGGCGATGGTCGCCTGCGCCATCGCCGATCATTATCTTCGCGACCGCGGCCAGACCGGCCGGCTGAAATAGGAGCGTCCATGTCTTACGATCAGAAACGCGTCGTCGACGCCATCAGGGCCTTCGAGGCCGGTGAAATCGTCGTCGTCATGGACGACAATGACCGCGAAAACGAGGGCGACCTGATCGTCGCCGCCGTGCACACGACGCCGGAGAAGATGGCCTTCATCGTGCGCCACACCTCCGGCATCGTCTGCGCGCCGATGCCGAAGGAGGAGGCGAAACGCCTCAACCTCAACGCCATGGTGGCGGAAAACGATTCGGCCCATACGACCGCCTTCACCGTCTCGGTCGATTTCAAGCACGGCACGACGACCGGCATCTCGGCCGACGACCGGACGCTGACGGTGCGCAACCTCGCCAATCCGAATGTCGGCGCCGCCGATTTCGTCCGCCCCGGCCACATCTTCCCGCTGGTTTCGCGCGAAGGCGGCGTGCTGATGCGCTCCGGCCATACGGAAGCCGCCGTCGACCTCTGCAAGCTTGCCGGCCTGCCGCCGATCGGCGTCATCTCCGAACTGGTCAATGATGACGGCACCGTCACGCGCGGCCCGCAGGTCGTCGATTTCGCCGAGAAGCACGGGTTGAAGCTCGTCTCCGTCGCCGATCTCATCGCTTATCGCCAGCGCAAGGAAACGCTGGTCGAGCATGGCGCGAGCTTCGATATCGACACGGCCTTCGGCAAGGCCAAGGCCCACACCTATTCGCTGCCCTGGGACCCGATGCAGCATCTCGCCGTCGTCTTCGGCGATATCCGCGACGGCGTCGACATCCCGGTGCGCCTGCATCCGGAAAATGTCGCCGAGGATCTGTTCGGCAAGAACAGCCCGGTCGATTTCTACATGCACAAGATTTCCGAGGAAGGCCGCGGCGTCATCGTCTATCTGCGCGAGGGCTCGGTCGGCGTCGGCCACCACGACAACGGCCGCAAGGCCCGCAACCAGGGCCGCGAAGCCCATGCCGAAGCCCAGTCCCGCGACAGCGAATGGCTGGAAATCGGCCTCGGCGCCCAGATCCTCAAGGACCTCGGCGTCAGCTCGATCAAGCTGCTGACCAGCCGCGAGCGCCACTATGTCGGCCTGGAAGGTTTCGGGATCAAGATCAGCAAGACGGAGATCTGCTGAGGCTCGGAGAAAGTCCCCTCCCCAACCCCTCCCCACAAGGGGGAGGGACTATCCTGTGGCGCCGTCGCATTTCATCCCCGACGATGCAGCTTGTGGCAGCGTATTTTGGTCGCAAGACCCGGCCGCGAGTTAGTCCCTCCCCCTTGTGGGGAGGGGTTGGGGAGGGGTTTTATCCTCTCCACCTTTCCAGCAACACCACCTTCTCCACACCCGCGAACCGCGCCACCCGCTCCAGCTCCGCTTCCAGCCGCTCCAGCCGCCCCGCTGACGCCTTCACGCCCGGCTCCAGCCAGAGCCGCCTGACATCGAGCGTCGATTTCTTCCGGTCCGCCTTCATGTCGATGCGGCCGATCAGCCTGTCGCCTTCGAGCAGCGGGAAGACGTAATAGCCATATTCGCGCTTCGGTTCGGGCACGAAAATCTCGATGCGGTAGAAGAAGCCGAACAGGCGTTCGGTGCGGTTGCGGTCGCGGATCATCGGGTCGAAGGGGCTGAGCACGCGGATGCGCGGCGGTGCGCCGGGGTAGCTGTCGAGCGTCGAGAGGAAATCGGCAAAGGCCCAGGAGGGGCGCGGCTTGGCCCCGAGCGCCGGTTCGATCAGGACCTCGATCAGTTCGTCGCGATGAGTTGATACCCAGGCCTTGGCCTCGTCAGGCGAGACGAGGCTCCAGAAGGCCGATATCTCGCCATGGGTGGCAAAGCCGAGGCGGCCGAGGGCGCTGCGGCAGGCCCAGTCGATAAACTCCTCGCGGCTCACCTCCGGCTCGCGGAATTCGGCCGGAATGACGCGCTCGGTGAGATCATAGATCTTCTGGAAATTCGAGCGGCCGGCGATGGCGAACTTGCCGGTGTGCCAGAAATATTCGAGCGCCGTCTTGTTCGGATGCCAGTTCCACCAGCCGCCGGAAACGTGACCGTCGGCCTTGATGTCGCGCGCCAGGATGGCGCCGTCGCGCGCAACGCGCTCGTAGGTCTCCTCGAACGCCGTCTCGAAACCCTCGCCGCGCCATTTGCGCCAGCGCTCGATGATGACCTTCTCCTGGTGGCGGAACTTGTGCTTCCAATAGACGAAGAAGGCGCTCGGCAGGATGGAGGCGTCATGCGTCCAGTGCTCGAACAGCGTGCCGTCCTTTTCGAGCAGCGCGGTCAGATGTTCGCGCCTGTAGGTCTGGTTGCGCGAAAACAGGATCTGGTGATGCGCCCGCTCCACCGTCTGGATGCTGTCCACCTGGACGAAACCCAGCTCGCGGATGAGCTGCAGCAGGCCCTCCTTGGTCAGGGCACGGTTCGGTGGCGTGCTGAGGCCCTGCTTGGCGAGGAAGACCCGGCGGGCGTCGGCATTGGAGAGCAGATTCGTCATGGGGCATCATAACGCGGAAAATCTTCCTAGCCACCCGATATCGAGATTTGCTCTTCATCACCCTCGATTACCCGTATAGAAGCGCTGCTGTCAGGTTGGCGCGAATGGCTGCCCCTCACCCTAACCCTCTCCCCGCTCGCGGGGAGAGGGGACGTGCCTTGCGAGACGTCGGCGGGGAACGGAGAGGTCGCGGCATATCCCCTTCGCCCCGTTTACGGGGAGAAGGTGGCGGCAGCCGGATGAGGGGCTGGTCTTCGCAGATCTGCCCATTGAAGGCCGGATGCGAGGAACTGGTTTGGACATACGATTCGAAGGCGCCGGGGTCAGTTTCGGGGCGCGGGTGGCGCTGGAGCCGCTGACGCTCGGCATCAGCGGCAAACGCATCGGCGTCATCGGGCTGAACGGCTCGGGCAAGACCACCTTTGCGCGGCTGATCAACGGACTGACCAAGCCGACGGTCGGACGTGTCACCGTCAACGGCCGCGACACGGCCGATGAGAAGGCTGCCGCAGTCGATGTCGGCTTCATCTTCCAGTCGCCGCAGAACCAGATCATCCTGCCGATCGTCCGGGACGACATCGCCTTCGGGCTGAAGCGACACGGTCTCAGCAAGGCGGAGATCGAGGCGAAGGTCGAGGGCGTGCTCGCCCGCTTCGGCGCCGAGACGCTCGCCGACCGCCGGGCGCATGAGCTTTCCGGCGGCGAGCTGCAGGTGGCCGCCCTCTGCTCGGTGCTGGTGACGGGACCCGGCATTCTCATCCTCGACGAACCCACAAACCAACTCGACCTGAAGAACCGGGCACTGGTCGAGCGGATTATCGCCGGGCTGCCGGAAAGCGCCATCGTCATCACCCATGATCTGGAACTGATCGCCGATTTCGAGCGGGTGCTGGTGTTTCATCAAGGGCGGCTCGCCGCCGATGCGCCGGCGACCGAGGCGATCGCCCGCTACAGGGAGATCGCCGCCTGATGCAATCGCTCTATGTCGAAGGCAACAGCCCGATGCACCGGCTTTCGCCGCGAATCAAGCTGGTGTCGCTTGCGGTCTTCGGCATCGTGCTGTTCATCAGCCAGAACATCGCCCTGCTTTGCGGCCTGGTGGTGCTGACGGCGGTCGTCTACCGCACGACCGGCCTGCCGCTCGGCGAGGGCCTGCGGCGGCTGCGGCCGGTCTTCCTGACCATTGTGGTCGTGGCGCTCTTCAATCTCCTCTTCAATTCCTGGCAGGCCGCACTCGTGCCGGTGCTGCGGCTGACGGCGCTGATGCTTTTTGCCGCCGCCGTGACGGCGACGACGTCGATCACCGCCTTCATCGACGAGGTGACGGCGCTCGCCCGCCCGCTGGAGCGCACCGGCTGGGTGCAGGCCGACGATATCGGCCTGTCGCTCGGGCTCGTCCTGCGTTTCGTGCCCGATATTGTCGGCCGTTATCAGGCGATCCGCGAGGCCCACAAGGCGCGCGGGCTGACGGCTCGGCCGACGACGCTGCTTGCGCCGCTGATCATCCTGACGCTCAGGGATGCGGATAATGTCGCCGCGGCGATTGACGCGCGCCGCATTCGACGGCATGGAAGTTAACCAATTTTAACCACGGAGTTCATGATGAGCACCCGCGACCTCGTCCTTACCGCCCTCTTCGCCGCGATCATCGTGGCGCTCGGCCTGCTGCCGCCGATTTCGCTCGGCTTCATTCCGGTGCCGATCACCGCCCAATCGCTTGGCGTCATGATGGCCGGTGTCGTGCTCGGCGCCCGCCGCGGCGCGATTGCCGTGCTGATCGTGCTGCTGCTCGTCGCCATCGGCCTGCCGGTGCTCTCCGGCGGCCGCGGCGGCCTTGCCATCTTCGCCTCGCCGTCGGCCGGCTTCCTCGTCGGCTGGATCTTCGGCGCCTTCGTCACCGGCTATCTCAGCGAGCGCCTGGTCAACCACGGCCAATCCGGCCTGGTGCAGACCGTGAGCTTCTTCCTCGCCGCCATGGTCGGCGGGGTCGTCGTGCTCTATGCCTTCGGCATCGCCTATCTCGCGACCATCGCCGGCCTTGGCTTCACCAAAGCCTTCGTCGGCTCGATGGCCTTCATTCCAGGCGACGTCATCAAGGCTTTCGTCGCAGCCCTGCTCGGCCGCGCCGTCATGGTCGGCTATCCCCTGCTGCCGGCGCGCGCGTAACCGTCCCTTCGCAAATGCTCGCAATGGCCGTCTTCGTCAGAAGGCGGCCATTTTGCGTTGACGGCGCGCGCAATATCCATCGCTCGATATAGGAGGCGAGCCACGCGTCTCTATAACGTGGGATAAGGGACTGTCTTCGTTGCGATCTTGGCATGACCTGGAATCCGGGCAACAAAAAACCGCCTAGAGGCGGTCGGGCATTCTATCGATTTCAGTTTGATTTAGTCTCCTCCTCCATCTCCACCTCCTCCGTCGCCACCGTCACAGCCGCCACCGTGGCAGTCGCTGCCATGTGAGACATCGTACCCCGCTCCAGCTCCATCGCCATCGCCATCACTGCCCAACTTATTGCTAGTGACGGAGATCACGGCAAACAGGATGAAGCAGGTAATGAACAAGCCATCCGCGTAAAATTTGTCCAATCAGTATCCTTTCGTTTGCATCGGGAAATCCTGTTTCCCTATTGAAATAATAGATTATTTTGCCGATCCCGGCAATTGCTCCAATATGAAACTTTTATGACATCCGGGATCGCGTCAAAACGCCCTCTCTTGTCACCGCCGGGCGGCCCCGACTCTGCGCTACACCCAAAGCCGGCGCTGGGTTTGATTCAAGCTGTCGCCCTTCGGGGAAAGAGCACGGCGTGCGGGGCGGCTTTGACCCCTGCCACGACTAGAGTATCCCGATAGAGACGAGGAGACGCTATTCCCAGCCTGGAATGCAGCGCTGCGGCCGAGCCCGGTAGAAACGGGAGTAGACAGCGGGCAACGGTCGCAAGGCCGTAGACCTGCTCGGCCAGGCAGGCGCCGAGACGTTCGGCGGTCGCCTTGCGATCCTGCGGAGAGGTATGACCAAGCAGCGTTTTCGCATCCGCCCATGGCGCCTGCTTTGTAAACCGCCGGTTCGCCTCGCCGACAAACTCAAAAATGTCGGCGAGGCCGATATGGAGCTCGTAGGCCTCGAAAGCCTCCGCCACCTTCCCCGGAAGGCGGGCGGCTTGCTGCACGAACTCGCTGTTCGGCACGGGCGGTACGATGCCGTCGAACGACTGATGTAGAAGGGCAAGCACCCGGTTGGCGAGATTTCCGAGCTGGCCTGCGAGCTCTCCCGACCATGCGGCCTCGATACGTTCGCCGGAGAAGTCGCCATCATCTCCCGAGCGTATATGCCTGAGCAGGTAATATCGCAGTGCATCCGGCGTTCCGTAGGCGTCGATGATGCCTTCCGGATCGATGCCGTTGCCGGCCGACTTGCCGATCTTCCTGCCGTCCAGCGTGACGTAGCCGTGCACCAGGATCGACGATGGAGGCGGCAGGCCGGCGGAGAGCAGGATGGCCGGCCAGTGGATGGCATGGAACTTTGAGATGCCCTTGCCGACGACATGAATGCGGTCTCCGCCGTTCCAATAGCGCTGCAAGAGCGCCCGATCGGACCCGTGCCCCAGGCCTGTGAGATAGTTCGCCAAGGCATCGAACCAGACGTAGACGACCTCACCTCCACTCGGCTCTTCGCCGTCGGGAACCGGAACGCCCCAGCCTCGCGCCCGTTCGGCGCTGCGCGACACGCTGACATCGGTCAGGCCGCGCCGCAGCAGGGCAAGGATCTCGTTGCGCCGATGGGCTGGAACGATCCGAAGCTCGCCGGTCTCGACGAGTTCGAGAAGCCGGCCGCCATATCGGGAGAGACGGAAAAACCAGTTCTCCTCGCGGACGACCTCAAGGGCAATGCCATGTTCCGGGCAGCGCCCGTCATCGAGTTCCGATGGCTCGTAGAATTGCTCGCAGCCGACGCAGTAGAGGCCTTCATAGGCCTTGCGGTAAAGGTCGCCATTTTCAGCGCATGCTCTCCACAAGACATGGACGCAGGCAGCGTGCCGGGGATCGCGGGAGGTCCGCACGAATTCCTCGTTGGAGATATCGAGTTGGCGGCCCAGGCGCTCGAACCGGTCTGCATTCGCATCGACGAATTCCTCCACGGGCAGTCCTGCGGCTTCCGCCGACCTGACATTCTTCAGGCTGTTGTCGTCGGTCCCGCACTGAAGCCTGACGTCGTGGCCGAGAAGCCGGAAATGACGGGCGTAGGCATCGGCCTGGACGAGCTCGAGGGCAAAGCCCACATGCGGGGCGGCATTGACGTAGGGGATAGAGGCGGTGATGTAGATCTCGTTCATCGGCGTTTCCTTTCGAAGGCTATTTTTCGCCAGCGAGACGGATCGACCCATGAAAAAACCGCCTCGAGGGCGGTCGCTTGTGCATTATGGACGCACGAAACCCGCCACGCTATGAGCGCGGCATCATCATCACGAAAATGCTGATCACGTTGTTGTCCATGCCACTTTCTAGCATCAAGGACGGTTTCGAACAAGCGCGCCGGTTGAGCCGCTGCGCTTTTCCACCCGCCCCTTTGATCATCAAAACGGGTACTTAGTCTTAAGGTTCTTCCCGACGATCGGGAGACACGGGAGGATTTCGCTTGTCAGGCCAAGCTGAACAAAGTGCTTTCCAAAAATCCCGCAACGCCAGTAGGAGTGCGCCGTTGTATTTTCCGTACATGAACGTCACCACGTCATCGGTATCCCACCGCCCTTTCTCTTGCTTGTCTTTCACCGAAAACTCCACATGTGAAGGGCGATCAGTAGGTCCAATGACGCGCACCATTTTGCGAGGTGCAGGCCATAGCTCAAAATAAGTTGATGTCAGGTGCCGAAGTTTTCAACGGTATCGCCCAATCTTCGCCCGTCTATCGCGAAGGTATCCCGATGCGGTCATGCGGAGCAACAGATTCACTTATCCTCGATAAGATGAAGGCGGCCCGCTCTCTCACTGAAGGGCTCGGATCAGATCTCAACGTCAACGCAAGTTCCTGAGCCTCGCGGCTTCCGCCCCAGTGCTGAATAACCGCCGTCAATGCAGCACGCCGGACAATCAGCGATGCATCTGAAGCCGCGGCTCTAATGACTCCTGCTTGGTCGATTGAGAGCTTGATATCGCGAAAATCGAATTTAGGCGTCCTCGTCCTTCGTCCCATAGACTTGTCTACCCACTGCCACTCCCTACCAACGAGCCAAGCTGCGCGCATGTCCGCAATGGCTTGAACCGCGACGGCACGGACCCAAGGTTGTCTCGCGTTCGCCGCCAATTGCAGCAAATGAGTATCCATCGAACTATTCTTCAGCACGAGACGAAAAATCCGAGAAACAGGCCCGGTTTGACCTTCGCAGAGGATACGGGCCAACTCTTCAGCGACGTCAGGCCTTGCCAGCGTTTCTTCCATCGCTTGCCGCTCAACATCCCATCGTCCCCAACTGTCCTGGTGCAGAACCAGGGAGGCCGCGGCATTGGCGATCACCTCGGCCGACGTCAGCGGGAAACAGCGTTTCGCACAGGCGAACGCGGCAACGCGAACCGGCTGAGCCCAGTCATTCAGACGCATGGCGACAGCAGCGAACAGAAAAGGACTCTCCAGTGCCCCGGTTATCCTCTGGAGAGCAGCTTCCCTCATTCGCCCGTCGCGGTGAAATATGAACAGATAACTGAGATCGGGCAATCTCAATAATTGTTCTCTATCTGAGAGATGACGCCAAAATAGCTTGTCAAGCCATGCGGGCTTAGGACGCCAACGAGTTAGATTTGCAACTGCCGCGATCTCCGGATCGGCTTGGCTGATCGATGCGGCCGGGAGAGCGGACATGTGGGCCAAAACAGCAGGAAGCTCAGCTTTGACGCTTCGGCCACTATGCAGGCGTTCGCCAACGGCAGCGAGCGATTTTCGAAAATCGGGTGACAAGATATCTGATTTCGTCATTAGCTGATTTTGGGTCACCAACAACTGCAGATCAATGGGCGTAAAAATATTCTCCTCAAACGGTCGCTTGTGACGCAAGACGTTTGATTCCAAGCCGTTATGCTCGAGGCTTTCGTCGCTCTGCTCGACCGCGCCGTTGGCGCCGGCCGCTTCTCTGAATGTCTTCATCAGCGCATCGAGGGCCCGACTTGACGGCTTATTCGATGACCGACGGTCCAGCGGATCGGCATTCCTTCATGAACCATTCGGTAAAACGGCGCACCGGCTTTTTCGCCCACGCGCTGGTGATCAGGTAATATCCCTGGGTCTCTGCCGTCGAGATGTCCGAAAGCACGACGAGGTCGCCGCGATCGATCTCTCGCCGAAACACTTCGACCGGGCATAATGCCACCCCATGCCCGGCGATCACCGCCGTGGCAAGAATGTTGAAGTCCTGGAATATCGGCCCGCGAACCGGCTCGGGTGCCTTTATCTCGGTCTTTCGGAACCATTCTTTCCAGCCGTCGACGGATTCGTCGTGCAGCAGGTCGGCTGCTGCAAAGGGAACGCTATCGACTGTCCAATTCCGGCTTGCCAGATAATGAAGGCTCGCCACCGGCTGGTTGCGCCGGGAGAACAGCAAACGGCTCTCCCGCCCTGCCGCCAGGTCTTCTCCCATGGTAATCAGAACGTCCAGGCTTTCGTCATCGAAGCGCTCTTCCGCCCTGGCATAGACGATCCTGACATCGAGGTCGGGATCACTCTCCCGGAAGGAGGGCAGCGCCGGAACCAGCCAGCGCGACGCGATCGAAGGGATGCATCCGACGGTGATGGAGCGCATATTGTGGTCTCTGCGCATATTGCCCGTTGCATGGGCGATGGCTGCCAGGGCGCCGGAGATCGCCAGATAATATTCGCTGCCCGCCGGGGTCAGTGCGACGCCGCGCCCGGATTTTTGCAGCAGCTTGCGTCCGAGCCATGCCTCCAGATGTTTGAGCTGATGACTGATCGCAGCATGGGTCACATGCAGTTCGTCTCCGGCCTTCGAGAGACTCATCAGCCGGGCGGTCGCTTCGAAGTCTCTCAAGGCGTTCAGCGGCGGCAGTTGCATATGTTCGAATTCCTCACATGACCGGCAGAATTTGTCATCCGGCAGAAATGTCAAATCTATTCAGATCTATCCCAGGATAGCGAAATGAATTCAAACACTGCATGTAAATTATTCTAACAGTTTTCGCAATTTTGATCATTTGAAGCAAGCGGCGATTTCGATGCCTAATGGATTGTGGAGATCGGAAGCCTCCATCATTGACGAGGAGAAAGTACATGTTTGTGAGAAGCCTGAAAGACGTGGAGCAGACCGAGCGCTTCGTCGATTGGGGCAATGGCACCAGCCATCGCCTGCTGACGAATGATGACGGGATGGGATTTACCGTCTGCCACACGGTCGTTCGCGCCAACACGCAGGCCCTGCTGCAGTATCGCAACCACTTGGAGGCCTGTTATTGCATCCAGGGAGAAGGCGAGGTCGAGGATATGGACGGCAACGTCTTTCCCATCCGCGTCGGCGACATCTACGTCCTCGATCAACATGATCGACACTATTTGCGGGGCGGCAAGGACAAGGACCTCATTCTCGTCAGCGTCTTCAATCCGCCCCTGAAAGGGACGGAACGTCACGATCTGAACAACAGAAGCGGTTCGGAATACTGAGCCGGGCGAACCAAGCGGGAGCGCGGCAATCCTCTTGAGCGATTTCAAGCCGTCACCATCATCGTCGATCTTCGGCAGGTGCCCGCTATCCTTGGCGAACGGTTCGGCGATGTGATAGCCAAGGGCGGAATTGCACGCTCTCGGTGCGGCGTGCCCGCATTGGATGGAAGGGCCTGCTGCCGTGATCCGCACGAAGATCGATACGCTGTGGTTCAAACGGCACTGCGCCTTTCACCTGCACTTTTTGCCCGATCACGAGGCACGATCAAAGCTTTGCGACTTGCAAAACAGGATCGGGCGAGACAACGGAGCGCCGCTCTTGCGCGTCCCGGCCACAAGCCTGCACATGACGATCGCCACCCTGATCGATGCCACGGCCCAATTCAGCATTCCGAACGAGGAGGTCTGGAAGCGCAACGGAGAAAGATGGACGGAGGTCGTCGAGAGACTGGTCGAACAGACCCCATCGTTTGACCTTGATTTTGACGAGGTGGCGGTTTCGGAAGCCGCTATCTTCGTCAAAGCGGAAGAACCGGCGGAATTGCGCCGGCTTCGCTCGGCCGTCGCACAGGCCATCTGCTTCGAGGAGTGGCATCCAAGCCCGCCTGATATAGCGCATGTAACATTGTTCAGGTTTCTTGCCGAACAGCCGGTGCCGGCGGTCAGCTTCGACGCCGGTTGTTTGCCCATAAGAGTGCGGGCTGAATCTCTTACCTTGCTGGAAGAGCGCGTTTATCCAAATGTCGAAACCAATATACTCAGCGCACCGCTCCTCCGCCGCAAAAGCGCGGCATAACAACTCCGGCTGACCGACCCGCTCTGCTGGCTGAAGCCATCGGCGATCACTACCGAAACTGCCGCACACGTGCGATGACAGGCCTTAATCCAGAAAACCGTAGAGCCAGTCCCGCGTCTCCTCCGGCAGAGACACCGGCTGCTTATCCTCGCCGGTGCGGGCCTGCCAGATGATCTCCACCTCGGCGGCGCGTTCCTCCCCCGTATCGATCGAGACGATGAAGCCGATGGAGCGCACGCCGATTTTGTCAACGGCGGCGGTAAAAAGGGCCGGCTCGTCGTAATGCAGCGGGCGGTGAAGAACGCAGGTAATCTTGGTGGCGCTGTAGACCGGTTCGTCCTCGACCTCGGGCCGCGACGACCAGAAGCTTGCAATGACGGATTCGGCATAAGAAATATAGGAGGCCAGGAACATCCGGCCGGTCATATCGACATCGCGAAACGGCACATGTATTTCCGTCACACCCGGGCGTTTAGACTGACTCATCAACAACTCTGCCTACAAAATTCCCCGTCTATGACAGTAGCACGCGGTTTTTCGAAGTAAACGGCTGAGATGACAGGAATTTATAATGCCGCCGGCGGCGAGATGGCGCGGCAGGAGCGCTTGTTGAAATCGTCAGGCGATGCCCCATCTGCTGTGGAACATGACATAAGCGACCGATAGAGTGTCTCCATGAGCACCCGTCTTTATGAACATCCGATCTTCCTGGAACATGTGACGCCGGCCGGCCATCCGGAGCGATCGGACCGGATCCGCGCCATCAATGTCGCGCTCGAACATCCGAATTTCGAGCGGCTGGAGCGCCGGCAGGCGCCCGAAGCGAGCGCGGATGCGGTGCTGCTGGCCCATCCGGAAGAGCATCTCAAAGCCGTGATGCGGGAGATCCCCGAGGAAGAAGACCGGATCAACCAGCTCGAAGCCGATACCTATGCCAGTCCCAAAAGCCTGCAGGCGGCGCTGACCGGGATCGGCGGGGCGATGGCGGCGGTGGACGACGTCTTTTCCGGCGCCGCCGACAATGTCTTCGTCGCCGCCCGCCCACCCGGACACCATGCCGAAAAGATGACGGCGATGGGCTTCTGCTTCTTCAACAATGCGGCGATCGCCGCCCGCCATGCGCAGAAGCGGCATGGCGCCGAACGCGTCGCCATCATCGACTGGGACGTGCACCACGGCAACGGCACCCAGGATATTTTCTGGGACGACCCCTCGGTGCTGTTCTGTTCGACGCATCAGATGCCGCTTTACCCCGGCAGCGGCGCCAAAGACGAAAAGGGCAAACACAATACCATCGTCAATGCGCCGCTCTCGCCGAATGTCGGCAGCGACCATTTCCGCGAGGCGTTCAAATCGCGCGTGCTGCCGGCCGTTGCCGATTTCCGGCCGGATCTCGTCATCATCTCCGCCGGCTTCGACGCCCATCACCGCGATCCCTTAGCGCAGATCAATCTGACGGGCGAGGATTTCGACTGGGCGACCGGGCGGGTCCTGGAGCTCGCCGATCGCTACGCGAAGAACCGGGTCGTCAGCCTGCTCGAAGGCGGTTATGATCTCGAAGGCCTCGCCGAATCGGCGGGCATGCATATTCTGCGAATGATGAAGGGTTGAGAATGACTGACAGCGCCAAGCCTGAGGTATCGGGCCTTTCCTTCGAAAAGGCGGTGGCCGAACTCGAAAGCATCGTCGCCCGGCTGGAACGCGGCGACGTGGCGCTGGATGAATCGATCGAGATCTATGAGCGCGGCGAAGCGCTGAAGAAACATTGCGAGACGCTGCTTTCGGCCGCCGAAAATCGCATCGAGAAGATCCGGCTCGACCGCGCCGGCAAGCCGCAGGCCGTCGAGCCGCTGGACGGGGCCTGAGCGGATCGAAGGCGCTTGGCGATCGGCTTGCGGCCGATCTATGATCCCCTCCAGAACCATGAGGGGACAGACAAATGACGGATAGATTGAAGGGCAAGGTCGCCATCATCTCTGGCGGCGCGACCGGCATGGGCGGTGCGGCCTCGAAGCTGTTTGCGGCTGAAGGCGCGCGTGTCGCCATTATCGACCGCAATGGCGAAGCAGCCGCCGAGACCGTCAAGGCGATCCGCGATGCCGGCGGCGAGGCTGATTGCTGGACGGCGGATGTCTCGGATGAAGCCGCTGTCAAAGCAGCCGTCGCCGGCGTCGAGGAACGTTATGGCGCGGTGACCGTACTTTTCAACCATGCCGGCACGATCGTCATCAAACCCTTCCTGGAAACGACGCTTGAGGAATGGGACTGGCTGCACGCCGTCAATGTGCGCTCGATGTTTCTGATGACCAAGGCGGTGCTGCCGAAGATGATTGCCGCTGGCGGCGGATCGATCGTCTGCACCTCGTCGATCTCGGCGGTCGCCGCCACGCCGATGGAAGTGCTTTACGACACCACCAAGGGCGCCGTGCATATGTTTGCCCGTGCCATCGCAGTGGAATTCCGCGACCGCAACATCCGCTGCAACGCCGTCTGCCCCGGCTTCATCCGCACGCCGCACGGCCTGCGCGAGGTGGCGGACCTGCAGGCGCTCGGCGTCGATGTCTCGGATGCCGCCATCGCCGCCCAGCAGGGCCGGATCGGCGAGCCCGAGGATGTGGCGCGGGCCGCCCTTTACCTCGCCAGCGACGAATCGAACTTCGTCAATGGCGCCCACCTTTTCGTCGACAACGGTTTTACGGCGATTTGAGACAGGGCGGGCGCAACGCCCGATTGGACGGGCGGGGCTCTAAGCGCTATCTGTGGACAATGCGACGCTGCAGCGATCAAAGTGCTGCAGCGGCGCCTCAGATCGGAGATCCGTCATGTCCTTCTTTCCCGGAAAAGATCCCCTGCCCGGCGATGCCTTCGCCTGTGATGCGATCGAGAACCTGATCATTCCGCGCACCAGCGATATCGGCGGCTTTCAGGTGCGGCGGGCGCTGCCGACGCGGCAGCGGCGCCTCGTCGGGCCGTTCATCTTCTTCGACCGCATGGGGCCGGCGATCCTGAAGCCCAACGAGGCGCTCGACGTGAAGCCGCATCCGCATATCGGGCTGTCGACGGTTACCTATCTCTTCGACGGCGAGATCCGCCATCGCGACAGCCTCGGCACCGAAAAGGTCATCCGTCCCGGCGATATCAACCTGATGACGGCAGGCCGCGGCATCGTGCATTCCGAGCGCACGCCCGACAATCTGCGTGGCCACCCGCTGCTGATGTCAGGGCTGCAGACCTGGCTGGCGCTGCCCGACGACAAGGAGGAGATCGATCCTTCCTTCGCCCATACGGAAAAGTCCGAAATGCCGCTGATCGAGACTCCAGGCGTGCGCGGGCGTGTGGTCATCGGCTCGTTCGAAGGCATGGCATCGCCGGTCGGGGTGTTCTCCGACACGCTCTATGTCGATCTCAGCCTGCAGACGGGCGCGAAGTTTCCCTTCGGCGCGGCACATGAAGAACGCGCCGTCTACGTGCTTTCAGGCGAGGTCGTCATCTCGTGCGACCGCTTCGCCGCCGACCAGCTGCTGGTCTTCCGGCCGGGCGATCCGATCACGCTGGAAGCAGGCGGCGACGGCTGTCATCTGATGCTGTTCGGCGGCGCGGCGCTGAATTCGAAACGCTATATCTGGTGGAATTTCGTCTCCTCCTCGAAGGAGCGGATCGAAAAGGCCAAGGAGGAATGGCGCTCCGGCCGCTTCGATATCGTTCCCGGCGACGAAGAGGAATTCGTGCCTTTGCCGGAAGGGTGACGGCGGCGGCGATGCGCCGCCGACGACTGGCTGCAGAATCTCAACCCGCGAAATACCGCGTCAGCGCGCCCTTGGTGCGGTTGATATAGCCGTCCTGCCAGCTGTCATCGACGTTGAGAAAGCCCGACCAGCCCTTCTTGCCTTGGCGCTTCAATTCCGCCTCGACGGCGCGGAAGCGATAGTGATCATAGACATCGAGGATATGGACAGAATAGGCCTCGGCAAGCGCGCGGTCGCCTTTGACGATCAGCATGTTTTCGTCATTGGCGTAGGAGGCCTTGAAGCCGAGATTGTGGCTGCCGAGAACGACGACGCAATCGTCCGACAGGGGATCGATCACCAGCACCTTGTCGTGGATGATGGCGCCCACTTTCTTGGCGGTCAGTTCCTCGGCGCCGAAATCGGCCAGCAGCTGGCGGTCATCGATGCGCGAGGCTCGGACGACCGAGACATTGGCTTCGTCGAAAGTGTGGGGTGAGACGGCGTCTTCGTCATCGTCCGGATCCTCGGGATCATGGTCCTTGCCGGCGACGTAGTTGGGCATGGCCTGGGCGCTTGAAACGGCGCCGGTGACGATCAGCTTCTGATCCTTGAGGCCGATATCGATCGCCTCGCCGACGATGCAATCCCTGCCCGACTGGCCGGGATAGAAGGCCAGAAACAGCACCGCGTGCTCGGCACGGCGCATCAGGCGGTAGACCTCGCGAAGATCGGGTGGCGTCGCCTTGCCCTTTCTGCGGCTCTGCATGTTCGGCGAAAACCAGGCTTCAACCGAAGTCCCGCCGCCTGTCGGCACAACGGAAGGCGTCTCGTTCGCGCGCCGGAATTTCTTGCTCTGCTGGTTGTCGGGCATGCCGTCATCGAATTCGACGGGCGCTTCCAGCGTTCCATTGTCTTCCAGAATCCGCTCCCAATAGCCGACATAGGCCGCGGCAATCGCGTCGTTGCGAACGATCAGCGCATTGTTGGACTGGCCGGCAAGCCCGGTCGCCGTCCAGTTGGTGCTGCCGGTGAAGACGCTGCGCGGAGCGCCATTCGGCGGTATGTGCACGACGAATTTGTTGTGGCCGATCTGGCTCGAATTGTTGAACATCCGGTGGTGAATCTCGACGCCGGCCTCGATCAGCGCCTGGCGGGCATGCGCATTGCGCACATCCCAATCGTCCCCGACCTTGCCGGTATTGGCGAGGATGATGCGCAGCTTCTCCTTATTGGCAATCAGCAGCGCCAGCAGCTCCTCGTCCTCCAGTTCGTAGAGGGCGACGAGGAAGCGGCCTGGCGCATTCATGAATTCCCTGAGCATCGGAATGACATCGCCGGCCAGATATTTGCGGATGCCGTTTTCCGGATTGGAAATCATGTCGATCAGCTCGTTCGGCTGTTTCACGCCGTCCTCCAGCAGGACGTTGCGCAGCCACTGGGCGGCGAGAATGCCGTTGGTGAAGCTCGACTCGAACTGGCCGCGCTTGCGCGTCACATGGACCGGGTTGGTGACGACGGCCGGCCCGAGATAACCGAGCGGCCGCGGGGCGCCCTCATAGGCCTTGACCGCGATTTTCTCGAAAGTGCCGTCGGCCTTCCTGATCGGCCTGCCGTTTTGATCCCGCTTGTTGATCTCGACGAGTGCAGGCGTCGGATCGGGGGCTGCCTGCATGCCCGGCTTCAGGTCGCCGAGCGGGCGGATCTCGTAGCGCACCCGGACCTCGTCCGGCCGCCGTTTCATTTCGTTGCGCCGCTTGCGCAGCGTCAGGTCGCGCCAGGAAAGCTTCTGCACCGGCCAGAGCGACGTCGTCTGCGGCAGCCAGTGCGGATTGCGCTGCCCCTTGAAGGCGACCCAGGCGGCGCAGGTCACCCGGTCCTCGCTGCCATCGGGTCTTTTCGCCACGTCTCCCTGCTCGTCGAGATAGACGCGGACGACTTCGAAGCCGAGACATCCATCGATCTTGGCGTCGATATCCCAGGCTACGAAAGCGACCTCGTTGTTCACATAGGCATGCGCTGCAACAATCGTTCCCATGGCCCGCCCCCTGTCAGCCCGGCAACATTGCTACCATTCCGTGTCATATTCAAGCAGCTCGCCGGCCCTCGCGCATTCGATCGGCGGGCGGGAAACCAGGGCGCGACCCGGCAGAGATCAGGCAAATGCAACTCACGGAAATAGAATGTGATATCTCCCGAAACCGCTCACACATTTTTCCGCCATGCTCTAAGGTGAAAACCTTCGGTTCCTGAAATCACTTGTTTTGCCTCGTTCTAATCGAATAAAGCGGTACAAGGAAAAGTAAGAAAGAGCGCCCGCCCGTGACACAACTGCCGAAGACCCCCCTGCTCGACCAGGTCATTTACCCCGCCGACCTGCGCAAGCTCGAGGATCGCGAGCTGCCGCAGCTTGCCCGCGAAGTCCGGGACGAAATGATCGATGCTGTGTCGCGCACCGGCGGCCATCTCGGCGCCGGCCTCGGCGTCGTCGAGCTGACGATCGCCATCCACAGCGTCTTCGACACGCCTGAGGATCGGCTGATCTTCGATGTCGGCCATCAATGTTATCCGCACAAGATCCTGACCGGCCGGCGCGACCGGATCCGCACGCTGCGCCAGGAAGACGGGCTGTCCGGCTTCACCCGCCGGGCCGAGAGCGAATATGACCCCTTCGGCGCGGCGCATTCCTCGACCTCGATCTCGGCCGGCCTCGGCATGGCAATTGCCGCCGATCTCGACAAGAACGACCGCCGCGTCATCGCCGTCATCGGCGACGGGGCGATGTCGGCCGGCATGGCCTATGAAGCGCTGAACAATGCCGGCGCACTCGATGCCCGCCTCATCGTCATCCTCAACGACAACGACATGTCGATCGCGCCGCCGACAGGGGCGATGAGCGCCTATCTCGCCCGCCTCGCCTCCGGCCGCACCTATATGGGCTTCCGCGATTTCGGCAAGAAGCTGACCGCCTATCTCGGCAAGAATATCGATCGCGCCATCACCCGCGCCGTCGAGCACGCGCGCGGTTACGTCACCGGCGGCACCATGTTCGAGGAGATGGGTTTTTATCACATCGGGCCGATCGACGGACATTCCTTCGACCATCTGCTGCCGGTCTTGCGCAACGTGCGCGACAACGGCCGCGGGCCGGTGCTGATCCATGTCGTCACCCAGAAGGGCAAGGGCTATCCGCCGGCCGAAGCCGCCGCCGACAAATATCACGGCGTCAACAAATTCGACGTCATCACCGGCGCCCAGGCGCGGGTGAAGCCGAATGCGCCGAGCTATACCAGCGTCTTCGCCGAAGCGCTGGTGCAGGAAGCCGCCCTCGACGACAAGATCGTCGGCATCACCGCCGCCATGCCGAACGGTACCGGCCTCGACAAGCTCGCCGACGCCTTTCCGTCGCGCTGTTTCGATGTCGGCATCGCCGAGCAGCACGCCGTGACCTTCGCCGCCGGGCTCGCGGCGGAAGGCTACAAGCCGTTTGCCGCCCTCTATTCCACCTTCCTGCAGCGCGCCTACGACCAGGTGGTGCACGACGTGGCGATCCAGGGACTGCCGGTGCGTTTTCCGATCGATCGCGCCGGCTTCGTCGGCGCCGACGGCCCGACCCATGCCGGCTCCTTCGACACCGCCTTCCTGACCACGCTGCCCGGCTTCGTGGTGATGGCGGCGGCCGACGAGGCCGAACTCAAGCATATGGTGCGCACCGCCGTCGCCTATGATGCCGGGCCGATCTCGTTCCGTTATCCGCGCGGCGAGGGCGTCGGCGTCGACATGCCGGCGCGCGGCGAGATCCTGCAGATCGGCAAGGGCCGCATCGTCAAGGAAGGCACCAAGGTGGCCCTGCTCTCCTTCGGCAGCCGGCTTGCCGATTGTCTGCTGGCCGCCGAAGATCTCGAGGCCGCCGGGCTTTCGACGACGGTCGCCGATGCCCGCTTTGCCAAGCCGCTCGACCACGACCTGATCCGCCAGCTCGCCCGCCACCACGAGATGGTGATCACCGTCGAAGAAGGCTCCGTCGGCGGCTTCGGCAGCCAGGTGATGCAGTATCTCTCGAGCGAAGGCCTGCTCGACAACGGCCTGAAGATCCGCTCGCTGGTGATGCCCGATATCTGGATGGAACAGGCCAAACCCGAAGCGATGATCGCCCATGCCGGGTTGGATCGCGCCGGGATCGTTTCGACGGTGTTCAGGGCGCTGGGGCGCGGGGTTGCGGTTGGGGTTGCGGGGTAGGTGAATTTGTGAGGGTGTGCCGTATGAAGGCCCCTCATCCGCCTGCCGGCACCTTCTCCCCGTAAACGGGGCGAAGGGGATATGCCGCAACCTTTCCGTCCCTCGCCAACGTCTCCCAGGCACGTCCCCTCGCCCCGTTTTTACGGGGAGAGGGTTAGGGTGAGGGGCAGGCTCTTGCTCCCGCCTATGCCGTTCGACCATAAGGAGGCGGCGCATCCATAGCGCCACCCATCGCTGTACTTGCTCCGGCGACCACCCCACCCTCCGTCATGCTCGGCCTTGAGCCGAGCATCCACACCGCACCCACCAGCGCGGGTGGCATGGATCCTCGGCTCAAGGCCTGGGATGAGGGAGAGTGGGAGATGTCACAGCCAAAATCGCAGTCGATAGAACGGATCACCTCACGTCTCTCGTGCTTGTCATGCCGGCCCGTCCAACGAAATAGGGCGGCGCATCCGTTGCGCCGCCCTCTCGTTTAACGTCCCATCCTGAGCGCTCTCAGAACTCCGTCCACTCTTCCTGAACGGCCGCCGCAGCACTTTCCTGTCTGCCGCCGAAGGCCTTGCTGACCTTGTTGGCGAACGCGCGGGCGGGTGAGGCGACCGGGCGGGCGTTCGCAACGGCGGCGCGCGGTGCGGCGTCCGGCCGCGTCTGGCCGAGCTTGAACTGGCGCAGCAGCTCGTCCAGCGCGCTTGCCTCCTGGGCGAGCGCATGGCTGGCCGCAGTCTGCTCCTCGACCATGGCGGCGTTCTGCTGCGTGCCCTGGTCCATGTTGTTGACGGCGGTGTTGATCTCCTGCAGGCCGATCGACTGTTCGCGGGTGGCGGTGACGATCGCGCTGACGTGGTGATTGATCTCCTGCACCTCGGCGACGATGGCTTCAAGCGCCTTGCCGGTCTCGCCGACGAGGGAGACGCCGGCAACCACCTGTTCACCCGAGGTGGTGATCAGATCCTTGATCTCTTTCGCCGCCTTGGCCGAGCGCTGGGCAAGCTCGCGGACTTCCTGGGCGACGACCGCAAAACCCTTACCGGCATCGCCGGCGCGGGCGGCTTCGACGCCGGCGTTCAGGGCCAGAAGATTGGTCTGGAAGGCGATGTCGTCGATGACGCCGATGATGTTGGAGATCTCGCCCGAGGACTTTTCGATCTGCTGCATGGCGGAGACGGCCTTGCGGACGACTTCGCCGGATTTTTCGGCGCCGAGACGGGTGCGCTCGACGAGATTGCCGGCATCCTCGGCGCGCTTGGCGCTGTCGCGGACGGTGGTCGTCACCTCTTCGAGCGCTGCGGCGGTCTCTTCGACGGCGGCAGCCTGCTGTTCGGTGCGGTGGGCAAGATCGTCGGCGGCCGAGCGGATTTCGCCGGCGCCGGCATTGATCGCCGAGGCGTTGCGGCCGACCGATTGCAGCGCTGCCTGCAGCTTTTCGACGGCATGGTTGAAGTCATTGCGCAGGCTGTCATATTGCGGCGCGAACGGTGTCTGGATACGGCCGGCCATATCGCCATTGGCAAGCTCGGCAAGGCCGCCGGCCAGGGCATCGATCGCATGGCGGATCTCGCCTTCCTCGCGCGCCTTCTGCTCGTCGGTTGCCCGGCGCTGGCGCTCGGCGTCATCACGCATGCGGTCGGTCTCGCCAGCAAGGCGCAGCTTCTCGATCGCCGCCTGCTTGAAGACCAGCACCGACTGGGCCATGCGGCCGACTTCGTCGCCGCGGTCGGTCGCCGGGACCTCGATATCGTTCTGACCGCCGGCGAGGCGATCCATGGCCCCGGTCATGCCGACGATCGGGCGGACGATGGTGCGCGACATCAGCCAGGCGAGCACGGCGGCGGCAAGCGAGGCGACGATACCGCCGGCAAGCAGCGTCGTCTTCAGGTCGCTATTGGCATCGGCGCGGATTTCAGCGAGCGCTTCCGACTTTTCGCGGGCGCTGGCCTTGATCTTGGCCGAAGCCTGACGGAAGCCGTCGAGCTGGCCCTTGGTGGCGTTGACGCCGATCTTGACGACGTCGGCGATCGGCATGTCGGTTTCCTTGCGCGCCTTGGTCTGCGGCTCGGCCAGTTCATGGAAATAGAGGTCGGCCGCCTTCTGCATGCCGTCGATCATCTCGACCAGCTGCGGCTCGGCCGCGGCCGTCTGCCTGGCGGCGGCGATCGCCTTCAGCATGCGTTCGCGGTTGGCGAAGACATCGCCATAGGTGCTGTCGCTGCGGAAAAGGATGAAACCGCGCAGGTTGACGGCCTGTTCGAGCATCGCCTGCAGCGCATCGTCGATCTGGTTGACGAGCAGCTCCGATTTTTCCTGTTCGGCAGACGCGGCCGCCGAGGCCGTCGCCTTGGAATAGACGAAGGCGGAAACGGCGACGAAAATAAGAATGAGGGCTGCGAACGTGGCCGCGAGCTTCCCGTTCAAGGATATGTTTTTAGCGGACATCGGTGAATTTCTCCTGACGACAGTCGACGCGGCGAAAGCGGGTCGCGCGTGAGGCGCAACCGCAAGACCTTCTGAATTGAGACCATGATCGGCGTTGAAACGCTTGCGCCGTCATGGCGCCGAGCGGTCCGGACGAACCGCTGCAATCGAGGCGAAGCTATGCGGGCGAGCTTTAGATTTGCTTAAATTAGGCGCCGCCGAAGCGGCCTGAGCCGTGATTAAAGTTGCTTAAATCAAGGCGTCTTCGGTTCCGCTTCCGGCGGATTGAGAATGAGGATGTCGACATCCTTTGCCGGATCGAAATCCTCCGATGTCATCCGGAAGGTCGTCGGGCCGATCTTCTCGACATTGCTGCCGCAGAAGCTGATCAGGCTGCCGGGCTTGCCCTTGTCGACCGTCAGTTGAAAGTGCCGGATCGGTCCCGCCCAGTTGGCGCCGGTCGACAGCACATAGGAGATCCAGCTTTCCGTATAATTGGCGCCGCCCGCCTCGGCTTCGCCGGCACGCTGTTGCGCGACCCTGACGAAGTCACCGTCCAGGCAGTATTTGCGGGAATATTCCTCGAAGCGCTCACCCTTCGGCTGGCCGTTTTCGAGAAAGCTGATGGCGACGGTGCCGCCGACGGCCGGCTGATAGCGGTGTTCGACGCTGACCTTCGCCTTGGCCGGAAAGGTCGTGCGCCACCAATAGGTCGAACGCAGCGTCCAGAGCGGCACAAGATCGGCGTCCGTCATCGGATAGATCAGGCCGCGGGCGATCCAGTCCTTGCGGACGGTCTGGGGAAGCTTGGCGAGCGCGTCACGGGTCTTCTGGCTGTAAGGCAGGACGGGAATGTTGTTTTTGGCGAGTTCGTCGGTGACGTCGATGCCGAGCGAGACGACACGCTGTTGCAGCTTGGCGGTGATCGGCCGGCCATCCTGCACGGTGGAAAAATGCAGGAAATTGTCGCTGTCATAGTCTGAGATGGCGGAGTTGTTGTCCACCTGACCCGTTATATCGGGCATCGGGAAGGCGACCAGGCTTTCGACATCCTTGCCGGACGTGTTCTCGAACAGGTAATCGACACGCACTTGCGAAGCGGAGATGAAGAGATCCTCTTGCACCATGCTGACATCGTCCGACTGGGCAAAGATCAGCCCGCCGGTCTTGACCTCGGCCATGGTGTCGTTGGCCAGCGCCGGCGATGCGATCCCCGCCGCGACAAGAAGAGTGAAGAGCTTCAGCATAAAACACCCCCGTGTCCGCGGCCGGCCCCGTCATCGCCGCCGCAGGATTATCGCCGAAAGCTTTCGAGGGTCAATGACGCTGTCTGGAACAAAATGCTTGCAACCGGCGGCTTTGCCGGTCATTCACAGCCGATGTCCGATCAAAACAGTCAACGCCTCGACCAACTTCTCGTCTCCCGCGGCCTCTTCGCCAGCCGCTCGCGAGCCCGCGACGCCGTGCAGCGCGGCACCGTGCGGATCGCCGGCCAGGTGGTGACGAAGGCCGGCGCGCTCATCGGCGACGACGCCGATATCGCCATCGACGATCCGGCGCAGGACTATGTCTCGCGCGCGGCGCTGAAGCTTGCCAGCGCCCTCGAGCATTTCCGGCTCGATCCGGCCGGCCATCACTGTCTCGATATCGGCGCGTCCACCGGCGGCTTTACCGAGGTGCTGCTGCAGCGCGGCGCTCGGCATGTCACGGCGATCGATGTCGGCCATGGGCAGATGCATCCGCGCATTTCAGGCGATCCGCGTGTCACGAGCAAAGAAGGCCTCAACGCCCGCAACCTGACGGCAGAGGATATCGGCGAGCCCGCCACGTTCATCGTCTCCGACGTCTCCTTCATCTCGCTGAAGCTGGCGCTGGCGCCGGCTCTCGATATCGCCGAAGCGGGTGCGGTTGCCGTGCTCTTGGTCAAGCCGCAATTCGAGGCGGGGCGCGAGGCGATCCGCAAGGGCGGTCTGCTGAAGGATCCCTCGTCCGCGCCCGCCGTCGCTGCGGAACTCGCGCGCTGGTTCACCGAGGACAGGGGCTGGAACAGCCTCGGCCTCATCCCCTCCCCGATTGCCGGCGGCGACGGCAATCAGGAATATCTTCTGGCAGGATTGAAACCGTGAGCACCGAAACCGTCACGATCGAGAAACTCGGCGCCCAGGGCGACGGCATTGCCGGCAGCGCCGGCGGGCCTGTCTATGTGCCCTTCTCGCTGCCGGGGGAAACCGTGGCGATCGCCCGCGTCAAAAGCCAGGGCACGATCATGTCGATCACGACAGCCTCGCCCGACCGGCAGGAGCCGCCCTGCCGGCATTTCGGCCCGGATGGCGTCAACGGCACCTGCGGCGGCTGCACGCTGCAGCATATGGCAGAGAGCCCCTACCGCGCCTTCAAGCGCCAACTGGTCATCGATGCGCTGAGATCGAAGGGGCTGACGCCTGAGGTCGGCGAGATCGTGCCGGCCCGTCCGGGCGAACGCCGGCGCGTGGTGTTTGCGGCGCGCAAGACCGAGAAGGACATGCTAATCGGTTTCAACCAGGCCGAAAGCCATCATATCGTCGCGATCGAGGAATGTCCGATCTCGTCGGCAGGGATTATCGCACGGCTGCCGGCGATCAGGGCGATTGCGGCATCGCTCGCGACCAATGCCGAACCCTTCCGCGTCTCCGTGCTCGAAACGCTGTCCGGCCTCGACATCGCGGTCGACGAGGTGAAGAAACTCTCCGATGCGCAGCGGCGCAAGGCGGTGGAAACCGTGCTCAGCCTGCGCGGCGTCGCCCGCGTTTCTTTGAACGGCGAAATCCTCATCGAGCCATCGAAGCCGCTGATCGATTTCGGCGGCGTCCAGGTCTCCCCGCCGCCGGGCGGTTTTGCCCAGGCGACCAAACCGGCTGAGGAGGCGATGGCCGAGCTGGTGCTTGCCCATGCCGGCAAGGCCAAAAGGATCGCCGACCTCTTTGCCGGCGCCGGCACATTTTCGCTCAGGCTGGCGCGGATCGGCCGCGTGCATGCTGTCGAAGCCGAGGCAAAGGCGCTCGCCGCCCTCGACCACGCCGCCCGCAAGACGCAAGGGCTGAAGCCGGTCAGCATCGAAAAGCGCGATCTCTTCCGCCGCCCGCTGATGACGCAGGAGTTCAAGCCCTATGACGCCGTCGTCTTCGACCCGCCGCGCGCCGGTGCGGAGTTCCAGTGCAAGGAGCTTGCCCGCTCCGGCGTCAAGAAGATCGCCGCCGTCAGCTGCAACCCGCTGACGCTGGCGCGGGATCTCGCGATCCTCGTCGAGGGCGGTTACCGGATCACCGGCGTGACGCCGATCGACCAGTTCCTCTGGACCTCGCATGTCGAGGTGGTGGCGACGCTGGAGAAATAAGGCGTCAGGCGCCTTACCCTCCCCGTCAGTGCGGAGGGCGCATGCCCTCAAGCATCTCTATTGCGTGCCGGACTCTCCTCTCCCGCACTTAGCCGCATAGCCCGGGTTCCGAGCTTTGCACCGCTGACGGCGTCGATTGCGATCGGCTCGATCTCCAAGCCCGTCTCGACATCGACATAGCGGGCGAGTTCGCCGTCGCAGTGGCGATGCGCCCACGCCCCGATCATCATCAGCACCGGCAGGAAATCCCGGCCCGCTTCCGTCAACACGTATTCCTCTCGGGGCGGTCGTTCGGAATAAAGGCGCTTTTCCATGAGACCGTCATCTGTCAGCGCCTTCAGGCGCTTCGTCAGCATCGTCGGCACGATGCCAAGGCTCTTCCTGAACTGGTCGAAGCGGGTGAGGCCCGTATGGGCGTCGCGCAGCACGAGAATGCTCCATGCATCGCCGACGGATTGAAGGCCGCGGGCGACCGGGCATTGCGGAATCGAATTATTTTTCATTCGGTATCTTTTCGATAGTGACATGATATCGAAAAGATAGTAACAGATCGGCCAACGATGATCCACACCTTTGAAAGCTGACGATATGATCGACAAAAGCAGAAACGTTGCACTGGTCACTGGAGCGTCCTCAGGGATCGGCCTTGCGACGGCTGAATCTCTGGTAAAGGCCGGCTACCGCGTGTTCGGGACCAGCCGCAAACCAGTCGGCAACAGGCCCGGGATAACGATGCTGATCTGCGATGTGGCTGAGGAAGCATCGGTGCAGGCGGCTGTTGCGGAGATCGTCCAACAAACCGGCCGCATCGACCTTGTCGTCAACAATGCCGGGATCGGCCTCATCGGCGGCGCCGAAGAATCCTCGATCACGCAGGCCCAGCAGCTTTTCGACGTCAACGTCTTCGGCGTGGCACGCGTCGCCAATGCCGTCCTGCCGGTCATGCGCAAGCAGAAGAGCGGCCGGATTATCAACATGAGCTCGATCCTCGGCCTTATTCCGGCTCCTTACAACGCCTTTTATGCTTCGACCAAACATGCGCTCGAGGGCTATTCGGAATCGCTCGATCATGAAGTGCGCAACTTCGGCATTCGCGTGGTTCTCGTCCAACCCGGCGTCACCAGAACATCCTTCGAGGAAAATCTGACACGAGCAGACCAGCCTCTTCCGGCCTATGCTTCGGAGCGCGCCCGCAGCGAAGCGCTGATGCGCAAGTGGGTGGAGAGTGGCGATGCGCCGCAGATTGTCGCTGATATGGTCGTCAAAGCCGCAACGGCGAAGAAGCCGAAGCTGCGCTATTCCGCCGGCAAGCAGTCGCGCCAGGTCCGCTCGCTTCGCCGCTACCTCCCGGAGCGGCTGGTCGACAGCCTGCTGCGCAAGGTCAATGAGTTTCCGGCCTCAGCCTGACTCTTTAATCGAGAATAGGATTCAGATTTCGAGCCGACATGCATAAAAACATAGACCGAAAGCGCAAGGGGCGAATCTGAAAGATCGCGACGCGCTTTAGGCCAAGGAAACCGCTTCTGAATGCGCAAGACCAAACGACGCAACCCCTATTATGCCGGCCCGGTGTCCGATCACTTCGACGGCACATACTTCTTCAATCCGGACGGGATTGAGCCGCTTGGTTTCCGCGATTTGCTGCGGTGGCAATTCGGTGGTGGCCGTGCGCTCTGGCCGCGGTCGGTCCCAAGCCCATATCCGGCGGCCAAGCCCGATCCACGCGTCGACGGCGGGGATCTGAGGGTGACCATGGTTGGGCATGCGACGATGCTGGTGCAGGTCGCCGGGCTCAATATCCTCACCGACCCGGTGTGGTCGGAGCGCGTCAGCCCTTTCACCTTTGCCGGGCCGAAACGCGTCGTCCGACCGGGCATCGCATTCGATGATCTGCCGCCGATCGATCTCGTGCTGGTAACGCACAATCATTATGATCATCTCGATATCGCAACGCTCAGACGGCTGCATGCGCAGCATCGGCCGCGTGTGGTGACGCCGCTCGGCAACGACACGATCATCCGCCGCGCCGTGCCCGCTCTACAGACAACAGTGATGGACTGGGGCGAGCGCATTGCGCACGCCGGAATCAGCATCGATGCGGAACCGGCCCATCATTGGTCCGCCCGCGGCGGCAGAGATCGCCGCATGGCACTCTGGGCCTCGTTCGTTTTGTCGACTCCGGCCGGAAAGATCTATCACGTCGGCGATACGGGCTTTCACCACGGCATCAATTACAAAGCCGCACAGAAGAAGCATGGCGGCTTTCGACTGGCCATTCTACCCTTCGGCGCCTATGAGCCGCGATGGTTCATGCAAGGCCAGCACCAGAATCCACAGGAGGCGGTGATCGGGATGACGCTGGCAAACGCCGCCTATGTGGCGGGGCATCACTTCGCGACGTTCCAACTGACGAATGAAGCGGTCGATGCGCCGACGAGGGCATTGCAAGATGCAATGCGCGCGCACGATATTCCCGCGGAACGGTTCCGGCCGCTCAGGGCCGGTGAGGTCTTCAATGTGCCGGCGGTCCAAGCAACTCCAGCAAAAGTGTGAAGCGGTTTAGCGGCGCACGAAGGCTTCGAAGGCGGCCCGGGCCTCCGCACTTTTCAGGCGGGCGGAGAAGTGGCGGGCCTCCTCGTCGATGCGGGCGATGATCTCGCCGCTATCGCCGCGGATGAGATCGCGGGCGATGCGCAGCGCTTCCGGCGGTTTGGCGGCGAGCCGGGCGGCGGTCGCCAGCGTTATGGCATCGACTTCGCCGGGTTCGACCACTTTCCAGATGATACCGGCGTCCTTGGCCTCGGCGGCCGAAAAGCCTTCGCCGGCCGCCAGCAGGGCGAAGGCGCGCTGCTGGCCCATCAGCCGCGGCGCAACGAGACTGGACCCCGCCTCCGGCACCAGCGCCAGATCGACGAAGGGGGTGCGGAACTGGCTGCGGCTCGAGGCGATCGTCAGGTCACAATGGAGGTGGATCGTCGTGCCGATGCCGATCGCCAGACCGTCGACGCCGGAGATCACGGGTTTTTCCGCCTTCACCAGCGCATAGAGGAAATCGAGAATCTCCTGCTCCAGGCCGCCGCCACCGACTGCGGCGGCAAGGAAGTCGTTCAGATCATTGCCTGAGGAAAAGCAGCCCTCGGTGCCGAGAAAGGCGGTGGCGCGGATGCCGGGATCGGCGTCCGCCGCCTTAAGCGCATCGGCCATTGTCCGGTACATGGCGCGGGTGATGGCGTTCTTCTTCTCCGGCCGGTTGAAGCGGATAAGCTGCACGCCGGGATGGGCGGAAGGCTGCTCGACAATGATGTGATCGGTCATGAAATCTCCTCAGAGGTCTTGGGGTCGCCTCAGGCGAGCAGGATGCGGGCGGCGACAAGGCTTGCCGCGCCATAGACGACGCGGTCGCGAAGGGCTGCGGTCTCGGCCAGCAGGTTTTCGGCGGCGAAGCGGCAGAGCGCGATGCGGCCCTCGCCCCTGCCATCGCCGCTTTCGGCGAGAGCGCCCTTGGCGAGATAACAGCCGGTGAGCGCGAGGCCGAACAGGCGCTGATAGGGTGTCGCACCCGAGAGCGCCTCGGCCGCCTTGCCATCGGCCAGCATTTTCGTCAGCCAGGCGGTCGCCGCGTCGAGATCTGAAAGCGCTGCGTCGAGCCTGACGGCGGTCTCACCGAAACCATCGAGATTGGAGCGGCGGACGCTATCGGCGATCCCCTTCAATTCAGCGATGAGGCCCTTCACCTGATCGCCGCCGGAGAGCGGCAGCTTGCGGGTGACGAGGTCGATTGCCTGGATGCCGTTGGTGCCCTCGTAGATCGGCGCGATGCGGGCGTCGCGCAGATACCGCGCCGCACCGGTCTCCTCGATGAAGCCCATGCCGCCATGCACTTGAACACCCAGCGAGGCGACGTCGACGCCGGCATCGGTGGAAAAGGATTTGGCGATCGGCGTCAGCAGCGCGGCGCGTTCCTGCCAGTGGCGGCTGCTATCGCCTGCCCGGTGGGACATGTCGATCGCATGGGCGCAGGCATAGGAGATGGCGCGCGACCCTTGCGTTAGCGCCTTCATCGTCAGCAGCATCCTGATGACATCGGGATGTTCGACGATCGGGCTCATGCCGGCGCCGGCCCAGCCGGGCGCCCTGCCTTGGGTGCGTTCCTTGGCATAGGCGAGTGCCTTCTGGGTGGCGGCTTCGGCGATCGCCACGCCCTGCATGCCGACCGCCAGACGGGCATTGTTCATCATCGTGAACATGCAGGCGAGGCCCTTGTTCTCCTCGCCGACCAGCCAGCCGATCGCACCCTTTTCGTCGCCGAACCGGCCGTCGCCATAGATCATCGTGCAGGTCGGCGAGCCGTGGATGCCAAGCTTGTGCTCCAGCGAGTGGCAGAACAGATCGTTGCGGGGTCCGAGCGAGCCGTCGTCCTTCACCAGGAATTTCGGCACGAGAAAGAGCGAGATGCCACGCGTGCCGGCCGGCGCATCCGGCAGGCGGGCCAGCACCAGATGAATGATATTGTCGGCCGCGTCATGTTCGCCCCAGGTGATGAAGATCTTCTGGCCGAAGATGCGGTAGCTGCCGTCGGCGCGCCGCTCGGCGCGGGCTTTGAGCACGCCGAGATCGGAGCCGGCATGCGGCTCGGTCAGGTTCATGGTGCCGGTCCATTCGCCGGATACCATCCTTGCCAGATATGTCTCCTTCAGCGCAGCACTGCCATGGGTGTTGACCGCTTCGATGGCGCCCATCGTCAACGTCGGGGCGAGCGCGAAGGCCATGGAGCCGGAATTCCACATTTCCAGTGCGGCAACGTTCAGCATATGCGGCAAGGCCTGGCCGCCGAACGCTTCCGGCCCCGTCAGGCTGTTCCAGCCGCCGGCGATCCAGTTGCGATAGAGATCGCGCCAGCCGTCCGGCAGCCTGACCTCGCCGTCTTCCAGACGGGCGCCCTGGCGGTCGCCGATGTCAGCGAGCGGCGCCACTTCCTCTGTGGCAAAACGTCCCGCCTCGGAGAGGATCGCATCGACCAGATCTTCGCCGAGATCGCCGAGAAACCCTTGTGAAAGCGCTTCGCCCATGCCGGCTACGTGCTTCAACGTGAACGCGATTTCCTCGACGGGCGCCTTATACATTGTCTTCCTCCGCGGGACCGGCCTGCACTTCCTGTATTTGGGCAAAGCCCTCCGAGGCAAAGGGCTAATTGATTTTTACGTAAACGTCAATTTCGATTTCCCCGCCCGCCATGCGATAATTCGCCGGAAACGGCGCCGAGCTCTTGCACCCCTGCGCAAATAGCCGTCATGAAGAGCCTGTAAGGACATCGCCTTCGCAAAGGATCGGCGACCAATGGATACACTGCCCGCCAATATACCCGGTTTTGTCTGGGCCTATCGCTTTTCGCAGGATGACAAGAGCGCGGTGCGGCTGAACAACAGTGCGATGGTGGCGGATCTGACCGCCGACAATTGTTTCTACTGGCTGCACCTCAACCTGGTCGACGCCCGCGTGCCAGCATTGCTCGAAACGCTCACCGGGCTGACGGAGGACGCAAAATCGGCGCTGACCACGCGTGACACGCATGCGACCATCACCGTCGACGAGCAGATGCTCTACGGCACCCTCGTCGACTGCCAGCGCGATTTCGCTGAGGATACCAACAATCTCGGCTGGCTGCATTTCGCCATGTCCGATCGCTTCATCATCACCACCAGGCTGCAGCCGCTGCGCAGCGTCGAACGCGCGCGGGCGCTGATCGAGAAGAATCCAGGCAAATTCTCGCGGCCGGTCGATCTGTTCGAACTGCTGGTGATCGAGTTTCAGCGCACGCTGATTTCGATCGTCATCGAGCTGACCGATGAACTGAACCTGATCGAGGATTTCGTCTACGACAATGCGCCGCGCGACGAACGCCGGCGGCTGGCGCCGGTCCGGCGCACCGTGGTCCGGCTGCATCGGCATCTGCGCACGGTGCTGGCGCTGATGCGCCGCGCCGCGGCGGCCGACGACGACGAAATGCCCTTCGGCTTCGACGATGTGGCCCGGCGGCTGACGAGCCGGCTGGAAACGGTCGACCACGATATCTATGCGCTGCAGGACAGGGCGCGCCTGCTGCACGAAGAAATCGATTCGAAACAATCCTCCGAAACCAACCGCCACCTCTATCTGCTGTCGATCATGACCGCCTTCCTGCTGCCGCCGACCCTGGTGACCGGTTTCTTCGGCATGAACACCGCCAACCTGCCCTTCGCCGTCGGCGATTACGGCACCGAATACGCCGTCGCCCTCATCGTCGCCTCGATCGCCTTTGCCTGGTGGCTGCTGCGGCGGGTGGATATTCTTTGAATTGAGAAGTGCGGTGGGCGTTGGCAATTCCGCTGCTATTTCAGCAAACGTCACGGTTCTTGCCGCAGAGATTGCCCCACGGCGGTCTCCATCAGCAGTAGGCATGGATCCTCGGCTCAAGGCCGAGGATGACGGAGAATGGGGTTACGTTTGGCCAAACTCACCGTCGGCACAACGCAATTGCGCGACGCTGCGCGTACCCCACCTCACCCGGAACGGTTCTTGCACGGTTACTAATATATTTACCGTGGGGAGGCCAATTGTCATGGAATGGTGCATATCCGAAGAGTTCGTCCCTCTGATGCTCGTTGTGAGTGGGCCGGAAAAATACAAGCTTGTTGCAAGCCTCGTGCACGCTGCCGAGATGCTGACGGTTGGCTGGCCGATCGACGATGGAGACGAATATCTCATGGCGATTAGGGCATGCCGGGCTGCACTTCATGGCGAAATTCCGGCTGACGACGCGCGAGCAGCGCTGATCCGCGCCGCCGACGAAGCTGGCATTTCGGTGATAACAGCCGTTCACTGAGTTTTCGGAGCCGACGATAAAATGGCTCACGGGCTTTCATGCCAGCGCCCGCTCGTTGCGCCGCATGCGCAGGTCCATGAGCGGCTGCTGACGGAAGCCCGTCCAACAAAGTCGCGGCGCATCGTATCTCGGGCCACGGGCGCTTCTGACCCGGATATGTCACGGAATTAGGCGCAGAGCTTTCCCCACCCTCCGTCATCTCGGCTCAAGCCCGAGGAGGAAGGAGGGCGGGTGATGTTCCGGCCAATTCCTCCGCCGAAGCAACTCGCGTCGTGCTTTACCTTACCTCACCTCAATACGGGGAATAGCACTGCTGGCGCGGGCCGTTATAGGGCTGGAAGGTGTTGTCGTAGGCGCGATAGGACCGGTAGCGGTTAGCGCACCAGGCAACGTGGCTTGAACCCATGCGGGGCCCGGGTGCGACGTAACGCGGCTGCGCGACGATGGCGCCGCCGATGACCGCGCCGGCGCCGAAGGCGGCCAGCGGATACCAGTAGCCGTTATAGTGACGATAGCCCGGGCGATAATAGGAATACCCGCGATAGCCGCCGTAATAGCCGGGCCGGTAATAAGCGCCGGGGCGATAGCCGGGCCGATAATAATCGCGGCGATAGTAGCGGCGGTATTGGACGTTCTCGATGGCGGAGGATTTTTCCACCTGCGGGGCGGTCGGCATCTGGATTGCCTGCGACGGCACGAACCCTGTCAGAACGACGGCGGCAGCCAGAACTGCGGTCGCGATCTTGTTACTCAAACCGAACATTCTTCTCTCCCATTCAACAGCGATAACCGCCTGCTCAGCAACGCTTTCGTGCCCGAATGGTTCCGAAAGCGGCCGGGGGCCGGCTGCTTTCGTATTTCTAAAGAAATCGACCTGAACCGCGCATTAACCGGGAGGCCATCCTTTGACGGTGTCGCCCGGAACGCGCTTTCGTCCTTTATCGATGCATCTCGTCATCCCGGAACCGCTGCACGGTTCCGGGTGACATGCATCAGGCGACCGCTGAAATTTTTGTCTGATCACCCTGCAGGCGGTTGACCATGAAGTTCGAATACCATTCGAGGAACTGCATGACGCCGCCCTCGTGCAGGGAGGAATAGGGGCCGGGTTCATAGGCCGGCGAGTGAATGCCGAAGGCGTTCTCCTCGACGATGCGGCGGTCCTGGTCGTTGGTCTCGGTCCAGACGTGGGTCAATTCCTCGAGATTATAATCCACGCCTTCGACGGCGTCCTTGTGGACGAGCCACTTGGTCGTCACCGCCGTTTCGTTGGCGCTGAGCGGCAGCACCCGGAAGGAGATGGCATGGTCGCCAAGCAGGTGGTTCCACGTCGTCGGATAGTGGAAGAGCAGCATGGTGCCGATACGGTCGATCGCGATATCGTCGGCAATCCGGCGCTTGACGGCCGGCTTGCCCGACATGGTGTAGCTTTCGGCATCCTCGATCAGCGGCATGCGGGCGGTGCGGAACTGGCCGTCCGGCGAAATCTGGAACTTGCTCGGCAGGCCGGCGGCCTCGCAGCGCGCCCAATGGCCGGCAATCTCAGGGTCGTCGGCGCCGCCATCCGTGCCGGTGACGCTCGGGGCTTCCGGATAGGTGCGGCAGAGTTCAGGATGATTGGCGGCGCAGTGATAGCACTCGCGGTTGTTTTCCCAGACGAGCTTCCAGTTGCCCTTCTCGATGATCGTGCTCTGGAAGGCGACCTTGCTCTCGCTGATCCGGTGCGGCGCGACATAGGGCTCGATCTTGTCGCGCACCGGCTGGAAGTCCGGAGCGGTGTTGGCAAGGCAGATGAAGACATAGCCTGCGACGATTTCACAATGAACGGGCTTCAGGTTGAAGCCGGTCTTGTCGAAATCATCGCCCATGTGGCGGGCGAAGGCGAGCTTGCCTTCGAGATCATAGGTCCACTGATGATAGGGGCAGACCAGACGCACGGAGGAGCCGTGCTCCTTGGTGCAGACGCGCGAGCCGCGATGGCGACAGCTGTTGTGGAAGGCGCGGATGACATTGTCTTTGCCGCGGACGACGACGACCGGATAGCTGCCGATCTGGACGGTGAAATAGGCGCCCGGCTTCGGCAACTCGCAATCATGGCCGATGAATAGCCAGTCGCGATAATAGATCATCTCCATGTCGAGCTGGAAATAATCTTCGTCGATGTAAAACGGCCGTTCCAGGCTGAAGCCCTCACGGCGGTTCTTAAGCTGACGCAAAACGTTGCTGCGAATATCCATCTTCATGTCCTCGTGCACCCGGCGGAAGCGCGCCCGCTTCCTTCTCCTTCGGGAGAATTGTTCACGGCGCCCATTTAATCACCTGGACCCATTTAATCACCTGGCATCTCTGCCGCTCGGTTGTAATGCGACATCGGCTTCGAAATTGACGACAGGATGCGGCAGAGCTTGAATCCACCCATCCGGTCGACCTGCATCGGCCGACTCTGCAGGCAATTATCGTCAATTGCGACATGGCGTAAAGACCCGATCCACAAAGAGGCCGGCGGCCCGACAGCGACCGCCATCGCATTTGCGACATTGGCCGATTTCTGAACTGCAGGCGGTCGGCCACCCGCACCATCTTAACACCGCCTTAAGCATACGGTCCTATCCTGCTGATGATCCGAGACCGACGAAGCACGCGAACCATGGCCAAACTCCGTTATTTCGACGCTAGAGATGCAAGCAGATCGCAGGAGCCGCAGCTGGTTGCCGCGCATTCCGAATTCCTGCGCACCGGCCGCATCCCCCGCGAGCGGCGGCACTGGCTGGCCGAGGAAAAGCGCTATTTCACCCATGACGAGGTCGCCGCCAAGACCGGCCGCAAGCTGCAGGTCGCCGGCGAGAAGACGCATCAGCACATCAACGGCTTCCACCACTCGATCCAGTTTCCGAAGATGATCTTCCACCGGACGCTGGAGGACAGCCCGCATCTCGGCTATTGCCACGTCACCGCGGCACGGACCAAATTCGCCCATTACGAAGAGGTCAGCTGGGCCTTCTACATCGCCAATTTTTATTCCGACATCGGCGAAAACGACAATTTCTTCGAACGCATCGATGTCGGCTATTCCCGCATGTATTTCGCCGTCGCCATCAAAGCGGGCGAGAACTCCCAGGAAAAGATGACCATCGACCGGTCGGTGCGCGGCAACGGCCTGCTCTTCCGCACCCATGATCCGCAGGCGGCGATCCGCAACATCCTGCTGCTCGGCGCCCGCAACGAACAGCTGCGCGAAATCATCCGGCAACTGTGACGCGCATGCATGGGTGCGCCCAACAACGCGATTGATCGCAAGCAGCGGAAAGCCTAAGGACTGCCGGGACCAAAGCATCGGGCAGTACATGGCACGCATCATCGACATAGAGGCAGACAGGCGGGCAGCACTTGAGGCGGCCTCAGCCGCTCTTGCCGACGGCTTTGCCATCGCCATCCCGACCGAAACCGTCTACGGCCTTGCCGCCGACGCCACCAATCCGGCGGCGATCACCCGCATCTACGAGACCAAGGGACGGCCGAGCTTCAACCCGCTGATCTGCCACATGGCCGATCTTGCGATGGCCGAACAACACGCCGAATTCGACCCCGTCTCGCGGGCGCTCGCCACAGCGTTCTGGCCCGGTCCGTTGACGCTTGTGCTGCCGCTGAAACCGCAAAGCCCGATCCATTCGCTGGCGACCGCCGGGCTCGACAGCGTTGGGGTGCGCGTGCCGAAAGGTTTTGCCGGCGCCCTGATCGGCGCCTTCGGGCGGCCGCTCGCAGCCCCGAGCGCCAATACCTCGGGCGCGATCAGCGCGACGAGTGCTGCCCATGTCGAGGCCGATCTCGGGGCGAAGGTCCCGTTGATCCTCGATGCAGGCCCAAGCACCGTCGGCGTCGAATCAACCATCGTCAAGGTCGAGGGCGACCGGGTGCGGCTGTTGCGGCCGGGCGGCCTGGCGGCCCGCGAGATCGAACGCGTCGCAGGCCGGCCGCTGCTCAGGGCGAAGACGGCATCGGCAGCGATCGAAGCGCCCGGCATGCTCGCCTCACACTACGCGCCTGGTGCCTCGGTGCGCCTCAACGCCATCACGGTCGACCCCGGCGAAGCGCTGATCGCCTTCGGCGGTGCTTCGGTCTCAGGCGCGGAGGCTGCGCGGATCGTGCTTGATCTCAGCCCGCGCGGCGACCTGGCGGAGGCGGCGGCCAATCTTTTCGACTACATGAAGCGGGCCGATGCCAGCGGCGCTTCGAGCATCGCCTTCTCCGCCATTCCCGAGGAGGGGCTCGGCGAAGCGATCAACGACCGCCTGCAGCGGGCGGCGGCTCCGCGCGACTGACAGCCCCGATCAAATCGACGAAGGACCGACCCCGATGAGCAGCACCGGCATTTCCACCGAACTTCTCGACCGCTTCGCAGCCATCGTCGGCGACAAATACGCGCTGCGCAACGAGGCCGATCTTGCGCCGCATCTGGTCGAGAACCGCGGGCTCTATCACGGCTCCTCGCCTCTTCTGCTGAAGCCGGGCTCAGTCGAGGAAGTCTCCGATATCATGAAGCTTGCGACGGAGACCGGGACGGCGATCGTGCCGCAGACCGGCAATACCGGCCTTGTCGGCGGCCAGACGCCGCGTGCCGGCAAGGCCGATATCATCCTGTCGCTCGAGCGCATGAACCGGATCCGCGACGTCGATCCGGTGGCAAACGTCTTGGTCGCCGACGGCGGTGCCATTCTGGCCGATGTGCAGAAGGCGGCCGAGGCGCATGGACGGCTGTTTCCGCTGTCGCTCGGCTCCGAGGGCTCATGCCGCATCGGCGGCAACCTTTCCACCAATGCCGGCGGCACGGCGGTGCTGGCCTACGGCAATATGCGTCAGCTCTGCCTCGGCCTCGAAGTGGTGCTGCCGACCGGCGAGATCTGGGATGGCTTGCGCCGGCTGAAGAAGGACAATACCGGTTACGACCTGCGCGATCTCTTCATCGGCGCCGAGGGCACGCTCGGCATCATTACCGGCGCGGTGCTGAAGCTGTTTCCCCAGCCGCTCGGCCACCAGGTGGCATTCGCCGGGCTGAATTCGGTGGCGGATGCGCTTGCTCTCTTCAACCTTGCCTCCAGCCTCTGCGGCGCCTCGCTCACCGGTTTCGAGCTGATGCCGCGTTTCGGCGTCGAAATCACCAGCCGTCACATCGACGGCGTGCGCGATCCGCTGGAGGCGGCCTATCCCTGGTACGTGCTGATCGACATTTCAACATCGGATTCGGCCGAGACGGCGGAGCGGATGATGAACGGCGTGCTGGAACAGGGTTTTGAGGCCGGGCTGGTGCTCGATGCGGCGATTGCCGCATCGGTGGCGCAGCAGAAGGCGATCTGGCACATGCGCGAAAGCATGTCGGATGCTCAGAAGCCGGAAGGCGGCTCGATCAAGCACGATGTTTCCGTGCCGGTGTCCAGGATCCCGCATTTCATGGCCGAGGCCGAAGAGGCCGTCATGGCGGCGATGCCCGGGGCTCGCATCTGCGCCTTCGGCCATATGGGCGACGGCAATATCCATTACAATATTTCCCAGCCGGTCGGCGCCGACAAGGCCGCATTCATCGGCCGCTGGCGCGAAATGAACCACATCGTCCATGGGCTGGTGCTCGCCCATGGCGGCTCGATCTCGGCCGAGCACGGCATCGGCCAGCTGAAGCGCGACGAATTGGCGGCGATCCGCCCGGCCATTGAAATCGAGCTGATGCGCCGCATCAAGCGCGCCTTCGATCCGGCTGGCGTCATGAATCCTGGGAAGGTGGTCAGCCTCGACGTGTGAGGGTGGCGAGACCAGGCCCGTTCGACGATATCAGCCTGAAGGAAGACCCCTCCCCAACCCCTCCCCACAAGGGGGAGGGGCAAACTTGCGGCCGCATCGGCAACCAAAGTTAAGAGTCTCGCACGCTGTTACCGTTCCGCTGTCTCCGACGATGCGGTTTGTGCAGGGCAGCGCGGCATCTAAGCCCCTCCCCCTTGTGGGGAGGGGTTGGGGAGGGGTCTTATTCGAAGCTTAGGAATTGCCTTAGGACTACTGCGTACCGCCGCCGGTCAGGATTTGCAGGGCCGGCGATTGCTGGGTGGCGTTCTGGACGTCGTACATGGCGGTGAAGCGTCGCAGCAGCTTGTCGACCTTCTTCGGATCCTGGAGATCCTCGAGCTTGACGAAGCGATTGATAAGATCGGCCTGCTTGGCAACGTCCATGCCCGATATCTGCGAGGGCAGGCTGTAGGCTGTGGTGATCACCTGATAGAGCGCCTTGTCGCCGAGGATCGAATAGATCGAGGTGATGCTCGGGGCCTTGCGGCTGAAATAGAGTGCCAGGCGCACACCATCGTTGCTTTCGCCCTGCTGGGTTTCCATCGTCTGCTGGACGTAAAGCTCCTGGGTATGCGCCTCGGCCGCCTTGTTCTGGATGGCGCCAATCTTGGCGCGGGTCAGATTGCCGTCCTTGTCGAAGTTGAAGGCGGCGACGATATCCTTGAAGCGCGCATCGGCCTTGGTGTTCAAGTAGCTCTTCTTGTCGTCGGGATCTGAGGTGAAGATCTTCTTCAGCGTCGCCTTGTCGTAATCCTTCGGGTCGAGGTTATTGGCCTTCAGCACCAAACCGGTCAGGCGGCTGTCGTCGAGGAAATCGTCGAGCGACTGTACCTTCGCCATGCCCTTGGCGAAATAATCCACCTCCGCCGTCGCGTCCTTCGATGCCTTGTCCTTCACCGGGCCGGCCTTCAGCAGCATGGTGACATGCGCCTTGTAGTCGGTGGCGTATTTGGCCAGGGTCGCGTCGGGCAGCGCCTGCAGAGGTGCTGCCGCCTTGCCGTCGGGGCCGAAATTGAAGGCGCGAGCCATATTGGTGATTCGTTCGTCCTTCAAGGAGGCGATATAGCCTTTCGGGTCGTATGCATCGCTCGTCAGGATCTTGCGCATCATCGAGCGTGGCACCTCCTGGTCGGTCAGGCCGAAGGCCTGCAGCGCCACATGATAGGGATCCGGCAGATTGTCGTTGCTCTTCTTGAAATCGGCGGCGGAATTGGTGCGCAGGAAATCGTTGACCGATTTGATCTCGGCCGTATCGAGCAGGCTGTTGCTGTCGGCCATCATGCTCGAATAATTGGACGCGACCTCGTCGATCGCCTCTTCGCGCTCGTCGTCATAGCGCGCCATATAATTGTCATTGGTGGTCTGCGCCTGATCGGCCGTCTGGACGGAGCTCACGACCGGCAGCGTGCCATCGGCGGCGAAGTTGAAATCGGCGTTGAGATCGGCATAACCGGCGGCTGAGGCGGCCGTCGCATCGGTCAGGTAGCTCTTCAGGTCGGCGTCCGAGATATTGGACGGCAGATTGTAGGTGCTCTTCAGGAAATTGGTGATGGCGGGATCGGCGATGAGATCGTCGATATTGGCGATCGTCGCCATCCGGGCGGAATAATCGTCGGTGCGGGCGCCGGCGGCAATTTTCGTGTTGGTGATCTGTGCCGCCGTCTGCGCCTGCATGCCGTCCTCGAGCGTGCCATCCGCCTTGAAATTGAAGGCGGCGGCGACGTCGGCATAGGTGCCGGTGCCACTCTGATCGGTCAGGATGGTGCGAAGGGCGACGTCGGTCACGGTGGACGGGATGCCGAAGGCGTTGCGGACGAAATTGTTGAGCCTCTGGTCCGACAGCAGCTGATCGACATTGGCGATGCCGGCGATGGTCGACTGGTAATAGACGGCCGCGCTGTCGGCCTTGCTTGATGTGTTGGCGCTTTGCGCGGCCGTCTGCGTGGCATAGAGGGTGGCGACCGAGCCGTCGGTCTTGAAATTGAAGAGATCGTGGACGTCGCCATAGCCCTGGGCGCTGGCGGCGGCGGGATCGACGAGGAAGGTCCTCAGCGTCGCATCGGAGACGCTGTCGGCGATCTGCATGCTGGTTCTGAGATAGCTGACCGCAACGGGATCGGACATGATGCCGTCGACATTGGTGACACTGTCGATCATGGCGTTGAAGTGGGCCGCGTTCGCCGCCGATTTGTCGGTGGTCGACTTGCGCTGCGTGTCCGTCTGGATCACCGCACCGTTGATCGATCCATCCGCATTGAAGTTGAAGTCGGCATTGATGCCGGCCTTCCCCTGGGCGGTGGCATAGGCCGGGTCGGTCAGGATGTTCTTCAGATCGGCATTGCTGAAATCCGTGCCGAGACCGTAGGCGTCCTTGATGTAACGCGCCATGTTTGCGTCGGCGAGCAGGTCGTCGACATTGGTGATGCTGCTCGATTGCGAGGTCACCTTATAATAATTGGCGGTGAGCGACGCCGCCGACGACAGCTTGTTCGCCTGGTCGAGCGTCCGGACGCGCGCGGTGTTCGAGGTCGAACCGTCCGACTTGAAGTTGAAGGCGTTGTAGACGTTGGTAAAACCCATCAGCTGGGCATAGCCGGGATCGGTCAGGACCGTACGCAGTGCTGCCGCAGTGAAGTCAGCGCCCATGCTGTAGGCCGTCGTGATGTAGGAGGTCAGGCGTTTGTCGGCGACCAGATCGTCGACATTGGTGATCGTGCCGATCTTGGCGGTATAATAGGCCTTGTTGTAGTCGGCCGCCGTCTTGTTGACGTAGACGACGTCGGAGCCGACCGAATTGTCGATGATGACGGACTGGGAATTCAGCGTGTAGGTCTCGATGACCGAAGCCTTCTGCGCCGCCGTCTGGGCCGTGCCGGTGACCGTGCCGTCGGCGTTGAAGCTGAACTGGGCGGCCAGCGCCTTGTACTTGTCGCCGCCCTGCGTGTTGACGACGCTCGTGGGGTCGCTGAGATCGCTCGTCAGCACCTGGCGCAGAAAATCCTTCGACGCATAGGTGGGATCGATGTTGAAGGTCTTCAGCACATAGGTGCGAAGCCTGGTGTTGTTGACCAGGTCGTCGACGGTCTTCACGCTGTCGATATTGTTGCCGTAATAGGTGCTCTCGGCGGTCGCCGCCTTGTCGGCGTCGAGGAAGGACTGCTTGTAGAGGCCGATGAGATCGTCCTCCTGCGCCTCCGTCTGCACGTCCTTTTCAGGCGCATTGAAATTGAAGGCGGCGGCGAATTCGCGGTAGCGCGTATCGGAGAGCTTGTTGGCGTAGCTGTTGGGGTCGGTGAGATCGCTTTCCAGCACCTTCTTCATGAAGGCCTTGGCGTAGGTCATGTCTTCAAGGCCATAGGCCTTCATCGCATAGCTGTAGAGCTTGTAATCGCCGAGGAAGTCGTCGACGTCGGTGACCTTGTTGATATGGTCGGCGTAATACTGAGCGTCCTTCTTGACCGTCGCCTGCGACGCGACCTTGTTCAGGCTCGACGTCATGTCCTTCGACAGGATCGTGTAAGCGAGGGAAGCCGTGATCATCAAACGCGCCCTTTTCGGCAAAATCTCTAAAAGAACGAACTGCTGGTAAGCATATTTTGCCACGGAAAACTTACCTGAGACTTACCTCAGGATGCATCATTTCAGCACGCCACCTCGTTCACCTTCCGGAAACCCTGCCGGATTCGGTTTTGATAACCATCAGAGGAGGCAAAGTTTTCTTAACCGCAATTTTTAAGCTGTACGGAAGGGCGGGTGCCTATTGTCGGCCATAGAGGACGAAAAGTCCCAAGGAGAAGACCGGAAACGGCTCTCAGGTAAGACAAGGGTAGAATGACATGAACAATCCCGTAATGAAGCCCGCCTGGGCTGGTACGACGCTGCGCCTCGATCCGTCCCGCTTTCCGCAGCAGGTCAGCTACGCCATCCATGATTGTTCGGATGACGTCAATATCACCATAGACGAACGCGGTGCGGTCCTGCGCAAGGTCCTCCCCTCCAGCGGCCTGCCGCTCTCGATTGCACTGCCGAAGCGCGTCTTCCAAGGTGTCGCCGCCCGCGCCATCGACCATGGCGACGGCGAGGTGACCGTCACGCTCGAACTCCATCACGCCGATCCGGAACTCTGCATTCCGCTGCTTGTCGCCCATGATCTCAGCGATATCGCCGCCGACTGGCGCGGCTGGTCGGAAGCCTTCCGCATTCCGATGCTGATGGTCGAGGCCGACGGCGTCGCCCGGCCGCTCGAAGACCATATCGGCGCCTTGCGCACCAGCGACCTCAAGCCGCGCCGCCGTCATTCCTACTTCGCCAACCGCCGCCCGCGCTTCCTCGTGCGCCGCACCACCGGCCAGCTCGGCGTCGCCATGCGGATCGAAGGTAAGGAAATCATCGCCCGCAACTGAACGAAATCGCGACACTTCGTTTTCGCAACCATTTTGAAACCCGGCGTCCGCGCCGGGTTTTTTGCCGTTTCATTTAGGGAATGGCAAAGAGCAGCGAGACGAAAAGGCCGAAGAAGATGATCAGGCCGACGCGATTGTTCGACTTGAAAAGCGCCAGGCATTGGGCGGCATCGTCGATATCGAGCCGGACGATCTGCCAGGCGAACATGCCGGCGGCACCGAGCAAGGCCAGGAAGGCGATGAGATTGGCGTCGGCGAGCAGGAAAGCGGCAAACATCAGCACCAGCGTCAGCCCGTAAAGGCCGATCAGCCATGCCCTCGTCCTGTCGCCGAACAGGCGGGCGGTCGAGCGGACGCCGATCAGTTCGTCGTCCTCCTTGTCCTGATGGGCGTAGATCGTGTCGTAACCGATCGTCCAGGCGACGGAGGCGGCGTAGAGCAGGACGGAGGCAAAGGAAAGGCCGCCCAAAATGCCGGCCCAGCCCATCAGCGCGCCCCAGGAGAAGGCAAGCCCGAGGTAGAATTGCGGCCAGTCGGTGAAACGTTTGGCATAGGGATAAAGCGCGACGATGCCGAGCGAGAGCAGCCCCAGGAAGACGGTGAACCAGTTGAACTGCAAGAGCACGAACAGCCCGACCAGCGCCTGCAGGCCGATGAAGATCTTCGCGTGGGCGCGCGTGACGCGGCCGGAGGGGAGCGGACGCGAGCGCGTACGCGCCACTTCCATGTCGATCTCGTGGTCGACGAGATCGTTATAGGTGCAGCCGGCGCCGCGCATGGCGACCGCGCCGATGAAATAGAGCAGAAGATGAGACACCAGCAGGCTGCCGGAATAAAGCCCCTCGCCGATCGCCGCATTGGCGGCAAGGGTCGCCGACCAGAAACACGGCCACATCAGCAGCTGCCAGCCGATCGGACGATCCCACCGGGCGAGCTGCGCATAGGGCCAAAGCCATGGCGGCAGGATCCGGTAGACCCAGTTATCGGAAGGTGCGTCGGAGACGCGATCGTGGAAGTCGCCGGTATCTTGCATGGCGCCATCTAGCGACCGGCCGGCGATCCGGTCAAGAAGCGATCGCCGCGGCACTGTGGTTCTTTGTTTATGCATGTCGTTGTCCCGGAGCCGCTGCGGGCGACGACGTGGGCTCACTGCAGGGAGAAATTGAACTTGTAAGTCGCCGAAACGCCGATCAGGACCTGGTTCTTCGAGCCGCGGTCGCGCACCAGGCTGCTGTCGGCGGCGGGACCGGCCAGCCGCTTATATTCGAGGAAGGAGCTTGCCGAGAGGTTTTCGGTCGCCTTCCATGTCAGCGCCGCGCCGGCGCCATAGGACTGCATGCCCGCCGACGGCTTGTAAGGATCAAGGCCGCTGGCGGCGGCGTGCTTGGCGCTGACGGCGTAATAGGCGTCATAATAGCCTCTTGTGGCAAATGTCGCGCGCGGGCCGCCCGACAACTGCAGGTCGGGCACGATATCGGTGAAGGCATCGATCGCAAGATCGGCGACAACGCCGTCATGCGAGCGGATGCCCTGACGGACCTCGGCGCGGGCGCGCAGGAAATCTGTGGGGTAAACCTCGACGAAGCCGCCGGCTTCCGCCCCCCATTTGACCTTCCTCAAGCCCTTCAGGTCATTGTCGTCACCGGCATCGCGCGAGGGGACGAATTTGCCGACGAGGCCGGCGCGAAAAGCGCCCTTGTCGATCAGGGCGAAGGACGGATTGTCGTTGCGCGAGGAAAAACGCGGGCCGGCGCCTTGGCGACCGACCGAAATCAGCGGGCTGAACTTGAATTCATTATGCGACGAGCCCTCGAATTTCGGCGCCGAGAAACCGGCGACGCCGACGTTCAGATACCAGTCGCCCGACCAGAAATGCTGGCCGCTTTCCTGCGCCGCCGCTGAACCAAAAGAGAAAAGAGCAATAGCCAAAGAGATCGATACGACTGATCGATGAGACACGTCCGCACTCCAGAAAACGCAAAAACAAAGCCGCGGAGAGCGGCGATGGCTACATTTATCGTGAGGTCGTTACGCCAATGTTAACCACGGGCACGAGATTACGCGGCAGGAGGGCGGTGAGAACCGCCCCTCATCCGCCTGCCGGCACCTTCTCCCCGTAAACGGGGCGAAGGGGGATAGCCGCAGCCTCTCCGTTCCTCGCACACCTCGCGCAGGGCACGTCCCTCTCCCCGTTTTTTACGGGGAGAGGGTTAGGGTGAGGGGCCGGTCGTTCATGCGGTATCCGACCAAAGGCAAACCCACCCCGCAGCCGCTTTATCTCTGGTTCCACCGGCGAATGACCGGTTCCGTCAGATCGTGTTCGTAACCGAGCACGCTGATGCTGGCCGTATCCAGCACGAAATGCGCGCCGCCTTCCGGCGGCAGGCCGAGCCAGCGGGCGGCGAGTACGCGCAGGAAATGCGAGCTGGAAAAGATCAGGATGTTGTCCGCCGCCTCGCGAAGCGCGTGGATGATGCTGTCTGCGCGGGCGCCGGCGTCGGCCGCCGTTTCGCCATTCGGGCAGCCGTCGCGAAAAAGCTGCCAGCCGGGGCGCTCCGCCAGGATCGCCTTGGTGGTGACGCCTTCATAGGCGCCGTAGTCCCATTCGGCGAGATCGTCGCGGATCACCGCGCCCGATCCGAAACCGGCAAGCGCGCAAGTCTTGCGAGCCCGCGCTGAGGGGCTCGACCAGACGGCGGAGAAGGCGTGGCCGGCGAGCCGCTCGGCAAGCTTGCGGGCGGCTTCCTCACCGTTGGCCGTCAGCGGGATATCGCTGCGGCCGGTATGGCGCCCGGACAGGCTCCATTCGGTTTCACCGTGCCGGACAAGATAGATCTCGGGAAACGCACTGCTCATCGGCATGACCTTTCATCACATCCCGCTGCTGCCGCTCAGAATGTTACCTTTTCGAGCGGCGCGCGCCTCGCCTCGAATTCCTTCAGCTTGGCTTCGTTGCGGGCGATGTAACTGCGATTGTCGGGAACGGCGAACTGGTTCTTGGCGATCTGGATCTGCAGGATGAAGAGTTCGTCCCAGCGGAAGCCGATTTCCGAGCCGGCCAGATAGAATTCCCACATGCGGAAGAACTGCTCGTCATAAAGCGCCACCGCTTCGGCCTTGCGCGCCACGAAGCGCTCGCGCCAGTGGCGCAGCGTATAGGCATAATGCATCGGCAGGATTTCGACGTCCCTAACCAGCAGCCCGGCCTTTTCGAGCGGCGGCACGACTTCGCCGACGGATGGGATATAACCGCCGGGAAAAATATACTTCTCGATGAAGGCATTGGTGCCGAAGGCCGGCTTCGGACGGCCGATCGAATGCAGCACCATGACGCCGTTGTCGTCGAGCAGATCCGAGACCTTGCGGAAGAAATGGGGGTAGTGGCCGATCCCGACATGCTCGAACATGCCGACCGAGACGATGCGGTCGAATTTTCTGCCGGTGAGCGTGCGGTAATCCTGCAGCTCGAAACGCACGCGCTCGCCAAGGCCGCGCTTTTCGGCACGGGTGCGGGAGACCTTCAGCTGCTCCTCGCTGAGCGTGATGCCGGTGAAATCGGCGCCTTCGGTCGCCTCCGTCAGATACATGCCCATGCCGCCCCAGCCGGAACCGATTTCCAGGATGCGCTGGTTCGGTTCGAGCAAGAGCTTGGCGGCGATATGGCGTTTCTTGGCGAGCTGCGCCTCGTCAAGCCCGATGCCCGGCGGTTCAAAATAGCCGCAGGAATATTGCCAATCCTCATCGAGGAAGAGATCGAAGAGCTTGGCCGACAGGTCGTAGTGATGGGCGACATTGTGCTTGTTGCGATTGACCGGCACGCGGTTCTTCAGCTGCTGCCAGGCAATGCGGCCGACGAGCAGAGCCGCCATCTTGAAATCGAAGATTTCGTTGGTGGTGTTCTGTTTCACCAGCGACAGGAAATCGTAGATATTGCCCTGTTCGAGAATGAACCGGCCCTGCATGTACATCTCGCCGAGCTTCATCGTCGGGTCGCGGCGGATGGCGTCCTCAGCCTCCTGATCGGCAAGCCGGGCGACCACCATGTCCCCGGTGCCGTCGCCGATCATGTAGGTGTCGCCATTGGCAAGAGTAAGTTCCAACGAACCCTTGCGGATGATTTGCTGGACGATCGAAAGGAAAGCCGACGCCATGGACGCCTCGCAAATGTGACAGGATGGTCACATCAACTTAGGCGATCTCTTTCGCCTTACAAGCGCCGGATTTAGCACTCTCGAAATAACGCTGCCAAACTGTGGCATTTTTGCCGAAATGGCAGCTAAATCCTTATTTTCGCTTCATGGCTTCGGCAAGGGCGGCACCGAAAGCACCCTGGCTCTCCGGCTTGGGAGAGGCCGGCCGGCGCTCATTCTGCGGCCGCGAGCCCTGGTTTCCGCGAGAATCACCGCGGGGCGGCGGCGCTGCAGAACCGTCGTCGCGTTTCATCGACAGAGCGATGCGCTTGCGCTTGGCGTCGACTTCGACGACCCGCACCTTGACGACATCGCCCGCCTTGACGACCTCATGCGGATCTTTGACGAAACGATCGGCGAGTTGCGACACATGCACCAGGCCGTCCTGGTGCACGCCGATATCAACGAAAGCGCCGAAGGCGGCGACATTGGTCACCGTTCCCTCAAGCACCATGCCGGGCTTCAGGTCGGAAATTTCGTTGACACCCTCGGCGAAGGTCGCGGTCTTGAAGCTCGGGCGCGGGTCGCGGCCGGGCTTCTCCAGCTCGGCGATGATGTCGCGCACCGTCGGCAAGCCAAATTTCTCGTCGATAAACTGGCGCGGATCGACCGCTTTCAGCATGGCGCTATCGCCCATCAGCGCGCGCAGGTCCCGGCCGCAGGCGGCGACGATCTTCTTGGCGACGCCGTAGGCCTCCGGGTGGACGGAGGAGGCGTCGAGCGGCTCCTTGCCGTTCGGAATGCGCAGGAAGCCGGCGCATTGCTCGAAGGTGCGGCCGCCGAGCCGGGCGACCTTCAACAGATCGCGCCTCGTCTCGAAGCGGCCCTCGCTGTCGCGGTGGCGGACGATGGCGTCGGCAATCGAGGGCCCGAGGCCGGAGACGCGCGACAGCAGCGGCGCCGAGGCGGTATTGAGATCGACGCCGACGGCATTCACCGCGTCTTCGACCACGGCATCGAGCGAACGCGACAGCTTCTGCTGGTCGACATCGTGCTGATACTGGCCGACGCCGATCGACTTCGGCTCGATCTTGACGAGTTCGGCGAGCGGATCCTGCAGACGGCGGGCGATGGAGACAGCGCCGCGCAGTGACACGTCGAGATCGGGAAACTCCGCCGCTGCGGTTGCCGAAGCGGAATAGACCGAGGCGCCGGCTTCCGAGACGATGACCTTGGTCGGCTTCGGCGCCGGCAGTTCGGCCAGCATGTCGGCCACCAGCTTTTCCGTCTCGCGGCTGCCGGTGCCGTTGCCGATCGAGATCAGCTCGACATTGTGCTTGCGGATCAGCGATGCGAGCTCGATCTGGGCGCCGCGCACGTCGTTCCGCGGCTGGAAGGGATAGACCGTCGAGGTCGCAACCACCTTGCCGGTGCCGTCGACGACGGCGACCTTGACGCCGGTGCGGATGCCGGGATCGAGACCCATCGTGGCGCGCGAGCCGGCGGGGGCGGCGAGCAGCAGATCCTTGAGATTGCGGGCGAAGACGTGGATCGCCTCCTCTTCGGCCCTCTCGCGCAATTCGCGCATCAGGTCGAGCGACAGCGACATGGAAAGCTTGACGCGCCAGGTCCAGCTCGCGACCTCCATCAGCCAGCGGTCACCGGGGCGGCTTGCGCCGATCTCATAGGCTGCAGCGATCATCCGTTCGACCGGCTTGTTCGGCGAAGCGGTCTCGGCGTCGGCCTCGATCGTCAGCGTCAGCACCTCCTCGTTCCAGCCGCGCAGCATGGCGAGCGCGCGGTGACCGGGGGCGGTCGCCCAGCGTTCGGAATGGTCGAAATAATCGGAAAATTTTTCGCCCGCCGCCTGCTTGCCGTCGACGACCTTGGCCCTCAGCAGCGACGCCTGGCGCATATGGGCGCGCAATCTGCCGAGCAGGTCGGCATTTTCGGCAATGCCTTCGGCGATGATGTCGCGCGCGCCTTCGAGCGCCGTCTTCACATCGACGACATCAGCGGTGATGAAGCCTTCGGCGAGCACCGCCGGCTCCCGGCCGCGCTCGGCAAGGATCACCTCGGCAAGCGGGCCGAGGCCGCGTTCGCGGGCGATTTCGGCGCGGGTGCGGCGTTTCGGCTTATAGGGCAGATAGAGGTCTTCGAGCTCGGCCTTGGTTTCGGCGCCGGCCACTTTGCCCATCAGCTCGTCGGTCATCTTGCCCTGACCGGTGATCGATTCGACGATTGCGGCGCGGCGGGCTTCGAGTTCGCGCAGATAGACCAGCCGCTCGGCAAGATTGCGCAACTGCGTATCGTCAAGCCCGCCCGTCACTTCCTTGCGGTAGCGGGCGATGAAAGGCACGGTGGCGCCTTCGTCGAGCAGCTCGATGGCGGCTTTGGCCTGTTCCGGCCGGGCGCTGATTTCGGCCGAGATGCGGGCAGCGAGAAAGCGGAGGTCAGCGGCCATGGGATTTCCTGTTTCGACGAAAGTTGCGGGACCATAGCGGCGAAAAGCGGCAAGGCAATGCCCGACTGTGGTTTCCACAGCGGAAGTTTATGGATGGAGGGCCACACGGCACAACGCAAACCAACCATCCACCCCATCGCTCTCTTCCGTTTTTGCGGTTGTGCAGATGCGGCATTCTTTGATAGCAGAAGCAACGTTTTGGATCGCCCTGCCCGCGGGCGCAAGGAAAAGTGTGACATGCCAAACCTTCTTCTCGAACTCCGCTCCGAAGAGATTCCGGCTCGCATGCAGCGCAAGGCTGCCGGCGACCTGAAGAAGCTCGTCACCGATGCGCTCGTCGAAGCGGGTCTTTCCTATGAGGGCGCCCGCGAATACTGGACGCCGCGGCGGCTGGCGCTCGACATTCATGGCTTGACGGCCCGCTCGGCCGACGTGCGCGAGGAGCGCAAGGGGCCGCGCACCGACGCCAACGAGAAGGCGATCGAAGGTTTCTTGCGCGGCGCCGGCCTTTCCTCGGTCTCCGAGGCGCAGGTGGTCAGCGATCCGAAGAAGGGCGATTTCTACGTCGCGGTCATTTCGAAGCCCGGCCGCGCGGCGGAAGACATCGTCGCCGAGGTGATGCCCGGCATCATCCGCGACTTTCCCTGGCCGAAGTCGATGCGCTGGGGCAAGGCCTCCTCCAGGCCCGGCGCGCTGCGCTGGGTACGGCCGCTGCAATCGATCGTCTGCACCTTCGGCCCCGAGCATGAAGAGACTGTCGTCATTCCCTTCGAGATCGACGGCATCACCGCCTCCAACGTCACCTACGGCCATCGTTTCCATTCGCCCGAGGCGATCACCGTCCGGCGCTTCGACGATTATGCCGCGAGCCTGGAAAAGGCGAAGGTCATCCTCGACGCCGAGCGGCGCAAGGACATCATCCTGCATGACGCCCGCGACATCGCTTTTGCCAACGGGCTGGAACTGGTGGAAGACGAAGGCCTGCTGGAGGAAGTCTCCGGTCTCGTCGAATGGCCGCAGGTGCTGATGGGTTCCTTCGAGGAGGATTACCTCTCGATCCCCTCGGAAATCATCCGGCTGACGATCAAGACCAACCAGAAGTGCTTCGTCACGCGCAAGCAGGGCGAGGACACGCTGTCGAACCGGTTCATTCTCGTCTCCAACATCCAGGCGCATGACGGCGGCAAGGAAATCGTCCACGGCAACGGCAAGGTGGTGCGGGCTCGGCTTTCGGATGCGCTGCATTTCTGGAAGCGCGACCAGGGCGATCTGCCGGATCTGGAGACGCTCAACGCTTCGGCGGCAAGGTTCGGCCTCGATCTGCAGAAACCGCTCGACCAGCGCATGGCCAAGCTCGATGCGCTCGACGTGACCTTTCACGCCAAGCTCGGCACGCAGGGCGCGCGCGTCGCCCGCATCCGCGCGCTGGCCGGTGAATTGGCAAAGATCACCGGCGCGGATACGGCGCTCACCGATCGCGCCGCCGTGCTCGCCAAGGCCGATCTGCGCACCGAAGCGGTCGGGGAATTCCCGGAACTGCAGGGCCTGATGGGCCGCAAATATGCGGGGCTGCAGGGTGAGAACGCTTCCGTTGCCGCGGCCATCGAAGACCATTACAAACCGCAAGGCCCGTCCGATCGTGTTCCCGCCGACAAGGTCGCGATCGCCGTCGCGCTCGCCGACAAACTGGACACGCTTATCGGCTTCTGGGCGATCGGCGAAAAGCCGACGGGCTCGAAGGATCCCTTCGCGCTGCGCCGTGCCGCCCTTGGCGTCGTCAGGATCCTGCTGGAGCGCAATGTCAGGCTGCCGCTACTGAAGCTGATGAGCCAGACGTCGCTGCTCGCCAAGACGAGTGGCGATGCGGTGTTTGCCTTCGCAGCCGATCCGGCCGAGACTTTCTTCGACCTGCTCTCCTTCTTCCACGACCGTCTCAAGGTCTATCTGCGTGACCAGGGTGCCCGCCACGATCTCATCGACGCGGTGCTGACTTCAGATGCCGACGACCTGTTGATGGTGGCGCGTCGCGTCGAAGCGCTGACGGCCTTCATCACCTCGGAGGATGGCAAGAACCTGCTTGCCGGCACCAAGCGCGCCACGCAGCTGCTCGCCGCCGAGGAAAAGAAAGGCACTGTGATCGCCGATGCCGTTTCGCCGGCGCTGCTGAAGCTCGATGCCGAGAAGGAACTGTTCGCGGCAATCTCCGGTGCATCGAAAGAAGCGGCTGACGCCGTCGCCAGGGAAGATTTCCGCTCGGCGATGGCAGCCCTTTCCAAGCTGCGCGGCCCGGTCGACCGCTTCTTCGAAGACGTGCTCGTCAACGACGAGGACGCCGCCATCCGCGCCAACCGCCTGGCCTTGCTGCGGCTGATCCGCGAAGCGACGGGAGCGGTGGCGGATTTCTCGAAGATTTCGGGGTAAGAGCCGGGGTTCGGTTGGGTGCTTTAAGGTGACGCAGTGCGTGCGGCCGTGGGTCCTCGGGTCAAGCCCGAGGACGACGGAGGGTGGGGGAACGCATGCGGAAAATAGCCACGTGCGTGGTGGTTTTGTTGGAATTGCCGCTGCCTGCCTCATTCCCACGCAGAACCGCTCACCCATTTTGCTGAATTTCCGCCGGACCTCTCGCCTCTTGCCGCTCGTTATCCCCACACTCCGTCATACTCGGGCTTGACCCGAGTACCCATGCCGCACGCGCTTCGCGTGACTTGGCTCCGGCTGGCGCCCAAAACAACACGACCGCCGGAGAACCGGCGGCCGTGTTGTTGGCAATACGAATGTCTGTCGTCCCCGCGCCGTTTAAGCGGCGCGACGACCCTGATGCATGGCCGGGGCGGCGCTTTCGCCGCTGACGCGGAAGCCGCGGATCAGGTCGATCAGCTCGTCGGTGTCACTGGCGAGCGTTTCCGCCGATGCCGTGGTCTCTTCGGCCATGGCGGCGTTCTGCTGGGTGGCGGCGTCGAGCTGGTTCATCGACGATGAAATCGAGCGCAGCGTCGTGTCCTGTTCGGAGGCGCTGTGGGCGATCTTGGCGACGATTTCGTTGGCAGCCTTGATCTGATCGGAGATGCGCTTCAGCGCCTCGCCGGCTTCGCCGACCAGGCGGACGCCATGGTCGACCTGGCTGGAGGAGCGGGCGATCTGGTCCTTGATCTCCTTGGCGGCAGCGGCCGAGCGCTGGGCAAGCTCGCGCACCTCCTGGGCGACGACGGCAAACCCCTTGCCGGATTCGCCGGCCCGGGCCGCCTCGACGCCGGCATTCAGCGCCAGCAGGTTGGTCTGGAAGGCGATCTCGTCGATGACGCCGATGATCTTGGTGATCTCCGACGACGACTTCTCGATGCCGCTCATCGCCTCGATCGCCTGGCCGACGATCGCATCGCTGTGGGTGGCTTCGGTGCTGACGGAGTGGACGCGCTTGCTCGCCTCATGGGCGCCATCTGCCGTCTGGCGGACGGCGACGGTGAGTTCGTCGAGTGCGGCGGAAGTTTCCTCGAGGCTGGCGGCCTGGCGCTCGGTGCGCTGCGACAGTTCGTTAGAGGCGCGGCGGATCTCTTCCTTGCTGGTGCCGATATCGGTGCCCTTGGCGCTGACCTTGGCCATGGCGGCTTCAAGATGCGACAGCGCATCGTTGAAGTTGTCGCGAAGGGCGGCGTATTTCTGGCCGAGATCGGCGCAGCGCACGGTGAGATCGCCGCGGGCGATCATCTCCAGCGCCTGGCCGATCGTCGCCACCACACGGGCCTGCAGCACTGTCTCGTCCTGCTGCTGGCGCTGATTGTTTTCGCGCTCGTTTTCCAACGCCAGTTGCTGTGCTGCCTCGCGATCCGACATCTGATGGCGTTCGCGGATCTTTTCCTGCAGCGCCAGCGTGGCTTTCGCCATCATGCCGACCTCGTTGTTCATTCCCGTATGCGGGATGGCTATAGAAACGTCCTCTTCAGAGACAGCCTTCAAGGCGGCGTGAACATTGTTGAGAGGTCCCGATATGCCACGGATGACGAGGTAGGCGGCCGCCATGGCAAGGAAGAACAGAACGATGCTGCCGGAGAGCGCGGTCAGGATCGTGCTGTCGATCTGCGCATCGAGATCATCCATGTAGACGCCGGTGACGACGACGACTTTCCATGGCTCGAAGGCCTGTCCATAGGCCGTCTTGCGGTAATCGCCGGCCGGTTGGCCCGGTTTGCTGGTGGAATAAAATTCGACGAGACCGCCGCCCTGCTGGCCGAGCTTGACCAGTTCCTCGCGGTAAAGCTTGCCCTTGCTGTCCGCCTGGCCCTTGAGGTTCTGCCCGACTTTCGCGGCGTCGTAGTGGAACATCATCTGGACGTCGTAGCTATAACCGAAGAAATAGCCGTCCGGATCGTATTTCATGCCGTTGACGGTGGCATAGGCCTGCTTCTGGGCATTCTCGAGCGTCATTTCGCCCGCGGCGACCTTGGCCTGGTAAAGCTTGAGAACGGAGACTGCCGACTGAACCTCGGCGCGGAGCATGTCATACCGCTCCTTGTAGATCGCATCGACCGAAGAGCGGATCTGCAGCGACGTGGCGACCGCAAAGGCGATCATCAGGCCGACGACCAGCAATATGAGCTGCTTCGATATTTTCAGATTTTTCATGACGCCTCGCAACGGGACCGGTGGGTGCATTCCGGTGCGGTCTCCTACCGCCTGTGCGAGCGCGCCGAAAAAGAAGACGCGTCTACCGCTGCTAAAAACAACATGCTGCGACCGGGTAAGTAACCATTAATGCTCACCCCATAAGAAATCTTTAATTTAGCTGTTCTCGATAGGGTTTTCCCTAAAAATCCACGGGTGAAATTGCATTCGATTTACCTGCCGTCAAAACGTGAATGCACCCTCGCTGCTCATCGAGGGTGCATTCGGTCCACCGGTGGTGGAACCCCAAACGATCGAAACCTTGATCAGGCGGGGCAGGGAACTTTGTCTTCAAGCCGGACGCAAAACGGGAATTACTTCAGAAACGCAGCTTGAATTCCGAAACGTTCAGGGCTGCCGGTTGTTCCGCCATGCCGGCCACAACAGGCTTGGCATCGCCGCCGATGACGGCCGCGGTGGTCGCGCTCATATCGATGCCATCGGCGGAGGGGGCCGAAGGCGCGGCGGCGATCATCGCTTCCGGGGTCGCCTTGCTGACGAAGACGACGGGCGAGCCGCCCATCCAGCCCTCGGTGCGATAAATCTTCTTTTCGCCACCGACATCACGGACTTCACTCGCCTGGAGGACGCCGGGCTTCAGTTCCGGCACCGTATAGTCCCTCTTGACGAGTTCGGCCTGCAGCGGCGGGCAAGCGCCGCAGCTCTCGGTGACGATGCTGCCCTCGGCCGGGCGCGGCGCAGCCTTGCCGATCACCTCGATCGAGGATGCCATTGCCGAACCTGCCATCAGCAGGATTGCCGCACCGAGGAAAATCTGACGCATCAACGCACCTCCGTCTCACTATAGGAGCGGTATAGCGCAGCTTTGTTTCCATCCCGTCAGGGGAAAAGGTAAAAATTTAAGGAACGCGGCGGTTTATACTCTACAGCGCCGCGCGTCTTTTCAGACGCGCAAAGGACGCTGTAGCACTCTGAATGCTGCATAAATTTTGTCCTGAAATCGATTCCGATTTAAGGAATTATGCAGTGCCCACGGCGGTTTCGCGCTCGATCGCCCGCCAGCCGATGTCGCGCCTGGAGAAGCCGTTTTCCCACCTCACCCTATCGAGCAGCGCGTAGGCGCGGTCCTTGGCCTCGGCGACCGTGCCGCCTGACGCGGTGACGTTCAGCACGCGGCCGCCGGTCGCCACCAATGCGCCGTCCTTCAGACCCGTGCCGGCATGAAACACCTTCTCGCCCTCGCCTGCTTCCGGCAGGGAAAGGATCGGCGTGTTTTTTTCATAGGCGGCGGGATAGCCCTTCGAGGCCATGACCACGGTCAGGGCCGGATCGTCGCTCCACTCGGCGCTCACCTGGTCGAGCGTGCCGTTGGCCGTGGCGAGCAGCAGCGGCAGCAGATCGCTCTTCAGCCGCATCATCATCACCTGGCATTCGGGATCGCCGAAGCGGACATTGTATTCGATGAGTTCCGGACCCTTGCTGGTGATCATCAGCCCGGCGAAAAACACGCCGGAGAAGGCATGACCGCTCTCGGCCATGCCGCGGATCGTCGGCTCGATGATCTCCTTCATGGTGCGCTCGACCATTTCGGCGGTCATGACAGGCGCCGGCGAATAGGCGCCCATGCCGCCGGTATTGACACCGGTATCGCCCTCACCCACCCGCTTGTGATCCTGGGCGGTGGCAAGCGGCAGCGCGTGTTTGCCGTCGCAGAGGCAGAAGAAACTCGCTTCCTCGCCGTCGAGATAGGCTTCGACGACGACTTCGGCGCCAGCGGCGCCAAAGGCGCCCTCGAAGCAGTCGTCGACGGCGGCCAAGGCTTCATCCAGCGTCATCGCCACCGTCACGCCCTTGCCGGCGGCAAGGCCGTCGGCCTTGACGACGATCGGCACGCCCTGATCGCGAATATAGGCCTTGGCCTTCGGTGCGTTGTTGAAGCGCTGATAGGCGCCTGTGGGAATGCCGTAGCGGGCGCAGATATCCTTGGTGAAGCCCTTGGAGCCCTCGAGCTGGGCGGCAGCGGCCGAGGGTCCGAAGACCGTCAGGCCATCGGCGCGCAAGCGGTCGGCAAGGCCGGCGACCAGCGGCGCTTCCGGGCCGACGACGACGAAATCGATCGCCTTGTCCTTGCAGAAAGCGGCGACCGCTTCATGATCCTCAGTATTGATGGGCACGAGGACGGCGTGTTCGCCAATGCCGGGATTGCCGGGTGCGGCATAGAATTCGCTCAGCAACGGCGATTGCGCCAGCTTCCAGGCGAGCGCATGCTCGCGTCCGCCCGATCCGATCAACAGAACCTTCATGCGCCACCCTTTCCTTTTGCCTCTGGCGGTTAAGGGCCAAGGGCCGAAAGGTCAAGCGGGAAAGCTTACCAGCCCCCGCCTCCACCGCCGCCGCCACCGCCGCCGGACGAGCCGCCGCCGGAAAACCCGGAGGACGAGCTCGACGGCGGCGGCGAAGGGATCGTCGAAGCGATGGTCGAGGCCATCGACGAGGAGAAGCCGCCGACGCGGTCGGAAAAACTGCCGCTGTTGAAATCGCCGGAATACCAGGCCGGCGTATAGGCTGCGGCCGCACCGGCGGCAGCTGCGGCAAGCCAGGTTTCGAACGTGCGCGACCAGGGTTTTTCGACGCCGAGCGCCACCGCATAGGGCAGCAGCGTCTCGAAATGCTGCGGCGACATCTCAGGTGCACCAGCCGTGTTCATCCGGTCTTTCTCGGCCAGTGTCAGATATTGGCGCAGGCCGTCTATACCGTCCATCATCCTGGCGCCGAGCGGGGTCGGCGCGCCCATGATGAAGAAATAGAGGATGTTGAGCAGCACGATGCCGCCGACGGCAAACAGCATCGGCGTTTCGTGCAGCTCCACCAGCGACGAGGCAAGCGCCAGGACGACAACCGCAAGAATGCTGATGCCGACGAAAACGCCGACCGCCGTGGCGATGATGGCGATGATCTTGCCGAACAGTGAGCTGCCGCGATGCATCGACCGCATAAAACCCGCAACGAAGACGGCAACGAAAACCGAAATGGCGGTCGGGATCAGCATCAGCGCGATCGTCTCCGGTTCCAGCGACCCGAAGACGAAGAGCGCCAACAAGGCGGCGGCGCTGAGCGCGATGCCGCCGCTGGTGTAGCCGATGTTGGAATTGTAGTACTTGCCGCGGTGCTCCTTCTCGATCGCCGAGCGGAAGGCCTGGCCGACCGCTTTGACGCGCTCGCCATTGGCCTTGTCGATCGTCAGCGTCCTGCCTGCGCCGCCGACAGCTTTCAGGAGCTCGGTCTCGCCCGCCTGGGATTTTTTCTTGCCGAGCGCTTTGCCGGTGCCCTGGATGACGATCGAATTCTTCAGGTCTTCAAGCTTGACGTAGCCGCGGACCGCAAGATTGAGCGCGGTTGAAGCAAGCGCCGTCCAGCCTCCGCCGGAGAAGCCTTTATTGTCGATGTAGTTGACCAGCGCCGGCGAGATGCCGTCAGGCGCGTCCCAGCGCGGCACGACGACGCCGCGGGCGGGATCGCGGCCGACCTTCAGCCAGGACCAGGTATAATAGGCGAAAACCAGGATCAGACCGCCGAAGCCGATGAAATAATTGCGGTTGTCCTTTAGCCACCAGGTGCTTTCCATATCGGCGCTCGGCGGATCGATCGACCCCTTCGGCATGCGGATCGCAAAGGTCAGGCCCTCGCCGGCGGCAAGCGGCGCGGTGGTGGCAAAGACCAGGCCGGCGCCGGTTTCATCGACGCGGGCGTTCTTTCCCGTCGCCCCCTGGCGGCCGGTGAAAAAAGCTGTCTCGGTGGCAGTGACACCGGGCGGTAGCTGCACCGTTGCCGTGGCCGAGCGGATCGGGAAGATCCAGCCGTTGCCGGTGAGGTTCCAGTAAAGTTCGTCATGATCGTCGAAATAGCGGATCTGACGATTGGTCTTGTAGGTGAAGACATAGCGGTGGCGGCCCGGCATCACCGTCACCTCGGCGGAGCCGGCATAGATGCGGATGCCGCCCGAAATCGATTCCGTGTGCCATGGCTCGTCTGCGCCGTCGCGGGTGACCGCCACCATGTCGAAGTCGACGCTGCGGCGATGGCCACCGGCATCGGTGAAATAGAGCGGGAAATCCCGGAAGATGCCGTGATTGATCCGATTGCCCTCGGCATTGACGGTGATCGTTTCCGTCACCGTCATCGCGCCGCTCTTTTCCAGCGTGATGGCGGAGGCGAAGCTGTCGATCACCTCGGCGGCAAAGGCCGCCGGAGCGGCGAGCATCAGCAGCAGTGCAAAACAAAACCCGAAAAACCGACGACCCATCCCTGTCTCCCCGCCGGCAGCCTCGGCTGCTTCTAGTCAATCCTTGTCCCGATAGGTCACGCCGAGGGCGGCGAGCGTCCGCCAATAGGCGGGGAAGGTCTTGCCGACACAATCGGGATCGAGAATGGTAATGCCGTCGATCTTCAGCCCGGCGAGCGCGAAGCTCATGGCGATGCGGTGATCAGCGAAGCTGTCGATCTCGGCCGGCAGACGTTTTCCCGCAAGGGCCGGATCGGACCTTACGATCAGATCGTCCCCCTCTTCGCGGGCAAGGCCGGGAAGGATGCGGTTGAGACCGGAGGAAAGCGCCCGGATGCGGTCGCATTCCTTGACGCGCAAGTTGGCGATACCGACGAAGCGGACCGGCGTCTCGTTGAAGGCGGCGAGCACGGCCAGCGTCGGAACCGCATCCTGCATCTGCGAACCGTCGATTTCGGCGGGCAGCTGCGGAAAACGGGCGATCATGTCGTAGGCGCGGGCATCCGGCTGCGAAAAGGCGTCGGCGGGAACACCGAGATCGATCGCGCCGCCGGTCAGCATTTCGGCGGCCCAGAGATAGGTCGCAGCCGAAGCATCGGGCTCAACGATGAAGTCGGCGGCGCTGTAGCCGGTCGGCTCGACGCGCCAGGTGACGGGGCTGGTCTTTTCGACCTTGGCGCCGAAGGCCTTCATCGCCGCCGTGGTCAGATCGATGTAACCGAGCGCGCCGATATCCTCGCCCACGAGTTCGATATCGACCGGCCGGTCGCCGCCGGCCGCCATCATCAGCAGCGCCGAGACATACTGGCTGGAGAGGCGGCCATCGATGCGGATGCGGTCGGCCTGGAAGCGGCCGGTGCCTTTGACGGTGACCGGCGGGCAGCCGGTTTCCGATGTCGCGTCGATGCCGAGCGTGCGCATCGCCTCGACCAGCGGGCCGATCGGGCGCTTGCGCATATGTTCGTCGCCATCGATGATCACCGTGCCATCGACCAAGGCGGCGGCCGCCGCCAGAAAGCGCGTCGCCGTGCCGGCGTTGCCGAGGAAGAGCGGCGCCTTCGGCGGCTGGAGCTTGCCGCTGCCGGTGACGACAAAGGTGGTGTCGTCGGGTTCGTCGATCGAAACGCCCATGGCGCGCAACGCATCGGCCATATAGCGCGTATCGTCGCTCTTCAGCGCGCCGGTCAGCCGGCTCGTGCCCCTGGCGAGGCCGGCGAGCAGCAGCGCCCGATTGGTGATCGACTTGGAGCCCGGCGGCATGGCGCGGCCCGAAAGCGGCCCGCCCGGCGGGATGATCGTGAGTTTGGCTGTGGGTGTCATGTTGCTTCTTCCATGGAGCGACCATTGCCGGCCGCAATCTGCCCTTGCTCTTAATCGCTTTCTTGCAAAGGCAAAATGCCGGATCGTCAGAATTTGACGCTGGGCACTGCGCGATCGGCCTCGTTGGTGATTTCGAAATAGTCCCGCTTGGCAAAACCGAACTGGCCGGCGACGAGATTGGAGGGGAAGCTTTCGACCTTGACGTTGAGGTCGCGGGCCGCACCATTGTAATAACGCCGCGCCATCTGCAACTCGCCTTCCATGGTTTCGAGCGAGGCCTGCAGCTCGGCAAAATTCTGGTTGGCCTTGAGATCCGGATAGGCCTCGGCCAGCGCGATGACACGGCCGAGCGCCTGGCCGAGCAGCCCTTCCGCCTGCGCCCTGCCGGCGACATCACCTGCTGGCACGGCCTGCGCCTTGTTGCGGAGCGCAACCACCTCCTCGAGCGTCGACTTTTCATGGGCGGCATAACCCTTGACGGTCTCGATCAGGTTCGGGATCAGATCGGCGCGGCGCTTGAGCTGCACGTCGATGCCCGACCAGGCTTCTTCAGCCATCTGCCGGGAACGAACCAGGCCGTTGTAGATGAAGACGACGTAGAGCGCGATGACGACGATAATTGCGAGTATCACATACATGCAGGCGGGCTCCCCGATTTGATGAACGCAGGTTAGTGATTCGGCATGGGAAAGTCATCTTGGCGTTTTCACCGCCGCTCTAAGAACTGCTCCGCCAATCCGGAGCATAGGCATCTATCTTTTCGCTTTCTCGCCAAAGGTTGAATCGTTCCGTCCAGCGTTGTTCCAGATCAAGTGCAATGGCGAATGGCAAATGGTGCTCGTAGCATTCGACCGACATTGCCGGGCCGTTTATCTCGCCGCGAAAATAACGATCCAAATCGAGGATTTTATTGCGGATCTGCCGCTGCTTCGACGTTGGCATGCGCAGCATCGCCAAGACGGCGATAATGCCGGCAATGTGCAGCAAGATCGCTACCAGATATGGCCACTGCTCGCTGATCACCTCAGTCGTGCCGATATAGACAAGTGCAACAATCGCCATCGCCGGAAGCGTCACAAACAAACTGATCGCCTGCTTGAACTGCTCGGAGGTGCCGGTGGCCACGGGAAACCGCTCTGGATGGCGGAGCATTGCCGCAACTGAAAAAAGAATGAACAATATCCCGCAGATGGCGGTGGAATAGATAAATAGGCCCGAAAAATAGGCGACGGCGCCGCAAAGAGCCAGAACAACCGCCGAAGTGGTCAGCACTGCTCGATCTACGCCACCTCTGACTTTCCGATATTCCTCGGCGACTGTCCGGTGCAGGTCACGTTCGAAACCATACAGGGCATATGCGACCTTGCGCCGACCATCGACTGGACGCTCTCCTTCAATTCGACCAAATACCGAACGCGTCACAGCCGGAAGACCATACCATCTGGCGCGCGCCACTTTGCCCTTCTTGCGCACTTGCCTTGCAGACAAATCCGTCGCTTCAGCATTCTCACCAAGGCTGGAAATGCGAAGCATTCTTTTCATTGCGAGATGACAGACAGACGCCATGAAGGCTGCCTTTGCAGCACCCGGCTTCCAGTTCCAAAACACATAGGCAGCTAAAGCAGGCGATATGCTCTCCGTCTCCTTGCTGTCGGCAGCAATTGAAGATGCAGGCAATCGCCAGCCCCACCATCGAATGAGGACAAACCAACCGGCGATGAGCAGTCCAAGAATGCTCAGGAATGGGAGAAAGTGATCGGTGAGCCACCACTGCACCCGCCTGCCGCTCGTGACGATCACAAAGGTCCCTGCTGGATATTCGATCTCGATATCCGGCAGGACTCGAACCTCTTTACCTGCTGGGATAGACACCAAGAGCTCATTCGATGCGCTCCGCATGATGTCATAGGCCACCGCCCGATTCTGTTGCGCGGGCCGTAACGTTCCGCCCGGCGGCAGCCTCAAGGTAAGCGTTTTTTTCGCTCCCTGGCCGTGCACGCGGCCCATATAGGCCGGCAGGAAGAGAATCTCGCGGTCGCCTTCCTGACGAACGAGGCGTCCGAGCCAATAAGCGATCTGGATCTTTGTAAGGCCGGTGGGCAGATCTGCAGAGCAACTTTTGCAGTGCTCCGCTCCGATATAAATCGAGTGGCCCGGCACATTATTTTCCCGGGAATAGTATTCGTCTTGTCCGTCACGCCGGGCTGCGGCCAGTTTGAAATCTCGCCAGTGAGCACCACCTGACGCATCGGTGAAACGTTGAGGGATGTCAACGTAAACGCCGCCGTAATTTGCCGCCCTCTTGACCAGGATGTCGAAACTTTCGGACACGAAGGCGGTGCCGTCGGTGGAGACTTCGATCGTGGTGTTTGCCGACTGGACGGCGAACTCATTGTCAAAATCGCTGCACGAGGTCAGCAGGACAAGAACTGCGCATGGTGTCAGCCATGATAACAGCCGCGGCACACGGGCTGCGCAGTTTTCAAACGCGATTTTAAAATAAAGAATACCGCTCTTCAAAAGACAGACCGAATCTATACCTGATCGAAACAGCGATAAGATAGTAGTCGAGCGGTTCGCGTAAAAGAAGCGCAGTCGCGGAAGCGGTGATTTTTTCGAGGTGCTTTTACGCCGACTCTTTCGAGAAACTGACGCGGCCGGCGTCGGTGAGCATCCCGGCTGTCGTCAAACACCGATCTGCGCGAGAATCCGGGCCGCTGTCTCTTCCGGCGAGAGCTTCGTCGTATCAATTTCGACGGTGTGTTCAGCCAGTCCGCGCAACAGTTTATAGGTAGCCCGGAGCTGTTGCAGCCTCGCCGGATCCGTCAGCTTGAGCGCCTCCGATCGGCCCGGCGAAACGAGACGCCTGGCATTCTCCTCCGGCGCGCAATCAAGGAGAACCGCGACCAGATCCGCGCCTCTGGCGGCCGCCAGATCGGGATACCAGGAGAACATCGCACGATCATGCTCGTCATCCGCAAGAGCATCGGTAAAGACGAAGCTTTCGGCCGGATCGGCGCGCGCGGCATGGTCGAAAACCGCTCGCCGAACCTGCTCACGCAGCGATGCATGCAGAGGGTTGCTGCGGCCGAAAAGCGCTTCGGCCGGATTGAGCAGCATGTGATTGTCGACAAGGCGGGCGCCGAGGCTTTTCGCCAGCAAGCGGCCGACAGTCAGCTTCCCGGTGCCTGGCCAGCCGTTGATATGGACGATACGGCTGGCAGGCTTTTGCGTCACGCCGCCTCTTTCGACAGATTGGCGCCGCCGGCGTCGGTGAGCAGGAAGGCTTCGCCGCAGGCCTTGGCGAGGGTGCGCACGCGCAGGATATAGCTCTGCCGCTCGGTGACCGAGATGACGCCGCGGGCATCGAGCAGGTTAAAGACGTGGCTGGCCTTGATGCACTGGTCATAGGCCGGGAAAACACATTTGTGCAGGCGCTGGTTGGCGTTGTCGCCGGGAGCGCCGGCATCGAGCAGCGCCCGGCATTCCTTCTCGGCATCCACGAAGTGGCGATGCAGCATCTCGGTATTGGCGAATTCGAAATTGTGGCGCGAATATTCCTGCTCGGCCTGCAGGAAGACGTCGCCATAGCTGATCTTCTCGTCGCCCTCGCGGCCGTTGAAGTTCAGGTCGTAGACATTGTCGACGCCCTGGACATACATGGCAAGACGCTCGAGACCGTAGGTCAGTTCGCCGGCGACCGGCGCGCATTCGATGCCGCAGACCTGCTGAAAATAGGTGAACTGCGAGACTTCCATGCCGTCGCACCAGCATTCCCAGCCAAGGCCCCAGGCGCCGAGCGTCGGGCTTTCCCAGTCGTCCTCGACGAAACGGATGTCGTGCAGCAGCGGGTCGAGGCCGATTGCCGCGAGCGAGCCGAGATAAAGCTCCTGCAGGTTCGGCGGGTTCGGCTTCAGGATGACCTGGTACTGATAATAATGCTGCAGCCGGTTCGGGTTTTCGCCATAGCGGCCGTCGGACGGGCGCCGCGACGGCTGCACATAGGCGGCCTTCCACGGCTTCGGCCCGAGGGCGCGCAGCGTGGTGGCCGGGTGGAAGGTGCCGGCACCGACCTCCATGTCGTAGGGCTGCAGCACCGCGCAACCCTTGTCCGCCCAGTAACTATGCAGGGTCAGGATCAGCGCCTGGAACGAGCGCTTCGGGTTCATATGGTCTGGGATGGCTGACATGAAACGGCACCGATTGCATGGGGATTATCGGCGCGACAGGTGCCATGGAGGGCGGCGGGGGTCAAGGGTTTTGCGGCGATCGCAAGATCTAAGACCCCTCCCCAACCCCTCCCCACAAGGGGGAGGGACTAACCCGGAGCGCCCCCCTCGCTCCTCCCGAAACGTCGAATATCTGAAACGCGGGTGCGGCAAGTTAAGCCCCTCCCCTTGTGGGGAGGGGTTGGGGAGGGGTCTGGGATGCGGATGGGGCAGAGCCGTGGCCACGCCCTTAATTTTATTCGTCATCCCGCTTCAACCGGTATTCCCCGGTCACGGGATCCTTGACCAGCGTACCGATCGCGCCGGTCTGGCGTTCCTTTTCGGCGCGGCGGGATTTTTCGGCGAGCTTGCGGGCATCGGAGACGAAGCGGCGGTAGAGCCACCAGGCCGAGAAGACCAGCACCAGGATGGTGATAAGCTGCGCCATGTCCCTCTTCCGCCTTCCTCAAAGCCCGAAACGGCTCCACAATGCTCTTTCTTCGGCCGCTTCGACAAGCCCTGTCGCAAGGCCGGATGCCGCCGCTTCGAACGAAACCGGCGACACACCCGGAATTCGGCGGCCGAACAGGCCGCGGCCGGCGGTGACGAGCTCCAGCCTGGTCTTCTGGCCATAGCGCCGCTTCAACTCCTGGCGCATGTCGCCGAGACCGTCGACGAGGCCGAGTTCGAGGCCGCGGGTGCCGCTCCAGAACAGGCCCGAGAAGACCGCGGCATCGTCCCTCAGCTTGCCGGCGCGGCGCTCGCGCACCATCGAGATGAAGACCTGATGGATTTCGAGCTGCAGGCTCTTCAGATATTCGATGTCCTTTTCCTTTTCCGGCTGGAACGGATCGAGGATCACCTTGTTTTCGCCGGCGGTATAGACGCGGCGCTCGACACCGATCTTCTTCAGGAGTTCGGGAAAACCGAAACCGCCGGAGACGACGCCGATCGAGCCGACGATCGAGGTGGCGTCGGCAATGATCTCGTCGCCGGCGAGCGCAATCATATAACCGCCGGAGGCAGCCACATCCTCGACGAAGACCAGCACTTTCTTCTGCTTCTCGCGGGCGAGCTCGCGAATGCGGGTGAAGATCAGCCGGGACTGGACGGGCGAGCCGCCCGGTGAATTGATCGAGATGGCGACGGCCGGCGCATCCTTCATGGCGAAGGCCTTTTCCAGAACCGGGGCGACATTGGCGAGATTGAGGGCCGGCCGAAACGGGCCGCCGCCGCTGACGATCGCCCCTTGCAGCCGGACGACCGGAATGGTGATGCCGTCCTTGCGGAACCGTTTCGGCAGCAGCTTTCTCAACAATCCGGCCATTTCAATCCTTCGCTTCGGGTCTTCCCGATCGTCAATCCGCGATCGGCATCCATGTATGCGCTGGAACGACAAACGCAATGGCCGCGTTCTCGAAAACATTAGGCCTTAAAACATCGGATGGATTTTGTTATTGCGAATGACTTGCATTATCATTCTAATCCGGCATAGTGCAGTTGAGATAAACAGGTGGAAATCGCATGGACGCCCTGAACCCGAATGCCACAAGCGGCTGGCGGCACGAACGCGGCGAGGCGTCGCTATCGGACGTCTACCGCACCGTCGGAACCGGACGTCACAGCTCCAGATGGCGGCGGGCGGCTGCGTTTGCCGGGCCGGGCTATATGGTCGCCGTCGGCTATATGGACCCCGGCAATTGGGCGACCTCGCTCGCCGGCGGCTCGAAATTCGGCTATGCGCTGCTCACCGTGGCGCTGCTTTCCAACCTGATGGCAATCGTGCTGCAATCCCTCTGCGCCCGGCTGGCGATCGCCTCGGGCCGCGACCTCGCGCAGGCCTGCCGCGACGCCTTTCCGAAATGGGTTTCGGTGCCGCTCTGGGCCTTTGCCGAAATCGCCATCATCGCCACCGATATCGCCGAGGTGATCGGAACGGCGATCGGCCTCAACCTCTTGATGGGCATCCCGCTCGAACTCGGTGTGTTGATCACCGCGCTCGATGTCTTCGTCATTCTCTTCCTGCAGAAGCTCGGCTTCCGCTGGGTCGAGGCCTTCATTATCGCGCTGCTCGGCGTCATCGCCGTCTGCTTCGGCGTGCAGATCCTGCTTGCCGACCCGCAATGGGGCGCCGTCGTCACCGGCTTCTTCCCGACGACCGAGATCGTCACCAATCCGGAGATGCTCTATCTGGCGCTCGGCATTCTCGGCGCGACCGTCATGCCGCACAATCTCTACCTTCACTCCGGCATCGTCCAGACGCGGGCCTATGGCCACACCGTTCCCGAAAAGAAGGAGGCGCTGACCTATGCGACGATCGACTCGACGGTGGCACTCTGCTTCGCGCTGCTGATCAACGCCTCGATCCTGATCCTGGCGGCAGCCGCCTTCAATGCGCACGGGAAGACCGATGTCGTCGAACTCGGCGACGCCTATTCGCTGCTGTCGCCGCTGCTCGGTCTCGCCATCGCGCCGACGCTGTTCGGCATCGCGCTTCTCTGCTGCGGCCTCAACTCGACGGTGACGGCGACGCTGGCCGGCCAGATCGTCATGGAAGGCTTCCTGAAGATCCGGCTGAAGCCGTGGATGCGCCGACTGATCACCCGCGCCATCGCCATCGTGCCGGCGGCGATCGTCACCATCTGGTATGGCGACAAGGGCACGGCCGAGCTTTTGATCCTCACCCAGGTGGTGCTCAGCCTGCAGCTTTCCTTCGCCGTCTTCCCGCTTGTGATGTTCACCGCCAGCAAGGCCAAGATGGGCGAACTCGTGGCACCCCGCTGGCTGAGCGGCATCGCCTATCTGATCGCGGTCGTCATTGCCGGGCTGAACGTCAAGCTGCTCTTCGACTTCGTCACCGGCTAGAACAGGATGATTTTAGGCCCGGCGGCCTAAAATCTGAATCCTGTTCTCAATTAAAGAGTTAGAGCATGATGTCGTCCGAAAACCGCTCACACTTTTCGGCATCATGCTCTAGCTGCTGACAATCGAAGCCTGGCATAGGCCGCCCGGCCATTGTTGAAATCATCGACGAGAGGGGAGAACTTGTGGCTGCCCTCTTCATGCATGATGAGGGCCGCGCGTATCGACAGCCGCGCCCGCGAGCCCTTGATACCCGTCACCAGGATACGCACGGCGCTTTCACCGGGGCGCGGATGGATGGCGGTGATTTCGATGCCGCCGAAGCGCCGGCCGCAGGCAATAACGATCTCGGCGATCGATTCGGGTCTGGCGATCAGCGACAATTGCCCGCCGGGGATCATGATCGCGCCCGCCGTGCGGATCCAGCTTTCAAACAGACCGTCAGTCATCGCATGGGCCTCGGCCTTCAGCGCATCGGGCGTGCGCCGGTCGCCGGCGTCGTTGAAGGGCGGGTTCATGATGACGTGGTGGAAACTCTCATCGATGAGGCCGGCATCGTTGCGTGCCTTGGCGGTCAGCGTCACATCGGCCTCGACGACACTGAGGCGGGCGGCAAGATGGGCATTTTCCGGCAGGAGAATGCTGCGGCGGGCATAATCGGCCATTTCGGCCGACCGCTCGAACAGCACCACCTCAGCATCGGCAAGCCGCGAGGCGACGGCCAGACCGGCCGCACCGGCACCGGCGCCGAGATCGGCGACCCTGACGGCGCGATCATCGGCGACGAGAGCGGCCAGCAGCATCGCATCCATGCCGGCGCGATGGCCCCTGCCCTTCGGCTGCACCAGGTGGAAGGCGCCGCGATGAAAGGCATCGATGGTTTGGCCAGGCTCGCCGGTCATCCCCGCTCACGTCCTGTCGCGCAATTCGCCGCCGAGTCCGGCGTCGATCAGGATGCGGCGGGCCTGATCGGCCATCTCCTCATCCACCAGCAGGCGGCGCGGCAGCATGCCGAGCGAACCTTCCAGCACGCTCATGCCCTGATCGGCGATGAAGCAGTGAATTCCGGCATCCTTCATCAAGCTCTCGGCAAAGGACAGCAGAACGGGGTCGTTGGCGCGGATAAGTTCATGCATTTGCCGTCGTTTTCCTTCCAATTTCGCCCTGCGCGACAATTCACCCCTTGCCGCGTCCATCGCCCCTTTCTATTGTCAGATGCAAAGAATGAACAGGAGTCCGGGTCGTTGGGCGTGGTCATACCGCTTGAAGAAAGCAAAAACAAACTGGCATCCATCAAGCCATTGGTCGATCTCACCAGGGCGGATATGGAGCGGGTGAACCAGCTCATTCTGTCCAAGGCCGGCTCCGACGTGCAGATGATCCCCGAAGTGGCGAACCATCTGATCTCCTCAGGCGGCAAACGGCTGCGGCCGATGCTGACGCTGGCGGCCGCCTCGCTGTTCGACTATCGCGGCGAAAACCACATCAAGCTCGCCACCTCGGTCGAGTTCATGCACACCGCAACGCTGCTGCATGACGACGTCGTCGACGAAAGCGACCTGCGCCGCGGCAAATCGACGGCGCGGATGATCTGGGGCAACCAGGCAAGCGTGCTGGTCGGCGACTTCCTGCTCGGACAGGCTTTCCGCATGATGGTCGATGTCGGCTCGCTCGATGCGCTCGACGTCCTGTCTTCCGCCGCCTGCATCATCGCCGAAGGCGAAGTGCTGCAGCTTTCCGTCGCCAAGAACATGGAGACGACCGAGGACGATTATCTCTCCGTCATCCGCGCCAAGACGGCGGCACTGTTTGCCGCCGCCGCGGAAGTCGGGCCGATCGTCGCCGAAGCCGGCAAATCCGGCCGCAACGCGCTGAAATCCTACGGCATGAATCTGGGGCTCGCCTTCCAGCTGGTCGACGACGCGCTCGACTACGGCGGCAAGGCCGCCGATCTCGGCAAGAATGTCGGCGACGATTTCCGCGAAGGCAAGATCACCCTGCCCGTCATCCTCGCCTATCGCCGCGGTACCGAGGACGAGCGCGCCTTCTGGCGCGATGCGATCGAAGCCGGCAACAGCACCGACGCCAACCTCGAAAAAGCGCTGGGGCTGATCACCAAATACGGCACGCTTGCCGACACGATCGGCCGGGCGATCCATTACGGCACGATCGCAAGGGACGCGCTTGCGCCTCTTCCCGATACGGTATGGAAATCCTCCCTGATGGAAGTGATCGACTTCTGTATCGAGCGCGTCAATTGATCAAACGTCCTTGATCGCAGTCTGAATTTCTTGCGGCGGCGCTTCAAAAAAGCCATCCTGTTGTGAATCAGTGAGCACAACTGATTTTTGCGACCGGCACCATTGTCGGGACGCTGTCGAAGAAAGGTTTCCTAATGCGGCAGAGATTTGCCATCCGTCTTCTTACGAGCGCAGCGCTTGCCGCTGTCCTTTCGCTCAGCGGTGTCGGCGGCGTGAATGCCGAGGATGCGGCCAAGCCGGGCGATGCGGAGAAGACCGATAGCTTCAATGCCGATAGCGTTACCACCTTCTCCGGCGCCTTCCTTGCGGCGCGCACCGCCGATGTCGATCACGACTATGAAACGGCGATCGAACTCTATGAGAAGGCGCTGCAGATCGAGCCCGGCAATCCCGAGATCCGCCAGCGGCTGATGATCTCGCTGCTGCTCAACGGCGACATCAAGGAAGGTGTCAAATATGCCAACGACCTGAAGGGCGATCCTTCCGTCGAGCGCATCACCACGATCGTGCGCGGAATGGATGCCATGCGCCGCGACGACTACAAGAGCGCCGAGGCCATCCTGAAATATAAGGGGCCGAACGATCTCGACCGGATGATGAACGACCTGCTGCTCGCCTGGGCCCGGGTCGGCGCCGGCCGCGGCAAGGAGGCGCTTGCCATGGTCGAGAAGATGAAGGGGCCGGACTGGGTCCGCATCTTCCAGAATTACAATGCCGGCGCCATCGCCATCGCCACCGGCGACGTGAAATCCGCCCGAAAGCATCTGAACGATGCCGTGCTCGACAAGGAAGGCGGGGCGACGGCGCCCGACACCTTCATGCGCGCGGTGATGGCGCTTGCCCGCCTCGAAGCGGCACAAGGCAACAAGCAGAAGGCGCTCGACGCCGTTTCCGTCGGCGACAATCTGCTGCCGAACTATGCGCCGCTGAACGCGCTGCGCGACAGTATCGAAAAGGATGAGAAACAGGAGCAGCAGGTCAAGACGGCCGAAGAAGGCGCTGCCGGCGTGCTGTTTTCGGTCGGCGGCGCGCTGAACCGCGACGGCGCCGAGGACATCGTTTCGCTTTACCTGCAGACCGCCAATGCGCTCGACCCGAACAGCGCCGATACGCTGGTGCTGCTCGGCGGCATCGCCGAGAAGCAGAACCAGATGGACCGCGCCATCGCGCTCTACAAGAAGGTGCCGGAGAATTCGCCGATGCGGCGCATCTCCGAGCTGCAGCTCGGCCTCGCCCTTGCCCAGGGCGGCAAGGTGGACGAGGCACGCAAACACCTGCAGGCGCTGATCGCCTCCGACCCGAAGGATATCCGCAGCTACCTCGCCTATGGCAGCGTGCTCTCCGACGCCAAGGACTACGAGGCGATGGCTGCCAATTACGACAAGGCGGTCGAAGCGATCGGTCCCATTGCCGGCCGTGCCAACTGGAGCGTCTTCTTCCAACGGGGCATTGCCTATGAGCGGCTGAAGAAGTGGGACCAGGCGGAGCCGAATTTCCGCAAGGCGCTGGAACTCAATCCCGACCAGCCGCAGGTGCTGAACTATCTCGGCTATTCCTGGATCGACATGAACCGCAACCTCGACGAAGGCCTCGCCATGATCAAGAAGGCCGTCGACCTTCGCCCCGACGATGGCTACATCATCGATTCGCTCGGCTGGGCCTATTTCCGCCTCAACCGTTTCGACGACGCCGTCGACGAGCTGGAGCGGGCGGCCCAGATCAAGGCCGGCGACGCGACGATCAACGACCATCTCGGCGACGCCTATTGGCGCGTCGGCCGCAAGCTCGAGGCCGTCTATCAGTGGAACCGGGCGCTCGCCTCCGAGCCCGAAGCCGCCGAGATCCCGAAGATCAAGGACAAGGTCGCCAACGGCTTGCCCGCCGTCAGCGATGATGCCAAGGCGGCCGACAAGAAGCAGCCGGACCCCGCCCCCGTCACCCCGCCGCCGGTCGACAAGAAATCCTGACCGGGGGACGCTTGCCTGAAGAGGGCCTGGCCGAGGGTGAATTAAAGAAATAGAGCATGATGTCATCCGAAAACCGCTCACACTTTTCGGCATCATGCTTCGGCGTCATGGAAGCGGCGCGCGCGAAGATCAACCTCGCTTTGCATGTGACGGGCCAGCGGGCAGATGGCTATCATCTGCTCGATATGCTGGTGACCTTCGCCGATTGCGGCGACCGGCTGGGTTTCCTGCCGTCACAGGCCGACGCCTTCACCCTGTCGGGCCGTTTCGGCGAGATGCTTGCCGGCGATGGCGGCACCAATCTGGTGCTGCGGGCACGCGATCTCCTGCGCGAGGCGGTCGGCGCCCTCGCCTTCCCCGTCCATATCCACCTGGAAAAGAACCTGCCTGTTGCCGCCGGCATCGGCGGCGGCTCGGCCGATGCGGCCGCGGCGCTGCGCGGGCTGATGCGGCTCTGGGGCATGAGCCTGCCACCGGAGGCGCTCGCCGGCATCGCGCTGAAGCTCGGCGCCGATGTGCCGATGTGTCTTGAGAGCCGGCCGCTGATTGCCCGCGGCATCGGCGAAGAGATCGCAGCCGTGCCTGATCTGCCGGCCTTTGCCATGGTACTCGCCAATCCGTTGAAAGGGGTGTCGACACCGGAGGTTTTCCGCCGGCTGGCGGCAAAGAACAATCCGGCTCTGAGCCTCGCTCCGGCTCTTGCCGGGAGTGCCGACTGGCTTGACGTGATAGCTGCTGCCCGCAACGACCTGGAGCCGCCGGCGCGCGAGCTGATGCCGGAGATTGCGGTCATCTCGGCGATGCTGCGGGCGCGCGGCGCTTTGCTCACCCGCATGTCCGGCTCCGGCGCCACCTGTTTCGGCATATTTGCGAGCATGGCGGAAGCGCAAGATGCGGCGGCAGCTCTTCACGACGAGCGACCCGACTGGTATTTCCAGGCGACGGAAACCGTTTCGGGAGGCAAGTGATGGCAGGACTGGACGAAAAGCGGCCCTTCATCGCCGTCGGCATTGCGATCCTCACCGTCTCGGATACGCGCACGCCGGAGACGGACAAGTCAGGCGACACACTGGCGGAGCGGATCGTGGAAGCAGGCCACCGGCTGATCGACCGCGCGATCGAGCCGGACGACCGCGAAAAAATCGCCTCACGGGTGAAGGCCTGGACCGAGCGGGATGAGATCGACGTCGTCATCACCACGGGCGGCACCGGCTTTACCGGCCGCGATGTGACGCCGGAGGCGCTGGAGCCTTTGTTCGAAAAGCGCATGGACGGCTTTTCCGCCGTCTTCCACCGTATTTCCTATGAGAAGATCGGCACGGCGACGATCCAGTCTCGCGCCACGGCCGGCGTCGCCAACGCCACCTTCATCTTTGCGCTGCCGGGCTCGCCCGGCGCCTGCCGGGATGCCTGGGACGGCATTCTGAAAGGGCAGCTCGACTACCGCAGCGTTCCCTGCAATTTCGTCGAGATCATGCCGCGCCTGGACGAGCACCTGAAGCGCGGCGCGACAAAATAGGCGGCCTAACCCGGCCCGCTAGGTGGCAAGGCCCGGCAGAGCCGGCATCGTTTCCCAGCTGTCACCCGACAGCAGGATGCAGCTGATGCCGTGGACATCCGTGACGACGAGTGTCCAGGTTCCGCTTTCGGCGGCATAGACCTCGAGAACGGCGTTCTGGTTGACCAGTCCGACCGCTGTCAGCTTTTCAGCGAAGTTCTTGTCGAGGAAATTGACGACATCGGATCGGCCTGCGCAACTGAGCATCGTCTGCGATGCTGCCGAATGCGGATGCGCGATCACCAATGTCGGCAATATGACGGCGACGAGGCCGTAAACCATATTGCGTACCATGACGCACCTCCTTTCGCCGGGAACCCGGCAGAAGAGGAGATTGTCGCCGACCTATTCTGCCGTCCACCGGCATTCCATGGCCATCCGTTGCGAAGCGCGGCGCTTCGACGGCGCCATGGGCGAATTATAGCGCGAAATCCTATTGGGCGCCATCTTTGTGCGATGGAGACCGGCGACTCACATCTTCGAGAAAACCCCTCCCCAACCCCTCCCCACAAGGGGGAGGGACTAAGCTGTGGTGTCCGGCAGCGATCAAAAGGCGAGGTCTGCTGGGCTGCTGCCGTTCGACAGACGGTTACGGGAAGCGGTGCGGCAGGTTAGCCCCTCCCCTTGTGGGGAGGGGTTTTTGGGCGGTGGAAACCGGCCAGCCGTGGGATGACCGAGATCTTACCGCGCCGCGCGCGCCACCCAGGACGGAATCAGTTCGCTGGCGAGCTTGCGCGGCTTCTGGCCCTTGGCGAATTCGGCAAGGGCCATGCCGCTTTGGGCGGCGGCGAGCGCCTGGTTCTTCGGCATCAGCAAACCGAGTTCCAGCGGCGGCGTCGCCCGGCCGACGCGCTGGAAAAACGGGCGCCGATAGCCGCGCGAGGCGGTGAAGCGCGCCGGCAGCTTGTTGAGCGCCATATATTCGGCGATCTCGTCGATCCAGCCGGCCTGGGGCCGGGCGCCCGGCTCGATGAAGAGCAGCCATTCGCCGCGGGCGGAGCGGAGGATGTCCTTGATATCCCATTGTAAAAGAAACCGGCAGCCGGCGGCGTCGGCGACCCGCGAGGTGCCGTCGCGCGATCCATGATCGAGCACGATCACATCGCTGACGAGCCCCTCCACGGCACCTGCCACCAATACCGATAGAGTCTGGGCCAGCTCAGATTCCTGATCCCGGCATTCGAGAACAACCGTCAACATTGGTCATTCATAATGCGCCGCACAAATTTTTGCCAGCGGCGTTTTCCGTATTTTGTTCTTGCATTGTTCTTGTTTTGCGGATAGGAATTTAATCATCAAAACGGGCGGAAGCGATGGCTTTTGCCGCGGGAGAATCCGATGAGAGAGCAGTCCCTGGCAGGGCAGGCCGCATTCGCGCCTGCCAATACGGCAGATATTGCCGATGCGATGATCGTGTCCTCCGGTCTGAGAATCGAGGTCGACCGGCGCCGCGGGCGTGGGGCGGGATTGAATCCGTCGGGACGCTTCGAGGCGCTGCAGCGCGAGACCTTCGACGACGGCTGGCAGACGCTGGAAGAGCTTCCGCCGTTCAAGACGGACGTGCAGATCGAGAAGCCGCGCACGGCCATCACCCGCAACGAATCGCCCGACATTGGCTTCGACCGCTCGATCAATCCCTATCGTGGCTGCGAGCATGGCTGCATCTATTGTTTCGCCCGGCCGACGCATGCCTATATGGGTCTTTCGGCGGGGCTCGATTTCGAGACGAAGCTGTTTGCCAAGCCGGATGCGGCAAAACTGCTGGAGCGCGAACTTGCCAAGCCGGGTTACAAGGTGCGAGCGATCGCGATCGGCACCAATACCGACCCCTATCAGCCGGTCGAGAAGGAATGGCGCATCATGCGCGGCATTCTCGAGGTGTTGAACAAGGCGAATCATCCGGTCTCGATCGTCACCAAGTCGGCGATGATCCTGCGCGATCTCGACATTCTGCAGGAGATGGCGGCGAAGAACCTGGTGCGTGTCGGTATCTCCGTGACCACGCTCGACCGCAAGCTTGCCCGGACGATGGAACCGCGCGCCGCGACGCCGCCGCGGCGGCTGGAGACCATTCACACGCTGTCGGAAGCGGGCATCCAGACGGCTGTGATGGCTGCGCCGCTGATCCCGGCGCTGAACGATCATGAGCTGGAGCGCATCCTCGAATCGGCCAAGGCGGCCGGCGCCGCCGAGGCGAGCTATGTCATCCTGAGACTGCCGCTCGAGGTCAGCCCGCTCTTCCGCGACTGGCTGCTGCAGCATTATCCCGATCGCTACCGGCATGTGATGTCGCTGGTGCGCTCGATGCGCGGCGGCAAGGATTACGATGCCGAATTCGGCAAGCGCATGAAGGGCGCCGGTCCCTATGCCTGGCAGATCGCCCGGCGCTTTGAAATGGCCGCCAGGCGTTTCGGCCTTACGCGGCGCGGCATGCCGCTGCGCGACGATCTGTTCGTGCCGCCTGATGGCAGCGGCGTGCAGCTGTCGCTGCTCTAGGCTTTGTTCTTTAAGCAATTCTTGGCAAAAGCGCTTCGCGCTTTGCCTGGGAAAAACCGCGCCGCAGTTTTCCTGGAATTGTTTTTTTGACTTTTTGCGCAATTCCGGATGGAAATCGTGCCGCGCTTTTCCAGGAATTGCTTGAAGCTTGCGCATCGGCTGCTCAGAAAAACCGCCCTGTTTTCGAGCCCCGAGCGCAATTCCCGCGGATGGCACCGACCGCCACCATCCGCCGGACCCGGTCCCCGAGCGCCGCCCTGATCGGGGACTTGCGGGCAATCGGGTTGGCGTGCGAGGTTCAGCCGCATGAGACCTCGCACGCCACCCGATTCTCCCCAGCTTTTCCAAGCGGCTCCCCTGGTGCCGGACTTCCGGCTGGAGCTCAAGGCCCGCAAGGCCGGCCACTGGCCGGTTGCCGGCGCCGACGAGGCAGGCCGGGGGCCGCTGGCCGGGCCTGTTGTCGCGGCCGCCGTCATCCTCGATCCAAAGCGCATCCCGGAGGGTCTGAACGATTCCAAGCAGCTTTCGGCGCAGCGGCGCGAGGAACTGTTCGCGCAGATCCTGGCGACCGCCACGGTTTCGATCGCCTCCTCCAGCTCGACGCGCATCGACGAGACGGATATCCGCAAAGCGAGTCTCGACGCCATGCGTCGCGCCATCTGCAGCCTCGCCATACCGGCAAGCTACGTGCTGACCGACGGGCTCGACGTGCCGCCCGGCCTCGATTGCCCCGGGCAGGCTGTCGTCAAGGGCGATGCCCGCTCGGTCTCGATCGCCGCCGCCTCGATCGTCGCCAAGGTCACACGCGACCGGATGATGGCGCGCGCGCATCACGTCTTTCCGGATTACGGCTTTGCCGCCCATGTCGGCTACGGCACGGCGCAGCACCGCGCCGGCATCGAGAAGCTCGGCCCCTGCTCCCTGCACCGGATGAGCTTTCGGCCGCTGCGCAAGGTCGAGGGCGGTCCTGAGATGGACGAACTGATTTCGGAATAGGTCTGGGGTTCAGACTGCCGAGAGCTGCTTAAGTCCCCTCCCCAACCCCTCCCCACAAGGGGGAGGGGCTAGAGCCAGCCGCATGATCTGCGTTCAGGATTGAATGCAGCCGGGGCCGTAGGTTAACCCCCTCCCCCTTGTGGGGAGGGGTTGGGGAGGGGGCTTGCCAAGCTAACCTCAACCGGACAGGCTCGGATTTCATAAAAAGATCTGTCAACAAGAAAAGGCCGGGACATGCCCGGCCTTTTCCTATTCCATTCGATACCGCTCAGTTGAGCCGCGTCTTGACCTGGCCGACGGCATTGCCGAAGAGCTCGGACTGGACCTTGGCATCAGCCTGCTTGACGAGCACCGTTTCAGCGGCAGCGATTGCGAGATCGACGGCGGCGGAACGGACCGCCTTCATCGCCTCGGCCTCTGCCTGCTTGATCTTCTGCTCGGAAAGCGCCGTGCGGTTGGCGACGAATTCTTCCGTCTTCTTCTTTGCTTCAGTGGTCAGCATTTCGGCTTCGCGCTCGGCGGCGGCAACGATATGGGCCGCTTCGGCTTCCGCTTCCTTGCGCTTGCGCTGGTATTCGGCGAGCAGGTGCTGGGCCTCCTCGCGCAGGCGCTTGGCTTCAGCCAGTTCGTTGCGGATCTGGTCGGCGCGGTCGTCGAGGGAGCGCGCCATCATGCCCGGAACCTTCAGGTAAACGACCAGCGCCAAGAACAGGACGAGGCCGACAAAGGCGAAGAAAGTCGCGTCAAAGGCAAATTCCATCGATCAAGCCTCCTTCTTGGCGGCTGCAACGGCAGCGGCGACATCGGCCTTGGCGACGGAGCCGCCGATCAGCTGATCGACCACGGCAGCCGCGGTTTCCTCGGCAATAGTGCCTACGTCGGCGAAAGCCTTGGCCTTGATCTCGCCGATGCGGACTTCGGCAGCCTTGATCTTTTCAGACAGGCTTGCCTCGACAGCGCGGCGATCTTCCTCAGCCTTGGCTTTGGCGGCGTCGCGGGCAGCAGCGCCGATCGCGTTGGACTTGGCGCGGGCAGCGGCCAGTTCACCTTCATAGGTCTGGACGGCAGCGTCGGCTTCCGCCTTCAGGCGGCCGGCTTCTTCCAGATCCTGGGAGATGCGCGTGTGACGCTGATCGAGGATCGTCCCGATGCGCGGCGCGATGACCTTTTGCATGAGCAAATAGAAGACGCCGAACGTGATCACCAGCCAGAGCAGCTGGGATGCGAAGGTCGTCGAATCGAAAGGCGGGAATGGGCCGCGGGCGTGTTCGCCTCCGGCAACACCAGTCTCGGTATGGACCTCGCCTGCGGCCGGAGCGGCATGCGCATCCGTACCCGTCGCTGCCGCCGGTGCTTCTTCAGCGTAAGCCGGGGTCACAAAAAACATGCTCACCTCCAGGTGGACTGCAAATGCAAAGGATCACGGCTTGCGGTCGCAGGCCGTGATCCATCTATTCACCGATATCAGACGGCGAAGAGGAGGAGGAGAGCGATGAGCAGCGAGAAGATGCCCAGAGCTTCCGTAACGGCGAAGCCGAATACCAGACGGCCGAACTGGCTGTCAGCGGCAGACGGATTGCGCAGTGCGCCGGAGAGGTAGCTGCCGAAAATATTGCCGAGGCCGAGAGCCGTACCGGCCATACCAAAGCAAGCCAGGCCTGCACCGATGTACTTTGCTGCTTCCGCTTCCATGTTGAACTCCTTTGAAATGGTTGTTGCGGCGAATGACTGACGCCCTGGAGACGTCGATGTCGTTATCCTTAGTGCCCGCCCGGATGGATTGCGTCGTTGAGGTACATGCAAGTCAGCACCGCAAAGACGTAAGCCTGAAGGAAGGCGACGAGGAACTCGAGACCGGTCAGGGCGACGGTCATGATGAGGGGAAGAACGGCACCGCCGACGCCGAGAGCACCCAGGGTTCCGAGCGAGGCGACGAAGCCTGCGAACACCTTCAGGGTAATGTGACCGGCGAGCATGTTGGCGAAGAGACGAACCGAGAGCGAAATCGGACGCGACAGGAAGGAGATGATTTCGATCGCCACCACCAGCGGCAGCAGCGCGCCCGGCACGCCGTGCGGCACGAAGAGATTGAGGAAGCCGAAGCCATGCTTATAGAAACCGTAGACGACGACGGTGCCGATGACGAGCAAAGCGAGGGCGAACGTAACGATGATCTGGCTCGTCACCGTGAAGAAATACGGGAACATACCGAGCAGGTTCGCCGTCAGCACGAACATGAAGAGCGAGAAGACCAGCGGGAAGAATTTCATTCCCTGCTTGCCGGCGCCTTCCTTCAGCATGTTGGCGATGAACTCATAGGACATTTCCGCAATCGACTGCGAACGGCCCGGAACGATGGCGCGATTCGAGGTGGCGAAATAGAGGAAGCCGACGGCAACGGCAGCCGAAGCGGCCATGAAAAGCGATGCATTGGTGAACGAAAAATCAATTCCGCCGATTTCGATCGGCACAATCTTATGGATCAGGAACTGATGAGTCGGATCGTTAGACACCGCTTGTTCTCTCTCTTTGGCCCGCAGGACGCGGGGTCATTGCACTGGACCGGGAACCGGTCCTTATTTCTTGCCGTCTTTGTCGTCCAGGGGATGGGCCACCACCCCCGCAGAACGCAGCACGTTCAGAACGCCGGCACAGAATCCGAGAAGCAGAAGAACAATCATCCCCCAAGGCGCCGTGCCAACAAAACGGTCGAAGACATAGCCAAGGACGGCGCCGACGACGATTGCGGAAATGAACTCGCTGGAAAGCTTCATCGCCTGGGCATAACCTTTGCGGCTTACCTCGGAACGGGCTTCGCTTGCCTCTTCCACTTTCGCCTCCACGCGCTTGGTCGCGAGTTTCGCTTCCAGTTGCGCACGGCGCTTCTCAAGACTTTCTTCGCGGTCGTCCGCCATGGATCTCTCCTCGCCTGCCCGTCGCCCGCACTCCCGCTACCCCGGTCATTCGGACCCCGGACGCGAAGGTTGAAACCCTTCCGGCCCGTTCTGAAGTCGCGCGCAACATAGTTTTAGGGATTGGTATAGTCAAGGCGTAGGCAGCTTCTGTCCAGCCAGAAAATAATGACACCAAATCAAATAGATAGGCCGATTTATGGCCGATCTGTTAAATTCGATGGAAAGAATCCGCTTTTAAGCCCGGCAAATCGGCTTGCCCAAGCGATTTATCTCAGCTCCAGCCGCCGCCATAGGTGCGATAGAAGACGTGGAGACCGATACGGCCGACCTTCTCCATGGTCTTTGCCCATTTCGGTCTGACATAGACGGCATGGTAATGAGTCGCCGAGCCCACCTGCGGCAGCCAGATCTTGCCTGATGTCACCGCCATCGCCACATCGCGGGCCATCCGCCAGTGATATTCAGAGTTCACCCTGTCCTTGATGCTGTCGCAGGCGAAGGAAAACTGGCAGCGGTTGCGCCAATCCTCGTTCTGGTAGACGACCCCGCAGATGGTTTTCGGATAGGCGGGATTGCGGACGCGGTTAAGGATGACCTGGGCGACGGCGGCCTGGCCCTTCACCGATTCTCCGCGTGCTTCGAAATAAATGCCGGAGGCAAGGCACTGCTGTTCGCGGGCGGAAAAGACGCTCGGCGCCAAGATGCTGGCGGCCCATGCATGGTCGCGCGGACCGATCTCCGGCACGAAGCGGCCGTTGTTCTGCTCGGTCAGGATCGAATCAAAGGGTGATTGGCGGGAATAGTCGGGTGCCGCCGGCCCATAAGCAGTGGCAAGAACATCGGCCGTGTCGCTGGTGACGAGGCTTGCCAACATTGCCGGCACGCCACGATCGGTCACCACCGGCTGCTTCCTATAGAAAGATGTGGCGATCTCGATTTCTTTGCCCTGGATCTTCGGCTTGACGAAGGCCGAGCGGTCCTTGAGATCGAAGCTCGGGGTAAACAGCATCTTCGTGCGCTCGAGGATCGAGCCGGCGGAAAAATCCTTCGGCGGCTGCATCTTCTCGACAGCGACGACCCGGCCCTTCTTGGCGCCGCGGTTGACACGATCCTCGTCGGGCGTGTCCTCCTGGCTCTTGTCCTTGGCGGTACCCTTGTCCTCGGCAGTGTCCTTATCCATGGCAGAGAAAGCGACCTTGCGGCCATCCGGCAGCACCATGCCAGCGCCCGACAAGACCGAGCCCGTCACGTCAGGATCGGCGAAAGCCAGTTCGGCCTGATGAATGGAGCCGGCCGGCGAATTGGTCAGCACCATGCGCCAGTTCTCCCCCTTCCGGTCGAGACCGGCCAGCATGGCGGCGAGATCGGCATGAGACGCGGCGCTCGGGAAGATCAGCCAGCCGGTGAGCCCGAAGATAGCGGGCGACACCCAATTCTCGGGAAGAAGACGCAGCTTGCTACGGGAAGAGCTCTTTCGACGCAACACCAACTCCGGCAATGGAACGCGGGAACATTCCATCGAAAATCTCTCATTAACCTTGACGTTGGGTTAACGGGGCGTGCCGGAATGTGGCTATGCGTGGTTTTGCATGTTCTAATGTGGCTGAAAAATGCTGAGTGTCTGCGCCCTTGCAAAGTCCCCTCCCCACAAGGGGGAGGGACTAACCCGGGGCACCGCCTCGCTCCTCCCGAAACGTCGAAGAGGTGGAAAGCCGGTGCCACAAGTTAAGCCCCTCCCCCTTGTGGGGAGGGGTTTGGGGCGGGGTCTTTGACCCACCCGTCAAATAATCACATGCGACCCCAGTTCCACCACGCGGTTAGCCGGCAGGCGGAAGTAGTCCGAGGGGTTGGCGGCGGCGTTGGCAAGGGCGATATAGAGCCGGTCCTGCCAGTAAGGCATGCCAGACTTGGCGTCCGGCACCAGCTTGCGGCGGCCGAGATAGAAGGAGGTCGACATGATGTCGAACTTCAGTCCAGTCTTGCGCAGCGTCGCCAGGGCCTGCGAAACATTCTGCGATTCCATGAAGCCGAACAGCAGCTCGACGCGGGAGAAGCGCTCGGAAATCTGCTCGACCTTGTAGCGGTCCTGGCTCGCCACGCGCGGCTTGTTGACGGTGCGGATCGTCAGGATGACGTTGCGGTCGTGAAGCACATGGTTGTGCTTGAGATTGTGCAGCAAGGCGGCAGGCGCCGATTCCGGATCGCTGGTCAGGAAGATCGCGGTGCCCGGAACCTGGGCCGGCGAATGGTCGCTCTTACGCTCGATCGCGCTGACGAAGGAGGGGAGCGGAATATCGGTGTGGCGGGTCTTTTCCATCAGGATCGCGGTGCCGCGGCGCCAGGTCCACATGATGACGGTAAAGGCGGTGGCGATCAGGATCGGGATATAGCCGCCGTCATGGATCTTCAAGAGATTGGCGCCGAGGAAGATCAATTCGAGCACGACCAGCGGCGCAAGTGCTACCACCGCGAGCGGAAGCGACCAGTTCCAGCGGGCGCGAACGAATTCGAAGGCCATGATCGAGGTGACGACCATGGCGCCGGTAACGGAGATGCCATAGGCGGTCGCCAGCGCGTCTGAGGTCTTGAAGCTCAGGACTAGGAAGATGACGCCGATGAACAGCACGGCATTGACCGACGGCACGAAGATCTGCCCGGTATTGGTTTCCGAAGTGAAGAGGATTTCCATACGCGGCAGGAAGCCGAGGTTGATGCCCTGGCGCACCATCGAGAAGGCGCCGGTGATGACCGCCTGGCTGGCGATGATCGTCGCGGCGGTCGCCAGGATGACGACCGGCAGCAGCGCCCATTTCGGATACATCAGATAAAAGGGATCCGACATCGTCTCCGGCTTGCCGAGAACCAGAGCCCCCTGCCCGAGATAGTTCAGCGTCAGCGCCGGGAAGACCAGCAGGAACCAGGCCCACTGGATCGGGCGGCGGCCGAAATGGCCGAGATCGGCGTAAAGCGCCTCGGCGCCCGTCACCGTCAGGAAGACGGCGCCGAGCACGACGACGCCGTAAAAGCCCTCATGCAGCAGGAAGCTGACGGCATAATAGGGATTGAAGGCGGCGAGAATGCCGAAATCGTCGGAGATGTGGGAAATGCCGGCGGCGGCCATGACCAGGAACCAGACGGCGGTGATCGGGCCGAAGAACCTGGCGACGGCGCCGGTGCCGCGCGATTGCACGACGAAGAGCAGCGCCAGGATCACCACCGAGATCGGCACGATATATTCCGAGAAGCTTGGCGTGACGAGCTTCAGGCCTTCGACGGCCGAGAGCACCGATAGCGCCGGCGTGATCATCGCATCGCCGAGGAAGAGGGCGGCGCCCATCAGGCCGAGCAGCATCAGGATGGCGGTATGGCCGTTGGCGGTTTTCATCAACAGGGCAAGCAGCGACAGCGTGCCGCCCTCTCCCTCGTTGTCGGCGCGCAGCAGAAACAGCACATATTTGATGGTGACGATGATCGTCAGCGCCCAGATCATCAGCGAGATCAGGCTGATCACCTCGAAGCGGGTGAGGCCGTCATGGGCCACAGGCTTCAGCGCCTCGCGAAAGGCATAAAGCGGGCTGGTGCCGATATCGCCGTAGACGACGCCGACGGACCCCAAAGCAAGATAGAACAGCTTTTTCGGCGTCATCTGGGATTCGTTCGGATGGCTCTCTGCGGACATGAAGTTGCAACAGGCTCCTCAGAGCCAGCCTTTCCAGCGGAAAAAGAAAAAGGGAATGACGGCTGATATTACCATCAGGGCCAGCGAATAGGGATAACCCGCAGCCCAGGCCAGCTCCGGCATGACCTGAAAATTCATGCCATAGACGGAGGCGACCAGTGTCGGCGGCAAGAATACCACCGAAGCGATCGAGAAAATCTTGATGATCGAATTCTGCTCGATGTTGATCAGACCGAGCGAAGCGTCGAGCAGGAAGGTGATGTTGCCGGCGACGAAGGCGGCATGCTCCGACAGCGACTGGATATCGCGCGAGACGGTGCGGCAGAGTTCCTTCGTCTCGCGGCCCTGCTGGACCGCCGGGATCGCGTGCAGGAAGGTCAGCAGGCGGGACAGCGAACCGAGGCTGTCGCGCACCTTGCTGATCATCCGGTGATGGCCGGCAATATCCCGCAGCTTCTCTTCGAGAAAGTTCGAGGGCTTGCGGACTTTCTTCGCCCGGTCGCCGAAGACATGCATCGACAGGATGTCGAGGCGCGAGATGGAGGCCTCGAGGATCTCGGCGGTGCGGTCGACGATCGTCTCCAACAGCTTGGCGAGAAGGGCCGCGCCGCTGCGCCAGTTTTCCGGCAGCCGGTGAAGGGCGGCGATGAACAGCGCAAAGGATTTGGGATGGGCGTAGCGGATGGTGACCAGCCGGTTTCCGGCCAGAATGAAGGCGACATCGGTCAGCGTCGGCGCTTCGGTTTCCGCCTTCCAGAGGAGCGAGGCGGTCATGAAGACGGCGTCGTTTTCGACATAGAGACGGGCGGAGGGTTCGATATCCTTGAGGTCGTCGCGGGTCGGAACCTCGATGCCGAGAACCTTTTCGACATAGAGTTCCTCGTCGCGGCTCGGCTCGATCATGTCGACCCAGACGACATCCTCAGGGAAGGATGCGGCATGCGACAGATCGCGGATCTCGACGGACCGGCAATTGGAACAATAAGCGGTAATCACCGGCAGCCCTTCCATGCGGCCGAAAGCGCAGCAATGCGAGGCTCGCTCGTCCCAGGTCCCAACGGAAGCGGATCAAAAAAGCTCATACAACTCCGGCTGCATCCAACCTCAAAGGCCGGCATGCGCATTATGCTCCACCGCATCGCAGCGACCAATCCTTCGATCGACAAGACTACTCCGAACTTGCAGGCGGGCCGAAATCTTCAAACGAGGACGGCCGTCATTGAGCATCTGCAGCAAACGCCATCATGGCGCCGCGGCATATGCAGCAAAGCCATGAAATAATCAAGACATCTTCCGTGAACCGCGGCTTTTCACCACGTTTCCCCCACAATTCGGGGTATCGGCAACCGTGATTCGACCGCTGCGTCCGTCACTCGTAACTGCCGCAGCGTTCCGGATAACGCGCCTATTCGAAGACGATCGTCGGCGCCGGGCGCTGGGTTTGCCCGCCGACCTGCTCCCAGACCTTGGCGGCGATGCCGCGATAGATGCCGGCGACGACGCCGTTCGGCTCGGAGGCGACGAGCGGCGTACCGGCGTCGGAAGTTTCACGGATGTTCATCGTCAGCGGCACTTCGCCGAGGAAGGGCACGCCGATGCGCTCGGCCTCCTTGCGGGCGCCGCCATGGCCGAAGATATCGTAGCGGGTGCCGGTATCGGGCGCGATGAAATAGCTCATATTCTCGACGATGCCGAGCACCGGCACCTCGACCTTGCGGAACATGTTGAGGCCCTTGCGGGCATCGATCAAAGCGAGATCCTGCGGCGTCGAGACGATGACGGCGCCGGCAAGCGGCACCTGCTGGGCCATGGTCAGCTGCGCGTCGCCGGTGCCGGGCGGCATGTCGACGACCAGCACGTCGAGTTCACCCCAGGCGACTTCGCGCAGCATCTGCAACAGCGCCGACTGGACCATCGGCCCGCGCCAGATCATCGCCGTCTCCTCGTCGACGAGGAAACCCATCGACATGACCTTGAGGCCGTAATTCTCCATCGGATTGATGATGCGGCCGTCGATCTGGGTCGGGCGGCCGGATATTTTCAAGAGCCGCGGCATCGAGGGACCATAGATGTCGGCATCGAGAATGCCGACGCGAAGACCGTTGGCAAGCAGGCCGAGCGCCAGGTTGACGGCCGTGGTCGACTTGCCGACCCCACCCTTGCCGGAGGCGACGGCGATGATGGCGCCGATGCCGGGGACGCCGATCTTGCCGGCCCGCGGCGGCTGTTGCTGCGGGGCGTGCGCATGGCCACCGTGGTCATGCCCATGATGATCGTGGCCGGCATGTCCGTGCGGCGGATTCGGCACCGGGCGGGCAGCGGGTGCTGCGGCTGCGGCTTTCTTGTCTGCGGTCAGCGCGACGAGCGCACCCTTGACACCAGGCATGGCCTTGACGACGCGCTCGGCGGCGAGCCGCATCGGCTCCAGCTCCTTGGCGCGATCGGCCGGAACGGTGATGGAGAAATAAACCTTGCCGTCGGAGATGAAGACATCAGAAACCATGCCGAGCTCGACGATATCGCGCTCGAGATCCGGTCCACGCACGGTCTTCAGCGTTTCGAGAACCTGTTCCTTGGTGACGTCGGTCATTCCATCCTCACTGCTGCTTCTCCCAGACTAGAGCGCCGCGCGTCTTTCAAGACCCACAAAGAGCGCTGTAGCACTTTGAATTACTGCATGATTTCAGCCTTCATCGATTCCGATCAAGACTGAAATCATGCAGTAGAGATAGTGGAGACGGACGCCTTCGCCAAACAAAATCATCGGCGGGAAAATCGATTTGCCGGCCTGCGAAAAGCGCCCGGGGAGAACGGGCAATCCGTTGCGGCCATCAAGTCCGCCGGGCTTTCGCCCTGATGGCCGCAACGGTCTCCCCGAGAACCGGCGCAATCCGGGGCGAACTAGCGCAAGCCGACAAAAAGGCCAGCGAAAAATGAAGAGGGAAGGCCAAATGGCGCGCAGCCTTGCAAGAGGCGGTGCCAAAACGCAACAGCCGCCGCCGACACCGAGGGCTTGGGAAAGCGGCATCGGCGTCGGGCAGCGGTGCGCGGCCGCGCCATTTCCTGGCGCTGGTCCAAGTCCCCTCTGGGCCTCTGCCAAAAGAGAAGCAGAAAGCGTGCCAGACGGAAAATCGGCGGAAACGGCACAAACGCGGCGTGGGACGGCCCCCAACGGCAAGCATATGCCCAAGCGCTGGGCGACCCGCGAAAACCCGCAGCGCCTTTTGCACCTTATTTGATCAGGCCGATCCGCAGCGCTTTGGCGACCGCCTGGGTGCGGTTGACCGTATCGAGCTTCTTGGTGGCGCGGTTGAGGTAATGATTGACCGTGTGCTCGGAGAGGGTGAGGATTTCGGCGATTTCGGCACTGGTCTTGCCCGCCGCCGTCCAGTTGAGGCAATCGATTTCCCGGTCGGTCAGCGTGTCCGTCATGCGGGTATCGAGGTTGCGGATCTCGGCGAGCCGGTCATAGACATGGATGGAGATATAGCAGAGCTCCCGCATCTCAGCCGGACTGAAGGGCTCGCGGTCGCCGGCGAAAGAGATGGCGCCGCGCACGCCGGATGGCTCATGCGTCGGGAAATAGGCACCGCGCATCATCCGGAAACGTTCGAACAGCGAGGCGACGAGAATGGACTTGCCGTCGTCCCGCGACCAGTTCTCGCGCGACATGTCGTAGAAGAAGGGCCGCGCCGATGTTCTCAGCCGCCTCAGAACCGGGCTGTTGACCAGCAGGCTCTCCTGGTCGTAGAGCGCCAGAAGCTCGGCCGGCCAGCTGGTGATGACGGTGCTGCCCTGGATATCCAAGGAGGTGATCGGCGGCAGGTTGAGCACCAGGAAGGCACGGCTGCGATAGGCTTCCGTCACGCGTTTCAGGAAACGGAAAATATCGAACTGGGTCTTCAGGCCGGCTATTTCCTGAATGTAGTCGTCGTCTTCCGGGGATGTTTGCGACAAGGGTGCCATCACATTTCTTCATCTTCGGCGCAACGGCCGGCTCGATTGCATCGGGGAATGACGATCGCTGACTGGATCAAACGGAGCCGGCCTCGGCATGCAGCGTTCGGCCGGCAGGTGGTTAATCGATTTCGCGGACTATTTGCAGTTGTCGTGATTCGCCGGCAAATCTCAATATCGCCCTCATCATAAGCATGCTCTCTGATTGCATTTAGCGGCGCGGGCCGAGCCGGATGCGCATGCCTTCCATGATCCTTCCAGCTGCCAGCTGAACTGGAACGGCCCATTGGCGCAGAAGTTCCATCGACAGGCGATAGGCCGGGCCGGTAATCGAAATGCCCCCGATAAAGGTTCGATCCTGCGACCAGACGGGAGCGGCGACGCAGCGGATGCCGGCCTCATGCTCCTCGCGGTCGAAGGCATAGCCCTGGTCGGCGATCTCGCGGATTTCGGCAAGCAGCGAGTCGGCCGAGACATGGGTCGAGGCGGTAAAGCTGGTGAAGCTCAGGCCGGCAAGCAGATCGGTGAGCAGATCGGCCGGAAGCAGCGAAAGTGCGGCCTTGCCGACGCCGGTGCAGTAACAGGGGGAAGCGTTGCCGATCTGCGAATACATCCGCACCGGCTGCCGGCCGTCGACCTTATCGAGATAGATGATCGACTGGCCCCTCAAAACGCCGAGATGCACCGTCTCGCCGGTCGCCTGCTGCAACTCGGCGAGGTGCGGTTCGGCAATCAGACGGAATTCGTTGCGCGCCCAGCTGCGCGCGGCAAAATCGAGCAGGCGCAGGCCCGGCGCATAGCGGCCGTCGCCGTCAAGCTCGAGCAGCCCCTCCTCCACCAGATGGCTCAGCTGCCGATGCAAGGTGCCGCGCGGCTGGCCGGCACGCGCCAGGATATCGGTGAAACGCAGCGGCGCATCGGCATGCGTGACAAGATCGAGCAGAACCATCAGTTTGCCGAGCGTGCCGGTCTCACGGCCCTGCGCCATGCTTTCGCTATTTGAAGTCATCGTCTCGTCCGCCCTTGACAGCAAGGCCAGCATAATTCGATAATTCCATATAGTCAAATTGAGTTCCATATAATGGAACATATGAATATCAAGGGCGACCGTGATGTCGGCACAATTTCCGGAGTTCAGAGACCGAACCGTGCTGGTGACTGGCGGCGGATCGGGCATCGGCGCTGCCATCGTCGAAGGCTTCGCCCGCCAGGGCGCCAAGGTCTCGTTCATCGACATCGCCGAGGCCGCCGGCCAAGCGCTCGCCGAAAGCCTGTCGCGGGAGACGGCGCATCCCGTCTCCTTCCACCATGCCGACCTGCGCGACATCGAAGCGATCCGGCGCACCGTCGAAACCGTCGTTGCCAACTCAGGGCCGATCCGGGTGCTGGTCAACAATGCCGCCTGGGACGACCGCCATGAATTCGACGCGGTGACCGAGGCCTATTGGGACAACAACCAGGCGATCAACCTGCGGCATGTGTTCTTCACCTCGCAAGCGGCGGCGCCATCGATGCGGGCGGCCGGCGGCGGGGCGATCATCAATATGTCGTCGATCGCCTTCAAGCTGAACATGGGCGGTTTTCCCGCCTATGCGGCGGCGAAAGCCGCGGTCGTCGGGCTGACCAAGAGCATGGCCGGCCGGCTCGGACCGGAGAATATCCGCGTCAACTGCATCCTGCCCGGCATGGTCGTCACCGAGCGGCAGATGCAGCTGTGGCTGACCGAAGAGAGCATCGCGCGCTCGGTCGAGCAGCAGTGCCTGAAGGTCGCGCTCAAGCCCGACGCGATCGTCGGTCCCTGCCTGTTTCTTGCATCCGACTGCGCGGCCGGAATGACCGCCCAGTCCCTGATTGTCGATGGAGGCATTCTGTAATGGCTAATCCCGCTTATGTCGCGGTGGACTGGGGCACCAGCAGCTTTCGGCTCTGGCTGATCGCCGGGGACGGCAGCATCCTTGCCGAGCGCCGCAGCGGCGAAGGCATGACCAGTGCCGCAAAAACCGGCTTTTCCCAAGTGCTGGCAGGCCATCTCGCCGCCGTCGAGGCGCCGGAAAAGCTGCCGGTGATCGTCTGCGGCATGGCCGGCGCCCGGCAGGGCTGGGTCGAGGCCGGTTATATCGACGTGCCCGCACCGCTCGCCTCGGTGCTGACGGCGGCGGTCTCTGTGCCGGGAGAAAGCCGCGACATCCGCATTCTGCCGGGCCTTGCCCAGCGGGATATGGCGACACCCGACGTCATGCGCGGCGAGGAAACCCAGCTTCTCGGCGCGCTCGGCACGGCAAGCGCGGGCGCCCAGGCGGTCTGCATGCCCGGCACCCATTCGAAGTGGGTACATGTGGGCGACGGCAAGGTCACCGGCTTTTCGACCTTCATGACCGGCGAGCTCTTCGACATTATCAGCAAACACACGATCCTGTCGCATGCCGTTGCCGGCGCTGAAGAGCAGCCGGCTGATGCAGCGGCCTTCGAGGCGGCGGTATCGGCCGCTTTCCAGCGCCCAGCCCTTGCCTCCAATCTGCTGTTTACCGCCCGCTCGGGCCAGCTCCTGCACGGGATCTCGGCCGCATCAGCGCAAGCCCGGCTGTCCGGCACGCTGATCGGCCTCGAAATCGCCGGCGCGCTACAGGATGCGGCCAACTCAGGCATCACCCTGGTCGCTTCCGGACGCCTGCAGGCGCTCTACGAACAGGCCTTCAGAACTCTCTCCCTGACCTTCACCGCCATCGATGCGGACGCCGCCGTGCGCCGCGGGCTTTCGGCCGCTGCCGAAGCCATCTGGCCGAATTGAGAAAGCCGACACGATGAACCGTATCCCCTTCCCCGACATGAAGCGTCCGCTGATCGCCATCCTTCGCGGCATCCGGCCCGACGAAACCGAAAGCGTCGTCGGCGCCTTGATCGACAACGGCCTGACGGCGATCGAGATCCCGCTGAATTCGCCGGACCCGTTCAAATCGATCGAGATCGCCGCCAAGATGGCTCCGGCAGAGGTGCTGATCGGCGCCGGCACGGTGCTGACGATCGAGGCGGTCGACAGCCTGCATACGGCCGGCGGCACGCTGCTCGTCACGCCGAACGTCGAGCCCGAGGTGATCATCCGGGCACGCCAATACGGTATGGTGACGATGCCCGGCGTCTTCACGCCGACGGAGGCGCTCGCCGCCGCGCGCGCCGGCGCCACCGGTCTCAAATTCTTTCCGGCGAGCGTGCTCGGGCCTTCCGGCATCACGGCGATCCGGGCAATCCTGCCGCCGGAGCTGACGATTGCCGCCGTCGGCGGTGTGTCGGACAAGAATTTCGGCGATTATACCAAGGCCGGCATCTTCGCTTTCGGCCTCGGCACCAGCCTCTACAAGCCGGGAATGACCGCGGCGGAGGTTGCCGAGCGCGCCAAGGCGACCATTTACGCCTATGATGCAGCCATTGGGAGCGTGAGCGTATGACCGATATCTACGAGTTCGAGGGCAAGACCCTTTGCAACACCAATTCCGTTCTCGGCGAAGGCCCGACCTATGATCCGGACAGCAATACCGTCTGGTGGTTCAACATCCTCGGCAAGGAACTGCACGAGCTCAATCTTTCCAGCGGCGCCAAAAAGGTGCATCCGCTGCCTGCCATGGCGAGCGTGCTGGCCCGTATCGACGCCGGACGGCAGCTGATCGCGACCGAGGAAGGACTTTTCGTGCGCGATGTGGCGAGCGGCAATCTGACCTTCTATGCCGCGCTCGAAAACGACCGCCCGGAAAACCGCTCGAACGACGGCCGCACCCATCCCTCCGGTGCGCTGTGGATCGGCACGATGAGCAAGCGGGCGGAAAACCAGGCCGGCGCCATCTATCATGTCGCCGGCGGCAAGGTGACGAAGATCTTCAACGGCATCAGCATCCCGAATTCGATCTGCTTCTCGCCTGACGGCACGATCGGCTATTATACCGACTCCCGTCTCAACCGGCTGATGCGCGTCATGGTCGATCCGCAGACCGGCCTGCCCTCCGGCGAGCCGATCGTGCTGGTCGACAGCGCCGACGAACCCGGCGATATCGACGGCTCGGTGGTCGATGCCGACGGCTATATCTGGAATTCGCGCTGGGGTGCCGGCGTCGTCGATCGTTACAATCCCGACGGGCTGCGCATCTCGCGCTACAAGGTTCCCGCCGTCCAGCCCTCCTGCCCCGCCTTCATCGGCGTCAATGCCGACCGGCTGGCGGTGACGACCGCCTGGGAAGGTCTCGACGAGGATGCGCGTTCGGCGCAACCCAGCGCCGGCGCGCTGCTGGAACTCGGCATCGAAGTCAAAGGCGTGTTCGATCCGGTCTATGTGATCTGACCGGCAGATATGAACTTGCCTGCAAGCAGCCATCAGAGGCGTTCCCGACGGGGAGCGCCTTTTCCTGTTTTGGTGGGGTGACACGATAAAAGTTCCGTGAAAATCGAGAAATTTTCCGTGTTTTCAACCGGAACCAATCGCCGCACCAGTCATTGTCTTTTCGAACCGGCGCGGCAATAACACCAACATTGCCGGGTCAGCGACCACTCTAGGAGATGAAGGTAGGTTCGAAATGACACGCAAACTCTTGACGACCGTTGCCGCTGGCGCACTGTTTGCCACGGCTTTCGCACCGGCGGCATTCTCGCAGGCGGCCCCGCAGCCGGCAGATCCAGCCGCGCCGACACAGGCGGCACCCGCCGATCCGGCAGCGCCGAAACCGCCGGTCACCCCTGACGTGACCAAGCCCGCCGGCGATGCGGCACAGGCTCCGGCCCCGGCACCGACGGCAGACACGGCCCAGGCCGGTTATATCACCGAGCAGGCTCCGGACCAGATCAGCGCCAATACCTATATCGGCCAGTCGGTCTATAACGGCAACAATGAAAGCATCGGCAGCGTCAACGATCTGATCATGAAGAAGGATGGCGGCCTGGTCGCCGCGATCGTTGGTGTGGGCGGCTTCCTCGGCATCGGTGAAAAGAACGTCGCCGTCCCGATGGACAAGATCACCGTCGCCCAGAACACCCAGGACGGCAGCGTCAAGCTGACGACAAGCGAAACGGCTGAATCGCTGAAGGCCGCGCCTGAGTTCAAGACGCTGGCCATGCAGTCAGCCGAAAAGGCTCCGGCTGCGACCGGCACCGATACCACGGCAACCGGCTCGACTACGCCCAAGTAGGCAGAGCTGAAATCAATTGGCGCCAACCAGGCTGGGGCCAAGCAAACCGCGCGGTAGTATAGCGTAGGCGATGGCGCTCCTAGGGGCGCCATCGTTTTTTGCCGCACCATTGGCCAGAGCATGATGTAAACCGCTCACGCTCTGCGGCATCACTGCCTCTATGCGCTGACACGCTCCACCATCGCTGGATCGTAGTAATTCTCGTGCAGGAAACGCAGCGTGGCGATGCCGTCGGCCGGGCGGCCGAAGTGATAGCCCTGACCCATGCCGCAGCCGAGCGTGCGCAGCTTCACCGCCTCGGCATAATCCTCGATGCCCTCAGCCACCACTTCCAGTTCCAGGCCGTCGCACATGGTCAGGATCGCCTTGATGATGTGTTCGGAGGCACGGTCGGAATTGATTCGGGAGACGAAGGCACGATCGATCTTGATCTTGTCGAAGATGAAGTCGCGCAGGCGCCCGAGGCTCGACTGGCCGGTGCCGAAATCGTCGAGCGAAATGCGCACGCCGGCGGCGCGCAGGTCGGCGATGATGCGGTGGGCGGTATCGGCCGAGCTCATCACCGCCGTCTCGGTAATTTCAAGTTCCAGGCGATGCGGATCGAAGCCGACGCGGCCGAGGATCGACAGGACGCTGCCGCTGGTGCCCGGATCCATCAACTGGGCCGACGAGAGATTGAACGACAGGAAGAGTTCGCGCGGCCAGGAGAGGGCGGCTTCCGCCGCCTTGCGCAGCAGCGCTTCCGACAGCGCATCGATGAAGCCGCGCTCTTCGGCGAGCGGCACGAAGACGCCGGGCGAGACGAAGCCCAGATCGGGATCGTTCCAGCGGGCAAGCGCCTCGAAGCCGACGACCTGATTATTGGAGAGCGAGACGATCGGCTGGAAATGCACGTCGATCGCGTCTGATATGATGGCGTTTCTGAGCGCCTGCTCCAGTTGCGTCGCGCGTTTCATTTCCTGGGCGATCTCGCGCGAATAGACGGTGATCTGGCCGCGGCCGCGGCGCTTGGAGCGGTAGAGGGCGGTTTCGGCGCTCTTCAGCAATTCCTCGCAATCTTCTCCGGCGAACGGGTAGATGGCAAAGCCGAGCGAGGCGGAGAGACGGACGTTGCGGTCGCCGAGGTCATAGGGAGCCGACAGCACTTCGCGGATCATCTGGCCGAATTTCTCGGCACTCGCCCGCTCGAAAATCAACGGCAGCACGAAGGCGAATTCATCGCCGTCATGGCGGGTAACCAGCGCGCCATCCGGGATGCAGGCTCTGAGGCGATGGGCGACCTGGCAGAGGATTTCATCGCCGGCGGTGGAGCCGAAGAGATCGTTGATCGGCTTGAAACTGTCGAGATTGGCGATACCGATGGTGAAGGGGGCCGGATCGCTGGCGCGCTCGGACGAGATCTGCAGGACCTTTTCCCGCATGCGATTGCGGTTTCCCAATCCGGTCAGCGGATCGGTATAGGCCATTGCCTGAAGCTCATTCTGACCGACGGTCAAGAAAGCCATGTCCGCCGATTTCATCATCCACCCGAGCTTTCCCGCGCCATGCAAAGAATGACCGGCATGTCTTAACAATTTGATAGTAAATCAGCTTGCATTGGCGTCGAACCACCCCAGAATCCAGGAGTTGACGGGCGGTCCGGCCAAATTTCTTTGTTTTTATGCAGGCCCTTAGCCTGGAAACGCTTTACATGCCCTGAGATGCATCAGCCGCGCGCTCGCATGACCTCATCCATCAGATGCCGCTGAAAGACGGCCTCGAGCATATCCGGGCTGACGGGTTTCATGATGACATCGTCCATGCCCGCTTTGACGCATTCGGCGCGGTCTCGTTCGAAGGCCTGGGTGAGCACGCCGATAATCGGCGTGCGGCCTCCCCCGCCGGTTTCCTCCATCTGCCGGATGAGGCGGGCGGCCTCGAAGCCGTTGAAGCCCGGCAGCGAAATATCCATCAGCACGATCTGCGGCCGGTGCTCGGCCCAGAGGCGCACGGCCTCGTCGCCGGTCGCCGCGATCATATGGCGATAGCCGAGGCCTTCGAGGATCTGCGAAAAAACTATCTGGTTGATATCGTTGTCTTCGGCAACGAGAACCTGCAGGCCGACGACGTCTTCGGAAATGCTGATTTCCCAATCCGTATCCGCACCGGCGCCGCTGTTGCGGCTGTTGCGGTTGAAGTGGCGGGCGATCTGGAAGGTGAGCTCGTTGGCGATCTGGAAACCGTCCATGACAAGCGCCGGGATGCCGTATTGCTCTGACAGTTCGAGGCAGCGCATGCCCATCTGGTTGTCGATGATCAAAAGATCGAGCGAGATGCCGGAGGAGCTGGCGATTTCCAGGAACCGCTCCTCCTCGTCCTCGCCGCGGACCGAGCAGGATTCGAACCCGTATTTCGACAGCGTCCGCAGCGCGGCGGTCTCGGCGGCGAGGTCGGCGGTGACGACCAGCACCTTGCGGCCGGAGAAATTCTCCGGAACGATCGCTTCCATCGCCGCCGGCTCGCGGCGTTCGACGGCGCTCGGCACCGGCACATAGGCGCGGCGATAGCTTTGATTGCTCGAGGTCGTGATCGCCGAGGCCCGGCCGAACTCCTCGAGATCGGCGCCGTCGCGCGGCAGGTCCTGCATGGTCGACACCAGGAAATAGCGGCCCGGTTTGCCGATGCGGTGCTTGCGGCTGACGATGTCGCGCTCGATGCCGTCGCGGGAGATCTGCCGCTGGCGGGAGATGGACATCTCGCCGGTCTCCAGCACATGACGGTCGCTCTCTTCGAAGCGCTTGGCGATCTCTTCCGAAAAAAGATCGCTGCTCTTGCGCCCGAGCACCTCGTCGGCAGTCGTCTGATATTTCTCGCAGAAGGCGAGGTTGACCGCGACATAGGTGAGGTTGCGGTCCTTGACGAAGAGCGGGAAAGGCAGGTTGTCGAGAATGTCCTCGGTGAGCTGCACCCGTTCCAGATCCGAGCGCCATTGCTCTTCGCGCTTCTTGTCCTCGGAAATATCGGAAATGATGGTGACGCCGTAACCGCCGGGCAGCCTGCGTTTGGCGAAACGGACCCAGCTGTCGGTGCCGTGGCGCTCGACGGATTCGAAGCGCTCGCGCCAATGCGAGGCGATCTTCTGCGACAGCCAGTCCTCGCGGCTGAGCGAGCCGCGCTGCTTCACGTCATATTGCTGGCGAATGCCGGTGTCGTAGACCGCGCCGAGGAAATCGCGAAGCCGCGTGCCGGGCTTCAGCATCTCCAGCGGCAGCGGGAAGAATTCCAGCGTTTGGCGGCTGGCGAAGATCAGATGATCGTTCTTGTCATAGATGATGAAAGCTGCCGAAAGGCTGTCGCACACCACATCGAAAAGCGCCGTCTGCAGATCGGCCCCGGCGGAAATCCCGTCGGCTTCCGATGATGGGTCCGCCTTTTCGAAGCCGGCACTCATGCAATTGCGTCCCACATCTGTTCGATTTCGAAAGCTTCCGGAGGTATGTGAATAGAAATGCCATTTTTATGTTAAAACCGGCTTAACATTACCTATCCCCGAATTTGGCGGAGGCCGGAACTACGCTTTGGGAAGTATATCGAAAGCCCTTCCCTCCGCCCCGCGAATCCTCGAAAATAGCCCATGGCCATCAGACAGCTTTCCGAAACGCTCATCAACCAGATCGCCGCCGGCGAAGTCATCGAACGGCCGGCGAGCGCCGCCAAGGAACTGATCGAAAACGCGCTCGATGCCGGCGCCACGCGCATCGAGATCGCCACATCGGGCGGCGGCAAGGCGCTGCTGCGGGTCAGCGACAACGGCTCGGGCATGGACGCGGCCGATCTGGAGCTGGCGGTCCGGCGCCACTGCACCTCGAAGCTCTCGGATACGCTCGAGGATATCCGCACGCTCGGCTTCCGCGGCGAGGCGCTGCCCTCGATCGGCTCGGTCGCCAGGCTCAGCATCGCCAGCCGGAGGCGCGACAGCACCGGCGGCCACGAGATCGCCGTCAATGCCGGCAAGATCGCGCATTTGCGCCCGGCCGCCGCCAATCCCGGCACGATCGTCGAAGTGCGCGACCTGTTCTTCGCGACCCCCGCCCGGCTGAAATTCCTGAAGACCGAAAAGGCCGAGGCCGGCGCCATCACCGAGATCGTCAAGCGCATGGCGATCGCCTTTCCCGCCGTGCGCTTCGTGCTGTCGGGCTCGGACCGCACGACGCTGGAATTTCCAGCGACCGGCGACGACCATCTGGCGCGCATGGCGCAGGTGCTCGGCAAGGACTTCCGCGACAACGCCATTGCGCTCGACGCCGTGCGCGAGGAGATTTCGCTCACCGGCTTTACCGGCGTGCCGACCTTCAACCGCGGCAACTCCGCCCACCAATATGCCTTCGTCAATGGCCGGCCGGTGCAGGACAAGCTGATCCTGTCGGCCATCCGCGGCGCCTATGCCGAGACGATTCCCTCCGGGCGCTATCCGGTGGCGGTGCTGTCGATCAGACTCGATCCGGCACTCGTCGACGTCAACGTGCATCCGGCCAAATCCGACGTTCGGTTCCGCGACCCCGGCCTGGTGCGCGGCCTGATCGTCGGCGCCATCCGCGAGGCCCTGGCGCGCGACGGCAGCCGGGCGGCAACGACCGGTGCCAGCGACATGCTGCGCGCCTTCCGTCCCGGATTTCAGTCCTATGCGCAGCGGCCGCAGACGGCATGGTCTGCCGAGACCTCGCCCTCCCGGCCCTACCAGACGGCAAGCGGTCTCGGTGAACGGCCGCAGGCCTCCTTCGACGGGCTGTCGATGCCGACGGCGCGGGCAGAACCGCAGTTTTCGCCGCAGCCGGCAGCAGCCGAACCGGCCTCCGGCGAAACAACTGGGCGCTATCCGCTCGGCGCCGCACGGGCCCAGATCCACGCCAACTATATCGTCGCCCAGACCGAGGACGGGCTTGTCATCGTCGACCAGCATGCCGCCCATGAGCGGCTGGTCTTCGAGGCGATGCGCAAGGCGCTGCATTCCAAGCGGCTCGCCTCGCAGGTGCTGCTCATCCCCGAGATCATCGACATTCCGGAAGAGGATTGCGACCGGCTGATGCAGCATGCGGCCGAGCTTTCGGAGCTTGGCCTGGCGATCGAGCGTTTCGGTCCCGGGGCGATTGCCGTGCGTGAGACGCCGGCGATGCTCGGCGAGGTCGACGCCCATGGCCTGATCCGCCAGCTTGCCGACGAGATTGCCGAATGGGACACGGCGTCGGGCCTGTCGGCCAAGCTCGAATATGTGGCGGCGACCATGGCCTGCCACGGATCGGTGCGCTCCGGCCGGCGGCTGCGGCCGGAGGAAATGAACGCGCTGTTGAGAGAAATGGAAGTCACGCCCGGCTCCGGTCAGTGCAATCACGGCCGGCCGACCTATATCGAATTGAAGCTCAGCGATATCGAGCGGCTTTTCGGCAGAAGCTAAAAAAGCTGGAAAAGCCGCCCTTGCGGGAGTATGGCAGACGGATGATAGGGCTGCAGGGAACGGAGCGCATGAATTTGTTCGAAGGGCATGGAAACCGCGAGGCGAAGATCCGCTATCTCGATGGCGATTTCCAGATTGTCTCGCCCGGCTCCTATGTCATTTGTGCGATGACCGGAAAACAGATCCCGCTCGACGAGCTGCGTTACTGGAGCGTCGCCCGCCAGGAACCCTATGCCGACGTGATCTCGGCGATCGAAGCCGACAAACGCGCCGGCGTATTGCCGAACCAGCGGCGATAAGCGCGTCGCGATCTTTCAGTTTAGCTCCTTGCGCTTTAACTCTTTGTTTTCACGCATGTCGTTGCCGCAAAAGCGCTGCGCGCTTTAGCTTTTCGCCTTCATCTCCCGCAGCCGCCGCTCGCGGCAGGCGACGATCGCCCGGTCGATGATCAGGCTCGGGGCGAGGTGATCCTCGAAGACCATGTCGACCTCGATCACCCGGCACTTTTCGGCGAGCTGTGCCGCCTTGCCGAGATGGCCGGAGAGGCGGACGAAATCCTTGGATGTCGTGACGATCGCGAGACCTTGACGCTCGGCGGTCGTCAGGATGTCGTCGATCTCCTCCTCGGTCAGGTGCTCGTGGTCGCCGAAGGTCTTGGCGACGGCGATCTCGGCGCCGCGCGATTCGACCGTGCGGAAGAATTTGGCGGGATCGGCGATGCCGGCGAAGGCGAGCACCTTCATGCCGGCAAGCGTGTTGTCGCCGCGCACTTTCAGCGATGCGGTGAAATAGGGCTTTGCGGCGCGCGCCGCCATGCGGACGATCCGGTCGGCGGCATTGCCGCCGCCGACCTTCAACAGCGCTGTCGCAGACCGAAGCTGCTGGCGGATCGGGGCGCGCACCGGGCCGCCGGGCACGATGTGGCCGTTGCCGAGGCCGCGGGTCGCGTCAATCACCAGCAGGGCATAGTCGATCGCCAGCCGGGCGCTCTGGAAACCGTCGTCCATGATGATGAGATCGGCGCCCTCCGCCACCAGGCGCTGAGCCCCATCGACGCGCCGGCGGGAAATCACCGTCAGCGCTTCCCGGGCAAGCAGCAGCGGCTCATCGCCGACGGCAACCGCCCGGTGGTGATCGGGATCGACCATCGTGGTCACATCCAGAGAGCCGCCGTAACCGCGGCTGAGAAAGCCGGGTTTCAGCCCTTTCGCCTTGGCGGCGCGCGCAATGGTCAGCGCCGTCGGCGTCTTGCCGGCGCCGCCGACGGTGAAATTGCCGATACAGATGACCGGAATGGCAACGGAGGCGCGGCGCGCATGGGCCATGCGGTGGCCGGCGATGCGGCCGTAGAGAAAGGAAACCGGCAACAGCAGCCAGGCCCGCCAATCGGCTTTCCTCCACCAGAACGGCGGCGCTTCGGATATCATCTTGCCGTCCCGCTCCCCTGCCCGCCATTGTTGCGGCCAGACCCCTGCTTTTCTCGACAGGCCGGATTGAGAAGCCAAAACCGATGAAAATGCAAGTCTTTACCGACCGAAGCATGTCGCGCAAAAGTGTGCGCGGTTTTGCGATCACGACATGCCTAAAACAAAACCTGAAGCGCGACGCGCTTTAGGCCGGCTGCAGATCCGGCAGCAGCGTCTCGATGGCGGTGATATCGTCGAGCACATGATCGGCGGCCGCGGCAAGCGAATCGCGCGAACCGGTGCCGGTCAGCACCGCAATCCTCAGCCCCGTTCCGGCATTCAGGCCCATGTGCAGATCGTGATTGTTATCACCGACCATCGCCACTTCCTCAGGCGAAAGACCGGTCGCGGCGCAGAAGCCGAGCACCATGCCCGGCTCCGGCTTGACGCCGAAACCGCTGTCGTAGCCGGCGATATAATCGACATAGTGGGCGAAACCGAAGCGCTCCGCCGTCTGGCGGATCGAGCGTTCATTGTCGCTGGAAGCGACGCCGAGTTTGAAGCCGCGGTGATGCAGCCGCGCGAAGAAGCCGGCGAGATCGGTCACCGGCACGGAAAATTCGGCGGCGTCGGCAAAGAGGTCGTCGAGGCGGAGTGTCAGTTCGCCGACATCGACCATCGAGCCCGCGGCAACCAGACCCTCGGCAATCTGGCGGGTATTGCCGGCGGCAAGCAGGCTGTCGGGAACGATATGGCCGGTTACCGGATCCATGCCGCAGGCAGACAGCAGCCGGTCGGCGAGAAGTGGGTCCCCTTCGGCGGCAATGCGGGCAAGCTCACGGTTTACCGGTAGCCAGCTCTCGTCATAGTCGAGCAGCGTGCCGTCCTTGTCGAAGAGAATGCCTTTGATAACGGACGCTGCCGCCATGCTCTATCCTCAGACCTGGGCCACGGCCTTGGGCAGCAGCCGCGCCTTCACCGTCAGCGGATTGATATAGGGTTCCAGCCCCTTGACGGTCGCAGTCAACGCCCCGCGCATCTCGTGCACGGCGGTGATGCCGGCGTCGATCATGTTGCGGCGGGCTTCGTCGTTGATCAAAAGGTAATGCACGCCCTTGGCCAGCATTTCGGTGTCGCGCACCATGCGGGCGCTGCCGCTGCGGGCAAGCTTCTGATAGGCCTCGCGGAAATTCTGCACATGGCCGCCGGAGAGAACGGCGCAGCCGAGCATGGCGGGCTCCAGCGGGTTCTGGCCGCCTTCGGCAAAGAGCGAGCGGCCGACGAAGGCGATTTCCGTCAGTCTCAAATAGAGGCCCATTTCGCCGATCGTATCGCCGAGGAAAATATCGACATCTTCCGACAAGACATCGTCGCGGGTGCGGCGGGCGACCTTCAGCCCTAGCTTGACCAGAGCCGCCTCGATCTCGTCGCAGCGCTCCGGGTGACGCGGCACGATGATCGTCAGCTGACGATCGCGCTCCCTCAGGGCCCGATGGACGATGGCGGCGGCATTCTCCTCGCCGTCGAAGGTCGAGATCGCCGCCCAGGTCTTGCGGTCGCCGATCTGCTTCTTGTAGCGGGCAAGGACAGCGCTGTCATAGGGCGGCGCGTCGGTATCGACCTTCAGATTGCCGGAGGTGATGACGGGAACGGCGCCGAGATCGCGGAAACGTTCGGCATCGATATCCGACTGGGCGATGACGAGAGCGAGATTCTCGAACAAGGCTTCGGCGATGGCCGGGCGGCGGCGCCAGCGGGCGAAGGAGCGATCCGACATGCGGGCATTGATCAGGATCTGCGGAATGCGGCGGCGGCCGAGCTCCAGCACCGTTGCCGGCCAGATTTCGGATTCGGCGATGATGGCGCAATCAGGCTGCCAGTAATCGAGGAAGCGGCTGACCGAGGGCTTCAGGTCGAGCGGCACATATTGGTGGATCGCGTCGCTGCCAAGGCGCTCGGCGGCGAGTCTGGCGGAGGTGATGGTGCCGGTGGTCAAAATCACATGGATGTCGCGGCGGCGGATTTCGCGGATCAGCGGGATGACGGCATTGGTCTCGCCCACACTTGCGGCATGGAACCAGACGAGCGGGCCCTGCGGCCGATTGGCGCTCGGATAGCCGAAGCGTTCCAGGCGGCGCGCCCGGTCTTCCTTGCCCTTGGCCGTGCGGTAGGTGATATAGAGGCCGACGACAGGAGAGGCCACGGTTCCCGCCAGACGGTATGCGCTCAGACCGAAGCGCGCCATCCGGGAGCTCATCGCGCCAGTCTCCGATCCAAGATCGACATCAAACCCATTCCCTCATTATCGTTGCGGCCGCAATGACCGATCAATTTGTTCAGAATGCGTCAAACGATCCGGATCGACCGGCGCCCGATGCACGAAAGGCCGCCCGCCGAGCGGTCGATCGGCCGACGGCACCTGCCAGGGTCAGTTGCCCTTGGCCTGCGGATCGAGCAAACGATGCATGTGGACGATGAAGTAGCGCATATGCGCATTGTCGACCGTCTGCTGCGCCTTCGACTTCCAGGCCGACAGCGCCGTGGCATAATCCGGGAAAATGCCGACGATATCGAGACCCTTCAGATCGCGGAACTGGACCTCATCGAGGCTTTCCAGTTCGCCGCCAAAAACGAGATGCAAAAGCTGCTTCTTGTCACCGGAGTCAGTCATTTTTTGTTCTCTTTCTGCTATTCTCCTCCGCCATCCCATCTGCGGGATTTTGACGGAAACGTCAACTGTCTCGTCGTCCCGCAAAGGCCGTGAGGAACTCACCGATGCGGGGCGTCGGCGCTGCGCAGAGGATATTGTGGGTCACGTCGGCACTGTTGTAGACGACCGGCCTGCCTTCGAGATCGACGAGGCGGCCGCCGGCGCAGCTAAGGATCAGATCGGCGGCGGCGAGATCCCAGTCATGCGAATTGCTTTTGACGAAGGTGGCTTCGAGGCGACCGTCCGCCACCATGGCGATGCGATAGGCCAGCGAGGGAATGTGTTTTTGGCGGCTGACCCGGTCGCGAAATTCAACGGGAAAGGTCTTCAACAGGTCCTCGCCGATCGCCAGGCGGCTCGTTTCCTCCGGTCCCGCGGCAGAGACGGTGAAGGGCACGCCGTTCTTCAGCGCGACGCCGCCGTCGACGGCCTCATAGAGTTCCTCGAGCGCCGGGGCATAGAGCACGCCGGCGACCGGCCGGCCGCGATGAACGACCGCGACGCTGACGCACCAGACCTTCTGGCCGCCGAGAAAGGCGCGTGTGCCGTCGATCGGGTCGACGATGAACAGCGTCTCGCGCAGGAGGCGGCCGGCATCATCGTCGGTTTCTTCGGACAGCCAGCCATAATCCGGCCGGGCCTTGCGCAGAATGGTTTCGAGCGTCTTGTTGGCGGCGAAATCGGCGGCACTGACGGGCGAGCGGTCGCCGTTTTTCCACCAGACCTCGGGAGATTGGTTGAAGAAGCCGAACGCGACCGCCCCGGCCTCTTTCGCAGCATCGGCGATCAGCGTGAGATCGCTCTGCCAGCGGGCCTTTTCCCTATCGCTCATCGCATCAATCCGTCCAACTTTCGTGTGAGCATGATGTCGTCCGAAAACCGCACACACTTTTCGGCATCATGCTCTAAAGCGCGTCGCGATCTTTCAGATTGGCTTGCCACGCTTTAGGTCTTTCCTTTTTCCGCATGTCTTTATCGCAAAACCGCTGCACACTTTGCGAGACATGCTCTAGCGCCCTGCCAGCGTCATGCCTTCGATGGCGAAGGTCGGAGCCGCGACGCCGAACTTGCGGTCGATGTCGTTTGCCGGCGTCAGGCGCATGAACATCTCCTTGAGGTTCGAGGCGATCGTTACCTCGGAGACCGAGAATGTCAGTTCGCCGTTCTCGACCCAGAAGCCGGTGGCGCCGCGGCTGTATTCGCCGGTGATCATGTTGACGCCATGGCCGATCAATTCGGTGACATAAAAACCGTTGCCGACGTTGCGGATCAGCTCCTCCGGCGTGATATCGCCGGGTTCCAGCGCAAGGTTGGTGGAGGACGGCGAGACGGCGGTGCCGCCGCGCACGCCGCGGCCGTTGGTCTGAAGACCAAGTTCGCGCCCGGTCGAGGTCGACAGGAACCAGTGTTTGAGGACGCCGTCCTCGATCATCACCAGCCGCTCGCCCGATACACCCTCGCCGTCGAAGGGGCGCGAGGAGGGGCCGCGCACGATCAGCGGATCGTCGGTGATCGACAGGCCCGATTTCAGCACCTGCTGCCCCATCCGGTCGCGCAGGAAACTGGACTTGCGGGCGACGGCGGCGCCGTTGATTGCGCCGGCGATATGGCCGACGAAGCCGCGGGCGACGCGCGGATCGAAGATGACGGTGACGTCCTTGCCGGTCGGCACCTGGCGCGGATTGATGCGCTTGACCACCCGTTCGCCGGCGCGGCGGCCGATTTCAGCGGGATCGTCGAGCTCGGCATAATAGAGCCGGCTGTCGAAATCATAATCCCGCTCCATGCCGGTGCCTTCGCCAGCGATAACGCTGACGGAATGGCCGAAACGCGAGGCCATGTAGCTGCCTTCGAAACCGTGCGAGGTGGCGAGAACCAGGCCGCCCATGCCGGCCGAGGCGCCGGCGCCGGAGGAATTGGTGACACCCTTGACCGCAAGGGCCGCGGCCTCAGCGGCAAGGCCCGCCTCGCGCAGCATCTCGGAGGAGACCTCGGTGGTATCGAGCAATTGCAGGTCGGGATAGGATTTCGCAAGGCTCGCCTCATCCGCGAGGCAGGCGAAGGGGTCTTCCGGCGAGACTTTGGCCATGGCGACGGCACGTTCGGCAAGCGCCTGCAGATCGAAGCCCGGATTGGCCGAAACGCTGGCGACGCGCTTGCCGATGAAGACGCGCAGCGAAAAATCGTCGCTTTCGGAGGATTCCGTGCCCTCGACCTTGCCGAGGCGAACGCTGACCGATTGCGAGCGCGATCGGACGACGACGGCATCGGCTGCATCGGCCCCTGCCTTCCTGGCCAGATCGATCAATTGACTTGCGCGGGAAAGAAGTGTCGAGGAATCGATTTCTGAGGACATGATTTGGCCTTTCCTTCGGCTTCCATTTATTGTGCACTCTCCCAAGCATCAAGGCCGCCGCCGCCGATTCTTTGTCGAGGCTGCCGGCCTGTTCCCCGCCGTCGAAAGAAATCGCCCTGATGTCCGCGCCCAATGCCTTTTTTTCCGAAACGATCCTGCTGCTCGGCGGAGCGGTGGTCGCCGCGCCGATCTTCAAGAAGCTCGGGCTCGGCACGGTGCTCGGCTATCTCGCCGCCGGCATCGTCATCGGCCCGGTTTTCCACGGCATCACCGACGGCGAACAGATCCTTGCCGTCGCCGAACTCGGCGTCGTCTTCCTGCTCTTCATCATCGGGCTGGAACTGAAACCCAGCCGTCTGTGGCAGATGCGGCGCGACATTTTCGGCCTCGGCACGGCGCAGGTGGTGGTGACCGGGCTGGCGCTGACCGCACTCGCCTGGTTTTCTCAAGTGCTCGACTGGCGCGGCAGCATCGTCGCCGGCTTTGGCCTGGCGCTGTCGTCGACCGCCTTCGCGATGCAGATCCTCGAGGGCGACGGCGACGTCAATACGAGATACGGGCAGCGCTCCTTCTCGATGCTGTTGTTCCAGGACCTGGCGATCGTGCCGCTCTTGGCGCTGATCACCGTGCTCGACGGCGGCGGCAAGAGCAGCCATGCGCCGCTTGCCGATTTCGCGGTCGCCGTCGGCGCGGTCGCGGCGATGGTCGTCATGGGGCGTTACCTGCTGACGCCGCTCTTCCAGATCATCGCCCGGACCGGCGCGCGCGAAGCGATGATTGCCGCGGCCCTCTTCGTCGTCATGGGATCGGCAAGCCTGATGCAGCTCGCCGGGCTTTCGATGGCGATGGGCGCTTTTCTCTCCGGGGTGATGCTCGCCGAATCCTCCTACCGACACGAGCTGGAGGCCGATATCGAGCCCTTCCGCGGCGTGCTGCTCGCCATCTTCTTCATCGCCGTCGGCCTGTCGCTGCAGCTCGACGTGCTCGCCGAAAACGCGCTCTTCGTCATCGTCGCCGTACCGATCGTCATGGCCGTCAAGGCGATCATCATCTACGGGCTCTGCCGGGTTTCCGGCTCCCCGCACGACGATGCGATCCGCATTGCCTTCCTGCTGCCGCAGGGCGGCGAATTCGGCTTCGTGCTGTTTACCGCGGCGGCAACCGTCGGGCTGATGGCGGCGAGCACGGCATCGCTGCTGGTGGCGATCGTCACGCTGTCGATGGCGCTGACGCCGATCGGCGCGGCTCTTTCGAAGCGGCTGCTCAGCGGCGATGAGCATGAGGAGTTGGACGAGGACTTCGAAGGTGCGGGCGCCGATGTTCTGATGGTCGGCTTCTCGCGTTTCGGCCAGATCGCCGCCCAGATCCTGCTTGCCGGCGGCCGCAGCGTCACCGTCATCGATTTTTCGGCGGACCGCATTCGCCAGGCCTCCGCCTTCGGATTCCGCATCTATTTCGGCGACGGGGCCCGCAAGGACGTGCTGCGCTCGGCCGGCATCGAGCGGGCAAAGATCGTGCTCGTCTGCACTCAGAAGAAAGAGATCACTGACAAGGTGGTCGAGCTGGTGCAGGCGGACTATCCGCACACAAGGCTCTATGTCCGCTCCTACGACCGCATCCATTCGATCGAGCTGCGCAACAAGGGTGTCGATTACGAACTGCGCGAAACCCTGGAATCCGGCCTGCTGTTCGGGCGGCGGACGCTGGAGGCGCTCGGCGTCTCCGAAGTCGACGCCTATGAGATCGGCGAGGATATCCGCAAGCGCGACGAGGCGCGGCTGGTGCTGCAGGTGTCCGAAGGGCTGCAAGCGGGCCGCGACATGCTGTTTTCCCATCCCGTCCGCCCCGAACCGCTGGTCAAGCCGAAGCGCGCCGCCGATCCCTTCGAGGACGATCCGCTGGCGGGAACGGTGGATGCGACGGTGGAGGCCTGATCGCCGCTGGGCCGGTTTGTTAAATTGACGCATTGAATATGGGCTCGGCGGCGTCTATCAGCAGACGATCGGAGAGAGACAGTTGATCAGACGGGCGAGACAGATCGAGCAATGGGCACTGCGCATCTTGTGCGCGGCCGCGCTGGTTTTTGTCGCATTCGCCCATCAGGCTCCCGTCGCAACCGCTAGCGAGTCCGGTCCGGCTGACCTCGCTCAATATGTGCTGCCCGATGGAACGCTGCCGTCGCTTTGCGTCACCGTCAGCGACACTTCCGATCAAGGCCAGCACGACAAAACCCATTCGCATGGTTGCGAGGCCTGCCGGATCGGCGCCTCGATCCTGCTGCCGGCGCCGGCTGATGTCGCCGGTGCTCCGATACCCTTTGCGGTCGCAGTCGAACGGCCGATCCGGCCCGAAAGCTTCCCTCGCCGGCTTTTCCCGCCCAATAGCGGTCCCCGCGCTCCGCCTTCCGATCCGATCCTCGCCTGAACCTCGTGTTGCGGCAGGCGCCGTGACGCCTTTCAACGCCGGCCGAGCTGCCTCCCGCAGCCGGCCGCGGATACGGATCCATCATCATGTCGACTATCGCTGCCGCCGGACCGGCGGAAGACGCCGCCAGCGGCGTTTCGCTCTACCGCGCCATCTGGCGCTGGCATTTCTTTGCCGGGCTTCTCGTCATACCCTTCATGCTCAATCTGGCCGTGACCGGATCGCTCTATCTCTTCAAGGACGAGATCAACAACAGCTTCTTCGGCTACCGTTATATCGTCCAGCCCTCCGGCCAGGCGCTGCCGGCGGAGCGGATCGTGGAAATCGCCGCTGCCGCGGTGCCGGGCTCGGCGGCGACCTCCTACAAGGAGCCGGCCGGACCTGAGCGATCGGCCATCGTCACCGTCGCCGGCAATGCCGGCGCGACGCTGGTTTTCGTCGACCCTTATGCCGGCAAGGTGCTCGATGTGGTCGGATCGACCGACGAGTTCAACTATGTCGTCAAGCGCATCCACAGCCTGGCCTTTTTCGGCGGCATAGCGAACCGGCTGATTGAGATCACCGGCGGCTTTGCCATGGTGCTCGTCGTCACCGGCATCTATCTCTGGTGGCCGCGCCGCCAGACGGGGGGTGTCGTCAGCGTGCGGGGAACGCCGGGCCGCCGGGTTTTCTGGCGCGACCTGCATGCGGTGACGGGCGCCTTCGCCGGCGTGTTGATCTTCTTCCTGGCGATAACAGGCATGCCGTGGTCGGGCTATTGGGGGGCGAACGCCAATGCCTGGCTGACCGAACACGGCCTCGGCTATCCCGTCCAGCTCTGGGACGACGTGCCGAAGTCGCAGAAGGTCACCGAGGACATCTTGCCGAAGAGCGGCTGGATCGTCGAAAAGGCGCCGGTTCCGCTTTCCGATATCGCCGCAGCACAATCGGCCAAGCCGATCGGTCTCGACAAAGCCGTGGAGATCGCCAGGCGGCTGGGCATGGCGCCGGGCTTCGACGTGGCCATTCCCTCCGACGAGACGGGCGTCTATACCGCCTCGCTCTATCCCGACGATCTCGCCGACGAACGCACCATCCATATCGACCAGTATTCCGGCAAACCGCTGATCGACATCGGCTTCAACCAATATCCGTTCCTCGGCAAGGCGATCGAATGGGGCATCAATGTCCACCAAGGACAGGAATGGGGGCGTTTCAACCAGTTGCTGATGCTTGCAACGTGTCTCGCAATAATTCTGAGCTGCGTGAGTGCCGTCATCATGTGGTGGAAACGGCGCCCGGCCGGCCGGCTCGGCGTGCCGCCCATGCCGCCAAAACGCTCGGTCTATTACGGCCTGTGGCTGATTACCGCCATCTTCGCCGTCGCCTTCCCGATGAGCGGGCTCGCCATTGTCGCCATGATCGCCTTCGACCAGATGGTGGTGCGGTTCGTGCCCGTGTTGAAACGCGTTGTCGCTTGAGGGAGACCAAGAGATGAAGACGATCATTGCCCTTCTCGCCTGCGTGCTTTTCGCATCCATGGCATCTGCGGACGACGATCCGCAACAGGCGATCCCGGCAAGGCTGAAGCTGATGTTCGAAAGGCCCGATAAGCCCTTGGACATCGCCCCGGTCGTCGTCCAGGCCGATTGGGCGATCGCCGGCTGGCGGCAGGCTGGGCGCGGCGGACGCGCCTTGCTGAAAAAGACGCATCATGGCTGGAGCATCTATCTCAGCAGCGGCGACAGCCTGAAGGATGCCGGGACGCTGGAAAAAATCGGGCTGTCGGCAAATGACGCCGCCGGGCTGGCTGCGAGGCTGAAAGAGGCCGAGGCCGGCCTCGATCCCTCCGCGCTGGCGCTGTTTTCGAGCTTCGAGGGCACGGTCATGATGATGAACGAGGCATCGAATGGCGCGGGCGGCGGCCATGAGGGCCATGCCCAATGACACTCTCTTCTAGCGCTTCAGCCGCGCTTCGATTTCCCGGTCGAGGGCGAATTTCAGCTCGTCCTTGACGCCGGCGGACATGGCCAGCACCTCGCGGGCCTTGAGGAAATCCATGACGCCGGTGCGGCCGACGGCCGGGCGCAGGAAGATGTGCGGCTGGCAGAGCTTCAGCTTCAGCGTGATCGCCGTCTGCATCATCAGCTGGCCGGAGCCGAAGATGCTCTCCATGCGGTTCGGAATATGGGTGCCGTCGCCTTCCGGCGCGCCGACGACATCGATGCCGACGACGATGTCGGCAAGATCCATCAGCGGTTCATAGGGCACCGGATTGCTGATGCCGCCGTCGATCATCACCCGGCCGCGCAGGCGCACCGGCATGAAGACGGCGGGAATGGCGGAAGAAGCCGCGAGTGCGGGAAACAGTTCGCCCTCTTCGATGATGACTTCGTTCTGCCCATAATAATCCGTGGTGATGACCTTCATCGGCACCAGCAGATCCTCGAAACGAGCCGGCAGCTCGGCCGGCAGAAAGGCTTTCAGGATTCGCTCCAGATTGAACTGGCCGATGCGGATACCCTTGGCCACCGCATCGCGCACTGTCGCCGGCCTCAGGCCCCAGATGCGGGCGACGACCGCCGTCTTGTTGCCGACGGTCGTCAGCGCATGTTCGCGGATTTCGGCCCCCGACATGCCGGCGGCCATGCCGGCCCCCATGATCGCGCCCATCGACGAACCCGATATCGCCACCGGGCGGATGCCGAGTTCGTCGAGCGTCTCGATGATATGGATGTGGGCAAGTCCGCGCGCGCCGCCGCCGCCGAAGGCGACAGCGACTGTCGGAAGGTCGCTGATCGCAGGCAGTTTGGGGCTGATGATCTCTGCCTGCTGCACGCCCCGCCCCCGCTTATTGCGGCTGATACCGGAAGAAATGCACCCTCGTATCGCCAAAGATGCGGTCTTCGAGGAAAACATAGGAAGGATGCACGGAAACGACAATATCGGCGCGCTCTTCGAGCACCGCGATCGCGCCCGGCCTGATCCAGCCGCCCTGGGCCGCCGCCGCCATCGCCTTTTCACCGAGCCCCTTGCCATAGGGCGGATCGGCAAACAGCACGTCGAAAGCTTCGAGATTGCCGACGCTGCCGAGATCGGTCGCATCGCGGCGCAGGATGCGCGTGCGGCCGTGCAGACCGAGCGCATCGATGTTTTCCCAGAGCAGCGCCCTGCCCTCGACGCTGTTTTCGACGAAGAGCGCATGGCGACAGCCGCGTGACACGGCTTCGAGGCCAACGGCGCCGGTTCCGGCAAAAAGGTCGAGGATCCGGGTGCCGTCAACGCATTCCGGATAGGCATGGCTCAATATATTGAACAGGCTCTCGCGCGTCCGGTCGGCAGTCGGCCGGATCTCGTTGGATTTTGGCACGGCGAGAGGCCGTCCGCGAAACTCACCGCCGACGATCCGCACCGCGCGTCATTCCCTTTCCTTTTGCACCACCTCTGGACGGGCCGCCCGCAGGCCTGTCGCCGCCTGGCCTGTCACCGCCGGGCCTGTCACTGCCTGATTTGCCGCCCTTCGGCTTACCGGAAAAATTCTTCGGCCCGCCCGGCTTGGCGCCAAAGCCCTTGCCGCGCGGCTTATCGCCCGAAGGCCGGCCGCCCGCAGATTTGTCGCCGAAGGATTTTTCGCCACGCGGACGCTCGGAGCGGCCCTCACCGGCAAAACTTCTGGCGGCGCGCGGGCGCTCGTCACCGTCTTCGCGCGGCCTGCGGTCGCCCCGCGGCTTGTCACCGAAGGCCCGGTCGCCACGCGAAGAACGGTCGCCGAAAGGCCGATCGCCGCGCGGACGCTCCGAACGGGCCTCGCCTGCGGAGGCTCTGGCGGCACGCGGCCGTTCGTCGCCATCGCCACGCGGTTTGCGATCCCCGCGCGGCTTGTCGCCGAAGGGCCGGTCGCCACGTGAGGGGCGATCACCGAAAGGCCGGTCGCCGCGCGGACGCTCCGGCCGGCCTTCACCGGCAGGGCTTCTGCTACGCGGACGTTCGTCACCACCTTCACGGGGGCGGCGGTCGCCGCGGGCCGGGCGGTCGCCAAAACCGCGCTCTTCGCGGCCCGGACGATCCCCGAACGGACGCTTGCGGCCGCGGCCTTCGCCCTCATCCTTGCGGTTGGGCTGCTCGCTCGAGCGGATCCATTCGCCGTCCTCCTCGCGCACGCGATTGATCTGCGTGCGCGGGCGATCCTCGATATGGTGGGAACCAGTGCTCTTTACCGGCGCCTGCTCGCCGCGCCGGCGCGCGGTCTGCTCATTCTTGGCGGCTTTCGCGGCAGCTTTTTCACCGAGCGGCCGGGCACCCGGCGCCATCCAGACATTGGCGCTGCGGCGCTGGCCGAGCGGCTGGGGACGTTTCGGCTTGTCGTCGTCGAAGCGGCCGCCATCGCGGCGGTCGTCGTCTTTGCGCCCGCCACCGCGGCGATCGTCGCGCTTGGTGTCGAGGCGGCTCAGCGCCCGTTCGCGCTTGTCCTCGTCGCGGCGCGGACGCTGCTCGCGCTTTTCCGGGGCTGAGGCTTCAGCCTCTTCCTCGGTGGCAACAGCCGGCGCATTGTAGATCGGCGCGTCGAAATTCGCCTTGGCTTCCTCGATCAGGCGCGGGCCGAGCTGGTCGCGAAGCGTGCGGCCGCGTACCTCGATGACATGGCCTTCCGGCAAGTCGCCGAGCTGGAAAGGGCCGTAGGAGATGCGGATCAAGCGATTGACGTCGAGGCCGAGCGCGCCCATCACGTTCTTGATTTCGCGGTTCTTGCCTTCACGAAGACCCATGGTGATCCAGACGTTCGAGCCCTGCGTGCGGTCGAGCGTCGCCTCGATCGAACCATAGAGCACGCCGTCGACGGCGATGCCGTCCTTCAGTTTGTCGAGCGCGTCCTGATCGATGTCGCCATGGGCGCGCACACGATAGCGGCGCAGCCAGCCGGTCGCCGGCAGCTCGAGCGCGCGGGCAAGACCGCCGTCATTGGTGAGCAACAGCAGGCCTTCGGTGTTGATATCGAGACGGCCGATCGACATGACGCGCGGCAGTTCTTCCGGCAGATTGTCGAAGACGGTTGCGCGGCCTTCGGGATCGGCGTTGGTGGTCACCAGCCCGGCCGGCTTGTGATAGAGCCACAGCCTGGTGCGCTCGATGCCGCGGATCGGCACGCCGTCGACCTCGATACGGTCGGCGAGCGTGACGTTGACGACGGGGGTTTCGAGAACCCTGCCGTTCAGCGTCACCCGGCCTTCCATGATCATGCGTTCGATGTCGCGGCGGGAGGCGACGCCGGCGCGCGCCATCACCTTGGAAATGCGTTCGGCCTTGGCCTCGCCTTCGGTTTCGGCCGCGGTCGCAGCCTTCGCCGGCTTTACGCCGCCCGACTTCGCGCCGGCCTTCGGCCCGGCGTCGCGTGAAAAGGGCTTTGCGCCCGGGCGTTTTGGCTTGTCTTTGGGTGTCATTTGTTGTTTGCCTGCCTTTTGGGCCTGTCTATCAGGTCACGCATCTGCGGTTAAGTGGAAATTCGTGCGATCGTGAAGACAAATCGTTTCATGGAGATGGCGCTCGAAGAGGCGCGCGCTGCCGGAGAACGCGGCGAGGTGCCGATCGGCGCCGTCGTCGTCATCGACGATATCGCCGTTTCACGCTCGGGAAACCGCACGCGCGAACTCAATGACGTGACCGCGCATGCCGAAATCGCCGCAATCCGGCTGGCCTGCGACGCGCTCGGACAGGAACGCCTGACCGGCGCAGATCTCTATGTGACGCTCGAGCCCTGCACCATGTGCGCGGCAGCCATCTCGTTTGCGCGCATCCGCAGGCTCTATTACGGCGCCGAGGACCCGAAGGGCGGCGGCGTCGACAATGGCGTGCGGTTTTACGCGCAGCCGACCTGCCACCACGTCCCGGACGTCTATTCCGGCTTCAACGAGGTGCAAGCGGCGGAGATCCTGCGGACGTTCTTTTCGCAGAAGAGAGAAGTGCCGTAAGCTTCAGGCGCGCGCTTTCGCGTTAATGGCTGCCCCTCACCCTAACCCGACCGGGGTCGAGCCACAGGTCTCGACCCGTCCTTCGGACCCCCGCTTGCGGGGCGAGGGGACTTGCCCTGCGAGACGTTGGCGAGGGAGGAAAAGGTTGCGGCATATCCCCTTCTCCCCGCAAGCGGGGAGAAGGTGCCGGCAGGCGGATGAGGGGCTTGCCCTCACCGATCTCCTGAGGCAGCGCCTAAGCGCTGGGACCAGCCGTTATTGCAGGAAGTTCCACCACTGCTTGCCGCTGTTGGCGATCGCCGCGTCCTTCTTGCGCTTTTTCTGCTTCTTCAGCTCGGGCTCGCCGACATCGTCGAGCTTTGCCGGGTCGTCGACGGTGCGGTAACCGGGCGGCGGGTCGGAAATATAGCGGCGCTGATCGACGTAGGAACCCTTCTGCAGGGCGCGGGCTTCGCGATAGGCCTTGGTCTGGGCTTCCGTCGTGCGGCGGCCGCCTTCGATGGCGGAGCTTGCCAGCGGCGAGCGGTAGTTCGGATTGTCGGAGTTGGCGTCGGCCTCGGAAACCAGACGGGCGCGAGTTTCCTCGGGCGATTCAATCCATTGCGGATTGTCCTTGTTGGCGACCGTCGGCTGCGGCGCAACGAGGGTTTCCCTCTGCCCCTCGGCCGGCAGCACCAGCGTCGGGCGCGGCGTGTATTTGACGCCCTTGTTCTTCGGGTCCGGTCCGGTCAGCGACACGGACTGGCCGAGATCGTCGGTCAATTGCTCCATGGCGGTCTTGTCGGTGCCGTAGGTCGGGCTGCTGGCGCAGCTGGACACCAGAGAGCATCCCGCCATGACAACAGACAGGCAGGCGCCCATACGGAACCAATGCGTTGCGAACATGAAAACCCTTCCAGCCACCGGTGCAATCGTTGCCCAACCGGACAACCGTCCCCCTGACGCAAAAATCCGGCCATTTTCAGGCAGCTTTTACCGGATGAACCGCGAAAACGCAATTCACCCGGTAATATTCTTCACTTGAGCAGCGCCAGCTCGCGAAGGGCGGCAGCGTCACGGGCCGAGACCTCGGGATAGTCGGGATCGGAACCGACATCCCGCGTGATGCGCCAGGAGCGGGCGCATTTTTCGCCCTCTGCCAGCTTCGGCACGACGCTGACCTGAGGCACCTCGTCAAGGCGGAAAGCCTCCGCCGGGCCTTCGCCGGCCGCAATCTCGATGGCCGAAGTGATGCAGACTTCAGTGAAGTCCTGGCCTTCGAGTGCCTTGATCAGTTCCGGATCGGCGATGTGGACGACCGGTGCTGCTTCCAGCGAGGAGCCGATACGCTTATCCTTGCGCTCGATTTCCAGGGCGCCGGTGACGACCGACCGGACGGCGCGGATCTTCTTCCACTTCTCGGCCAGGGCATCGTCGCGCCATTCCTTGGCAACCGGGGCGAACTGCTCCAGATGCACGGAAACGGCAGACGGATTGCGCGACAGCCAGGCTTCCTCGGTGGTGAAGGGCAGCATCGGCGCAAGCCAGGTCACCATGCAGTCGAAGATCTGGCGGATGACGTGCAGGCTGGCGCGCCGGCGCAGGCTCGACGGCGCATCGCAATAGAGTGCGTCCTTGCGGACATCGAAATAGAACGCCGAAAGCTCGACATTGGCGAAATCGATGAGCGCACGGGCGATCTTCTTGAAGTCGAAGGCGTCGTAATTCTCGCGCACCAGCTCGTCGAGTTCGGCAAGCCGGTGCAGCATCAGCTGCTCCAGCTCCGGCAGGTCGGCAAAGGCGATCTCCTCGCCCTTGTCGTGGGCGAGCGTGCCGAGCATCCAGCGAATGGTGTTGCGCAGCTTGCGATAGGCGTCGACATTGGTCTGGATGATCGTCTTGCCGACACGCAGGTCGTCGGCATAGTCGGAGGTCATCACCCAGAGACGCAGGATGTCGGCGCCGGCATCCTTCATCACTTCCTGCGGCGCGGTGACATTGCCCTTCGACTTCGACATCTTCTCGCCCTTCTCGTCCATGGTGAAACCATGGGTGAGGACGGCGTTGTAAGGCGCGCGGCCGCGGGTGGCGGCCGATTCCAACAGCGAGGAATGGAACCAGCCGCGATGCTGGTCCGAGCCTTCGAGATAAAGGTCGGCCGGCCACTTCAGGTCCGGGCGGTCTTCGAGCGTGAAGGTATGCGTCGAGCCGGAATCGAACCACACGTCGAGGATATCCATGACCTGCTTCCATCGGGAATGGTCATGGTCGTTGCCGAGGAAGCGCTCCTTGGCGCCATCGGCGAACCAGGCGTCAGCGCCCTCCTGTTCGAAGGCTTCGAGGATGCGGGCGTTGACGGCTTCGTCGACCAGGACCTCACCCTGTTCATCTGCAAAGACCGCGATTGGCACGCCCCATGCTCTTTGACGGGAAAGAACCCAGTCCGGGCGGCCCTCGATCATGGCGCGCAAGCGGTTCTGGCCGGCGGCGGGCACGAAGCGGGTGTCGTCGATCGCGCCGAGCGCGCGCGAACGCAACGTCGTGCCGTCGGCAAGGGTCTTGTCCATATAGACGAACCATTGCGGCGTGTTGCGGAAGATCACCGGCTTCTTCGAGCGCCAGGAGTGCGGATATTGATGCTTCAGCCGGCCGCGGGCAAAGAGCGCGTTGCGCTCGATCAGCGCCTTGATGACGCGGTCGTTGGCATCGCCCTTCTTGCCGTTGTCGTCGATGACGCGGGCGCCCTCGAAGCCGGGGGCGTCCGATGTGTAGAAGCCGCCGTCGTCGACCGGGAACGGGATTTTCGTTTCGATGCCACGGGCCTCGAGCGTGCGGACGGCCGACATCCAGGCATCGAAGTCTTCGCGGCCGTGGCTGGGTGCGGTGTGCACGAAACCGGTGCCGGCATCATCGGTGACGTGATCGCCATCGAGCAACGGCACTGGGAATTCATAGCCGCCGTCCAAACCCTTGAAGGGATGCGCACAGGCCATCGCTGCGAAGTCGGCCGCGGAGACATCGGCCAGACGCTTGTACTGCAGCTTGGACTTGGCGAAGGACTCCTCGGCCAGCTTATCGGCAAAGATCAGCTTTTCGCCGGGACGCGGACCAAAATCGTTCTCGGCAGCCGTTACCTCGTAGAGACCGTAGGAGACACGCGCGGAAAAAGAGACCGCGCGGTTGCCGGGGATCGTCCAGGGCGTCGTCGTCCAGATGACCACGAAGGCATCTTGCAGCGCAGCCGGGCCCTCGACGACGGGGAATTTCACCCAGATCGTGTCGCTCTCGTAGTCCTGATACTCGACCTCGGCCTCGGCCAGCGCCGTGCGCTCGACGACCGACCACATGATCGGCTTGGAGCCGCGATAAAGCTGGCCGCTTGCGGCGATCTTCAAAAGTTCGCCGGCGATGCGCGATTCCGCGTGGAAGTTCATCGTCGTATAGGGATTGTCGAAGTCGCCCTCGATGCCGAGACGCTTGAACTCTTCCGCCTGGGTCTTGATCCAGCCGGTGGCGAATTCACGGCACTCCCGGCGGAATTCGTTGACCGGGACCTCGTCCTTGTTCCTGCCCTTCTCGCGATACTTCTCTTCGATCTTCCATTCGATCGGCAGGCCGTGGCAATCCCAGCCGGGCACGTAATTGGCGTCGTAACCGCGCATCTGGAACGAGCGGTTGATGACGTCCTTGAGGATCTTGTTCAGCGCGTGGCCGATATGGATGTTGCCGTTGGCATAGGGCGGGCCGTCGTGCAGCACGAATTTTTCGCGGCCGGCGGCAGAGGCGCGCAGTTTCTTGTAGAGACCCATCTCCTGCCAGCGCTTGACCAGCTCCGGCTCCTTCTGCGGCAGGCCGGCGCGCATCGGGAAATCGGTTTCGGGCAAATAGAGGGTCTTCGAATAGTCGATCTTTTCGGCTGTGTCGGTCATATCGGGACAATCGTTTCTGGCGGCCCAGGAAGGGGCGCAACGGCGTGAAAAAGCTGGTGACGGAAGCGCTCATATCCAAGCGCCAAAAACCCGGACCTCCCGGCCGCTTAGCGCGCGCGGAAGGCCGGGCCGATAATTCGCATCGTCATCGCCAGCCGAAATTTCGTCATAGGGCCGGTTCATAGGCGTTTTTGCCCGGAAAAGGAAGAGCAGAATTCGTGGGCTCGCAATCGGCGCCGATGGCCGGAATCACTGCCCTCCCGACTGCAGCCAGACTCTCAACTTCAGGAAAAACAAAGCTTCCGGTCGAGTTCGCCCAGCGGCGTCACACCCGATAGCAGCGCCCTTGCCTCCTCCTCGTCGCGCTTGATCTGGGCAACCAGCGGATCGAGGCCGTCGAATTTCAGCTCGGGTCTGATATAGCCGAAGAAGGAGACGGCGCAGCGCTGGCCGTAGAGATCGCCGCTGAAGTCGAAAAGATAGGTTTCGAGCAGCGGCGCGCCGTTTTCCGTCACCGTCGGACGGCGGCCGTAGCTCGCGACGGCGTCGTGCAGCGTGCCGTCCTGGCGGCGGAAGCGGACGGCGTAGATGCCGGCGGCAAGTTCCACCTCCGGCGGCAGGCGCATGTTGGCGGTGGGAAAACCGAGCTGCCGGCCGAGCTTTTCGCCGTCGATCACCTCGGCCTCGACCGTGTAGTGGTAGCCGAGCATGCCGGCGACTTCGCTGACGCTACCTTCTTTCAGCAGCGCGCGGATATGGCTCGAAGAGACGACATCGGCGTTTTCGTCGCGGAAGGCATCGATCAGGGTGACGCCGAAGCCATAGGTCTGGCCGGCATTCATCAGGAAGGCCGGACCACCCTCGCGGCCGCGGCCGAAATGGAAGTCGAAGCCGGTGACGACCTCGGAGGCGCCGAGCCAATCCTTGAGGATCGAATGGATGAAATCATCAGCCGAGCGCTGCGAGAACTCGTAGTCGAACGGATATTCGATGACGGCGCTGAAACCGAGCGTTTCCAGGATGCGGGCCTTCAGCGGCGCCGGCGTCAGACGGAAGACCGGCGCCTCAGGCCGGAAGACCGTGCGCGGATGCGGCTCGAAGGTCAGCACCAGAGCGGGAATGCCGCGCGCCCTGGAGATTTCCAGCGCGCGGCTGAGCACAGACTGGTGGCCCCGGTGCACGCCGTCGAAATTGCCGATGGCGATGACGCCGCCCTTAAGGTGGGCGGGCAAGGGTTCCCGGGTTTCATTGCGGTGGAAGACGGTCATCGGCTGGCTTCTCTTTATGCGAGGCGTGTCTTCATGCAAGGCGGGGCATCCACCACTTCGGCGCGGCTTTTTCCCGATCGAGATAGGCGTTGAGGATCGCCTCGTCGGTCTCGCCGTTCAAGGTGTATTCCTTGGCGTGGATACCGCCGCTGATGTAGAGAAGGTCGAGGCCGTAATTCAAGGCGCCGCGCACATCTGTCGGCATGCCGTCGCCGATTGCCAGCACGCGCTCGACCGGGAAATCGCCGCGAAGCTCGCGGGCCGCGGCCAGCGTCGCCTCATAGATCGGCCGGTGCGGTTTGCCGGCGATGCGGGTGCTGCCGCCCAGCTGCTCGTAATAGGCGGCCATGGCGCCGGCGCAGGGAATGATGCGGTGGCCGCGCTCGACGACAAGGTCGGGATTGGCACAGATCATCGGCACCTGGCGGGCTTTGAATTCCAGAAGCATGTCGGTGTAATCTTCCGGCTTCTCGGTCTCATCGTCGAAAAAGCCGGTGCAGACGAGCGATTGCGCTTCCTCAGCCGGCCGGCGCTCGACGCCGATGCCTTCGAGAAGCGCCTTGTCGCGCTCGGGGCCGAGCAGAAACACCGTCTTCGGCCCTTCGGCGATCAGCCGGCGGGTGACGTCGCCCGAGGTGACGATCCGGTCATAAGCGCCGTCGGGAACGCCGATCTGGCGCAGTTGCTCGACCACCTGCCAGGAAAGGCGCGGCGAATTGGTGATGAGGACGACGGCGACGCCGCTCTCGCGGGCAGTCTGAAGGGCAGCGGCGGCCTTCGGAAACGGATCGACGCCGTTGTGAACGACGCCCCAGACATCGCAGAGCACCACGTCATAATGACCTGTTATCTCCGAGAAGTTTTCTATCCGCCTGGCCATTCCGATTTCCCGATTTGCTTCAGTCACCGGTGACATTGCAAAGGCGCAAGGCGATGGCAAGGCATTTTCTTCGCGGCCGGCCCAGCGCGCCGGGTTTCGGCGGCAATCTCCGCAATTCTCCGGCCTCTTCACAATTCCGGCACAAAAATTCGTGATGGCTCTCATTGACTCCTCTTGGAGCCATCCCTAAATGCTCGTCGCTAGCACTCACCGCAAGGGAGTGCTAACATCTATCCATGTGGGCCGCTCCGGTCCGCGAATGTCATTCGATCGAGGGATTAGACAATGGCAAGCACCAACTTCCGCCCCCTTCACGACCGCGTCGTTGTTCGCCGCGTTGAGTCCGAAGCCAAGACCAAGGGTGGCATCATCATTCCCGATACCGCCAAGGAAAAGCCGCAGGAAGGCGAAATCGTCGCCGTCGGTTCCGGCGCTCGTGACGAGTCCGGCAAGGTCGTCGCACTCGACGTCAAGGCTGGCGACCGCATCCTGTTCGGCAAGTGGTCCGGCACCGAAGTCAAGATCGACGGCGAAGACCTTCTGATCATGAAGGAAGCCGACATTATGGGCATCATCGGCTGATCAGCCGCTGGCCTTTCCGACGTAGCCGACGGGTCCCAGAACCCGGACACTCGAATTGAGGAGTTTCAATCATGGCATCTAAAGAAATCAAGTTTGGTCGCACCGCGCGCGAAAAGATGCTGCGTGGCGTCGACATTCTCGCCGATGCAGTCAAGGTAACGCTCGGCCCGAAGGGCCGTAACGTCATCATCGACAAGTCCTTCGGCGCTCCGCGCATCACCAAGGACGGCGTTTCCGTCGCCAAGGAAATCGAACTCGAAGACAAGTTCGAAAACATGGGCGCCCAGATGGTCCGCGAAGTTGCTTCGAAGACCAACGACATCGCCGGCGACGGCACCACGACTGCAACCGTTCTTGCCCAGGCGATCGTTCGCGAAGGCAACAAGGCCGTTGCAGCCGGCATGAACCCGATGGACCTGAAGCGCGGTATCGACCTCGCTGTGGCCGACGTCGTAAAGGATCTCCAGGCCAAGGCCAAGAAGATCTCCACCTCGGAAGAAGTTGCACAGGTCGGCACGATCTCCGCAAACGGCGACAAGCAGGTCGGTCTCGACATTGCCGAAGCCATGCAGAAGGTCGGCAACGAAGGCGTCATCACGGTTGAAGAAGCCAAGACCGCCGAAACCGAACTCGAAGTCGTCGAAGGCATGCAGTTCGACCGCGGCTACCTCAGCCCCTACTTCGTGACCAACCCGGAAAAGATGGTCGCCGACCTCGAAGACGTCTTCATTCTCCTTCACGAGAAGAAGCTCTCGAACCTGCAGTCGATGCTCCCGGTTCTCGAAGCCGTCGTTCAGACCGGCAAGCCGCTCCTCATCATCGCTGAAGACGTCGAAGGCGAAGCTCTTGCGACCCTCGTCGTCAACAAGCTGCGCGGCGGCCTCAAGATCGCTGCCGTCAAGGCTCCGGGCTTCGGCGATCGCCGCAAGGCCATGCTCGAAGACATCGCCATCCTGACCGGCGGCACCGTGATCTCCGAAGACCTCGGCATCAAGCTGGAATCCGTCACGCTCGACATGCTCGGCCGTGCGAAGAAGGTTTCGATCTCCAAGGAAAACACCACGATCGTCGACGGTTCGGGCGCCAAGTCCGACATCGAAGGCCGTGTTGCCCAGATCAAGGCCCAGATCGAAGAAACCACCTCCGACTACGACCGCGAGAAGCTGCAGGAACGTCTTGCCAAGCTCGCCGGCGGCGTTGCCGTCATCCGCGTCGGCGGCTCGACGGAAGTCGAAGTGAAGGAAAAGAAGGACCGCATCGACGACGCACTCAACGCGACGCGCGCTGCCGTTCAGGAAGGCATCGTCCCCGGCGGCGGTATCGCTCTCCTGCGCTCCTCCACGAAGATCACCGTCAAGGGTGCAAACGACGACCAGGAAGCCGGCATCAACATCGTTCGCCGCGCCCTGCAGGCCCTCGTTCGCCAGATCGCTGAAAACGCAGGCGACGAAGCCTCGATCGTTGTCGGCAAGGTCCTCGACAAGAATGAAGACAACTTCGGCTACAACGCCCAGACGTCTGAATTCGGCGACATGATCTCCATGGGCATCGTCGACCCGCTCAAGGTCGTTCGTACCGCGCTGCAGAACGCTGCTTCTGTCGCATCGCTGCTGATCACCACCGAAGCCATGATCGCCGAACTGCCAAAGAAGGATGCCCCTGCCGGCATGCCTGGCGGCATGGGCGGCATGGGCGGAATGGACATGATGTGATAGGCCATAGGCCTTTCACACATTCCGGCATTCGGAACAGGAAGGGCGGCCCTCGGGTCGCCCTTTTCTTTTTGCCGCAAGCTTTGCTCGAAACGATTCGATCCGTTGCGCGCTATTTTGTGCCGCGCATCGTATGTGCCGACCGGCCAAGCTTTCGCGAGGCTTGCGCCGCTGTTTGTTTTTCTCTCCATGCAACATGCGGGCAATCGTCAGCTTGCGGGGATTTATCTCCCGCCAAGTGAGGCGAAACGGGGGAAAGGCGCCTAAAATTGAACTCCCGGCCTCCATTCTCACCAAGCAGCGCGGGGCTGCTAACATCTCCGGCAAAAGGATCGCGATCCGAACGCCCCTTAAAAAGCCGTTGCCGTTTGTGCAAAAGTTCCTATAAATCCGCGCTGCAATTGAAGCGCGCCCGGCGATCATTTTCGCTGTCAGACGAGCGCGGGAAGGCGATGCCAGAATAGTCGGTGTCGAAGGGCTCCGGTTTGGAGGCTCGGATAGCCGTGGCAATGATCGCTGGTATGGGTGCGGGCATTATGACCGCTGCTGCATAAGCCTGTCTCTAGTGTTTGCCGAGCGTGCGGCGGAGGAGCCGCATGCGAACGAGGGAACGCCTGTGTTTAAGATTGCCAAAGCCAATGCAGCCGTGCCGTTGCTGCCCGGTTCGATGAACGACAACAATCAACAGCACGAGATGCTGGCGCAGTTTTCCGTTTCCGAAAGCTGGGCCGGAGATCTGGCGAGCGGCGTGCTTCGTCTCGGCAAATGGAGCGCCATGCTGCACGGCCTCTCCGCAGAGGAATGCGGACTGCTGAACCTGATCCGATGCTACGATTCCGGAGATCGCAGTCACGTGCTGGAACTGTTCGAACAGGCAGCAACACACTGCTCCTCCTTCTGCTTTTCGACGACGATCATCATGCCGAACGGCCTGCGCCAGCCGCTATTCTGCATGGGCGAGTCAAACGGACTCGAGGAGAAATACAGCGGCAGCATGGCTGGCGTCTTCGTCTTTCCGCGCTTCAAGCTCGAAGGTGCGAGGCAGATTGCCAACCGGCAATAGAGGCGGTAGGGAACGTCTGCCCCTCACCCTAACCCTCTCCCCGTTTTACGGGGAGAGGGGACGTGCCCTGCGCGAGGTAAATGGCTGACGGTGAGGTAGCGGCATATCCCCTTCGCCCCGCGTGCGGGGAGAAGGTGCCGGCAGGCGGATGAGGGGCAGGCGGCGATCTCTGGCCGTCAGCTATTCCGGCTTGACCGGGATATTGAGCCCCCTGGCGCTGGCCGGGCGGGCGATGCAGCGTTGCAGCCAATCCGAAACGGCGGGGAAACTCGCATAGTCCAGAACCTCGCGGCCACCATAGAAGATGTCGGCGCCGCGGACCCAGGTGAAGGTAGTGATGTCGGCGATCGTATACTGATCGCCCATGATCCACTGCCGGCCCTTCAGCCGGCCTTCGAGCACGCCGAGCAGCCGCTTGGACTCATCGCGATAGCGCTCCACCGGATAGGAATTGTTGGCGACCTTGTCGGCGGCGAATTTATAGAAATGGCCGAACTGGCCGAACATCGGGCCGATGCCGGCCATCTGGAAAAACACCCACTGAATGCATTCGTAGCGGCCGGCGGCATTCTCGGGGATGAGCTTGCCGGTCTTTTCCGCGAGATAGAGCAGGATGGCGCCGGATTCGAAAAGGCCGATCGGTTTGCCATCAGGCCCGTTCGGATCGATGATCGCCGGGATACGGCCGTTCGGATTGAGAGATTCGAATTCGGGCGACTTCTGCTCGTTGACGGCGAAGGAAATATAATGCGGCTCATAGGCGAGCCCGAGTTCTTCGAGGGCGACGGATACCTTGACCCCGTTCGGCGTCTGCAACGAATAGAGCTGGATGATGTCAGAATTTTTCGCCGGCCAGCGGGTCGTGATCGGAAATGCGGACAGATCTGCCATCGGATTCTCCTTGTTGGGTGGCGACCATAAAAGACCGGCTTTGTGAAAGGCAAGCGACGACGGCGGGACATCGTTTCATATTATTGAACAAACTGTCCGCTTCCGTTTATCTTTCCACAATAGAAGAAAAAAGCGACATAGGAGGCATCCGAGGTCCATCCGGTGCCGGGGCACCAAGATCTCCAGAGTCCTTCAAACGGAGACAATATCCATGTCGAACGCCATCATCCTGATTGCCCGCATTCTTCTTTCCTTCATGTTCATCCTTTCCGGCTTCATGAAGCTCACCGATCCTGCCGGTACTGCGGGCATGATCGCCGGTGCCGGCCTGCCGGCAGCAACCCTGTTGGCCTATGTCGCAGGCCTTTTCGAACTGCTGGCCGGCCTTGCGGTTCTCACCGGCTTCCAGGTCCGCATCGCCGGCTGGCTGCTCGCCGCCTTCTGTGTCTTCACGGGCGTTGCCTTTCACCTGCCCTACGCAAGCGGCACGGAACTCGTGAACATTCTCAACCAGATCATGGTCATGAAGAACATCACTCTGGCCGGCGCGTATATCCTGCTCGCCACCGTCGGTGCCGGCGCCTATTCGATTGACGCCCGCCGCGGCGCCTATGCGGCTGCCTGATCCAGCAGACATCCTCCCAGACATGAGAGAACCCGCCGTCATTGAATTGACGGCGGGTTCTCTTATGCATTGATGGCTAGGATCAGAGGGCGGCGCGCACTGCGTCGATGATTGCCTGGACAACCGGCTCGTCGGCATGGCTCTGCTTGCGGGCGCGCACGAGGCAGGCCTGCGAATGCAGGATGACGCCGTCCTGGAGCACCTTCAGGTGGTTGGCGCGCAGGGTCGAGCCGGTGGAGGTGATGTCGACGATGATATCGGCCGAGCCTGAGGCCGGAGCACCCTCGGTGGCGCCGAGGCTTTCGACGATGCGATAAAGCTGGATGCCGTGCTGGCTCGAAAAGAACTGCTGGGTCAGGCGCCAGTATTTGGTGGCGATGGCAAGACGCCTGGAATGACGGGCGCGAAAATCAGCGGCGACGTCGCCGAGATCGGCCATGGTCTCGACATCCAGCCAGATCTCCGGCACGGCGACGACGACATCGGCATGGCCGAAGCCGAGGCGGGCGCAGAATTCGACGCGCTTGTCGACTTCGGCAAAACCCTCCCGCATCAGATCCTCACCGGTGACGCCGAAATCGACGGTGCCGTTGCCGAGTTCGCGGGAAATCTCGGAGGCCGAGAGGAAGGCGACCTCGACATCGTCCCAGCCTTCGACGCGGCCGCGATAGGAGCGGTCGTTGCCGACGGCCGAAATCGGCATGCCGGCCCGCTCGAAGATCGCCGAAGCGTCGTCCTTCATCCGGCCCTTGGAGGGAAGCGCGATGGTGATGGTCATGCGGCTGCCCTTTCGGTTTCGATGCGGTCGAGCCAGAAGGAGAAGCCGACGGCCGGAATGCGGTCGGTCGCGCCGAGGAAGGTCAGGAGCTTATCGAAGCGGCCACCGCCGGCCAGAACCGCGCTTGAGCCTTCCGCCGTCACCTCGAAGACGAGGCCGGTATAATAATCCAGCGGCCGTCCGAAGGCGGCGCGGTAATCGAGGCAGGACAGATCGACGCCGGCATCGGCAAGGGCGCCGACGCGACCGTTGAAACGGGAGAGTGCATTGCCGAGCTTCAGGCCGGCAGCATCGGCAAAGCCGGCGAGCGCCGCCGACGCATTGACGAGCGGCACGTCGAGCGACAGGAACTCTTCCAGCACATGGAAGGCGGCATCGTCGAGACGCGTCTCGGAAAGAATGAGCTTTTCCTTGAGCCGCCGGGCAATCTCCAGCGGCGAGCGGCTGGCATTGGTCGAATAGCCCGTGGCCTGCATCTCCTGCTCGAGATGGAAGACCAGCGCCTGCTCGTCGCCTGATGCGACAAGCTTTGCGATATCGTCGTCCAGCCCGGTGACGAATTGCGGGCTGACGAGACCGGCCAGCAGGGCTTCCAGCTGGGTCATGTTGCCGAAGGCATGGATCAGCCGCTTCTGCCAGCCGAGCGGCAGGCCGAGCGCCTGAACGACCGCCTCGAACACCGCCTGGTCGCCGAGCGTCACCGACAGGCGCCGGCCCGGCAGCAGGCGGGCGAGAATGCCGGTGGCGTCGCCGATGGCGCGAGCGTCGGCGCTCGGTATGTTGATATCGCCGAGATCCTCGATGCCGGCCTGGTAGAATTCGTTGGCGCCGTCGCGGCGCTGGCGGAAGACCTCGCCGAGATAGGCGTAACGCTTCGGCGTGCCGGTCGCCGTCTCGATGTGGCGCAGACAGACGGGGATGGTGAACTCCGGACGCAAGCAAAGGCTGGCGCCGGTTTCGCTCTCGGTCATGAAGATGCGGCGGCGCAGATCCTCGCCGGCGATATCGAGGAAGGGTTCGGCCGGCTGAATGACCGGCGTATCGATGCGCTCGGCCTTGCGGGCGTCGAATTCGGCAAGCAGCTCAGTAGAGAATTCCGGGAGGTTGATCAGGGGCATGGTGTCGCTCCCGGGAAAAGTCCCCTCCCCAACCCCTCCCCACAAGGGGGAGGGACTAATTCGCGGCGATCGTCGAACCAAATCGAGAGGACCTCCGGTGAAGCAAATGCTGCGTTGGGCACGGCGGCGCCACGTAAAGCCCCTCCCCCTTGTGGGGAGGGGTTGGGGAGGGGTTTACTGCGCATCACCCGCCCTCTTCCGATCCTCCGCCTGCGCCGCAAGGATTTCCCTCACCTTGGCGACCAAGTCGGCTTCCGGCACCGTCTCCTGCGCCACGCGGGCTTCGCGCCAGCTGGCATTGTCCTCGATCTCGCCGGAGAGCCGCTTGCCCTCGATCAGATCCTTGATCTGCACGACGCCGGTTGCGCGCTCATCGCCGCCCTGGATGATGGCGACGGGGCAGCCGCGGCGGTCGGCATATTTCAGCTGGTTGCCGAACTTCTTCCAATTGCCCTGGAACATCTCGGCACGGATGCCGGCGGCGCGCAGCTGCTGCGTCATCTTCTGATAGCGGCCCATCGCCTCGACATCGCCATCCATGACGGTCACCAGCACCGGCTCGATCATTTCGCTGGCGCCGAGCTTGCCGAGGTTCTTCAGCGCCGTCATCAGGCGGGAAACGCCGATCGAAAAGCCGGTTGCCGGCACCGGCTGGCCCATGAAACGGGAAACCAGGCCATCATAACGGCCACCGCCGCCGACCGCACCGAAGACGACCTTTTCGCCCTTTTCATTGGTGACGTCGAAGCTCAGTTCGGCCTCATAGACCGGGCCGGTATAATATTCGAGGCCGCGCACGACGGAGGGATCGATCTTGATGCGATCGGACTGGTAGCCGGCGCTCGCAACAAGCGCGCCGATGAAGTTCAGTTCCTCGACGCCTTCGCCGCCCTTCGACGTTCCGGCAACGAGTTCGGCGAGCTGAGCGGCGCTTTCGGCGTAGTCCTTGATGCCGACGAAGAACAGCACCTTGTCGATCTGCGCCTGGTCGAGACCGGCGCCCTTGGTGAAGTCGCCGGACTCATCCTTGCGGCCGGGACCGAGCAGCAGGGCAACGCCCTCAGGCCCGAACTTGTCGAGCTTGTCGATGGCGCGCAGCACGTTCAGCCGCTGGCCCGCCTTGTCGTCGCCGCCGAGGCCGATCGCCTCCAGCACGCCGTCCAGGACCTTGCGGTTGTTGACGCGGATGACGTAGTCGCCGCGCTTGATGCCGAGCGCTTCAAGCGTATCGGCCATCATCATGCACATTTCGGCATCAGCCTGGACACCCGGCGCGCCGACGGTATCGGCATCGAACTGCATGAACTGGCGGAAGCGGCCGGGGCCCGGCTTCTCGTTGCGGAAGACGTAACCGGCGCGATAGGTGCGGTAGGGCAGCTGGATTTCGTTGAAATTCTCGGCGACATGGCGGGCGAGCGGCGCCGTCAGGTCATAACGCAGCGACATCCATTGCTCGTCGTCGTCCTGCAGCGAGAACACGCCCTCGTTCGGCCGGTCGCTGTCAGGCAGGAACTTGCCGAGCGCATCGGTATATTCGAACTGCGGCGTTTCGAGCGGGTCGAAACCATAATGCTCGTAGACTTCCCGGATCTTTGCCGTCATCTCGTTGACGGCGCGGATATCGCCGGCCGTGCGGTCGACGAAGCCGCGCGGCAGGCGGGCCTTGAGCTTTTGCGGCTTCTTCTGCTTGTCGTTCATTTCCGGGAATTCCGCTGACTGTGACAGTGGCGGTTTCCTAGCGGATTGGGCGGGGAGCGGCAAGGGCGAAGGGTCTTGAAGCCGCAAGCCGAATCGATTGAAGCAGAGGCGCCTATCAGAATGCGGATATGCTCATGATCACCGAAACGCTTCTTTATGCCGCGACATGGCCGCTGACCGGCAATCCGCATCGAAAGTTCATCCGCTATTCCGTCAATCTCTGGTCACGGGCCGGGCGCTGCGCCCGGGATTGGGCCGAACATGAGACGATGAGCCGGAACGCGATCCGCGCGGCGGCGTCTGGTCTCAGGCAGAAGCGCACCGCCGTCGTGCTCGGCTCGGGCCTGCTGCGCGACGTGCCGATCGAGGCGCTGGCGCACGAGTTCGACACCGTCGTGCTGGTCGATCTCGTTCATCTCGCCTCGATGCGCCTATGGCTTGCGGCCAAGGGCTATCGCAATATCAGGCTGATCGAGCGCGATCTCTCCGGCTATGACGATCTTGCCGCCGGCGGAGCGCCCGAACCGCTCGGCTTCTTGCGCACCGTGCCCTATCTCGATTTTGTGGTTTCGGCCAATCTCCTGTCGCAGATCGGCCGGGGCGTGAAACGGCGCTACGACGCCGAGGCGGCCGGAATGCCTGCCGATACGGTGGAGCGGCTGATTGCGGCGCATCTGGCCGGGCTTTCGGGTCTCTCCTGTCGTCATTGCCTGGTGACCGACACCGCCTATGCCGTCATCGACCGCAACGGCCGGACGCATGAGGAGGCCGACCTGCTGCACGGCGTTTCGCCGCCGCCGTCAAAGGCGGCCTGGACATGGCCGGTGGCGCCGCTCGGCGAGGAGAGCCGGGATTACCGGATCGAGCACAAGGTGATGGCCACCTGGTGACCAGGATGTGACCGCCGATCGGCTTGGCTTGCATCCGGCATTCCCCTATATGAGGGACCATGCGCACGCTCGCCCTCATCACCATGGTTCTCGGTTGGCTGGTCTACAGCGCCATGTCTGCTTTGGCAGGCTGTCCGACCTGTGCGTCGATGAATGCCCCCGCCGCCGAAACCGGCATGCATCATCAGATGGCCGGCATGCAGATGCCTGACGCGGCGGGCAAGGCCGATCCCTTGAAAGACCCCTGCTCTACCGGCAACGCCGCGCATATGCCGCTTTGCAGCGCCTGTCTGCTGCTGCCGCCGGCCATCATGGTCGTCGATAGCGCAAAGCCTGTTTTCGCCTATCCCACCCCGGCGCTTGCCCGCGCCCTGGATGACGATCGGCCCGCTCCGCAGGCTCCCCCTCCCCGACTGTCCTGACATCACGCTTATGCATTGAGAAGCGAGCGGCTTCAGTCGCCCGCAACCCTATTGTCAGACAGAGGAAGGACCTCTCATGTCTCTGAAAGTCATCACATTTACTACCATGCTCGCCATCCTTGCGGCTCCCGCCCTTGCCGAAGACAAGGCCATGGATATGAGCAAGCCGATGGGCGGTCACGACGCGGCAAGCCATGCCTTCACCGAGGCGAACGACAAGATGCACAAGAATATGATGATCGAATATAGCGGCGATGCCGACGCGGATTTCGTCCGCGGCATGATCCCGCATCATCAGGGCGCGATCGACATGGCAAAGATCGAGCTGCAATACGGCAAGGATCCGGAAATCCGCAAGCTTGCCGAAGCCGTGATCAAGGCGCAGGAAGCCGAGATCGCCGAGATGAACGCCTGGCTCAAGGCCCGCGGCAAGTAGTCGATCACTCGCGAAAGGGGAACGCCGGAGATGACCGGCGGTCCCAGACTCTTTTACCTCATGCTCGACCAGCCCCTCATCCGGCTGCCGCCACCTTCTCCCCGTAAACGGGGCGAAGGGACCATGCCGCAACCTCTCCGTTCCCCGCATATCTTTCGCAGGGCACGTTCCCTCTCCCCGTTTCTACGGGGAGAGGGTTAGGGTGAGGGGCAACTTTCGTCATCCGAGTGGCACAGCGCCGGTGTTCTCAGCCTTTCGGCTCGAAATCGGCCGGGCGGCGGCCGGCGCCCTGCCGCGACAGCATCCAGCCCGGATATTCCGGAGCAAGGGCGCTGACCTCGTCGAGCCTATTCATATCGCCGTCGTCGAGCTTCAGCTTGACGGCGGCAAGATTCTGGTCGAGCTGGTCGACATGCTTGGCGCCGATGATGACGGTGGTGACGAAAGGCTTGGCGAGGATATAGGCGAGCGCCACGGTGGCGACGCTGACGCCGTGCTTTTCGGCGACCTCGCGCATGACGGCGACGCAGGCCCAGGCCTTGTCCTTATCAACCGGCGGGAAGTCGAAACTGGCGCGGCGGCCCTCGCCGTTACCGGGCGCGCCGGGACCGTATTTGCCGGACAAGAGACCGCCGGCGAGCGGCGACCAGACCATCAGCCCGAGCTTTTCCTCCTGCATCATCGGCACGATATCGCGCTCGAGATCGCGGCCGGCGATGGAATAATAGGCCTGCACCGTCTCGAAACGGGCAAAGCCGCGGCGGTCGGAAAGACCGAGCGCCTTGGAAATGCGCCAGGCCTGCCAGTTGGAGACGCCGATATAGCGCACGAGGCCGCGGGAGACGAGATCGTCGAGCGCGCGCAGCGTCTCCTCGATCGGCGTCACCGTATCGGTCGCGTGGATCTGATAGAGATCGATATGATCGGTCTGCAGGCGCTTGAGGCTCGCCTCGACGGAATCCATGATGTGGCCGCGCGAGGCGCCGCGGTCGTTCGGCTTGTCGCCCATGACGCCATAGACCTTGGTGGCGATGACGACGTCCTTGCGGGGCACGCCGAGGTTCTTCAGCGCCTGGCCGAGCAGCCTTTCGGACTCACCTGATGAATAGACGTCGGCCGTGTCGATGAAGTTGACGCCTGAAGCCAGCGAGCGCTCGACGATCCGGTCGGCGGCATTCTGGTCGACATCGGCGATGGCGCCCCACATGGTGCCCTGTTTGGCTTCGCCGAAGGTCATGGTGCCCAGGCAGATTTCGGAGACGAAAAGTCCCGTATTTCCGAGTTGGTTGTAACGCATGGTCGAATAAATCCTTTGTGTCTGCCGCAAGAGGGGCTTGCGAACGGAAGAACTTCATTTTTTGATTATTGGCCTGCGCGCGACAGGCACAGCCGTGGCTGGCTGTAAGGTGAGGCGATTTTCATGTAGTGCGGCAGCGAGGCTTTTCAACGCCGTGCCTTACCGCTGCGGAGATGAGCACTCTCGTCTCGACGCAGCCCTTGTCTCGACGCAGCCCTTGTCTAGACACAGGCGGCCGATAGATTGCCAGTCATATTTTAAGAGGTACGCATATGGCGACGCGACCACTGACCACCATCGGCTTCGATGCCGACGACACGCTCTGGCAGAACGAACAATATTACCGGCTGACGGAAGCGCATTTCACCGGGCTTCTGGCCGATTTTGCCGAAGGGCCGAAGATTTCCGAGCGGCTGCTGGAGGCCGAGAAGCGCAATCTTCGCCATTACGGCTTCGGCATCAAGGGTTTCACGCTGTCGATGATCGAGACGGCGATCGAGATCACCGAAGGCAAGATTCCCGCGAGCGTGATCGCCAAGATCCTCGATACCGGCCGCGATCTTCTTTCCCATCCTGTCGAGACCATGCCGCATGTGCGCGACACGCTGGAGGCGCTTGCCGGCAAATATCTGCTTGTCATGATCACCAAGGGCGATTTGTTCGACCAGGAGCGTAAGCTCGCCCAATCCGGGCTCGGCGACTTCTTCGATGCTGTCGAGATCGTCTCCGACAAGACGGCCGTCACCTATCGCCGCATCTTCGCCAAGGTCGGCGACGGGCCGGAACGGGCGATGATGGTCGGCAATTCGCTGAAATCGGACATCGTGCCGGCCATCGCCGCCGGCAGCTACGGCGTGTTCGTGCCGCATGAGCTGACCTGGGTGCTAGAACATGTGGACGAACCGACGGAAGCGCCGCGTTTCCGCAAGATCGGCCATCTCGGCGAATTGCGCGACCTGATCGACCGGCTGACATAGGCCGGACGCTCCCTTATTTGGCAGGGGCTTATTGCTGTTTGGCAGGCGCCTTCGGAAACAGCGACGGCTGCTGCGGCTCGGCCGGCGGTTGCTGCTGCTTCGGGGCAGCCGCCAAAGGCTCGATCAGGATGCTGAAGGGAGCGCCGAGGCCGCGGCGCGGCGACACCTTGGAATAATAGGGGCGCATCAGCCAGGTGGTGTTTTCCTTGACCGTCGTCTCGAAGCTCATGCCGTCCTCGTCGGTGCCGAAGAAGGCCTCGTCATCCGGTTTCGACAGGTCGAAGATCGCCAGGAAGGCGAATTTGCTCTTGGTGGCAAAGTCGATCTTCACATGCTGGCCGGCGCGCACCGGCAGCGTGTAGACATGGCTGTTGCCGAACTTCGTCCAGCCCTTGAGCTGCATGGTGACGGCCGGGAATTGCAGCTTCTCCAGCTTCTCGCCCGGATCGAGCTGCGGCGTCTGCGCCAGAGCGGGGACCGTCAGGAGGAAAAGGGTGGCGGCTGAGATCAATGTTCTCACGGATGCATCTTCTTTCATGGTCGCACCAGCACGGCGCGCATTTCCTCGACCTCGGGCCGGCAGAAGCAGCCCTCGAGATGATCGTTGACGAGACCCATCGCCTGCATGAAAGCATAAACTGTGGTCGGGCCGACAAAGGTCCAGCCGCGTTTCTTCAGATCCTTCGAAATGATGACCGAGGTCGGCGTCGTCGGATTGGCGACGATATGCTCCCGGTCGACCACCGCTGGCCGCTCGTTATGGCCGGGTTCATAGCGCCAGAAATAATGGGCGAGCGAGCCGAATTCATCGCGCAGCGCCAGAGCGCGCCTGGCATTGTTGATGGTGGAGACGATCTTGCCGCGATGGCGGATGATGCCGGCATCGCCAAGGCAGCGCGCGACATCCTCGTCGCCGAAAAGCGCGACCTTTTCGAAATCGAAGCCGGCAAAGGCGGCGCGGAAATTCTCGCGCTTGCGCAGGATGGTCAGCCAGGAAAGACCGGACTGGAAACCTTCAAGACAGATCTTCTCGAACAGGCGGATGTCATCAGTGACAGGGCGGCCCCATTCCTCATCGTGATAGTGGAGATAATCGGGCAGATTGGCGTGCCAGTGGCAGCGGCTCCTGCCGTCCTCGCCGATGATAATGCCTGTCTCGCTCATGTCCGCTTCATTCCCGGGTTCGTCCGCTCGCCGGTCCGCCTGGTTTTCCGGTCATGATTCCGGCTTTACCATTTGCAAACCGTCTTTCCAAACCGAACGGTAACCCTGACGAAAAGTTTATCCCACGGGTCGAGTTTTCATGAATCGATCTTTACCATTCGCTGGCGGATTGGGTGGCAGCGTCTTTCGCGGGCGGACGCCTCCGCCAGCGCATTTTCGGCCATTGTAGAGAGTCCGTCCGATGATGAAACAGTTTGTTCTCGCCGCAGCCGTCTTCGGCATTTTCTCCACGGCCGCCCTTGCAGACGACCGCTACGCCACCCGCCCGCCGGTCGTGCTCAGCCCCGACCTGACCGCGCCCTGGATCAACCAGCTCGGCGGCGGCGCGGTTCGTCCCGTCGTCTACCAGCGGCCGGTCGTCCAACAGCAGCAGCGCGGGCTTTTCCAGCGCCGGGTGCTGCGCCAGGCGCCGCAAGTCGCACCGCAGACCGTCTCGGCGATAAGCCCGGGCATACCGTCGATCCGCCATCCGATCGAGCCGCAATTCCTGCCGCAGCTGGTCGATTACGACACTCAGGAAAAACCCGGCACGATCGTCATCGATACCAACAACCGCTTCCTCTATCTGGTGATGGATGGCGGCAAGGCGCGGCGTTACGGTGTCGGCGTCGGCAAGCCCGGCTTCGAATGGGCCGGCGCCCACAAGATCACCCGCAAGCAGGAATGGCCGGACTGGACGCCGCCTTCCGAGATGATCAGCCGCGAAGCCGCCAAGGGCCACTACCTGCCGGCGCGGATGGACGGCGGCGCGGAAAACCCGCTCGGCGCCCGCGCCATGTATCTCGGCTCGACGCTTTACCGCATCCACGGCACCAACGCGCCCTGGTCGATCGGCAGCGCCGTCTCCTCCGGTTGCATCCGGTTGCGCAACGAAGATGTCGTCGATCTCTATGACCGCGTCCGCGTCGGAACCCGCGTCGTCGTCATGTAACGGCACATACGATATCTTGGAAGCCGCAAGAACAGGCGGCTTCCTTTCCCGAAATTGCTTTATCCGGCCGGGCCGATCTTGAATCGGGCAGAAGTTCATGTAGCTTCAGGCGGATTTGCTTGAGGGGAATCGATCATGATCAAATTGATGCCAGGTCTGGCCGCGGCCGGACTTGTCCTGTCCTTGATGTCCACATCCGCCTTTGCGGCGCCTGCCGGCTCCGACAACACCCAGCGTCCGGCGCAAGTCGTGCGTGTGGCGCAGATGCCGAAATATGTGAAGCCGCAGTTCAAGCGCAAGAAGGTGCGGCTGGTGACGACGGAAGCCGCCGGCACCGTGATCATCGATACCAACAACAAATATCTCTACCTCGTCGAAGGCAACAACCGCGCCACCCGCTACGGCATCGGTGTCGGCCGCGACGGCTTCGGCTGGTCGGGTATCGTCAAGATCGGCCGCAAAGCCGAATGGCCGGCATGGACACCGCCGGCCGAAATGCGCCGCCGCGAAGCCGCCAAGGGTCACATCATTCCGGCTTACCAGGAAGGCGGCGAGGACAATCCGCTCGGTGCGCGGGCCATGTATCTCTATCAGGGCGGCCGCGATACCATCTTCCGCATCCACGGCACCAATCAACCCTGGACGATCGGCCTCAACATGTCTTCCGGCTGCATCCGGATGATGAACGAGGACGTAACGCATCTTTACGATCGCGCGCCCGTCGGCACCAAGGTGATCGTCATCGGCCCCGGCAACAAGCAGGGCAAGGTCGCTTTCGAGGACAGGGGCATCGACGTGCTCCGCACCATGTTCGGCGGCTGAGCAACACCTATTAAAAAACGAAGGCGCTTTTTAGAGGCGCCTTTTATTTCTCTTGGACTTTGCGGCGGAAAGCTGGCAGACGTGCCTAGGAGTCGACATATTTGCAATATTGGGGCTATTCAATGACATATGCGCTGCGTTCCTCCGCCTCCCTGCTTGCGGGCATCGCGTTTTTCACCATCTGTTCGGCAGCCTCCGCCTCGGCGGAAGACCTGCAATTCTCCATCTACGGCGGCTATCAGACGGCTCCGCACAGCGGCGTCGATCTTTCCGACGGCACGCATTTCACCGCCGGCTGGGAAGGCAAGTCCTTCGGCAGCCCGCCCTACTACGGCGGCCGCGTCACCTGGTGGCTGGAAAATTTCAACAAGCCGAACTGGGGTATTTCGCTCGATTATACCCATGACAAGGTCTATGCCGACGACGATACGCTCGCCAAGACCGGCTGGTCGCATTTCGAATTCACCGACGGCCTGAACCTGCTGACGGTGAACGGGCTCTATCGCTTCCAGGATCCGGCCCGCCGCTGGACGCCCTATCTCGGTGCCGGTGTCGGTGTGAACATTCCGCATGTCGAAGTGATTCGCCCCGAGGGCAAGACCTGGGCTTATGAATTCGGCGGCGTGACGCTGCAGGCCCAGGCCGGCGTCGACTTCAAGGTGACCGACCGATGGTCGACCTTCGTCGAATACAAGGGCACCTATTCACGTGTCGACGTTCCGATCGACAGCGGCGTGGACCTGAAGACCAACATCTTCACCAATGCCGTCAATGTCGGCGTGTCGTTCCACTGGTAATTGAATCGTTAGAGCGGTCCATTGAGGACCGCTCTAATTTTTGCTGTGGCGCAACTCCGGACGGAATGCCGCTTCACACTTTTGAAATTGCTTTATTTAGTGCCGCAGCTGACCTTGCCCTCGACGGCAAAGGGTTTTTCACCGCCTGCGATCGTCAGGGAATAGGTGCCGCTGAAATTTGCCGCCGGCTTGCCGCGTTCGCCGGCAACCACAACGAGATCCAGCGTTGCTCCACCGGTGTCATCTTCGCCGCCGTCGAAGACTTCGAGCAGCAGATCGCCAGCGCGCGACCAATGGTTGGTCAGATGCTGCGATTCGAACACACGTTTGCCGAACACGGTCGCTTGGGCCGGGTCCTTGACGACAAGCGCGCCGCGGAAATGGTTGAGCTTGTGGCCGGCTTCGCTTTCGAAGCCGCTCTCGAGCGTGAAGCGCGCTTCCTTGTCATCGGCAGAACAGAAAAAACGGCTGTCGGCATGGGCGGCGCCCGCCGCACCGAGCAGTCCGGCAAATACGATCATTCCCCGCCACATCGTCCAAACTCCCGAGACAGGCCCGACAGGCCTTTCACGTCAGCCTAACGGCAAATCTCTTAATTTTTCCGGCACAGCGCCGCCATAAGCCCAATCGAGCAGCTCGACCGTATGCAGGATCGGCATGCCGGTGCCGGTGGCGATCTGGGTGATGCAGCCGATATTGCCGGTGGCGATGATATCGGCCTTGGTGGCTTCGATGTTTTTGACCTTGCGTGCCTTCAGCGCCGCCGAAATCTCCGGCTGCATGATGTTATAAGTGCCGGCCGAGCCGCAGCAGAGATGGCCTTCGGCGGGATCGCGCACGGTAAAGCCCGCCGCTTTGAGCAATTGCTTCGGCGTCAGCGTGATGCGCTGGCCGTGCTGCATGGAACAGGCGGAGTGATAGGCGACGGTGATGCTCTTCGGCATGTGCGCCGGCAGCTCGAGGGTTGCGAGATATTCGGTGATATCCTTGGCAAGGCCTGAGACCCTCGCCGCCTTTGTCGCATAGGCGGGATCGAGGCGCAGCATATGGCCGTAATCCTTGATCGTCGTGCCGCAGCCAGAGGCGGTGATGACGATCGCGTCAAGCCCCTGCCCGTCGATTTCGCGTGTCCAGAGATCCACATTGGCCCGCGCACTTTCGAGCGCCTGCTCGGCGCGGCCCATGTGATGGACGAGCGACCCGCAGCAGACCTCGCCTTCCGGCAGTACCACCTCGACGCCAAGTCGCGTCAGCAGCCGGATCGCCGCCGCATTGATGCCGGGATCGAGCACCGGCTGGGCGCAGCCGGACAGCATCGCCACCCGGCCGCGCCGTTCGGCTTCAGGCAGATAGCTGCCGGGTTTTGCCAAGGCGGACGCTGCGGGCACACGGCGCGGCGCAAGCGCCAGCATGGCGGCAAAGGGTTTGAGCGCCGCTCCCCGCATCAGCCCGGCGAAGGGCCGGCCGAGACGGGCGAGATTGAGCGCCAGGCGGAAGCGGCCGGGATAGGGCAGCACGGCGGCAAGGATGGCGCGCGTCAACCTGTTCATGAAGGGGCGCTTGTAGGTCTTTTCGATATGGGCGCGGGCGTGATCGACCAGATGCATGTAGTCGACGCCGGAGGGACAGGTGGTGACGCAGGCCAGGCAGGAGAGACAGCGGTCGATATGGGTGACGACCTCGGCATCGGCCGGCCGGCCGTTTTCCAGCATGTCCTTGATCAGGTAGATCCGGCCGCGCGGACTGTCGAGTTCGTTGCCGAGCGTCACATAGGTGGGACAGGTGGCGGTGCAGAAACCGCAATGGACGCATTTGCGCAGGATTTGCTCGGATTCGGCGACATCGGGGTCGAGGAGCTGGGCAAGGGTGAAGTTGGTTTGCATTTATGCGGCCTCCAGCGGGGTTTCATTGCGCTGGAGCGAGGCAGTAGCCACTTGCTCCCTCTTCTCCCCAGCGGGGAGAAGTGCCGAGCAAAGCGAGGCGATGAGGGGGTGAGCGACGAAAGGAGCGAGCATCTGAGCGGCAAGCGAAGATGACTTCTGCCGTGCCGCCCCCCTCATCCGACCCTTCGGGCCACCTTCTCCCCGCTGGGGAGAAGAGGGAGCAAGCCCAGCCTTAGTACCATCTCTCAAGGCCGATATTCCCAGATAGCTCGAAAACGACATCTCAGCCACCCATCTTCCCCGGATTGAAAATCCCCGCCGGATCGAACTTCTCCCTCACCCGCCGCGACAGCATCGCCACAGCCTCGGGCTCCGGATGAAACGCCGCGGTTGTCGCCCTCGCCTCGCCCGAGGCACGGATCAGCGTCGCGTGGCCGCCGCCCAGAGCTTTGATAAAGCGGCGGACCAGCTCGCCTTCGGGGCCGGCCTCCATGCGCATCCAGACGAGACCGCCCTGCCAATCATAAAAGGCGTCGACGCCGGCTTCGAGGCGGAGCGCCGCGACCAGCTGGTGGCCGGTGCCGGGGGCGACCGAGACGCGCCAGACCGGCCGCGACGTCGCATCGGCGTAGGGCACAACGTCACGGATTTCCTGCCAGAGCCTGCGGCTTTCCGGCTCGTCCAGCCGCGTCACCGCTGCGAAGGCCGACATTGCAGCCGTAAGCTTTTCCAAACGCACATCGACCGAGCCGGCGAGGCCTTCGATACGCAGAACCGTCGCCTCGCCCTCCGGCAGTTTGCCGGCGAGGAATTTCCACGTCACCGTCAAGGGCAGATGGGCCGCACCCGAGACCTCGGCCGGCAGCGCCATGGCCGCAGCCATGGCCTCTGCCGCCTCGGCGTCGTTGAGCCCCGACAGCACCACTGTGCGCTCGGTCTTCGGACGCGGCGGCACGCGGAAGGTGACTTCGGTGAGGAAACCGAGCGTGCCATGCGAGCCGGCGATCAGCTTGACGAGATCGAGGCCGGTGACGTTTTTCATCACCCGGCCGCCGGCCTTGATGATCTCGCCCTTGCCGTTGACGAAGCGCACGCCGAGCAGGCTGTCGCGGGCGGCGCCCGCAATCAGCCGGCGCGGGCCGGAGACATTGGCGGCAAAGACGCCGCCGATGGACGGCTCCCCCGAGGTGCCCATCACCGGGCGATGATCCATCGGTTCGAAGGCGAGCATCTGACCGCTTTCGGAAAGGGCCGCCTCGACCTCGGCAAGCGGCGTTCCCGATCGCACCGTCATGACCATTTCGCCGGGATTATAGGCGACGATTCCGGTAAGCCCGGTCGAGCGCAGCCGCTCCTCGCAGGCGACGGCATTGCCGAAGCCGGCGCGGCTATCGCCGCCGCAGATAGCGAGCGGCCGGCCGCTCTCGGCATGGGTGCGGACGATCGCTGCCGCCTCCTCCTCGCTCGTCGGCATCAGATCGATCATGCGGCAGGGCGCCCTTCGAGCGGGAAGACCTTCGATGGATTGAGAAGCCAGCCGGGATCGAAGGCGGCGCGCGCCGCCATCTGCTGGGCAAGATCGGCTTCGGAATATTGATGCCGCATCAGGTCGCGCTTCTCGATACCGACACCATGTTCGCCGGTCAGGCAGCCACCGGCATCAACGCAGAGTTTGAGGATGTCGTTGCCGGCGGCCTCGGCGCGGGCGGCATCCTCGGGATCGTTGGCGTTGAACAGGATCAGCGGATGCATGTTGCCGTCGCCGGCATGGAAGACGTTGGCGACCCGCAGACCGTAATGATCGATGATCTCGGCCGTCTTCTTCAGCACATGCGACAGCTGGCTGAGCGGCACGGTGCCGTCCATGCAGATATAGTCGGCGATGCGGCCGGTGGCGCCGAAGGCGGATTTGCGGCCCTTCCAGATCAGCGCCGCTTCGGTCGCCGACTGGCATTCGCGCACGGTCTTGACGCCGTGCCGGCGGGCGATTGCGACAATGTCCGTCAAGGTGGCGTCCATTTCCGCTTCCGAACCTTCGACCTCGACGATCAGCAGCGCGCCGACATCGAGGGGATAACCGGCATGGGCAAAGGCCTCGCAGATCTCGATCGCCGGCTTGTCCATGAATTCGATCGCAACCGGGATGATGCCGGCGGCGATGACATCGGCGACACAGGCGCCGGCCTCTTCCGAAGCTTCGAAGCCGAAGAGCACCGGGCGCGCGCCTTCCGGCTTGGCGATCAGCCGCACCGTCGCCTCGGTGACGATGCCGAGCTGGCCTTCGTGGCCGCAGACGAGGCCGAGCAGATCGTAACCGGCGGCGTCCAGCGCCTTGCCGCCGAGTTCGATCACCGTGCCGTCGACCAGCACCATCCGAACGCCGAGCAGATTGTTGGTGGTGACGCCGTATTTCAGGCAGTGGGCACCGCCGGAATTCATGCCGATATTGCCGCCGATAGTGCAGGCGAGCTGCGAACTCGGATCGGGCGCGTAGAAGAAGCCCTCCGCCGAGACGGACTCGGAGATATTGAGATTGGTGACACCGGCCTGAACCACGGCAACGCGGTTCGGCAGATCGATTTCGAGGATGCGGTTCATCTTCGACAGGCCGAGCACGACGGCATCTTCCTGCGGAATGGCGCCGCCGGAAAGCGAGGTGCCGGCACCGCGCGGCACGACGGGAATGCCGTAGCGGTGGCAATAACGCATGATGGCAGAGACCTCGGCCGTGTTGCGCGGCAGGGCGACGGCGAGCGGCAGGCGACGGTAGGACACGAAAGCATCGGTCTCGAAGGGCACCAGCTCGCGCGCTTCATGCACCAGGCATTCCGGCGGCAGCAGATCTGTGAGATCGGCGACGATCTGGGCGCGGCGGGCCAGGACATCGGCGCGGGGTTTGAGAAACGATATGGCGTCGGACATGGCGCTCTCAGGCCTTTGACATCGTGACGACGGGAAATGACGGCCGAAAACCTCCTGCCGCCGACAGATCGGCTTAGCACTTTCCCGAAAGGGGCGCAAATGCTAAGCACTTATGTCAAAAGGGGAAAAAATCGAAAACCGCATGACCAATCTCGGCGATCTCGAAATCTTTGCCAAGGTCGTTTCGACCGGCAGCATGTCGCTTGCCGGGCGGGCGCTCGGCTTTTCCCCGGCCGTGGTCTCCAAGCGGATCAAGCGGCTGGAGGACCGGCTCGGCACCCGGCTGTTGCAGCGCACGACGCGGCAGATCTCGCTGACGGAAGCCGGACAGGGCTTTTACGACCGCGTTCTCGGCATTCTCGCCGGGCTGGAAGAGGCGGAATTCTATATTTCCGGCCGTTCGGCGCAGATGCACGGCACGTTGAAGATCTCGGCGCCGACCTCTTTCGGGCGCATGCACATCGCGCCGCATCTGAAGGCGTTCATGCGGGCGCATCCGGAGCTGGCCATCAATCTGGTGCTGACCGACGAATTCAGCGACATCGTCGGCGGCGGCTTCGATCTGGCGATCCGCATCGCCGAGCTCACCGATTCGAGCCTCGTCGCCCGCCGGCTGGCGCCGGTGCGCCGGCTGCTCTGCGCCTCGCCGGACTATCTCGCGGCACATGGCGAGCCCGGCCACATCGACGAACTGAAACATCACCGCTGCCTGCCGGCGCATAATGGCGATACCTGGCGCCTGAACGGGCCGGACGGGATGCTCAGCCTGCGGCCGGAGGGCCTGCTGATCACCAACTCCAGCGAGGTGATCCGCGAGGCGGTCATCGCCGGCCTCGGGATCGCCCTGCGCTCCACCTGGGATATCGGCGAAGAGCTCAAGGCCGGCCGTCTGGTGCAGGTGCTGCCGGCCTATGAAGGCTCGCACAATGTCGCGCTGTCGGCCGTCTATCCCAGCCGGCAGTTCCTGCCGGCCAAGGTGCGGCTGTTCATCGATTATCTCGCCGAGCTTTACGGGCCTGTGCCCTATTGGGAGCGCTGACGACAGGCGCCCGTTTCAGCGCGAGAGGTCGAGATAGGCGTTGGCCACCATCGCGTCGATATCGCCGGGAACCGGCACGACGCAGCATTCGGGACCGACCTTGCCCCTGGCGATGCGTTCCAGGCAGCGGGCCTGCAGGGTGAAGCCGAGATCCATCGATTCGACCGTGTTGCCGAGCGGCCGCGGGCCGGCGAGATTGGCCATGTGGCCGCCGCCGAGCACGTGAAAAGAGCGGCCGTCGCTGAGATAGAAGGTCTCGATATGATCGGCCTCGTAGCGATCGACGCCGATGACGTCGGGATGGCGGCGAAAGGCCTCGACATCGATCTCACGCGGGAAATGGCCGCCATTCATCAGGATCGCGCCGTCCTTGACGAGCGGCAGGTCAGCCGCCGTGAGGATGCCGGCAAATCCCGTGACGGTGACGACTATATCCGCCGTGCGGATCGCCGCTTCGCGCAGCGGCGTGACGAAACCATCGAGATGGGCTTCTAGTGTGACCACCGGATCGATATCGACGACGCTGACGGTGGAGAACGCGTTGCGGAAACAGGCGGCCGTGCCCTTGCCGCAGGCGCCATAGCCGAACACCGTCACGCGTTTGCCGTGGGTAGATCGGTTGGTGAAGCGCAGATAGCTTTCGAACAGGCTCTGTCCCACGGCATGCCGGTTTTCGGCAAACTGCTTGATCGGGCTGTCGTTGATGACGAGGATCGGCATGTTGAGGCGCTCGCGCAGCGGCAGCAGCCGCGTGCGCCCCGAGGTGGTCTCCTCGGTGCCGCCGCGGAGATTGGCATAAGGCTTTTCCGCCGCAATGGCGAAGAGATCGCCGCCATTGTCGAGCAGCAGATCCGGCTTTTCGGCAATCACCGCTTCGAGACTGCCATGGTGGGCGGCGGCATCGGTCGTCTGCGTGGCGAAGACCGTGATACCCTGCGCACGCAGGAACTCGACCGTCGAAGGTTGCGTGCTGTTGAGATTGCCGGTGCAGACCAGACGGGCGCCGCCGGCGCGTAACGTCATCAGCAGCGCCACCGTCTTCGGCTCGAGATGAATACCGGTGCCGATCGACAGCCCGGCGAAGGGACGCGTCCGCTCGAATTCGGCCGCCGTCGCCTTCAGCAGCCGGCAGCTGCTGCCGATCCAGTCGATGCGCGTCGCGGTCTTTTCCATCATCTCATCCCTGTTGCCGATATCCCGCCATGTCTAGCGATGCCACAGGGCGGCGAATATGGAGGTTATTCTGGCGACGGAGCAGAAAAACTGCCCTTTCCGCTCCCGGACTGGCACAGCCAGCCTGATAAGGCGGCAAAACCCGGACGTTTGGCATCCGGCGTGCGGCAGCAGAGGCTGTAGCCGGACGGCCGGGCGATGAAGCCATAGGGCGCGACCAGCTGCCCGCGCTGAAGATCGTCCTCGATCGAGGCGCGCGGCGCAACGGCGATGCCGAGGCCGGAGCGGGCGGCACCAAGCGCCAGCAGCAGATCCTCGAATTCCTGACAGCGGGAAAAGGCGACCGGCGGCGTGCCGCTTTCGGCAAACCATTCGCCCCACAGCTTCGGAACGCTGCGGCTGGCGAGCATGGCAAGCCGGCCCATCGCCGCCGGATCCTCCGACAGCATTGCGGCAAGCGCCGGTGTGGCGACCGGACCGAACTCGTCTTCCATGAACCGCACCGCGGTCACGCCTGCGGCCGGCCGGTATTCGCCGCCCATGATCACCGCGTCCAGTTCCGGGTGCATATTGAGCGGTTCGACCACGCTCATCGGCACGATATCGACCGCCGTATCGCCGAGGTGCGCCTGCATGTCGGCAACGCGCGGCATCAGCCACCAGACCGCGAAAGCGGAGGGCACGCCGAGCCGGATGCGGCCCGGCACGACGCCTTCGAGCTCGCAAGCGGCGCGTTGCAGAATGTCGAAAGCCGCGCTGCAAGCCTCGGCGAAAGCGCTCGCCTCTGCGGTCGGAACCAGCCTGCGGCCGTCGCGCAGAAAGAGATTGCGGCCGAAGTGGCCCTCCAGCGTGGCGATCTGCTGGCGCACGGCGCCGCGCACCACGTTCAGCTCTTCGGCAGCCTTCAGAATGCTGCCGTGACGGTAGACCGCCTCGAAGGCGCGGACGGCATTGAGCGGCGGAAGACGCATGATTACCACGATCACAAATGACAGTGGATCACTTGATCTTGCCATTGAAGGAAAGGCAAGACCGCGCCATATTGTACAGCTGTGCAATGTGACGCATTCGAGACAGGACGTGACGGATTTCTGAGCCTGCCCCAGCTCGATTTCCCTTAAGGAACGGCGATCCAGTCGCCTCTCGGAGCGGCCGCGGCTTTTGGATTGTGTCAGATTTTCGTGATACACTATATGAGTGATTCCTAACAACCACTGCGAAGGTGACCCGACAATTGACTCTTCTCGCCCGATTGGCATCCGATGTGCAGCTGATGTTCCGGCGTCCGCCGCGACAGCAATATGGTGCGATCTGCTATCGGGTGAAGAAGAAGAGCGGTGAGGTCGAGGTGCTGTTGATGACCAGCCGCGATACCGGCCGCTGGGTCATTCCCAAGGGCTGGCCGATGACCGGCAAATGCGCCCATGAGGTCGCCGCACAGGAGGCCTTTGAGGAAGCCGGCGTGCGCGGCGCGGTCGAGACGGAAACGCTCGGCGCATACAGCTACTCGAAAGTGCTGCGCGACGGCGTGCAGGTGGCCTGCAAGGTGCAGGTCTATGGGCTCGAAGTCACCGACATGGCGAAAAACTTCAAGGAGAAGGGCGAGCGCCGCATCGAATGGGTCTCCTTCGACGAGGCGGCCGGGCGCGTGCGCGAGCCGGAGCTGCGCGGCCTTTTCCTGGCCTTCAAGCGAAAGATAACCGAAAGGCTTTCGGCAAAAGCGGCCAAACAGGGGCCGGCGGAAAAGCAAATCCCGGCGGAATGAATCCTGCCATCTTGCGATGCTAGAAAAGCAGCGTAGAAGCAGATTTCATACCTCGGAAAAAGAATGCCGCCACGTCCCACAATCCTGACGAAACGCACGCTCGACAAAGACCTCGCCAAGATCACCCATGCCGAGGACGCGACGAAGCATGTCTTGCGGCGGCTGGTGGCGCCCGGTCTCGGGCTGATCTTCGTCGGCCTGACCATGATCTTTGCCGGCGTCTACGTGTTCGACCATCCCGGAGCGGTGCTCGTCGTGGCGGCGGCCGCCCTTGCCGGCTACATGGCGATGAACATCGGCGCCAACGACGTGACCAACAATGTCGGCGCGGCCGTCGGGGCGCGGGCCATGACGATGGGCCAGGCGCTTGTTATCGCTGCGATTTTCGAGGTTCTCGGCGCAACGATCGCCGGCGGCGAGGTCGTCAGGACGATTTCCTCCAACATCGTCGACGCCGTCCAGGTGCCGCAGGCGGCACTCGGCTGGATCATGATGGCTGCGCTGATGGCTGCCGCCCTCTGGATCCATCTCGCGACCTGGATGAATGCCCCGGTTTCCACCACCCATGCGATCGTCGGCGCGGTGATCGGCGCCGGCATCGCAGCCGTCGGGCCGGAACCGGTGAATTGGCGGGTGATGGTGGAGATCACCTCGAGCTGGATCACCTCGCCGCTGATCGGCGGGCTGATCGCGGCCGGGCTGCTCTACCTCGTCAAGACGCTGATCATCTATCGCGACGACAAGATCGCGGCTGCTCGGCGTTGGGTGCCGGTGCTGGTCGCGGTGATGACCGGCAGCTTCATGGCCTATATGGTGCTGCAGCTGTCGCCCACCGGCAAATTTCCGGCTTTCACCATCATCCTCATCGGCATCGGCATCGGGCTGGTCAGCTGGCTTATCGCCCGGCCGCTTGTACTCGCCCAGGCGCGCGATCTCGAAAACCGCAACAGCTCGCTGCGGGTGCTGTTCCGGCTGCCGCTCATCGGCTCTGCCGCGCTGCTGTCCTTCGCGCATGGCGCAAACGATGTTTCGAACGCGGTCGGGCCGCTTTCGGCGATCGTCCACTCGGTCGGCATCGGTGGCGGCGACGGCAGCATTGGCCATCCGCCCCTCTGGGTGATGCTGATCGGCGCCTTCGGCATCTCCGTTGGCCTGCTGCTGTTCGGCCCGCGCCTCATCCGCCTCGTCGGCGAGGAAATCACCAAGCTCAATCCGATGCGCGCCTATTGCGTCGCGCTGTCGACCGCCTTCACCGTCATCGTCGCCTCCTGGCTCGGCCTGCCGGTCAGCACCACGCATATCGCCGTCGGCTCCGTTTTCGGCGTCGGCTTCTTCCGCGAATGGTATACGCGCCATTCGAAGCGCCGCATTGCCTATGTCAGGCGCAGGGTCGAGAGCTTCGATATCGACGAACCGGATGAAGCGAACGTCCACGAGACACGGCGGCGCTATCTTGTGCGCCGCTCGCATTTCATGACGATCATCGCCGCCTGGATCGTCACCGTGCCGATTTCGGCCGCGCTTGCGGCAGGGATTAATTGGGTTATGTTCGCGCTCTTCGTCTAGAACAGGATGATTTTAGGCCGGCTCGGCCTAAAATCTGAATCCTGTTATAAATTAAAGAGTTAGAGCATGATGTCATGAGAAAACCGCTCACACTTTTCGGCATCATGCTCTGAAACCCGCGAGTTTTAAATGCGCGCCAATTTCCGCATGCAACGGCTTTTTGTCGACGCGCCGCTTTCCAGCGGTGCCGGCCTCGAGGCGAATGCCGACCAGTTCAATTATCTCGCCAATGTGCTGAGAATGGAGGAAGGCGGGGAGGTCCTGCTCTTCAACGGCCGCGACGGCGAGTGGAAGGCGCGCCTCTCCTTCCCCACGCGCAAACGCATCCTGCTGACCGCAATCGAAGAGACGCGGCCGCAGCCGGCACCCTGCGACCTGCATTATCTCTTTGCGCCGCTCAAGGTCGGCCGCATGGATTATCTGGTGCAGAAGGCGGTGGAAATGGGCGCCGGCCTGCTGCAGCCGGTCATGACCCAGCACGTCCAGGGCAAAATCACCAATCTCGACAAGCTGCGCGCCAATGTCGTCGAGGCCGCCGAGCAATGTGGCGTTCTCGGCATTCCCGAGGTGGCCGAGCCGGTGCGGCTTCTCGACCTGCTCGACCGCTGGCCGAAGGAGCGCCGCATCATCTATTGCGACGAGGGCGATGCCGGGCAAAACCCGCTGCCGGTGCTCGCGGCGATCCGGGAAAGGCATCTCGCGCTGCTCGTCGGGCCGGAAGGCGGCTTTTCCGAAGAGGAACGGACGCGGCTTCGAAGCCTCGATTTCGTCACCGCCATTCCGCTCGGGCCGCGCATCCTCAGGGCCGATACGGCGGCCGTTGCGGCGCTCGCCGTGGTCCAGGCGGCGATCGGCGACTGGAGCTGACTGCGAAAACGGGTGGACATGGAAATCACTGCTATTTTTTTGATGCGCCGTTGAAAGAATTTCACTTGCAACATACGTGGCTTGGGTCCTAATCACCCTTCCAGCTGCCCGGCCCCCTGGGCGCCTTTTTCGAATACAGGTAGCCCGCATGGCCCGCGACACCACCGACCAGACACCGCTCTCATCGGTCCAGGATCTGACCGATTACATCGCCGCCGGCAACAAGCCGCGGGAGCGCTTCCGGATCGGCACCGAACACGAGAAATTCGCCTTCTTCCGCGCCGACAACAGCCCGGTTCCCTATTTCGGCGATGCCAGCATCTCGGCCCTTTTGACCGGCCTGCAGGCGAAAAACGGCTGGGAGCCGATCACCGACGGCGGCAACATTATCGGCCTTGCCGAGCAGAGCGGCATGGGGGCGATCTCGATCGAGCCGGGCGGCCAGTTCGAACTCTCCGGCGCGCCGCTGGAAACGATCCACGAGACCTGCAAGGAATCGAACCAGCACCTGGCGACGCTGCGCGACATCGCCGAACCGATGGGTATCCGCTTCCTCGGCATCGGCGGCAGCCCAAAATGGACCTATGCGGAAACCCCGCAAATGCCGAAATCGCGCTACGAAATCATGACCCGCTACATGCCGAAGGTCGGCAGCCAAGGCCTCGACATGATGTACCGTACCTGCACGATCCAGGTGAACCTCGACTTCTCCTCCGAAGCCGACATGCGCAAGAAGATGCGCGTCTCGATGAAACTGCAGTCGCTGGCGACCGCCCTTTTCGCATCCTCGCCCTTCACCGAGGGTAAGCCGAACGGGCTGCTTTCCTGGCGCGGCGATATCTGGCGCGATGTCGACAACCGGCGCGCCGGACTGCTCGATTTCACCTTCCGCGACGATTTCGGCTTCCGCGACTATGCCGAATGGGCGCTCGACGCGCCGATGTATTTCATCGTCCGCGACGGCTGCTATCACGACTGCACCCATGTCACCTTCCGCCAGTTCATGAACGGGGCGCTGAAGGGCGAGGTCGCTGATCCCTCGCCGACGATGGGCGACTGGACAAACCATCTTTCGACGCTCTTCCCCGACGTGCGGCTGAAGCGGTTTCTCGAAATGCGCGGTGCCGACGGCGGCCCGTGGCGGCGTATCTGTGCCTTGCCGGCCTTCTGGGTCGGCCTGCTCTACGACGATGCCGCACTCGACGCTGCCGACGAACTGACGAAAGACTGGGGCTTTGCAGAGGTCGAGGCCCTGCGCAATGCCGTTCCGGCGCAAGGGCTGAAGGCTGAATTTCGCGGGCATCCGCTCTTCGACACCGCGCGCGAAGTGCTCGGCCTATCGAGGGCCGGCCTCAAGGCGCGCGGCAAGCTCAACCGCGAAGGCCAGGACGAAACGATCTTCCTGGCGCCGCTCGACGAGGTGCTTGCCAAGAAGGCGACACTCGCCGAGGATCTGCTGTGGCTCTATCACGGCCGCTGGAACGGCTCGGTGGAACCGGTCTTCGAGGACTATCAGTACTGAGCCTGTCGCGGTTTCTCTGCCACTCGAAAAACCGTTTCGCACTTTTGCCGGAACGGCTTTAAGTTCTTATGGCAAAAAGCCGTTTGCACATTACCTTTTCCGGATATAGTGGCGTTACCAGCGTCACGACTCGGGGAAAGGGACCTCCATGCTGCCACTCTTCGACATGATGATGCAGGCGCAGAACGGCGCGGCGATGGAGGCGATCGCCCGCCAGTTCAACCTTGCGCAGGAACAGGCGACCAAGGCGATGGCGGCGCTGATGCCGGCCTTCTCAGCCGGCCTGAAGCGCAGCACCAGCAACCCCTACGATTTCGTCGGGCTGATGCAGGCGGTGTCCTCCGGCAATTATGCGCGCTATTTCGAGGATATGAGCCGGGCCTTCACGCCGGAGGGCATTTCCGACGGCAACAACATCCTTGCCCAGCTGTTCGGCTCGAAGGAGGTTTCGCGCGCGGTCGCCGCCCAGGCCGCACAGATGACCGGCATCGGCCAGGATATCTACAAGCGGATGCTGCCCGTTCTGGCCGATACGCTGATGGGCGGGCTCTTCAAGCAGACGACCGGCCAGATGGCTTCGCCGGTCAACCCCTTCGTCAACACGGCGATGGGCGAGAGCATCCAGCAATGGCTCGAAAGTACCGGCTTCGCGCCGAAGCCGAAGGCCGCGCAGCCGAGCATCTTCGACAATCCCTTCACGCAGGCGATGCAGCAGATGTTTGCGGTACCGAAGGCCGAACCGGCACCCCAGCCGAACCCCTTCCTCGACAATCCCTTCGCCAAGGCCTTCCAGGAGATGATGGCCGGGCTTGGACAGCCGCCGGCGGCCAAGCAACCGGCGGCCAAGACGCCCGAGGCGCCGAAGGAAGAGGCGAAGGTCAACGCCGACAGCTATACCCAGATACTGAACGCCATGTTCGACAGCGGGCTTGAGGTGCAGAAGACCTATCAGAGGAACCTGGAAGCGATCTTCGAAACCTATCGGCCGAAGCCGCCTCAAACCAAGGCATAAAAAAACCCGGAGATGGCTTGGGAAAAGCCGGTCTCCGGGTCAAGCGGCAGGGCTATTGGCTATCACCCTGCGGGGAAACTCGACGCTCCTATTCGTTGTCGGAGCGGAAGAGCTGCAGGCGCCAGCGATTGCGCGCCGAGCGCGTCAGATGTTCCGACGGATCCTCGAAAAAGGTCGAGGCCAGGAACGCAGAGGTCAGGTCGGCCCTGCTCAGGCCGATATCCCTCAGCTGACTGTCATTCAGATCGTGCAGCGTGTTGATCTCCATGCGATTGCGGAACCCGCGAAAGAGGGAGACCAGCGGAGCGAGGCCTGCCACCAGGCGCTGGAAAAGCGTCGGGGCGAGCTTGCCGCAGTCGAGTTCTGTTGTCCGGTTTGTCATAAGCATCGAACTCTCCTTTCTCTAGGGCACGCAACAACCCACCCCTCCCGCGAGGTCATGCGGGAAGGGATAAGGCTGAATTCTGCTTGGACAGGCAGGGTGTCTGTCCTTCACTTTGCGTGATTTGCACCCCGAAGATGCCAAAGACCTATTGATCAGTCCAACGAATGTTTCTAATGATTATCATCAGCTATCTTTATGGGTGACACCATGTCCGCGCCTCTTGATCTCGACCAGTTGCAGACTTTCATCGCCATCGTCGATTCCGGCAGCTTCACCAAGGCCGCCGACAGGGTCTACAAGACCCAATCAGCCGTCTCCATGCAGATGCGCCGTCTCGAAGAGCGCATCGGCAAGCAGCTGTTCATCAAGGACGGCCGCGGCAACCGGCTGACCGTCGAGGGCGAGAAGCTGCTGAATTACGCCCGCCGCATTATCCGCCTCAACAATGAGGCGATCGCCGCCTTCGACGACAACAGGCTGGAGGGGACGCTGCGCATCGGCACGCCCGATGATTATGCCGACCGCTACATGCCGGAGATCATCGGCCGCTTCGCCAAGACGCATCCGAATGTCGAGCTCTACATCGTCTGCGAGCCTTCGGTGGATTTGGCCGAGCGCATGCACAAGGGCGAGCTCGACATCGCCCTCGTCACCCACAATCCGCGCGAGCGGATGTCCGACGTGGTCAGAACCGAGCCGCTCTGCTGGGTCGGATCAGCCAACCATCCGATCCGCGACGACGCGCCTGTGCCGCTTGCCGTCGGCCGGCGCGATTGCCAGTGGCGCCAGCTTGCCTGCTCGGCGCTCGATGCGGTGGGACGCGAACATCAGATCCTGTTCACCAGCTGGTCCTGCACCGTCGTTGCCGCCGCTGTGCTTGCCGGCATGGCGGTCTCGGTGATGCCGGAATCGGCGCTGCGCACCGGCATGAAGGTGCTGAGCCAGGCGGACGGCTTTCCGGCGCTGCCGCCGGTGCAGATCGGCATCATGAAGCGGCCGGGCGTGTCGCTGTCGCTGATGAACGCGATCACCGCGCATATCACCGCCTGCCTCGACAACATCACGCCTGCCGTCGTCGACGACACGCTGGAGGCCGATGTCAAATCCGCCCAGGCACGCCTTTATCCAAGGCTGAAGGCCGCCAATATGGTACCAAGCTGGTAAGACGTAAGGGGTAAACGCTCTCAGGCGGCGCGCTTTGCGGTCGCGGCGAAAAGGGAGCGGCGGATGACGCGTTTCCACTCATCGAGCATGCGCCGCGCCAGGGCCTCCTCGCTGACGGCGGCAAGCCGGATGACGGCGCCGATCAGGTGGCTGAAGAGGTAAGTGCGCGCATACATCTCTTCGTCGCAAAGATCGGGCGCCAGTCTGCGCACGACCTCGTGAAAGATGCCGGCGACCCGGCCGCTATGCTCGATATTCAGCTGCAGCAGATCCTGGTCGGTCTCCGTTCCCATCCAGACGCCAAGATAGACGGGATCATCGTGGTAGGACTCGTAGTACCAATCGATCATGTCGCAGACGAGGTCGAGCGCCTGGTCGAGCGTCTGAACGTCGGCAAACATCGCCGCCGTCTTCGCCTGGATTGCTAAGGCGTGCTGGTCGAACAGGGCTTTGACGATCGCCGCCTTTTCGGGAAAATACTGGTAGACCGAGCCGATCGGCACTTTGGCGGCGACGGCGAGTTCCGTCATGCGCATGGCGCTGACGCCCTTTTCGGCAATGATCTTGGCGGCGGCGGCGAGAATGACATCCAGCCTCTGGATACTGCGCTCCTGCTTCGGCTTCCTGCGCAAGCCGATCCGGTCCATGCTTTCCACGCCCATGTCGTTCCCATTCTTATCGTTCGCGCGGGGTAGGCATCATGCCAAATCAGCGCGTCGGGCGGGTATGACATTGCAGGTCTTCATCAGCCGTAAATGAAAACGCTCGCATTTTAACGACCGGCAAAAGCCTAGAAAAAACCGGACTCTAGGCGCGCTCCCTTGAGTTGTATTGTCGCCTCAAAGCTGTAAATAGTTGCGAAATCCGTACTGAAGGAGAGGTGCAGACGACTCGCCCTTCGCTGCACGGCTCAGCCGATGCTAAAGCGCGTCGCGATCTTTAAGATTCGCTCTTCGCGCTTTAGATCTTTTGTTTTTACGCATGTCGTCATCGCAAAACCGCCGTGCACTTTTGCGCGACATGCTCTAGAATTTCATCGACAAGGTCGCCCTGACCCCATGCTGCTGCGCGTTGTCGGCGATCTGGCCGGAATAGCCGATGCCAAGGGCAGAGCCCTCGCTGAGGTCGAAGTCGAGCCCGGCGTCGAGCACGAAGGCGTTCTCCGCCAGCGCCACACCATAGACGGTGAACGCCTCCCCACCTGCGAAAGCCTGCGTCGATAGCGGAACGACGTCGCCGGCGGCATGTCGCCAGCCCGCCATGCCGCGCAGCGTGGCGTTCGTCGGTCCCAGGCGGATATCCATTTCGGTACGCAGGCCAAGCGTTGTTATCGTGGTATTGGTCGTGCGGCCGGCGCCGTCGAGCGCGGCGGCCCCGCCCTCTTCGGCGAAATCCGCCGTTCGAATACCGACATGGGCAAGATTGGCGAAGGGCTCGAACGCGGCCGCCGCCGTCTCAAACCGGTAGCCCAGCTCCGCAAAGGCCTGCACCGTGCCGGCGTCATAGCTTGCTTCCAGCCTGTCCTCGAAGCTGCCGATGGTGACGCGGCGGCTGGTGTCGATCTGATGCCAGGTATGAGCCAGTCCGGATCGGAAGGCGAGACCGCCCCATTGCGTGCCGGCGTAAAGACCGAGGTGATAATCGTCGCTCGATCCCGAGGAAGCGCGGTGGCGCGGATCGAAGCCGGAATTGCTGTAACCGGCCATCAGGCCGAAGCGGATGTCATCGAAGCTGGTGTCGACGCCGGCGAGAAAACCGCCGGTCCGGTGGTTGAGGGTGGCGGCATTGCCATCCGTGCGTATCTCGCTTCCGCCGCCGAAGGCGGTGCTCCAGAACACCGGCGCGTCGGGGTCAGCGGCAGCGATCAGTTCCGGAGCGCCCGGCCCGAAGGCCTGTCTCGGGGTCGCGGTGGCGCCGGCATTGCCGAAAGCAGACCGCAGCCGTTCGTTGGCGGCCTCGCGGACAAACAGGCTCTGCGTGATCAGCGCCGTTTCGATCGAGGCGTGGATTTCGCCGGAAAGCGCGTCGAAGCTCGCTTGCACCTGGGGCTCGTCGTCGGGCAAGCTGACAATGGCATCGTAGATGTCGTTGCCGGTGCCGAGTGCCTCGGCAGCCTGCGCCGCGGCAAACTGGTTGCGTGTCGCCGCCATGTCGCTGAAACTTACATCGTTGCGTGCGATTTCCAGATAGACATTGTTCGGATCGTAGGAGAGGTCGGCATCCAGAAAGGCATAATTGGAGGTGACGACGCCGAATGTCCCGCTGATTCCACCGCTCGCGGTCAGGATCGTATAGGTGGAGAACGGCTTGTAGTCGCCATTCATGCCGATGTGGCTAACGGTGGCGCCGTTGAGAAACGCGGTGCCGGTGACCGAGATCAAATCGCTGGCGGTACCGGCTGGATCGACCTCGACCTCATAGGTGGCGCCCGCATCGAAAGTGAGGTTGCCGCCGACGGTCAAGGTTCCGATCGAGTTGCCGGGCGCAATGGTGACGCCGGCGCCGGCGCTCAGCGCACCGACATCACCCGACCCGCCCAGCCTGCCGCCAGTCATCGTCAGGATGCCGCCGAGACTGCCGTTGACGATGAGACGGCCACCCGAAACCGTGGTCGTGCCTGCAAAGGCCGAACTATCGCCGGTCAGGCGCAAGGTGCCGCTGCCGAGCTTGGTGAGGTCGCCGCTGCCGGAGAATATGCCGCCATAGGTGCCATCGCTCGCCTGGTCGATGGTCAAGTCGGCGCTGCCGATCGCAATCTCGCCACCGCTTCCCGAAAGCTGCCCCATGGTCAGGTCGAAGCCGCCGAGATCGAGGATGCCGCCGTTGACCGCATAGGCGCCGTTCTGCACGAAGGCGCCGGCGCTGCCCGCCAGCAGGGTGCCGGCCTCGACCGTCGTTATCCCGGAATAGCTGTTGGTGCCGGACAGCGTCAGCGTACCGCTGCCCTGCTTGGTGAGGCCGCCGGTCCCTTGCAGATCCGTTGATATGCCGATGGCAAAGCCGTTGGTGTCGATAAAGGCGCCGCCCGCATCGAAGATGACCTCGCCGGCGCTGAAACCGCCGAGGAAATTTGCCTCATTGCCCGTTGCGCGCAGAATGCCGCCGTCGAAGACGAGGCTGGCGTCACCGGCGCCGCTGTCGATATAACCGGTCTCCAGGACGCCACGCCCGTTTCCGGCGCTTCCGGCGATGTTTACCGTTCCCGTCGCACCCGAATCGTCGGCGATGACGACCCCGGAAGCCGAAATCAGGCCGCCGTTCTCGATCGTCACGCTGCCGGAGCCGAATTCGCCCACAGATAGCTCATTGGAATTGATCCAGCTCGACCCCGCGCCGGTCACGCTGGCCACGCCGCTGCCGTCCGTACTGAAGCCGACGTAACCAAAGCTGCCGGTGACAGTGCCGCCGTTCGAAATGGTCAGCGATCCCGTGCCTACCTCGCCGACCGAGACATCATCGGTATTGCTCCAGAGCGAGTTTGCGCCGGTGACGACCACCGCACCGACAGCCGTGATATCGTTGCCGATATAGCCGAATGTGCTGCTGACCGTCCCGCCATTCGAGATGGTCAGCGTGCCGGTGCCGCTGTCGCCGATGGTCAGATCCTGGGAATTCGTCCAGGTCGAACCGGTGCCAGTGACCGTCACCGTGCCACTGGCGCCGGAGAAGTAGCCGATGTGGCCGTATATGTTGTCGACCGAGGCCCCATCTTCGATGGTCAGCGCGCCGGCACCCTGGTGACCGATATAAAGATCGTCGGAATTGCTCCAGCTCGAACCCGGCCCCGTAATCGTCACCGTGCCGCTGGCGCCGGGATCGACGCCAAGCACGCCGGTGTCATTGCCGACCGTGCCGCCGTTACGGATGATCAGGGTCGCATCGTCGCCGTTCTGCTCGCCAATCAGGAGGTCGTCATTGATCGTCCATGGGCTCGGTTGCGTGCCCGGGCCGGTGCCGCCCGGGTCGTTGCCGTCGACGATCTCTGTGTCGCTGCCGCCGATGACCTGCTGCGCAGATCCCGGCTCTGCCGCCAGCATCAGCGCCAGCGCCGCGGTGCTCGCCGATCCCGCAAGTCGCAGCATGGTCCTCCGATGAGTTGCCGCCCCGTCTGTCTTCTCACCCATTTTCGCCCGCAAATCGTCCCTGCCACTATTCGCTCGCGTAGAAATAGGTCAATTGATTTAAATATTGGTAACCATGTTTCTGAATTGTTCTTCGGCCGCTGAAGAATAGCGGTTTCCCAGCCAGTCCACCCTTGTGAACCGGCGCAGGTGCGCATGACTATATTGTCGGCAGACGACAGCGTCGTCGGTCTTTTCAGACGCGTGAGGAATGCTGTAACATTTTGAATTGCAGAATAATTCTGACCTTGAACCGATTCCGATCCGCGGTGGGCCGGTAGTGCGGCAGGCGCTATCCCATTGCCATCCAGGCGGCGAGCCAGACCCACATGGCGGCGAGCGCGAGGTAGCCGGCGGCAAAGAGCGGGCTGCGGTAGCGGAGGTTGTTGCTGGTCACATGGACGGCGGCATGGGCATAACGCAGGGCAACGAAAAGCCAGGCGAGGCCGACGGCGACGATATTATCGGCCTCGGTGACATAAAGAAGAATACAGCAGGCGTAAAACAGCACCGGCAATTCGAACTGGTTGGCAAGGCAGTTCTTGACGACGAGGCTTTCGCCCGGCTCGCCGCGATTTTCGCGATAATCCGATTTTGCGATGCTGCCGGCGCGGACCATTTTTCCGCGCCGCTGCCCAAGAAGCGCATAAAGACCGTAGACCAGCGCCACATGGGCAAGCAGTGGCCAAAAGATTTCATAGCCGGTCATTTCGGCACTTCCTTTTCCCGCTTTCGCATGTCGCGAGGAGCATTAGCCGAAAGATTCAGCGGATGCCAGGGCCGGCTCGCCGCGGGCATCCGCAAAGCCGATATTGCCTTTACACCTGGGCGCTGCCGCCATCGACGAAGAGTTCGGCACCGGTGACGAAGCTGGAATCATCCGAGGCGAGGAAGAGTGCGGCAGCGGCAACCTCCTCGGCACGGCCAACCCTGCCCATTGGCACCTGGGCCGCCAGGGCATCGAGCAAACCCTGCTGGTGGGCTGGATCCTTACCCGCCAATTCGACCAGCCCGGTCGTTTCCGTCGGGCCAGGACTGAGCGTGTTGATCCGAATGCCGCGATCCTTCAAGTCGAGGATCCAGTTGCGCGCAAAGCTGCGCAAGGCGGCTTTCGATGCGGCGTAGACGCTGAAGGCGGGTGTGCCGCTGGAGCCTGCTGTTGATCCCGTCAAGATGACCGATGCTCCTCGCGAGAGCAGCGGCAAGGCCTTCTGCACCGTAAAGAGAACCCCTTTCACGTTTCGATCGAATGTATCGTCGTACTGCTCTTCCGTGATTTCGCCGAGAGGCAACATGGAGCCGCCACCTGCGTTGACGAAGAGCACGTCAACTCTCCCGGCCTCAGCCTTCACCTTTTCATAGAGGCGATCGAGGTCAACGAGGTTGGCTGAATCCGCCTGGATTCCGACAACCCCGCCGCCGATTTCAGCGACTGCCGCATCGAGAACATCCTTGCGGCGGCCGGTGATGAAGACCCGCGCGCCCTCAGCCAGGAAGCGCTTCGCTGCGGCAAGGCCGATCCCGGACGTGGCGCCGGTGATAACTGCAATCTTCGCATTCAATCGTTGTGTCATTGTCGTCTCCTTTGGCTCGACTGAAGCTGAGATATGGACGAGGGTATCATTTCAGAATAGAAAGAATTGAAATCCATTGTTTCAGGAATGAAATGAACAACTTTCCCGATTTCGAGGGACTGGCGATGTTCGCAAAGGTCGCCGAGGAGCGTTCTTTCGCTCGGGCTGCGCACACGCTCGGCGTGTCTGTGCCGACAGTTTCGCGGGCCGTAAGCCGTCTTGAGCAGAGGCTGGGCGCAAGGCTCTTCAACCGCACCTCTCGACAGCTGGCTTTGACCGATTTCGGCCTGCGACTGGTCGACAGCGCCGCACGGATCTATGCCGAGGCCGAGATGGCAGAGGATGCCGCCAGGGAGCTTGCCACCCGGCCGAAGGGGCTGATCAGGCTTGCCGCGCCGATGGACTTTGGGACACGCTGGCTGGCCCCGATCCTGCCTGACTTTTTCGAGCTCTTTCCGGAGATTTCCATCGACCTGCACATGAGCGATGCTGTCGTCGATATCGTGGGAGGCGGCTTCGATGCGGCACTCAGAATTGCGGTACTGCCGGATTCGTCATTGGTCGCGCGCAAGCTGGCGCCGGTGGATCGCTTCATTCTCGCGGCACCCGCATACCTCAAACACTACGGCGTGCCGGAACATCCCCGCGAGCTAACGGCTCACCATTGCCTCGGATACGCCTACAGGGCGCGACAGGATGTCTGGCGCCTGCGCAATAGCGAAGGCAAGGAGGAGGTCATCTCACCAAGCGGCTCTCTCAGGGCCACCAATTCGCAAGCGTTGGTGCCAATGGCGCTACGGGGCCTCGGGATCATCGAACTACCCGAGTTTCTCGCGCATGACTATCTCGTCGACGGCCAGTTGACGCCAATCCTTCCCGACTGGACGCTGCCGACCGGCGCACTGTATTTCGTCACCCCTTCGGCTCAGAGCCGGCCAGCGAAGGTCGAGGTCCTTGCCGATTTCATGATGGCGAGACTGTCAAATCCGGTTTGGCGGAGGAGGAGCTGACGCCGCCTTAATCCCGGTCTGGCGACAGCCAACGGGCGATGGCAAGCCTGACAAGGACGATGGACGAGATGGTGAGGCTCGCGAATTTCAGCCTTGTCATCCATGGCAGCAGCTGCGCGGCAAGGCCTGTGGAAGAACTGTCGCCGAAGGCGATCAGGCTCGCAATGTTCTCGCCGTAGTCGGCGATGCCGTAGACGAAGGGCAGCAGATAGATCGCCTGGCCGACGAGCGGATGCGATCGTCCGAACCACACACCGAGAGGGCCAAGCTTGAGCAAGGCGAGAAACAGCAGCGCCGTCAGCAAGGCAGGAAAGATTAGCTCTGGCCCGAAATACATGGCGCGGAGCAGCTTCGCCGCCGTCTCGTTCTGATCGAGCAGCGTCTGCATGTGGAAGACGGCCGCTTCGTCGTAGCCGGCGAAATAGGTGTCGAGCACCGCCTGCCCGGTTTCGTGCTTGAACGGCACGACGAAGCCGAAGGTCGTCCAGGCGAGCACGGCAAGGCAGAGGGCGGCGAGCAGCGCGACGATCCAGAGCGGAATCCCACTGCCCGCCTTCATGATCAGAGACCGGCGCCCGGATAGTTCGGGCTCTCGCGGGTGATCGTCACGTCATGGGCGTGGCTTTCGCGAAGACCGGCGCCGGAGATGCGCACGAAGGTGGCCCGCTCCTGGAAATCCTTCAGGTCCTTGCCGCCGACATAACCCATGGCCGCCTTGAGACCGCCGGCAAGCTGGTGGACGACGGCCGAGACCGGACCCTTATACGGCACCTGGCCCTCGATGCCCTCAGGCACGAGCTTCAGCGTGTCGCGCACCTCAGCCTGGAAATAGCGGTCGGCCGAGCCTCGGGCCATGGCGCCGACGGAGCCCATGCCGCGATAGGCCTTGAAGGAACGGCCCTGGTAGAGATAGACCTCGCCCGGGCTCTCATCGGTGCCGGCCAGCAGCGAGCCGATCATGACGGCGGAAGCGCCGGCGGCGATCGCCTTGGCAAGATCGCCGGAGAATTTGATGCCGCCGTCGGCGATCACGGGCACGTCCTGAGCCTGTGCCGCCTGAACGGCCGACATGATGGCGGCGAGCTGGGGAACGCCGACGCCGGCGACGATGCGGGTCGTGCAGATCGAGCCCGGGCCGATCCCGACCTTCACAGCATCCGCACCGGCATCGATCAGCGCCCGCGTGCCGTCATAGGTGGCGACGTTGCCGGCCATGATGCGCACCGAGTTGGAGAGCTTCTTCACCCGGGTGACGGCATCGAGCACGCGCTGCGAATGGCCATGAGCGGTATCGACGACCAGAAGGTCGACGCCGGCATCGATCAGCCGCTCGGCCCGCTCGAAGCCGTCATCGCCGACGCTGATGGCGGCGGCGGCGCGAAGCCTGCCCTGCGCATCCTTGGAGGCGTTCGGGTTCAGCTGCGACTTCTCGATGTCCTTGACGGTGATGAGGCCGACGCAGCGGCCTTCGGTATCGACAACGAGCAGCTTCTCGATGCGATGCGAATGCAAGAGGCGCTTGGCCTCCTGCTGATCGACGCTCTCCTTAACGGTGACCAGATTGTCCTTGGTCATCAGCTCGTGGATCTTCTGCTCCGGATCGGAGGCGAAGCGGACGTCTCTGTTGGTCAGGATGCCGACGAGCCGGCCGGACTTCTCGACGACGGGAATGCCGGAGATGCCGTGCGATTTCATCAGGCCGAGCGCCTCGGCCAGCTTTGCCTCCGGCCCGATGGTGACCGGATTGACCACCATGCCGCTTTCGAACTTCTTCACCTGACGGACCTCTTCGGCCTGCTCGACCGGCGTCAGGTTGCGGTGGATGACGCCGAGACCGCCGGCCTGGGCCATGGCGATCGCCAGACGGCTTTCGGTGACGGTATCCATGGCCGAAGACAGGATCGGGATGTTGAGATCGAAATCGCGGGCGATGCGGGTCGCGATGTTCGTCTGGCCGGGCATGACCTCGGAATGGCCGGGCTGCAGCAGCACGTCGTCGAAGGTAAGCGCGTCCGCGCCGGTTGCCGTTTCAATGATGCGTGCCATGGCCAAATTCCTTCATTTCAGAAAATGCAACCTGGCCCGGAAACGAATCGTCCGCCCCGGCGGTGTGCATGGGATTGCTTGGAAGTTGGCGAGGGCTGGTAACACGTCTATGACAGGAAGGAAATAGCAAAAAGCCCGGCCTGTCCGCCGAGCTCGTCATGGGTGCCATGCACAGAGAGCAATTCCGGGAAACCCCGAACGGCTCTCGATCAGATGTCGAACTGATAGGTCTTCGGCACGAAGCGATAGCCGCCATCCTGCTTCTCGGCAAAACCGACCGCCGGGAACGGCATGTGGTAGCCGAGAAAGGCAATCTTCTCGGTCGCGATCATGTCGAAGACCTTGCGGCGCGTGGCGGCGGCCTGCGCCTTGTCCATGTCGAAACGCACCTGCCAATCCGGCCGCAGCAGCGACAGAATATAATGGTTGGCGGTATCGCCTGTGACAACGAGGCGTTTGCCTTCGGATTCGACGTGGAAGACCATATGCCCCGGCGAGTGGCTGGCCGCCAGCATCGCCGTCATGCCGGGCGCGAGGCTGGCGCCATCCTTGATGAAGGTGATCTTTTCGGCAAGCGGCACGACATTGGCGAGCACCGCCTTGTGGCCAGCTTCGGCCGGCGTGCCCTCGCGCGCCTTGTTCGACCAGAAATCATATTCCGTCTGGCCGACAACATAGCGGGCGTTCTTGAAGGCGGGCGTACCATCTTCCATCAGGCCGCCGATATGGTCGCCATGCAGATGAGTGAGCGCGACGACGGTGACGTCGTCGGCCGAGTATCCCGCAGCCGTCAGGCCGTCAACGAGCTTTCCGAGACCGCGTGAGCGGCCGGCGGCGCCAAAGCCGGTATCGACGAGAATGACCTCCGAACCGGTATCGATGAGAACAGGCGCATAGCCGTTCACCAGCTTGTCGGCCGGCAGGAAGTTTGCGCTCAGCAATGCCCTTACGGTTTCGGGGTCCTGATCGGTGCCATAGGTTTCATGCGGGTTTTCGGAGATGTTGATGCCATCGCGGACGACGGTGAACTTATAGGAACCGAGCTTGAATTGATTGATCTGCGGCGCAGGCGTTAAATCCATTTTATTCGTTTCTCCAGTCGCGGCCGCTTCGGCCTTCTCTCTTAAAATGACCGGCGCCGTGACTGCATAATTCCTTAAATCCTATTCGATTTAAGGATAAAATTATGCAGCAATCAAAGTGTTACAGCGTCCTTTGCGCGTCTGAAAAGACGCGCGGCGCTGTAATACCAAGGCCTGCGGCAAAAAGGGTGCGCCGCTTTATTCCTGACGAAATTGCCATATGTCCATCCTTCCATGACGTGCGGTGCGTCGCCGCACGGCCCCCGATATCGATTCCGGCCGGATTTCCTCCCTCGGCGGAACAGACATATCTCAATCTTGCCACGCGACGTTGTCGGACAAGCCGTCTCACGCAGACGTGAAGCAAACGTGTCGTCGAGGCGGATTGAGGGATTGGCAGGCTTTCGAAGTGGGACTAAACAGCACGGGCCTTCCCAGCTCCCATCCGCAGCCCATCAAGGCCTCCCGCCTATGAACCGCATCGTTCCGCTGATCCTCGCCGTCGCTCTTTTCATGGAACAGATGGACTCCACCGTCATTGCAACGGCGCTGCCGGCGATCGCTAGGGATCTCCATGTCGGGCCGATCACGCTGAAGCTGGCGCTGACCTCCTATATGGTGGCGCTGGCGGTGTTCATCCCGGTCAGCGGCTGGATGGCCGACCGGTTCGGCGCCAAGAAAATCTTCCGCCTGGCCATCTCGGTCTTCGTCATCGGATCGATCTTCTGCGCCATTTCCTCCAACCTCGTCGAATTCGTTTTCGCCCGCTTCCTGCAGGGCATGGGCGGGGCGATGATGACGCCGGTCGGCCGCCTCGTGCTGGTGCGCACGACCAAGCGCAGCGATCTCGTTTCGGCCATGGCGCTGCTGACCATCCCGGCCTTGGTCGGGCCGCTCACCGGCCCGCCGCTCGGCGGCTTCATCACCACCTATTTCAGCTGGCACTGGATCTTTCTGATCAACGTGCCGGTCGGCATCATCGGCATCTGGCTGGCGACGATCTTCCTGCCGGAGGTCGAGGCGATGGCCCCGCCGAAGCTCGATTTCACCGGCTTCGTGCTGACTTCGCTGTCTGCCGCGGGCGTCGTCTTCGGCCTGTCGGTGGTCAGCCTGCCGGCCCTGCCGCCGATCATCGGCGTCACCGCCACCGTAATCGGCCTCGTCTGCGGCGTTCTGTATGTGCGCCATGCGAAGCGCCACGCGGCGCCGATCCTCAACCTCGATCTGTTCAAGAACCCGACCTTCCGGGCCTCGACGCTCGGCGGCACGCTCTTTCGCGTCTGCGTCGGCGCCATGCCCTTCCTGACGCCGCTGATGCTGCAGCTCGGTTTCGGGCTGACGCCGTTCCAATCCGGCATGATCACCTTTGCCGGGGCGATCGGGGCAATCACCACCAAATTCATGGCAAAGCGCGTCTTCGCGGCCGCCGGCTTCCGCACGACACTGCTTTGCGCCGCCATGGTGACGACGCTCGTGACCGTCGTCACTGGCCTGTTCACTCCGGCAACGCCGCATCTGGTCATCATCGGCGTGCTGCTCATCGGCGGCTTCTCCCGCTCGTTCATGTTCACCGGCGTCAATGCGCTTGCCTTCGCCGATATCGACGATGCGCAAGCCAGCCAGGCGACATCGATGAGCTCGGTGATGCAGCAGATCAGCCTGGCGCTCGGCGTTGCAGTCGCCGCCGCGATCCTGGAAAGCTCGATCTATATCAGGGGCGAAGCATTGCAGGTCGCCGATTTCCACCTAACCTTCTATATCATCGCCGGACTGACCGTCATCGCCACCATTCCCTTCGTCAGAATGGACCGCAACGCCGGCGCACTCGTTTCCGGCCACCGCGCAAAGGTGGTAACGCAGTCTCCGATCGAAGCCGAGCAGCCGGCGGTGAAATAGGCTCAAGGCGCCGTAGCGTCCTTTGCGCGCCTGAAAAAACGCGCGGCGCCGTAAGCTATTCGGGGTTTTCGCAGACGGCAGAGAGCTTGTTGCCGTCGAGATCCCTCACATAAGCGGCATAGAAATGGGCGTGGTAGGAGCGCAGGCCCGGCCCGCCTTCATCGACCGCACCTGCCGCGATCGCAGCCGCGTGGAAGGCATCGACGGCGGCCCGCGTGTCGGCCGCAAACGCTACCATGGTGCCGTTGCCGGCAGCCGCCCGGCGGCGATTGAACGGCGTCACCACCCAGAAGCGGCAGCGCGTATCGCTCTCGGCGGAATAGCCGATTTCCTCCTCCGAATAATGCTGACGGCGATAGCCGAGCAGAGGCAGCACGGCATCATAAAAATGCCCTGCGCGATACAGATCATTGGTTCCGAGCGTGACGTAGAGAAGCATGGGACCAGCAGCTCAGCTCTTGGTGCCGCCATCATCGGCCCGGACCGGCCGAAGATCAAGCGTTCTCAGCGTCACCTTCGGCCTTGCGCCCCTTGAACCCCTTGGCCAGCAGGAACATCTCGACCGATTCGGCGCGCGAGGCGTTCGGCTTGACATGGACGACCTGGCGGAAGTTCTGCTTCAGCATGGCGAGCAGCTCACGCTCGGTGCCGCCCTGGAAGGTCTTGGTGAGGAAATGCCCGCCCTCCCCCAGCACCTCGACCGCGAATTGGGCCGCGACTTCACAGAGATGCATGGTGCGCAAATGGTCGGTGCGGTGGTGGCCGGTGGTGAGTGCCGCCATATCGGAAATGACGAGATCGGGCGTGCCGCCGACGGCCTCCAGCAGCATTTCCGGCGCACTGGGATCGAGGAAATCGAGCTGCAGGATCTTGACGCCGGGCAGTTGGGCCATTTCGAGAAAATCGATGGCGGCCACACGGATATCCTCATCCGTCGAGCCGGTGACCTTGGCGGCGATCTGCGACCAGCTGCCGGGGGCAGCACCGAGATCGATGATGCGCTTGGCGCCGCGCAGGATATGGTGCTTCTCGTCGATCTCCAAAAGCTTGAAGGCGGCGCGGGCGCGATAGCCCTCGAGCTGGGCGCGCTGCACATAGGGATCGTTGATGTGGCGCTGCAGCCATTGCCGGGAAGAGGCCTTCATCTTCTTGTTCTTGACGCGCTGGCCGAGCTTGCGGCCGGTGCGGTTTCCCGCGATCGGTGCCTTGGTCATGCGTTCTCCTTATCCAGAGCATGATGCCGAAAAGTGTGCGCGGTTTTCGGACGACATCATGCTCTAATTCTTTCATTCAGATCCGGATTCAGATTTCAGGTTCGCCTGAAATCATCCGGATCTAGCCCGCTGGCCGCGGCGGTTGCGGTTGCGCCGCCACACGCCGTCATCGGCCATCATGTCGGTGAGCAGTCCTTCCCTCAAACCGCGATCGGCGACCCGCATGCGCGGGCTCGGCCAGCGGCGGCGGATCGCCTCGAGGATGGCGCAGCCGGCGAGCACCAGATCGGCCCGATCCGGCCCGATGCAGGGATTGGCGGCGCGGCTTTCGAAATTCCACGAGAGCAGTTTTGCCTGCATGGCGGAGACCTCGTCGTCGGACAGCCAGATGCCGTCGACCTTGCGCCGGTCATAACGCGGCAGATCGAGATGCACGCCGGCAAGCGTGGTCACCGTGCCCGATGTGCCGATCAGGTGGAAATCGCCGGTCTGAGCGACCTCGATCTCCGGGCAGTCGAAGCCTTCGAGCATGCCGCCGACTTCGCGCACCATGCCTTCGAAAGCTTCAGGCGTGACGTCGCGCCCGCCATGACGTTCCGACAGCGTCACGACGCCGACCGGCAGCGAGGTCCAGTGGGTGATGTGATTGGCGAGGCGACTGTAACGATTGTCGCCGATGCGGATGACGGCGATCTCCGACGAGCCACCGCCGATATCGAAGAGCACGACGGAACGGGTGTCACGCCCGACGAGCGAAGAGCAGCCGGAGACGGCAAGCCGGGCTTCGGTCTCGCGATCGATGATTTCGAGCGCCAGGCCGGTTTCGGCAACGACGCGGGCGAGAAACTCCTCGCCATTGACCGCCTGGCGGCAGGCCTCGGTGGCGATCAGCCGCATGCGGCGGATCTCGCGGTTTCTGAGCTTGGAGGCGCAGATCCTCAGCGCTTCGATCGCCCGCTCCATCGCCTCGTCGGACAATCGGCCGCTGGCCGCCAGCCCTTCGCCAAGGCGCACGATGCGGGAAAAGGCGTCAACCACCCGGAACTGACCCGGGCGGGTCGGCTGGGCGATGAGGAGACGGCAATTGTTGGTGCCGAGGTCGAGAGCGGCATAGAGTTCGTCCGGCCATGCATGTTCGCCGGCCTGGCGATCGCCCTGATAACCGGAATTGATATGGCCATCCTGGCGCGCCCTGCGGCCGGCATTGGCGCTGTTCTGCGCCTCCCGCGGCTCGGCGCGCTGTACCGTCTCTTCGGCGCGGCGTTCCTGCTGCGGCGGGGAAGGTTTTGCCGCCGTCAGCGGCCGGCCCTGAAGACCGCGCTTGCCGCGGTGTTTGCGGCGGTTGCGTCGGTTCGGCGTGGAATCGCCCTCGGCCCGAGCCGCACTGCCCGCCGCCTGGGTCTGCTCCGTAACATGCGGATGAAGGGAAGCGTCCTGCGCAGCGCCTTGGCCGCCACGACGGCGACGCTTTCGCTTGCGGGCCGGATTTCCGGCCGCATCTTCCATCGGGCGCGCAGACTGCCCGGCATTGCCGGAAAGCTCATGCGAAGCGGGATGAGCCGCGTTGCGGGATTGCCCGCCACGCTTGCCCTTGCGGCGCCTGGACTTCTTGCCGTCCTTGCGCCCTGCCGCCGACGCCCCGTCAAATTGCGGCTTTGCGCCGCCTTCGGGGTCTTCCACGTTATCTTTCCATCGCGCCGCGCAAGTCCTGAGGTATGCAGCAGGCGCTCATTCGATTTTTGCGTTGCCGCAAGAATATCAGCGCCCGCCGAAATCGCCAAATTCTTTTTTGGACGGGGGTTTGCGGGCCGTTTCACCTCTTCCGCGACAGCACTGAATTTTTTCAAAACGGGTATTTGCAATCCGCCCGCTTTTGGTTATAAGCGCCGCACAGCAGCCAAGCCATGCTTCGGCGGCAACTGCTGGGGAATAGTTCAATGGTAGAACGACGGACTCTGACTCCGTTAATCTTGGTTCGAGTCCAGGTTCCCCAGCCAATCAATTTCACCGATCAAGCACTTATTGGAACCACGGGCGAAGGTTCCAGGGTAGAGTGCCATATTCGAGCGACTCCTAGAAATTGACGCGTAGCCTGTTGCCGACAACGGGCGCTGATGGATCACACCCTCGGCATTGCGCAATCTTTTCACTCGCATGTCGCCCACTCGCCGACCCGGCGACACCGTCTGTGTCGCGAAGATCGACGCGGGAATAAATGCCGATTCGCCTGCCTGATATCAGACCGCTGGGTCAGATGTATTTTCGAAATCCAGAAACCATGCATAAGTGGATGCAATGCCATCCTCAAGCGAGATGCGCGGCTTCCAGCCCATGTCCTGCAGTTTCTGATTGCTCATCAGCTTGCGTGGCGTGCCATCGGGCTTGGAAAGATCGTGAATGATCTCACCCTCGTAGCCGACAACGCGGCAGACCAAACGCGTCAATTCGATAATTTCGAGATCTGTTCCCGAGCCGACATTGACGTGCTGCGCGCCCGAATATGTCTTGAGAAGAAACACCAGAGCGTCGGCGCAGTCGTCGACGTGAAGAAACTCCCGGCGCGGGGTTCCCGTGCCCCAGACCACCATATGCGGGTCTTTTCGAAGTTTCGCAGCATGCGCTTTGCGGATGAGCGCAGGCAGCACATGGCTGGAGTTCAGGTCGAAATTGTCGCCCGGGCCATAAAGATTGGTCGGCATGGCCGAAATATAATCGCGGCCGTATTGCTTACGATAGGCTTCCGCGAGCTTGATGCCGGCGATCTTGGCGATCGCGTACCATTCGTTGGTCGGCTCGAGCGCACCGGTCAATAGAGCCTCTTCGGGGATCGGCTGTGGAGCGAGCTTGGGGTAAATGCAGCTTGATCCCAGGAACAGCAGCCGGTCCACTTCGCCCCGATGGGCGGCTTCGAAGATGTTCGCTTCAATGATCAGATTGTCATAAATAAAGTCTGCCGGATAGCTGTCATTGGCGAGGATACCGCCAACCTTGGCAGCCGCTAGAATGATCGCGTCGGGTCGGTTTGCTTCAACAAATTTCTCAACCTCGTCCTGCCGCTTCAAATCGACCTCACGGCGCGTGGCCGTGATGACGTTGCAATCTTCGGATTGGAGCCGGCGCACAAGAGCACTGCCGACCATACCGCGATGGCCGGCAACCCAGATCTTCTTGTTGGACAAGTCGTACACTCAGATCTCTTTCCGGCTGTTTAGAGCCTTCCAGTGCTTGACATCCTCGCGCACCATCTCGGCGGCGAGCTCGCGAACCGGGGTCTTGTGCTGCCAGCCCAACTTCTGGCGAGCCTTGGTCGGATCACCAAGCAAAAGATCGACTTCCGTCGGGCGGAAGTATCGAGGATCGACTTCCACAAGGCAGGCTCCGGACGCGGCGTCATAACCCTTTTCGTCGACGCCGGACCCCTTCCATTCCAAAGCAATGCCCACGTCGGCAAAGGCCCACTCGACAAACTGGCGGACACTCGTCGTCTCGCCGGTCGCCAATACGTAGTCATCCGGCTTGTCCTGCTGCAGCATGCGCCACATGCCCTCGACATATTCACGCGCGTGGCCCCAGTCACGCTGGGCGTCAAGATTGCCGAGGAAAAGCTTGTCCTGCCGACCCAGATGGATGGCAGCCACTGCCATCGTGATCTTGCGCGTGACGAAGGTTTCGCCGCGAAGCGGGCTTTCGTGATTGAAAAGAATGCCGTTGGATGCGTGCATGCCATAGGCCTCGCGATAATTCACCACGATCCAATAGGCATAGAGCTTGGCTGCCGCATAAGGAGAACGCGGATAAAACGGCGTTTTTTCGCTCTGCGGCACTTCCTGCACAAGACCGTAGAGTTCCGAGGTCGATGCCTGGTAGAACCGGGTCTTTTCCTGGAGCCCCAGGATACGGATCGCTTCGAGCAGCCGCAACGTCCCGATACCATCGGCATCCGCCGTATATTCAGGGGTTTCGAAGCTCACACCCACATGGCTTTGTGCCGCGAGATTGTAGATTTCATCGGGCTGCGTCTGCTGCACGATCCGCAGCAGGTTCGTCGAGTCGATCATATCGCCATAATGAAGAATGAAGCGAGGATGTGTCTCATGCGGATCCTGATAGATATGTTCGATGCGGCCGGTATTGAAAGACGACGACCGCCGCTTGATACCGTGCACCGTATAGCCTTTGCTCAGAAGCAATTCGGACAGGTAGGCACCATCCTGACCAGTCACCCCAGTAATAAGCGCGGTTTTCGTCATTTTTCACATCGTCTTTCGATACAATCTTCGGGTCGTGTTTATGGAAACGGCCGAACGAGTGCAACCCCCATGTGACCGTGGCAAGACCGGCGAAATGAGCATCGTCGATCTCTTCGGTTGACCCGAGACTGGCACAACGAGACTAGAACTTTCCATTTATCAGCGTCCAAGGTGGCAAAAATAATCCTGGTGTCGGGAGAAGCCTGCTTCATCGGTGCGAACTTCATGCTCGATCGGCTTGCGCTTCATGATGCACTAGTCATCAACCTCGATGCACTCACCTACGCTGGCAACCTTGAAAATCTCACCTCCATTCGGAACGGTCCGCGCCATTCTCGTCAAAGGCGGCATCACTGACACGACTAGTGAGGAAGTGCTCCTTCGCATCTTCCCCGCGCAATCCTCGATTTCGCTGCCATTACCTACTTCTGATAGATAAGCCGGTGCGGAAGACCTTGATTTCCGATTATTTCAGTTGCGCTCGTTGCAGAAAGCGACAAGAAGGTGGTTGTCTGTTGATCTGCGAGACGCTGGTAAGCAATGCCTGAAAATTCTCCCTCTGAGACATCGCGCTCCGGATGGTTGTTGGTGCCGATGCAAGCGCTGGTCGCCCCTTTGCTGGCGATGCCGCGGGTTGCAAAACGCGCTCTGGCTTTACTGGTGGATTCCAGCTTTTGTGTTCTGACCATCTGGCTGGCCTATTGCTTCCGGCTCAACGAATGGACGGTGCTGACCGGCGTGCAGTGGTTGCCGGTGTTCGTTTCGCTGTGCATGGCACTTCCCATCTTCATCGTCATGGGCATGTATCGGGCGATCTTCCGTTATGCCAATCTGGCTGCGTTCATCACTGTGTTAAAGGCGATTGCGATCTACGGCTTCGCCTTCATGACGATATTTACGGCTCTCAGCGTGCCCGGTGTCCCGAGAACCGTCGGCATTCTCCAGCCGTTCCTGCTGTTGATCGGGATCGGGCTGTCGCGGCTGGGTATCCGCTATTGGCTCGGGGATGCCTACCAGCGGATCCTTCACCAGAATATGCTCGCGAAGGTGCTGATCTACGGGGCGGGCAAGGCCGGGCGGCAATTGGCGGCTGCCCTGACGAACAGCGCCGAACTCAACGTCGTCGGCTATCTGGATGACGATCCGCGTCTCAAGGGCGGCGTCATGGGCGGCTTGCCGATCTATGACCCGTCGGATCTTCCGGTGCTTGTCGAAGCCCTTGGCGTGCACAATGTGCTTCTTGCGCTGCCATCTGCCTCCCGGCAGCGGCGCAACGAAATCCTGGAGCATATCCGCAAGGCCAGGGTGAATGTGCGCACATTGCCGGATCTCACGGCGCTTGCTCAGGGGCGGATCGCCGTTTCCGACATTCGTGAGCTGGAGATCGAAGATCTGCTGGGACGGGAAGCGGTCGCGCCGCGCCAGGAGCTGCTCGACAAGGCGATGCGCAACAAGGTGGTGATGGTCACCGGCGCCGGCGGCTCGATCGGCGGCGAGTTATGCCGTCAGATTTTGCGCAACGCGCCTTCCAGCCTGATCCTCCTCGATCAGAACGAGTTTGCGCTTTATAATATCGATGCCGAATTGCGGAAGCTGGCCGAACTCTACGAGCATGAAAATCTGCAGATCGTTCCAATCCTCTGTTCCGTCCGCGATCAGGATCGCATGGAGCATATCATCCAGAGCTGGCGACCGCAGACGCTTTATCATGCCGCCGCCTACAAACATGTGCCGCTTGTCGAACACAATGCCGTCGAAGGCATCAAGAACAACGTCATGGGGACGCTTGTCGCGGCCCGCGCGGCGCATAAATACGGCGTCTCGAATTTCGTGCTGATCAGCACGGATAAGGCCGTGCGTCCGACAAATGTGATGGGTGCCAGCAAGAGGCTGGCGGAGATGGTTCTGCAGGCGCTCGCAGCAGAATCGACGACCGACAGACTGCGGACGAATTTTTCCATGGTCCGCTTCGGAAACGTCCTCGGCTCCTCCGGATCCGTCGTGCCGCTGTTCCGGCAGCAGATCAGGGAAGGCGGCCCCGTTACGCTGACGCATCGTGAGATCACCCGCTATTTCATGACCATTTCGGAAGCCTCGCAGCTGGTCATCCAGGCCGGCGCGATGGGTGAGGGCGGCGATGTTTTCCTGCTCGATATGGGAGAACCCGTTCGCATTGCCGATCTCGCCCGCAAGATGGTGGAGCTGTCCGGATTGACCGTGCGCGACGAGAACAGTCCCGAAGGGGATATCGAGCTTTCCGTGACCGGTCTCAGGCCCGGCGAGAAGCTCTATGAAGAGCTGCTGATCGGCGATAATCCTGAGACAACCGAACATCCCCGGATCATGAAGGCGCGTGAGGATTTCCTGTCCTGGCCGGAGCTTATGAAAAAGCTCAACGCGCTCACTGCGGCATTGGATCGCAACGATATGATCGCTGCCCGTGCAACATTGGCTGAGCTCGTTTCCGGCTATTCGTCAACGGGCGAGGTCTCGGATCTGGCTTTGGTCGGCGTCGAAACCAATACGGCGGCGTGAACGTGGCTGCAGCGTCCGTAAAATCACCGCGACGAGGCAGGCGAAGATCTGCATAGCCGTGCGATTAACGGAGGCATCGTGATAAGCCCAGGTTGCGGTCTTTTGACGATTGACATTGAAGGTCCGATAGGATTGAAGCGTCATTAGGCTCCCAGCTGCTGTGAAATTCTTTGCTAAATTTGAGCCTATGGCGGATTCTGAAAGCTGCGATCATGGAAAAAAGATTATTTGACGAGGAAATTAATCTATTCTCTGTTGTTGCCTTTCTGAGACGTGGCATGGCCATCTTTATTGTGTGCTGCTCCATTGGAGTTGCACTAGCAGCCATGTTCCTCTGGCGTAGCCAACCTTACTATCAAGCCTCCGCGCAACTAGTGCTCGCAACCACGTCGGCTCCGACACAGCTCGATCCTGATGCCGTCGCTCTTGTGGAGCCTCGTGAGCATGTTATTTTTCGTCTGCGATCTCCATCAGCTTTCGATCAGCAGACCGTCTCCGCCTGCTCTGACGGCGGCCCGGTAACCGCCGAACAGATTTCGCAAAATCTCAGGGTGACGGCACCATCAGCTCCCAGTGACGTCATCGCAATTTCCTTTACCGCCCCAACCGCTGAATTGGCGCGGCAGTGCGTCGCCGCCATCGTGCGGGGGGTTCAAGAACAGCAGACGTTGGTTGCGTCCACCAGCTCGGAACATCTGAAATCTCAAATCAGGTCACTGCAGGATCAACTCGCGGAAAATTCGAAGCTCCTGAAGGAGGCGCAGGATTCCGGATGGCAGCAGGCAATATATCTCGCGACACGGGACGATGCGATCGCATTGCGTAAGGACATTGCCGACTTGACGGGCAAACTAGAATTAAGCAAGTCCGCAACTCTGCTTTCCCCAATTTACGCTCCATCAAATGCCGTCTCTCCGACCAAGATAACTATTCTGACTGCAGGTCTCTTTGTCGGGTTCGTTATGGGCGTTCTAATCAACCTCCTTAAAAGCGCATACCTCATGCAACGAAATCGCCGTAGCCGGTCGAACGGCTAATGCGTTAGCGCACCTTGAGCAAGGCCGCACGAAGTACCTGCATGCCCCGCGATACAAGCTTCCTGGAGAAGAAATGTACTGGGCTGGCTTTCAACCCGTGAGTTTCAAGCGCAAGTAGAACTTCTTTGTTTTGCTGCAGGATATTCTTCCAGCTGCGATTTGTGGTGCCGCCCATTCGCATCTTCACCATAATACCGGGCAGGTATTTCGACTTGATACGGTGGCGTTCTAGAAAGCGCATCATTAATTCTACATCAGCAGCAATCCTATAACAGAGGTCAAATGACCCAAGGCGCTTGTAGACCTCGCGCCGAACAAAGAAGGTTGGATGAGGCGGGCACCAGCCCTTTTCGAAAGCCCGAGGTACAAAAGGCGAAGAGCGCCAGTCGCGCACGATCGTTGAGGTATCATCTTGCCGAACATAGCAGAGATCCCCGTAACATGCTTCCAAGGCCGGATCCCGGAACGCCTCCGCGACCTTTGCCAGAGCGCCCGGCATGTAAAAGTCGTCGCCATTGATGAAGCCGATAACATCGCCGGTCGCAAGACTTATTCCTTTGTTCATGGCATCATAGATGCCGAAGTCCTCTTCGGAAACTAGGCGCGTGATAACCTCGCGGCGTTCGTTGATCCGATCAAGCGTGCGGTCCTTTGAGAGTCCGTCGACGACGATATACTCCATATTTGGATAGTTTTGAGCGCGAACGGATTCGATCGTATCAGCGATCGTGGCTTCGTTGTTGAAGACAACGGTGATGATTGAAATTTTCGGTTCGCGCATTCACACTTACTTTCATAGCTGGTGGGTAGAGGCGAGGTCCCCCGGCCTTCGTGCGTGGTTTGCTACCGGCGTTTGGTGGCAGCCCGTTGAACAAGCGCATGGAAATCAGTGATGAAGCGGTTGACGCGTTCATTAGCGATGGCCTGTGCCTTCGCCGCCCGCTCGAACAGAATATCCGGCGAAGACAGATTTGCCGAAGCAAGTGCGTCTGCAAGCGCCTGCGCGTCATGGCGATCGAAAAATACGGCCACTTCGCCCGCCTGTTCCCTGTTGACGTCCAAATCCGACAAAATCAACGGCACGCCCCACGACAGGGCCTCTTCGACTGTCGTGCTCCATCCTTCGAAGAGAGATGGATTCAGCAAGGCCATACTAGCGGTTGCGAGTGGAGCAAGATCGCCATACGGGATAAGACCGAGAAGAATGAAGTTTGAGGAGAGACCGGAACTGTCGATAGCAGCCTTCACACGCGGAAAATAAGAGGGGTCGCGCGGATCAGACTGGCTGCCACATGCTACGACAGTAACGTCTTGACCGCGGCCACGGAGGATCGTCAATGCCTCCACGACAAGAAGATGGTTCTTGTGCTGCCAGAACTGGTTGGGAAGGAAGATATACCGCTCAGGCAGTCCATATTTGTCGGCAAGAGCACGAGCAGCCGCAGGAACAATCACGACCTTCGGCGGCACCGCAAACCTGACCACGTGTGTGCGCCCCCGGGAGGACGGATAGAAAACTTCGCACGAGACGCGCGAGTCTTCGCTGCTCAACATGATCTCGCGTTTTCCCAGGACCTGAATTCTAAACCCTATATCGCGTTTCCAGTAGCCAAGCTTACTGAAGAGATGGGGGAGGAAGCGGTGCTGGAAATCTGGGATCCAGGCAATAGCGGGGATGCCGAGATTGAAACCAAAAAATTGTGCCACCTCAAATACGACATCTATCTGGTGAGTTCTAAACAGCTTACGCACACGCCAGTCGGCGCCGGTGACAAGACCGGTGAGCAGAGATCTAAAGCTCCTGGATCTGTTAAAGAGCGGGCTACGGACCACCTCAACGCAATTGAGAGCCGCAAATGGAGTTATATCTTCTTCATCGACGTCGGTTCCAAAGAACATAACGGGCGTAAGAGCTCTGCTCTGATCAGCCGACAGCAGCCTGGCGAGATTTATCAGATAGTTATAACCGCCGGTCCAGTCTTTCCCGCCGATCATCGTAAAGGCAATACGGGTCATGATCTCACACCGGATTCCGATCGAAACCACCTGACATAGTCTGAGAGGCCTTCCATCAAATCCTTTTGCCACTCGAACCCGAGGGCTGCGAGCTGCTCGGATTGGGCTATCAGGCTTTGAGGGTCGCCAGCTCGTGCTTTACCCGAAAATTCAATCCTGGCTTCCAAATTGGTATCGACCGCCCATGCTTGGGCAATACCTTCAACGATCGCGCGAACATTGGTGCCGCGGCCGGTGCCGATATTGATAACTTTTGGCGAGGGGCTCGCCTCGGTGTGGATCAGCGACAGAGCGCGCGCGACGTCGGTCACCGCCGTCCAGTCTCTAAGCTCGTTGCCACTGCCACCGAGAAGGAGTCGCTCAGGGTGAACCTCGAGCTGGGAGCAAACGTCCCAGAGCAATTGCTTGCGTAATCCCTCCCCATAAACTGAAAACAGCCGACCGATCACGACCTTTAACTCGTAACTCTCGCAATAGGAGATGCAGAGAGATTCCATTATATGCTTGTGATGACCGTAGGGAGAGAAGGGATTGGGTTTCGCCGTTTCAGCTATCTGACCTGTGTGCCCTGCCCCGTAAACAGCAGCGCTAGAAACCGCCACTAAGCTGCTTTTAGGGGCCTCCAGTCTCATCCATTCAAGGAGTTCAATGCTCGAGCTGACCGTGCGGTGGAAATCTTCGCGAGGATTTGCGATTGCTGCTCCGACCGACGAGCCCCCCGCAAGATGGTACACAATGTCCACCGTCCCAAACTGCTGTTGAATCAACCGAAGATTGGGGATATCGACCTCGCCGTTATGCCAAGAGACTAGCCCCCAGCGCTGGGCGTGAAGCGGTGACCAGGTACCGTGCCCAAGGCCGAATACGGAATTCCCGGCAAGTGCAAGCGACTTTGCCAGATATCTTCCGATAAATCCGTGAGCGCCTGTGATTAATATACGAGCCATTCTTTTTCTTTATTGGGGCCGCGTGGCGACGAACGAATATAGCCGACCCGGCCGCCGATCGAACTTTGCTGCGATATGCGAGAAGATCGTCCAGACCGACCGAGAATTCAAAAGCGCTGGAACGGCTCTGGCGAAGAACGGCAATCGCATGGCAATCTGCGCCTTCAACTCCGCCGGAGTATAGGGGGCGAAGTTGATCTCGCTCTCCAGCGGCATAAGGAGCTTTTCCATCTTGAAACCGGCCGAAACAATAGAGTTCTGATACTCCTTCAGAAGAAAGGCGTTTTCCCCTCCATAGAGTTTGTGCAGGGGATGGCGATCGAGAAAGATCGGCAAATCGCGTTCGCTCGATATCACATGTTCGCGAACTGCGATGAAGCGCCCGCCGGGCTTGAGCACTCGAAAGAATTCGCGGCACGCGGCCGACAGATCGGAGGTGTGATGCAGAACGGCTCTAGCAAAGACCACATCGAAGGCATTGTCGGAGAATGGGAGCTTTTCGGAAAACTCCTCGGCGATCGAAATGGGAAGATGAACTTCATTGAAGAGGGCACGAATTGCACCAGCCCCCACGAGGTCGCTCGCGTCGGGCTCCAGGGCCGTTACCTCAAAACCTTCCTTCGCCAGAGCATAGCTGGCAATACCACGACCGGCGCCGATATCCACTGCAGTTCCTGGCGCCCGCGGGAGAAATTCGCGAATGGCACCCCATTCGCCGCTCCGCCAATACCGCTCGGCCGCCTTCAGAATCGGATCGTCGTAATAGGCATCGAGCACCAGCTTTTGCTGGTCAGGCTGTTGCCGAAGCCACTGGACGGCTGCTTCCCACGTGTCCAACTTTGTTGCCGTCATGGTTGACCTTCTGTCTCTTTTTGCGTCCGCTTGAGATTCCGAATTATGCGAGCGGGGTTACCGGCGACGACGGTGTAAGGGGGGACATCGCGCGTGACAACAGCATGGGCTCCAATAACTGCCCCGTCGCCGACTGTCACCCCCTTCAGGATACTCACGCCAAAACCAATCCACACCTTGTCCTGAATAAACACTGGCTTGATGGAAACCCCGTTCCAATTCTTCTTTCCCAAGCCCCAATCGGTCACATCGTTCTTGCGCAATTCCCAGTCGAGAGAATGAGAATCATGATCGACGATTGTCACTCCCCATGAGATGATGACATCGTTTCCAATCGTAATTCCGGAATGGCATACCAGGTGACTGGCACCAATATAGCAGCGATCACCAATGCTGATGCGGCCGCGGGGATCATCGAAGCTGATATTGCAATTGATGATACAGTTCTCGCCGACCTTCACATTGCCTCCGCGAATGGATCGCAACGCCAGCCAACGGACGTTGCTACCACTCCCGACGAGAAATTTGCTCCGCTTGCGGGCCAACCATCCCGCCGCCATGTTTGCGATCGTGGTCAGGCTAAGCTTCATGCGCTTGCAGCCAGCCGTTGGAAGTTAAGCCATTGGGCACGCTTGTTGTACACGGTTCGTACAGTACGGGTTCCCTCGTTGGCTAACGCCTGGAGGCGCCCCGGCTCCCGAAGCAGATTTACAATTGTCCGCGCCGCGGATTCCGCATCTTCATATGTTACCATGCTGATATTATTGACCATCCCCTCGGGATAAACACCGGAGTCCGAGACCATCAGCGCACCGCATCCTAGCGCCTCCCAGCATCGCATATTTCCCCTGTCCGTTCCCGCCATATCCACGGCGCCGTTTAGAACAATTTTCGCCTGCGAAATCGCTTCATAAAGCTCGCGTCCGAAAAGAGGGGTACGGGACACTGCGCGAATATTCTTCGGACGTCTGTGCTTCCCAAGCGGCAGAAGCCAGCCAATCGGGCTCTCAGCAAGCCTAGTCAATCGCGACCGATCAAGGTGGTAACGAACTTTAAAATCCCTTCGAATAGCCGACACGGCTTGCAGTATCTCTGCACGCCGACGATGGTGACGACTATAGCCTCCGACAAAAAGCACATCGATTGGCCGGTCTCGATTTTCGGCATAGCTATCCATTGCCGGATCATGGGCTGGTGCAAAATATTCCGCGCGCCAGCCAAGCTTCCGATAACCTTCCAATATGGTAGGAAAGTTGCAGACGATCAAATCGTAGGCGCCGAAGTCGGTATTGCCGGAAGGCGCCGCTCGCCACATGATTGACTTCCGCACGCAGCCAGGAAGTTTGCGGACGAAATCGTTCCCGTATCGCATCGGATCCGAATTATAAAATATCTCGGTGCGGTGATGTTCGATCTGGCTCAGCAAGATCTGCTCCATGTCGGAGGTGGCGGGCAAACCGTTTTCTACCGCCCAGTATCGTTGAAGTATCTCGTCATCGCCGTTCGTAAAGAAGGTGTCTGGAGAGGCCTCCATCACCGGGTTCAGTATGTGGCAAGCGCCATAGCGATCATCCAGAAAATGAGACAATCTGTCTGAAAAACTTCTCGCATCAACTGCGAGTATATCAAGCCGCCGCATATAAGCAGCATATACCCCGGAATTTTGAAAAACGCGCATATTGGATTCTATACCCGTCCGAGCTGGACAAGATGCTCTTGTCCACCGTCGTTCTTATCTGGCACCCACTTTAGCGAGCTGGACAGCGCCAGCACTAATGGAACAATCAAAAACAAACCGCCGGTCATCATCGCAGTTTGAAGTGCGGTCGAAAGCATCACGAATATTCCATAGTGGCCGAGAGCCAGCCCCGCAATCGTTGCGACGGTCTTCCCTCGTTTCACTATTAGCTGGATATCTAGCAAGCGGATAAAAAATCCGGCAAATAGCGAAAATAGAAACACACCCACCCAAGAGAAGTCGGCCCAGGCATCGGCGATAAACATCGCTGTCGAGGTGGAACCTTCCATGCCGCGATGGACGGCGCCGACCAGTACATAGGTTGGTTGACTGGGTTGCCCGGTCAGAGAGCCTACCAGCCAACTGAACTTACTACCCCAACCATAGGGGAGAACACTTGGAATTGCGGCATAATACTCAAGCAAACTTTCGTTTGCGATCATGAATACCCGATAAAATAGAAAATCGAGCGCGTCGCCGACACCATGCAAGTCACGAATGGCAACAAGTACCATCGCACCAAACAAAAGAACACAAAACGAAATAAACCTAATCGCCATCCCCAATGGCAGATCCAAAGATTTTCGAAGATGTTCCACGACTATCAACTGCAGTACAAATATCGCCAATGGCGCCTTGCTCAAAGTCGAGGCCTTGGCCACCATGACGGCAACGATAAAAGCCCACGCGATCGCTGGCAGTTTCATTGACTGCTGTCTTAAAGCTATAAAACAGCAAAAAGCAGAGAAGGGAAATAGGTTGGAGACGAGGAGATTGAAAAGATAAAAGCGGCTTCCACCCGACTCGCGCCGCATCGCAATCTTCGCGACTTCGCTTGCATCGGAAATGAAGTAGACAATAGTTTTGGGGATTTTGTTTTCAGCTATAATAAAGGCGAGAATGATAAAGAAACCGATGGCCGAGATTATTTTGAGCCGTTGAGCGACACCGCTGGCTATCCGGACAGGCTGAGTGCGCCAGGAATGCAGTGCCGCCTGGATCTGTTGATGGTTAACGCCGAACGCGAAATCCGCTCCTGCTATGCCGACAGTGATGCAAACAAATGAAAGGGCAAGAGAGAGATCCAGTGCGCCTATAGCATCGGTGTAGGGAGCGGAAGACATGATTGTCTCAAAAAACTTAGTCTGGATACCCCATATTCGAGTGTAATAGAGATACATGGGCCCATGAAGCGCGAGCATGAGACCTAAAAAAACTGACGAAAGCGTCAGATTGATCCCCACCCTCCAGACGTAGAACGCCACCGACCATGTAACAGCCATGGCAAAGACGAGGCTAGTCGACATCTGCTGCCTCTGCGGCTGCGTTACGTGTCGGCAGGAGTGTCCGTGTCATGTTACGCAGGCGCAAAAGCGCTCTATGAAGCCACATGCCGTTCGGATAATTGCTGTGCGGGACTGGCGGTGCCTCGATATACGATTGGAGCTCTTCCGGCTTCAATCCCAGTTTTTTGGCCACGAACTTTGTTTCCCTGCGGGCATCCTGAACGGAGATGATGGGCTTTGAAATTTCGCGCAGCGCCTCCTCCCGTGTCATTTGTCCGGCAACAATCAAACTTGAAAGGTGAAGCCGTCTTTTGTCAAAGTTAAATTTTCTCGGAAGATAGATATCCTGGTAGAATTTTGTGAATCTGGATTCACTGTGTTTGCCACCGTAGTCACGCCACCCGTATTCGCGCTGAAGCTCAGTGCGCGCCTCTTCCTTATTGTAGTCGATGTAGTTGAGCGGACGGTGAATGGTGAGTTGCCGGCGGACGCGGGTAAGCCAAATATACTCAAGAGGGCTCATGAAGGGATAGGTCGTGAGCTTCAAGGAGCCGAAGCGTTTTTGAATCGCGCTCGCATGCGTTCCGTCAATCGACGGATAGCCAAAGCCGCGGGGTATCACCGATTCTGACGCGAAGTTTACGCCGCTGAGGAAGTGACGAATGCCGAATTTAGCTGCTGTCCTATAGAGGGTGGAAAAGAATGCATGATCTTGCGGGATGTCCTGATTGAGGACAGAAGCCTTCATAAACGCAATCTGCAGATCGCGCATCTCCTGCCACTCGATTACATAAGTGTGAAGGTCGAGATCGAGTTTTCGGACAAGAATTTCAATATTGTGGACGGCGGGCTCGGAATTCCAACCGCCGTCAACATGGACCGCCAGAAGACGAAGACCATGCTTTCGGGCGGCGAGATGCGCAAGAAACGCGCTGTCAATTCCACCGCTAAGCCCGACCATCGCATCGTATGGCTTACCTGCGCCTTCTTCCTTCAATGTGGCGATCAATCGCCGCATTCGAATATCGCCTTCCGGGCCAGTCCACCACTCGTGCGGCTTGCGATTCAGCGCATCCCGACAGCAGTTACATTGGCCGTTTGCGTCAAACACGATCGACGGGTTGGAATTGTCCATGGCGCAAAATGAGCAAACTCGCGACGCGTTATCCATGAGCACCTTGCTCCGCCTCCTCCAAAATTTCTGGTGCAGGGTAGCTTATAAGGACTGCCCTTAGCCGGCCGATAAAGGTGAAGGCGCTCCCCGAGGCTGCGGCGGAAGCGCCGGCATGAAGGCCTTCCTCCATGTGGGCGACGTTTCCGGCGCCACCCAAGGCCACGACCGGAATGCTCAGCTTTCGGCTAATCGACTGGATCAACTCAAGATCATACCCGTTGCGCGTGCCGTCGAGAGTTTTCGACTGAAGAATTATTTCGCCAACGCCGGCATCCTGCAGCCTCAGGCAGAATTCTATCGGCTCTTGCCTCGCACCGCTTGAAGCGTAGCAGCTCGCCGCCGCACCGCGACCCTCAACGTCGACACAGGCAACCAGAGCCTGGCTGCCCATATCGGCAGCGATCGCTCCCACCAGTTGCGAATTGCGCGCGCCTTGACCAAGTACAAACTTCTCGACGCCGGAGCGGTTAAGTTCCTCGCACTGCCTAAGCTCGGTGATACCGCCGCCATATGCCAAAGGCATGAAACATTCGGTTGCGAGTTCGCGAACGAAGCCGAGGTCAGGACCTCGCCCCGTACGCGTGGCGTCGATATCGAGAATGCAGATCTCGTCGACTTCCTTTTCGTTGAAAAGGCGCACAACATTGAAGGGATCGCCGACGTAGGTGCGCTCGCCAAACTCTATCGTTTTCACCAGCCGACGCTTCTGATCGACCAGCAGGACGGGTATAAGCCTTTTTCTCATCAAAGCTTCCCGAATGCTTCAAGAACCCGCATCCCGAAGCGGTGGCTTTTTTCAGGATGAAATTGCACGCCGCTGACATTGTTCGAACTCATTGCGCAACATAGCTCCTCGCCGTAGTCGATGACGGCGGTAACGTCATTCGGATCATCGCAATCGACAAAATAGCTGTGGTCGAAATAAAAGCGCTCCCTCCGGTTGGACCTGTCGAACAAAGCGCTTTCTCGGCACGGCCTTATCTCAAGCCAGCCGATATGAGGAACTTTAAGGGATGATGTTGCCGGCAGCCTGATGCGCTTCACATCCGCATTTATCCAGCCGAGTCCCGGTTCCGAGCCTTCCTCGCTGGATCGCGCCAACAGCTGCATACCGAGACATATGCCGAGAACAGGAACCCTCCGTTCGCGCACAGCGTGATTCAGTGGATCGACTAATTTTCTGTTTCTCAACGTGGCCATTGCTTTGTCAAACGCACCGACCCCTGGAAGAATGAGCTTCGCAGCACTTTCGATCTCTTTGGGATCACCGCTTGGCCGAGCATCGATCCCCAGATACTCCGCCATATTGGTAATTGCGCCGATATTCCCGACGCCATAGTCTACCACAGTGATCACTCAAAACCCTCTCTTGCGTTTCACAAGATGGTTATTCCATCCAATCAGGCGTCTCTCGGACAAAGCCGTTCTAACGGACCCATAGATACGGGACAAGATAAGGCTCCCGGTTTTCGTCGTCATCGCCACGGCTGCGATCGCGGCGGAGACAACGCAGACAGAACAGACATACGCGAAAGCGAGGGACAACCAGCCATTGATCCAGGTGAAATTCAGGCCTAAAGATCCGACAACTATGCAGATGCCAACCAAGATAGGTGCAACTGTACAGGCGAACATTTGCTCCGCGCTGAAAGTGCGAAAGAAGCAATTGCGAGTCACCAAAAGCGCGAGAGGCACTCTTACAACGCTCGCAGCAAGCAAGCCTGCTCCGGCAGCGTATGGACCGTAAAACCAAATGGAAACAAAAGAAAAAACAACCGTCATCACCGAATACGCAAGCGAAGTATATGCAGCCGGTGCATTTCTGCCCATTCCCATGGCGTAATACTGGAATACATTCGACCCGCACCCGACGATGCCGCCGAGAATGAGTATCTGGAGCAGATGCGTGCCGCCTGCAGCGGTTTCTTCGCCGACCCAAACCGTCAACAGCGGCCTAGAGAGAACCGCGATTGGCGAGAGTACGATGGCTCCGAAAGCCGAATTGCCCCATGAGGCGAGCATGAAGAAATCATGCCGCTCCTCTTCGCGGCTGTTCGACATGTTGCCAAATCGAGGAAACAGGACTTCACAGATACGTATGACCGCGATGTAAGCGGCCTCCTGGAGGCGATTGCACACGTTATATTGGCCGACAACGGCAGACGGCGCGAGCGAAGCCAGAACGTAGCGGTCAATCTGGTTGCCAAAGATTCCGGCAAGCTGAGAAAGGCTTTGCCATTTTCCAAAATGAAGCAATGATTTCAGTTCGTCGGGAGACGACGAGATCAATCTGCCGCTCTCACGGAATTCCGAGGATGTAACCCATATCCATCCTGCAGTCGAAAATACAAGACTTCCAGCAAATCCGAGCAAATAGCCATTCAGCACTGGAAATGACCACGTGCATCCCAAGGTCACGATGATGGTTGCGAATGAACTCCACGCTGATGCTTTGGCCACCAATCGAAAATTTTGCTTTCCCACGCAAATACCTTGCAGGACAAACGAGAACTGCTGCGCCACGGTGCCGGTTGCGACAATGAGGAAGGAGACGGTGAGATTCTGTGATGGAAGAGACGCACCGGCGATGCCGGTCATGATCCATGGACCGGCAAGCACGATCCCTAGCCAAGCCACCGCCGAAGCAATCAGGCAGATTTTCAATCCGACGATAGCAATACGGGCGGCGGCATGCTCCTCGCCACGTCCAATCCGCGCGGAAATTTCCCTGACAACGGCCTGCCCGAGCACCGTGCCGATCAGCGTCACGGGAGCTGCGATAGCGATCACTATGCCTGCGCTTCCCAGTGCCTGCAGTCCAATCCAGCGCACGACGAACGGCACCGTGGCAAGATTAGCAATCAGCGTAAAAAGGAAACCCGCAAAATTCCAGCCTGAGTTTCCAAGAAGATTGCTGCGCCTTCCATGGCTCTCCGGGCGTTCGTCACTCACTCGGCGAAGCCCCTGATCATATCTGCGACGTACAGGAGTTGGGCTTCTGTCATTTCAGGGAAAATCGGAATTGAAAGAATCTTGGACTGATTTCCAAACGCGTTGGGAAAATCTTCCGGCCGATGCCCAAGGCGTTCGTAAGCCGGCAGGAACGGCAGCGATATCGGATAGTTGACCACGGTTTGGATGCCGGCATGATTGAGGTGGGCGGCCAGGGCATCGCGCCGCTCGTGCTTGATCACAAACAGGTGATAGACGTGATTTCGTCCGGCTGCCGTTTCAGGCAGTTCCAGCCCACCAATATCTTCGAGGGCGCGCACATAGCGCCTCGCCCATTCCTGCCGCTTTGCAGTCCATTCCGGCAGACGCGGCAGCTTCACCGACAGGATCGCGGCCTGCAGTCCGTCGAGGCGGCTATTTATGCCCTCGATCTGGTGGTCGCCCTTTGAAAGCCCGCCATGCCGCGCAAACATCGCCATCCGATCGGCAAGTGATTTGTCCTTGCAGGTAATGGCGCCTGCGTCGCCCATCGCACCAAGGTTCTTTCCCGGGTAGAAAGAATAGGAAGCGACATCCCCGAAACTCCCGACGACCTGCCCATCAATCTCAGCCAGATGGGATTGGGCACAATCCTCTATGACCCAGAGACCGTGCTTCCGGGCGATAGCCATGATCGCAGTCATATCGGCCGGTTGGCCATAGAGGTGAACCGGGATGATGCCAACCGTTCTAGGCGTGATCTTCGCTTCGATTTGAACAGGATCGATGGTGTATGTCGAAGCGTCGGTGTCGCAGAAGACAACATTGCCGCCGGCCTGTGAAATCGTCTCGGTAGTTGAAATCCACGAATGGGCAGTCGTAATAACTTCATCCCCGGGTTTGACGCCTAGCGCGCGCATGGCGATGAAGAGCGAATCCGTTCCATTCGCACATGAGATGCAATAAGGGGCGCCGACGGCGGCGGCAAATTCGTCCTCGAACTTCTGAACGAATGGCCCCCTGATAAACGCGGAAGAGCGGATGACCGAAGCGATTGCAGCATCGATCTCCTCCTTTAGCGAGAGATATTGGAGATGAAGATCAGCGAAAGGAACTTTCATGAAACCTGCTCTCGGTAAATTGCGATGATTTCCGTGTGCGCCGGCGCCGCCATTTGCGCCAACAAAAAATAAAATTCAGCCCGGCTCAACGCTGTAACAACCCTTCGCGAAAGGCTGAGGCCAACACCCCTTCCCACGGGGGCTGACGGCGAGAAACTGCAAAGCCTGGGGCATGTACCGACGTTGTCCACCAACGACGATCTTCCCGAAACAAACCTAAACCTCATTCCTTGCCGAACGAGGTAAAGGCCGGGCGGGGTTGCCGGCATAGGTGCCAGAAATGGTGATATCCCGGGTTACAACCGCGCCTGCGCCGATGACGACATCGTCGCATATCCGAACTGCCAGGACCGTAGCGTTTGAGCCGATCGAAACTCGGTTGCCGATCCGTGTCTCCTTCCAGAGCGCGCGATTTCCCCGCGCAGGCCCACCTCCCGAAAAAAGGTCGTTCACAAAAACAACCCCATGTCCGATGAAACAATCCTCACCAATCTCCACAAGTTCGCATATGAAACTGTGTGACTGTATCTTTGTGCGCGGCCCGATCTTCACGCCCTTCTGGATTTCGACGAACGGACCGACGAAACAATCATCCGCAAGTTCGCATTCATAGACATTGGCGGGCTCAACTATTTTTACCCGAGCGCCGCAAACGACGTCTCTGACCTGCGCCTTCCAGAGCGTGGGGGAGCCGTCGGTCACTGGGAAGATCGTCCCAGTTTCGAATGTTTCACTTCCAAAGGCAATTTCACTTCCTGATTGGACGCGATTGATTCGTAAAGTGCGGAGATCAGCTCAAGACTCTGACGTCCCTCATGACCATCCACGATGGCTTTTGTATCGTTCACTAGGCAATCGACGACATGTTCGTAATAAGCCTGATGACCAAAACCATAAACGTTCGGAGGATTAACAGAGTACTTCTCCATAACTTGCTCATCGCCTAAGTCATGGTCGCCGAACTGCCAGGTGCGGATCTTGTTCACCGCAAAGCCCGCAATCTCAACAGAGCCCCCAGCACCAAGTATCGAAATCGATCCTTCAATGTCCTTGGGTCGCGTTGCTGCGGTGGCTTCTATAATGCCGAGAGCACCGTTGCGGAACTTCAGTGTGGCTACGGCAGTGTCTTCCGCCTCGATATCCACCAACGCTGTCGCCGCGCGCGCGTGAACACTTTCGACATCACCCATGAACCAAGTTAACATGTCGATATGATGACTTGCCTGATTGGCAAGAACACCGCCGTCATATTGCCAGGTACCGCGCCAGTTATCCTGATCATAGTAACTCTGATCGCGGCACCATCGTACCCTAACCGTCCCGAGCACGAGCTTTCCGAAGCGGCCCGCATCAAGAGCTTCGCGCGCTTTCAGGACCGGGACGTTAAACCGGTTTTGTTTGACGACAAAAAGGCGAATGTTGTTGTCATCACACGCCTTGATCATCGCTTCAGCGTCGGTCAAAGTCAGCGCCATTGGCTTTTCAACCACGATGTGCCGTTTATATTTTGCAGCAGTTATGACGTGCTCTGCATGCATGCCACTTGGCGTCAATATCGATACGACATCGGCGTCCGTGTTCTGGAGCATTTCGTCGATGGACTGATAGTGAGGAACGCCGAATCTTTCTCCGAACTCCTTTGCCCTTTCTTCCACTACGTCACAAACTGCGACTAGCGACGCCCCGGTTATCTGTGACAAGCCCAACAGTTCGGAATGTCTTTTAGCAATGCGTCCGCATCCAACAATAGCGAATTTTATCAAGAGCTTCTCCCCGCGCGACAGTATCCGCCGCCCAAAATAATTTGGCGGTTCACATTGACATCCCCTGAGCTAGCCGGACACCCTTCCGCGATCAAGCGTCGTTCAACGGCCGAACCCACCATACCGGTATGGCCAGCAATGATTTTTTTTGGAAGACTTCTCATATTTGCTTGTGCACCCGTGGCATGACCGGAGGCACCCGGTTTTATCGGCGACCGCACAATTGCCATGTGGGACTCGCGCGGACAGGAATGATTAGGCCTCATTGGGTGTTCTCGCCAAAAAAGTCAATCTTCATCACTGGCAGCAAACCCACGTACTCTTAGTTTTCCAAACTCACGCCGCCACGCTGACACGGGGTGGAATTGAAAGCGCTAGTTTACATGGGATGATATTTTTGCGGCTCTCCTTTGATGGACTCTCGAAAGTCGCGACCGTGCGATGAGGTGAGCCGCCCCAATCGAAATGACGAAAAAATATAATGGAAGCAATGGTACTGAGTAGCGTGGGTTTCCGAGAGGAAACGCATACGCGACAGCAAAGGCTGGCGCCAACGAACAAAGAAGCAATATTGTTACCTCCTTTGCTTGTACCGTCAAAAATGCAGCAGCCAGCAAAGCCAACAAAAGCCAAAGGTCGGGCGGCAGAACACCTATCTTTATTGGGTCACGAAGCGCCACTCCGAAGGTCGAAATGTACGGATTGAATGCTGCATAGATCTTAGCGTTTGATAGAACCGCGAACGGAAAAACTGCCGCGTCTGAGGCTGCTTGCGGTCCAAAAAAACGGTCGAATCCAGACCGATAGTCCTCCGATGATGCCCAGCTTTGCCAACGATAATAGCCGTAAAGATGATCGAGAAAATTCCTGGGAGAGTATCCCGGAAAGACTTCATGCGTTTGCGGAACTACCGCCGACGGCAAGATCGCTCCGATTGAGGCCATGCCATATAAGAACCGGTTCAATTGAACACTCGCCCCATCCGAGCGTAGCGCACTGGCGAGTTCCTCTGCCTTTTCGTTGATCTCGCTATTGGAGCGTCCTTCAGCTCTCCACTTTTCAGCGATTAATAGCGCGTCGGACATTGTGATACCGCTATACGTCAAAGTATCCGGAAACCCTGCCACGTTAAGGAGCGTATTCACTGTCGACGAGGGGTGCGGATTAGCCTGCGACGCCGATATTAGAAGGTTGATACCGCCCGCTGGCAGAAAAAATTGTCCGTCCTGCAGATATCTGTATGTCGGAAACGCTAGGACCGAGCTAGCCGACACAGCGAAAAGGACAACCATCCATCTAGAAATAAGAAATGCCCGGGAAATAAGTGCGTAGAATAACATTAACGCGACTATAGCTCCCCAGTAACTTCTAAACTGGGTCACGCACCCGATCACTATAAGCGCCACAACAACACAACTACCGACAGACCGATTCCCCCGCGCTATCCTTAAACAACACGAAAAACCAATCAGAACGAAAGATGAAGTGCACGATTCGGTCAGAAGTGAATTATGAAATGCCTGATACGCTGGCAGCAGTAACAGCAATAGGACAAAAATCATGTGCACGGGCGATGGCCAAAGGCGATAAACCGTCCGAAATGCGAAAATGAGCGCCCCTGCAGCCACCATGTGCTGGAATATTGCGAGCGCCGGCCATTGCCAGGAGACCGGCAACTCGCTGAGCAAGAGCCAGGCTCCCGGCACGCCAGGCCCGAGATGGCTAAATATCCATTGACCTGTTGTTTGGTAAAATAGCTGCAATCCGCTAGGCGAAGACATGGCAGTGGCCAATGATATATAGTCGCGTGAATCGATCCAATACGTCGCCCCGAAGACTACTAAGGCATAGGCATGGATACAAATAATGAGAGGGTAAGTGAACAACTCAACTCGCGACAATCGATCCACCTTGATTATCAGGCCGCTTGTCATTCGGTTCTGCGAGAACATTCATGCCTCCACCTTCTGGAATTGCCTTACAGACCAATTCCAGGCTCTGCGGCAGCAACTTCTTCAACTCGATCGACCGAACTGTGATGCTCAAAATTCGATCGAATTTCTCTGGTTTTCCGAATACACGTAGGGAGCCAACTCAAGCATGATTTTGGGACGAAATGTTGAGATCATATTCGTCGCGCCAAGAAGCACATCCAGTTCGTTCCTATCGACTACCCACGGTAGACACAATGTCGACCGCGGATCTGCAAGGGCTTGATGCATCAGGTTGGTCTTTAACGACCACTATCGGGGCTAGTCTGCCCTGCCATCCGTCCGCCCGTTCACAAAAGGCAGCACCTGATGGACGAGGCGATCAAATTTCAACCATAACGGAGGAACTTTCAACTCCCACACCTCATTTGTGATTGGGTCGGCATGCCCAGCAGCGATGATCATCTTATCGCCCACGACATAGGTCGATTGTTCATGCCTTGGTCGCCAGCTGTCAGATAAAGGCAATCGCGTCCAATCAATGCCGTTGTCCGTGAACCAAATTCCGCCGACGTTCAGCGTGCTTTTACTCCAGCCACCAATGACCCACATACGGTCTCGATACTCTGCCGCCGAGAACCAGATCCGCCCGCTCCACGGCGCATCGGAAACTTTTTTCCAATGGAGACCATCTTCAGAATTCCAGACATCGTTCAGGGCGATGTAGTCTGGGTGATACGACCCGCCTCCAAGAACCCATAGTTTTCCGTGATAAGCGACCGCTGCGTGATACGCTCGCGGCTGCCATGCCGCGTGCTCGGTCACCTTGGTCCAATTGATACCATCGCTGGAGCTCCACACGTCGTTCTTAAGGGTCTGCTTGCCATCAACCCACTCGAGGCCCCCAAGAATCCACAGCTTGCCATTTAGCGTGACAATTGGCGTGGCTGTTCTTGGGCTCCATGAAGCCGCTGCTTGCACGTTGCTCCAGTGGATTCCATCATCGGAGTTCCACACTGAATTCGTGGCCGGGTGCTCCGGATCCGAGAGTGTGGTGCCGCCCAGTACCCACATTCGGTCCTTGAAAACGATCGTCATCGGTAGGTCGGTATAATAGAAAGGTAGCTCCGACTGGACTAGATCCCACTTGACGCCATCGGCTGAATTCCAGACATCCCGAAGCAACTCTGTCGGCTTTGTTTTCCAGCCCCCCAAGAGCCAAAGCTTGTTGTGATACACGAATTCTCCAGCCGAATCGCGCGGCGGCCAATCGGCAACGGCGACCCGCTTCAAACTGGGTTTGGGGAGCCCCGGTGCCCCGCTATAAACCCACCCGAGAACAAGACAAAAAACGACCAGTGGAAGTATGCAGAAAAATAAAAGCCTTTTGACTCTTGAATTCATGATTTCATCCCGGATCACTTAATGGAGAGCAGGCACTTATGACCGCACAAGCATCGCTGTGTTGAGAGCGACCTGGTCAGACCGGTACCACTTCATGGCAGGATGAAGGTCGAGGCTCGAGGGCCAATATTCTATCGCCGCAGCAAATGCAAATCATGACATCCAGAGCGGCGACGGAAGAGGAAAGTTGGGCTGAAAGCTTGCTCCGAACGCTCTCCGCCTGCTCCTGCACCCGGCTAGACGGGATGCGGCCGATCAGCATCGGCGCGGTGCATCGCGCTCGACCGGCGGACGACATTCCTGCCCTTACGCGGCATCGAGCCGCCTCGCGAACTGAATATCCACTTTGCGAATAATCCCGCACGCAATCGGCTTGCGGTGCAGAAGCGTTAACGCATTGGATGCTTAGTTTGGTCGTGGAAATCCAAACGCCCAACTGGCTGCCTGTGCCCGGAACTTACGTCGGCGGCACAGCTGATCGGTCTGTCGAGAGGCCCGAATGCAATCGAATGACTCGATTGTATCTTTTCAAACAATGATCCCAAGGCCGATGGGGACCGTCGTAGCAGGCTGGTCAAAGGACACCATGGCTTACACAAACGTCGAGCAAAGCGCGAAAACATGAAAGTAGATCCGATCCCGTCGACGAGCAGGCTCGCGAAGGTTCGGGCATTCATGTCCATACCTCTGGACAGGCCGGAATTGCTCAAGGCGCAATACCGGGCCTTTTCCTATCAGCTGCCGCTCATGTATGTGATCCTGCTGACCAATACATGGGTGCTGGCGGCGACCCATATGTCGGTCGCGCCAACCTGGTTGGCCGTCTATATCCCGATCGTGCTGACATTGGTCTGCGCGGTTCGCCTCATGGCCTGGTCGCGCTCCCTGCGGGTTACGCCAACCCATGAGGTCGCCGCGCGGGCGCTCTCGCGCACCAATCGCCTCGCCAGTATTATTGCCGTCGCCTTCACCGGCTGGGCTCTGCTGTTGTTTCCTTACGGCGACGCCTATGCCAAGAGCCACGTGGCCTTCTACATGGCGATTACCGTTATCGGCGTCATTTTCTGCCTGATGCATCTGCGCCCGGCAGCCTTTACCGTCGCTGCTATCGTCAACGGCGTGTTCTTCATCTTTTTCGCCCTGTCGGGCAATGCCGTCTTCATTGCCATCGCCATCAATACCGGTCTTGTTTCCGGCACTATGCTGATCACCCTTCTCATTCAGTACCGGGATTTCACCCGGCTGATCGAGGCGAAGATAGAGACCGAGGCGCTCAGCAACGAGAACTTTCGCCTCGCCAATCTCGACAGCCTCACCGAGCTTCCCAATCGCCGCGCGTTCTTCTCCCATCTCGGGGAAGCATTCAGCGAAGCAGAGGCCAGTGGGCAAAGCCTTGCGGTCGGCATCATCGATCTCGATGGCTTCAAGCCGGTCAACGACCTCTATGGCCACGGCATCGGCGACAAACTGCTCTACGAGGTCGGCCAGCGTCTGGCCGGGCTCTGCGCTCAGAATATCCATCTCGCGAGGCTTGGCGGCGATGAATTCGCGCTGATCATTTCAAGACCTTCGAGTGAGCCCGAACTGCTCGCCCTCGGAGAAAGCCTGTGTATTGCGCTGCGGGTGCCATTCATTTTTGCCGAAGCCGCCGTCCAAATTTCGTGCTCCATCGGCTTTGCGGTATATCCCGATAACGCCGGGAGCGCGGCCGATCTTTTCGAGCGTGCCGATTACGCGCTCTATCACGGCAAGCGGAGCAAACGCGGCAAAGCCGTTCTCTTCTCGTCGGACCACGATGCGGAAATCCGCCGCGATGCACGGATCGAACAGGTGCTGCAGATGGCTGATCTGCAGGAGGAACTGAGCGTCGTGTTTCAACCGATCGTCGATGTGCGGTTGGACGAAACGATCGGCTTCGAGGCGCTGGCGCGCTGGACGAGCCCGGTGCTTGGAAGCGTCTCGCCGGTCCAGTTCGTTCCTGTCGCCGAAAGGGCGGGCTTCATCAATCGCCTGACGCGACCGCTTCTCGAAAAAGCCCTCACTGTCGCGGCCAATTGGCCGGCCGGCATTCGTCTTTCCTTCAATTTGTCGGCGCAGGACCTGACCTCGCCGGAAGGCTTGCTGCATATCATCAGCATTATCCACGCCAGCCGTTTCGATCCCAAACGTCTCGATCTCGAGATTACCGAGACAGCCTTCGCTGCCGATTTCGGTCAAATTCAAAGCGCGATCACCACCTTGAAGGCGCTCGGCTGCGGCATATCGCTTGACGATTTCGGGATCGGCTATTCGAGCCTTTCGCGGCTTCATGCCCTGCCGCTCACCAAGATCAAGATCGACCGCACTTTCGTGACCGACCTGCATCGGAAGCCGGCCAGCTACAAGATCGTCAAATCGCTGCTGGCGCTCGGTCGCGACATGGGTCTCGACTGCGTCATCGAAGGTGTCGAAACGCAGGAAGAGGTGACAGCCCTCAGAGAGCTCGGCGGTTTCCTGATCCAGGGATATTTCTATTCGCGGCCGATGCGTGAAGCCGACATATCAGCGTTTCTGAATTTATGGTCCAGCCTGCCGTTTCAAAATCGCGCTCGCCTTCACTAACCCACCAGCCCGTTGCCGCCAACCGCGCGTAAGATACCGCTTACGCATCCACCTTGCCGCGCAGCTCATCCGCAATCGCCGTCATCCTGTCTGCTGCCGCGTGGCCGATCAGCATGAAGGCGTGCGTTCCGTTCAACCAGTAGACGACGTTCATGCCCTTGCGGCTTTCGAGGTCCGGCGCTTTGGGGCCTCCATCGGAACGGACGATGCACAGTGCCATCGGGCCGGTTTCGGGGTCGAGATAGGCGATCTGAGCAAGCGGTTTGCCGTCATATTGCAGGAGCAGAGCGCGTTTGAAATCGATGCCCGGAAGGGCGACGGCTTCGGGGGAAAGCGACAGGCCGAGCTTTTCGTCGAGGCTTGCGAGTTGAGCAGCCTGGACGTCTCTTTCCGGCGCCGGGCCGGCCAGCGTCTCCGGCGTATAGAGCGAGATATAGTCGGCGACCACGGCGCGCCATTCGCTGTTTTCATCCTTCGGCGAAAAGCCTTTGCCGATGCCGAGGACGGCGCGGTCTATGGCGATGCCGGCGATGAGCGAGGCGGCGAGCGCGCCAAGAAGACGGCGGCGGCTGACGAGGGCCGGTGCGGAGCCGGATCTCGCGACCTCACCCACCGGGATGGCGGCGAGCATTGCTTCCAGTTTTTCGCGAGGGGCCTGCGACAGCAGCGGAGCGAAGGCCTGCTCGAAGGGCAGGCTGGCGCGCGACAGGAATTCCAGCCGTTCGGCGACGCTCTCGTCTTCATTCACCATGGTCTCGATGCGCGCGGCCTCTTCGGCCGTCAGTTCGCCATCAATGAAGGCGGTCAGTTCCTCGTCGGAGGGAATGATTTGCTTGGTGTTCATTGCCGTCCCCCTTCCCGCTCGTCACTGGCGAGCTTGGCGCGGGCAGCCGCCAGCCGGCTCATCACGGTTCCGATCGGAATATCCAATATGCCTGCAACCTCGCGATAGGAAAGTCCTTCGACATAGGCGAGGAAAATCACCGTTCTCTGCGCTTCGGGCAGCGCATTCACCCGTTTGAGCACCTGACCCGCCATCACATGGGTCTCGGTGTCGTGGACGCCGTCAAAGGTCAGCACCTCGCCGGCATCGACGAAACCCTGGCCCTCACGCACCCGGCGGGAACGGATCTCGTTCAGCCAGATCGAATGCAGGATCGAAAAGAGCCAGCGGTCGAGCCGGGTGCCGGGGACGAACTGATCGGCACGTTCGAGCGCGCGAAGGCAGGTCGCCTGCACCAGATCATCGGCGACATCGCGCTGATGCGAGAGAACGAGACCATAACGCCAGAGCCTTGCCAGACTTTCCGCCAGGCCGCTCCTGATATCCGCTGCGCTCGCGATGGCCGCCTCCGCCGATTCTCTATCCCATGGAACCGCCGGATGAACCGGCGATTCCGTCCTGGCGGGACTATAGGCAGGAAATGTGGTGCGCGCGACCGACATTCGGTATCCCTTTCGTGGCTGCGTCCCCGCCCGTGCCGCCGATCAGATCTTCGACGGGTCGAGGATGACGGCATTCAAATCCTGATATTCCTCGCAGCCCGTACCGCAGATCGCCTTGATTGACTTCAACTGGTCCTTGGCGAGATCGAGCCGGCCCTTGATGACATAGGCTTCGCCGAGATATTCGCGGACCTTGGCGTATTGCGGATCCATCTTCACCGATTGGAGGTAGTAGGAGATGCCTTCGTCGGTGCGGCCGAGCTTGCGGGTGGCATAACCGCGATAGTTCAGCACTTCGGCCGTGTTCTGATCCTTGACCGTGTCGAGCATGGCGAGCGCCTCCTGATAACGGCCGGCTTTGGCCAGCGAATAGGCATAGTCGGTGCGGTTCTCGTCCGAGACGTTGGCGCTCTGCTGCTTGACGCATCTCTTGGTCTTCTGGTCGTAGATCTCGCCCTTCTTGCAGGTCGGCATCGTGCTGTTGTCATTGCCGACGGCAAAGGCCGGGCCGGAGAAGAGGGAAGCGGCAAGGCAGCCGCCGAGAAGGACGGAGGCAAAACGGACTGGCATGATCATCATCGGAAAACTCCTCAAAGGTGACGTTGCGAGGAGAAAACACCGCTGCCCCGAGCTTTATTCGGCAGCCTCTCTATTTTCGTCATCACGGCTTCGTGATGCCACCGAGGCCGAATAGATCGTCGAAACCGAGTGTTCTCAACGTTACGCCGGGAACGACAAGGAGAATTTCGTGACAGATAGCGTAAAACTCGTCAGCCTCGCCGTCGCCGCACCCGAACATGTCATTTTCCAGAAAGAGGCGGTCGAAGCCTCCGGCCGGCTGTTTGCCGACCGTTTCGAGGATTTCCGCCATCTTGCCCGCGTCTTCGACAGCGCCGGCATCCAAAAGCGCCATGCGGCGCGGCCGCTTGCCTGGTTCGACGAGCCGCATGGCTGGCAGGACCGGATGCAGGCCTATGCGGAAGTGGCAGGCAGGCTCTTCGTCGAGACCGCAACCTCTTCGCTACGTCAGGCAGGGCTTGATGCCGGCGATGTCGATTGCGTCGTGACCGTGTCGTCGACCGGTTTTACGACGCCGAGCCTCGATGCGCAGATGGCCCGGCAGATGGGTTTCCGAGCCGATATAGAGCGTGTGCCTGTATTCGGGCTCGGCTGTGCGGCCGGTGTGTCGGGCTTTGCGATCGCCGCGCGGCTGGCGCGAAGCCGGCCGGGCGCCGTCGTTCTCTTCGTCTCGATCGAGCTTTGCACGCTGGCCTTCCGCCTCGACGAGCTGACGCGACCGAACATCATCGCAACGGCGCTTTTCGGCGACGGTGCCGCCGCCTGCGTGCTGCGATCGGGGGAAGGCGGACTGGCCGCGGTGGAATCGACCGGCGAGCATCTCTTTCCCGACACGCTCGATATCATGGGCTGGAAGATCGACGACGGCGGCTTCGGCATCGTGCTCGCGCAAGCTCTGCCGCCCTTTGCCGAAAAGGAGCTCGGCCCGGCGGTGACGGCCATTCTGGCGCGAAACGGACTGACACCTGACGATATCGGCCGCTTCATCTGCCATCCCGGCGGCACCAAAGTGCTGGCCGCGATGGAGAGCGCGCTGTCGCTGTCGCCGGGCTCCCTCGATCACGAGCGCGGCGTGCTTGCCGACTATGGCAACATGTCCTCACCGACCATACTGTTCGTGCTGGAGCGGGCAATCCGCGCCGGATTGCCGGAGCGCTCAGCGATGATTGCCATGGGGCCGGGCTTTTCGGCGAGCTGCGTGACGCTCCGGAGGCTGTCATGATGTGGCCGTCGATCGCGCTGCTTACCTTCGTGACGCTGCAGCGGCTTGGCGAACTCGCCCTTGCCCGGCGCAACACCGCTGCCCTTATCGCCAAGGGCGCCAGGGAAGTGGCACCGGAGCACTATCCCGCCATGGTGGCGCTGCATGCCGGCTGGATCATCGGCCTCTGGCTGCTGGCGCCGGGCAGGCCGGTCGAGCCCTACTGGTTTGCCGTCTTCATCGGGCTGCAGGCGTTGCGGCTTTGGGTGCTGGCGACGCTGAAGGACCGCTGGACGACGCGCATCATCATCCTGCCCGGCGCACCGCTCGTCACATCGGGGCCCTATCGCTTCCTCCGGCACCCGAACTACGCGATCGTCGTCGGCGAGATCGCCGCCCTCCCGTTGGCCTTCGGCCTGCCCTTCTACGCGATCGGCTTTTCGCTTCTGAACGCCTGCGTCCTCTACGTCCGCATGAGGGCCGAAAATGCCGCACTGAAAAGCGCAATGATTGTGAAATGAATGCGATATTTCGTTTGCGCCGCAGTATCGGCGGGAGCATTTTCACCCCGACAACAAAGCGGAATGCAGGGGAATGACGAAAAACGCGATCGTGCTCGGCGCCGGTATCGTCGGTGTGTCGGCGGCCATCCATCTTCAGCGGCGCGGCCGACAGGTGACGCTGATCGACCGTAAGGATCCTGGCAGCGAAACCTCCTTCGGCAATGCCGGCCTGATCCAGCGCGAAGGCGTGGTGCCTTACGGCTTTCCCCAGCAGCTCGGCCTTCTCTTGCGCTATGCGCTGAATAACCGCATCGATGCCCATTACCACCTGCGCACGCTGCCAAGCCAGCTCGCCTTTCTCGCCCGCTACTGGTGGAATTCCAATGCGCGGCGCCACGCGGTGATCACCCGGGCCTATGCGCCGCTGATCCAACATTCGATTGCCGAGCACAAGGACCTCATCGAGGCCTCACATGCGGAAACGCTGATCCGTAGGGATGGCTGGATGAAGATCTTCCGCACGGAAGCCAAGCGTGACGAGGCCTTAGCGGAGGCCGCACTCTGGCAAGATGAATTCGGGGTGGACTATGACAGCCTGACTTCGGCCGACATCGCCCGCATGGAGCCTGACATGACAGGCGATTTTGCCGGCGGCATCCGCTGGCGCGATCCGTGGTCGGTGCTCGACCCGCATGCGCTGACCTCAGCCTATCGCGGCTATTTCGAAAGCCTCGGCGGCCGCTTCGTCACAGGCGACGCCGCCTCATTCGGCCCGTTCGGCTCGGGCTGGAAGATCATGACTGCAGAAGGCCCACTCGAAGCCGACGATGCGGTGATCGCGCTCGGCCCCTGGACGGCGCTCGCAACGCGCCGGCTCGGCTATTCCTTCCCGCTCGGCGTCAAGCGCGGCTATCACATGCATTATGCTGCCAGGGGCGATGCCGTGCTTAACAACTGGCTGCTCGATGCCGAACGCGGCTATCTCCTGGCGCCGATGCGCCGCGGCATCCGGCTGACGACGGGAGCGGAGTTCGCAACGCTCGACGCGCCGAAGACGCCGGTCCAGCTCGACCGGGCCGAAGCCGTGGCGCGCACGATCTTCCCGCTCGGCGACAGGCTCGATCCCGAACCTTGGATGGGCGCGCGTCCCTGCACACCCGACATGATGCCTGTTATCGGCAAGGCGCCGCGCCATCAAGGCTTGTGGTTTGCCTTCGGCCATGCCCATCACGGGCTGACGCTCGGGCCGGTCACCGGCCGCGTGCTGGCCGAGCTCATCACCGGCGAAAAACCATTCATCGATATTGCGGCCTATTCGCCTGAGCGTTTCAACCCGTGACGCCGAGGGAGGCAAGGCCCTTGAGAGCCGTTGCCGCAATGCCGTCGATCGTATCGTCGATATCGACGGTGACGACGCCCGGCTCGCCTGTGGGCACCTCCAGCGTCGCCAGCTGGCTTTCGAGCAGCGAGACCGGCATGAAATGGCCCTTGCGCTCGCCCATCCGTTTGGTCAGCAAGGCTTCTGAGCCTTCGAGGTAAACGAAGAACAGGTTTCCGCCGGCCGCAGCCCGCAGCCTGTCGCGATAGATGCGCTTCAGCGCCGAGCAGGAGACGATGATGCCCTCGCCTGTTGCAAGCGACGCCTTGATGTCTTCACCGATGCGGTCGAGCCAGGGCATCCGGTCCTCGTCGGTCAGCGGAATGCCCCTCGACATTTTCTCGACATTCGCGGCCGGGTGCAGCGCATCGCCTTCGACGAAGGCCAGATGCAGGGCTGCCGCCAGCGTCTCGCCGACGGAAGATTTACCACAGCCGCTGACGCCCATGACGATGATCGCATGGGGTTTGTTCATCGGCTCCGACATGATCCCTCCTTGGCGTTCCTTCCCGCTCAATCCAGCGGAAAATGACAGGCATATTGTTGCGCACCTTCTCCCCTTAATTCGGGAGAGACCTGGCGACAATACTCCTGCGCCTTCCAGCAGCGCGGATTGAAGTGACAGCCGGACGGCGGCTTCAGCGGCGACGGCAGTTCGCCCTGTAGGCGGATGCGGTTCTTGGCCCGTTCCGGGTCGGCGATCGGTGTGGCCGACAGCAGGGCGGCGGTATAGGGGTGGCGCGGCCGGGCGAAGACCTCGGCGGCCGGACCGGTTTCGACCGGGCGGCCGAGATACATCACCATCACCTCGTCGGCGATGTGGTGGACGACGGAGAGGCCGTGCGAGATGAAGAGATAGGCAAGTCCCATCTCCTTCTGCAGATCCATCAGCAGGTTCAGCACCTGCGCCTGGATCGACAGGTCGAGCGCCGACACCGGTTCGTCGAGCACCAGCACCTTCGGCCGCAGCATCAAAGCGCGGGCGATGGCGATGCGCTGGCGCTGGCCGCCGGAGAACATATGCGGATAGCGGCCGTGATGCTCCGGGCGCAGGCCGACACGGGCCATCATCTCCTCCACCTTGCGGCGGCGGGCGGCGGCGTTGAGATCGGTGTTGATCTTCAGCGGCTCTTCCAGGATCGCGCCGACCTTCTGGCGCGGGTTGAGCGAGCCATAGGGATTCTGGAAGACGATCTGCACCTGGCTGCGCAGGCTGCGGTCGCCGACACGGGCGGGCTTGCCGTCGATCAGCAACTCTCCCGCTGTCGGGTTCTCGATCATGCTGACCAGGCGGGCAAGCGTCGACTTGCCGCAGCCGGATTCGCCGACGACGGCCAGCGTCTTGCCGGAATGTAGGCTGAAGCTGACGCCGTTCAGCGCCTTGACGGTGGCATCGGCTTTGAAGAGGCCGCGGTTGACGGTGTAGAAGCGGGCGAGATCCCTGCCCTCGAGAACAGCGCCCGTCATACCAGGTCTCCTGTCGTTTCAACGGCCATGACGCCGGGATGCCCGAGCGGCTTGCCGTCCTTCAAAGGATAGTTGCACAGCGCCAGCCCGAGCTCCGGCCCCTGGCGGACGACGCCGCGGTCGCATTCGATCGTGGCGTAGCCGCAGCGCGGCGCGAAAAGACAGCCCGTCGGGCGGCCGTGCTGGCCGGGAACGACACCGGCGATCGAGGGCAGACGCTGGCCGACCTGGGCTCGTTCCGGCAAGGCGGCGAGCAGGGCTGCGGTATAGGGGTGATGCGGATCGCGGAACAGCGCTTTCACCGGCTGCTCCTCGACCTTCTGGCCGGCATATTGCACCTGCACGCGCTCGGCGGTTTCGGCGACGACACCCATGTCATGGGTGATCAGCACCAGCGCCATGCCCTGCTCCTTCTGCAGGCGCGCGAGCAGATCGAGGATCTGCGCCTGAATCGTCACGTCGAGCGCCGTCGTCGGCTCATCGGCGATCAGCAGCTTCGGATTGCAGGCGAGCGCCATGGCGATCATCACGCGCTGGCTCATACCGCCCGACATCTGATGCGGGAAGTTCGACAGCCGGTCTTCCGGGGCCGGAATACCGACGAGGTTCAGGAGTTCGATCGAGCGCTCGCGACGCTCCTTGCGGTTGAGGCCCATATGGACGCGCAGGGTCTCGCCGAGCTGGAAGCCGACGGTGAAGCACGGATTGAGGCTCGACATCGGCTCCTGGAAGATCATCGCCATGTCCTTGCCGACGATCCTGCGGCGCTGGCGCCCGGAGATGCCCCGCAGATCCTGTCCGTCGAACTGCAGGCGGTCGGCCGTGATCTTCGCCGTCCAGGGCAGAAGCCCCATCAGGGCCAGCATGGCAACGGATTTGCCCGAGCCGGATTCGCCGACGACCGACAGGATCTCGCCCTTGTCGCAGGTAAGCGATACGCGGTCGACGGCGCGGAAGAGACCGGAAGAGGTCTGGAACTCGACGGTCAGATTTTCGATTTCGAGGAGCGGCATCACGACCTCTTCAGCTTGGGGTCAAGCGCATCGCGCAGGCCGTCGCCCATCAGGTTGATGGCGAGAACGGTGATGAGGATGGCAAGACCCGGGAATGTTACCACCCACCAGGCGCGCGAGATGAACTCGCGGGATTCGGCGAGCATCGTGCCCCATTCGGGTGTCGGCGGCTGGGCGCCCATGCCGAGGAAGCCGAGGGCGGCGGCATCGAGAATCGCCGCTGAAAAGGCGAGCGTCGCCTGGACGATCAGCGGCCCCAGACAGTTCGGCAGGATCGTCTTGAACATCAGGCGGAAGGTGCCGGCACCGGCGACACGCGAGGCGATCACATATTCCTTCTCGCGCTCCGAGATGACGGAGGCGCGGGTCAAACGCACGAAATGCGGCTGGTTGACCAGAGAGATCGCGATCATGGCGTTGGTCAGCCCAGGCCCGAGCACGGCCACCAGCACGAGAGCAAGCAGCAGCGACGGGAAGGCCAGGATGATGTCCATCAGCCGCATGATCGCCGTATCGATCCTGCCGCGGAAATAGCCGGCGACGAGGCCGATCAGGACGCCGCAGACGACCGAAAGCGTGACGACGACGACGCCGATGAAGAGCGAGAAGCGCGCGCCGTAGATCAGGCGCGAGAGGATATCGCGGCCGACGGCATCCGTTCCGAGCGGGAACGAGATGCTGCCGCCCTCCATCCAGGATGGCACGGCCAGCAGCGCCTGGCGGTTCTGCTCGTTCGGCGCATGCGGCGCGAAGATCGGTGCGAAGATTGCGACGACCAGGATGATGATGAAAACGACGAGGCCGATAACGGCGCCCTTGTTGCGGGAGAAATAGTGCCAGAATTCCGCAGCGGCGGATGGCTGGCCAGTCTTGACGGTGACGGTGCTCATGAACCGCTCCTAGTGACGAATGCGCGGATTGATGAAGCCATAGAGGACATCAACAATCAGGTTGACCATCATGATCACGCCGGCGATCAGCAGAAGCCCGCCCTGGACGACGGCGTAATCGCGCTTGAAGACCGAATCGACCATCCATTTGCCGATGCCCGGCCAGGAGAAGATCGTCTCGGTGAGGATGGCGCCGGCCAGAAGAACGCCGATCTGCAGGCCGATGGTGGTGATGACGGGGATCATCGCATTGCGCAGTGCATGCACGCCAACGACGCGCAGCGGCTTCAGCCCTTTCGAGCGCGCGGTGCGGACATAATCCTCGCCCAGAACCTCGAGCATCGCCGAGCGCGTCTGACGGGCGATGACGGCAAGCGGGATGGTCGCCAGCACAATGGTCGGCAGGATGAGATAGCTGACGGCGGAGGAAAACGCGCCCTTCTGGCCGGACAGCAGGCTGTCGATCAGCATGAATCCGGTAACCGGCTTGAAGAAATACATCAGCGAAATCCGGCCGGAAACCGGTGTCCAGCCGAGATAGCCGGAGAAGAAGATGATCAGCAGCAGGCCCCACCAGAAAATCGGCATGGAATAACCGATGAGGGCGACACCCATCACGCTTTGATCGAACCACGTGCCTCGCTTAACGGCAGCAAAAATGCCGGCGGGCACGCCAAGACAGACGGCGAGGATGATGGCACAGAAGGAAAGTTCGAGCGTCGCCGGAAACAGCGTCAGGAATTCGCCGAGCACGGGCCGCTTGGTGACGATCGAGGTGCCGAGATCGCCTTGCAGTACTTTTCCGAGATAATCGAAATACTGCACATACATCGGCCGGTCGAAACCGAGATCATGCATGATCTGGGCGTGCCGTTCCGGCGCCATCACGCGTTCACCCGACAGGAGCATGACGGGATCGCCGGGAAGCATGCGGATGAACGAGAAGGCAATAAGGGAAACGCCGAGGAATGTCGGGATCAGCACCGCGAGGCGGCCGATGAAAAAACGCAACATGGCAGATATCCAATAGTTTCCGGCGGTCAGGGGGTGCCTGACCGCCGGCTGCGCCCAGCTCTGCCGGGCATTCTTACATTTTTCTTGTTATTCGGATACGTCGACGCCGTCGAAGCGGTGAATGCCGAGCGGATCCATGAAGAAGCCGGAGACCTTCTTGCTCATCGGGACGAAGACGAGCGAGTGATCGAGGGTCGCCCAGGGGGCTTCCTTCTTGAAGATCAGCTGCGCCTGCTCATAGGCCTTGGTGCGCTCGCCGACATCGGCGGTCAGCTTGGCCTTGGTCATCAGGTCGTCATATTCCTTGTTGCACCACTGGGCGCGGTTGTTGCCGCCGACGGCATCGCAGCCGAGCAACGTATCCATGAAGTTATCCGGATCGCCGTTGTCGCCGGTCCAGCCGAGGATGACGGCGCCGTCGCGCTTCACGTCGGAGGAGAGCTTCAGATATTCGGCCCATTCATGGGTGACGATCTCGACCTTGACGCCGGCCTTGGCGAAATCGGCCTGGATCAGTTCGGCGGCACGGCGCGCGTTCAGCATGTAGGGACGCGACACCGGCATCGCCCATACCTTCATGCTGAGATCCTTGACGCCGGCATCGGCGAGAGCCTTCTTGGCGGCATCTGGATCATACTTGTCGTCCTGAACGGCGTCATTATAGGACCACATCGTCGGCGGGATCGGGTTCTTGGCAACGGCCGCGGCACCCTGGAAGACGGCGTCGATGATCGCCTGCTTGTTGATCGCCATGTTGAGCGCGCGGCGAACTTCCGGCTTGTCGAACGGGGCCATCTGCGTGTTGTAGGCGAGGAAGCCGACATTGAGGCCGGCCTGTTCCATCACCGTCAGATTGCCGTCCTTCTTCAGTTCGGGAACGTCGGCCGCATTCGGATAGGGGATCAGGTGGCATTCGCCGGCCTTCAGCTTCTGAGCGCGGACGGCGGCATCAGAAGTGATGGCGAAAACCAGATCGTCGATCTTTTCCTTGCCCTTGAAATAGGTTTCGTTGGCCTTGTAGCGGATGACGGCATCCGGCTGGTAAGCGACGAAGGTGAACGGGCCGGTGCCGAGCGGCTGCTGGTTGAGCTGCGCCATCTTGCCATCGGCGGCGAGCTTGTCGGCATATTCCTTGGAGACGATCGAGGCGAAGTCCATGGCGAGGTCGGCGAGGAACGGCGCTTCGGGATGGTTGAGCGTGAACTTGACGGTGAGGTCGTCGACCTTCTCGATCGACTTGATCAGGTCCGGGAAGCCCATGCCGGCGGCGTATTCATAAGAACCGCCCTCGACATATTTGTTCCACGGATTGTCGGCCTTCAGCTGACGCTCGAAGGAGAACACGACGTCGTCGGCGTTGAAATCGCGCGTCGGCGTGAAGAAGTCGGTGGTCTGATACTTGACGCCGGGATGAAGCTTGAAGGTGTATTCCGTCCCATCGGCCGAAACGCTCCAGCTGTCGGCGAGGCCGGGTTCGATCTCGGTGCCGCCATGCTTGAATTCGACCAGGCGGCTATAGACCGTGCGCGACGAGGCGTCGAAGGTCGTGCCTGCCGTATAAAGGCTCGGGTCGAAGCCTTCCGGCGAGCCCTCGGAGCAATAAACAAGGGTCTTGGACCAGGCCGACGTCGCCATGAGCGAAATCAGGGCCGTCGCTGCCAGCATGACAGAGATCTTTTTCATAATATTGTTTCCCGGTTGTTCTTTTTTGATGTCTGGAGACCGCAGATATGCATCCCGATCGACGGTCGATGGAACGACATTTATCTACTGAAAGCAACGGGCTACGGAGAAAATTTTTCCAGTTGGACAATTTTAGAAATTTTCAGTCAAAAATCGGCCTCAATCGGACATATTTGGATAAAGATGACCGGGATTTCGTCGTATTTTGGATAATTGCGCCTCTTAAGCGTGTCGCGATCGATCGGATTCACTTGCCACGCGTGGATGTTTATCTCTTGCCGAGCCGGCGAGACGCGGCACAAAGCAAAACCGCGATTGCCGGGGCAACCGCGGTTTCACAAGTCTGTGCTGCTCGTTAAATTCAGGCGGCAGGCGCAACGATCGCGGGTTTACGATAGGGCTGCTCGCCGGTAATTCCGAGAAGGAAATTGATCTGCGGACGCGCCTTGACAAGGTCGTCGATCGAATATTCGGACAGCACGGCGAAGAAGGCGTTCAGCGCCTTGCGCAGTGCCGAATTCAGGCCGCAGCTGTCGACCAGCGGGCATTCGACCATGCCGTCATCCTCGAAACATTCGGCCATGGCAAAACTGTCTTCCGTCACCCTGACGACGTCGAAGAGCGTGATGTCGGCGGCCGGCTTGCCGAGCCGCACGCCGCCATTGCGACCGCGCACGGTTTCGACCAGACCCGCCTTGTTCAGCGGCTGGAGGATCTTGAAAAGAAAGAGCTCGGAGACACCGTAAGCCTTGGCGATTTCCGGAATCCGGCTCAAGTGCCCGTCGTTGGCAGCACAATACATCAACATGCGAACCGCATAGTTGGTCTGCTTCGTCAACCGCATGCCATTCTCCTGACTCGTGCCTGTTCAGACCTATATAGGCGGTTTGGTAGTTTTGAACAATTCCAAAATATGAAATTCGCATTCAGCTTATGAGGCCAAATGCCGCGTCGTCAATCCTGCCGCAGGATCCGGTCATACTCCAGAATTGCCTGCTTGCGCTCAGGGCTGCCCGGATGGGTGGAGAGCATGCTGGTGCGGGAATGATCGCCGAGCTTGGTTTCCATGACATCGAAAAAACGGGCGATCGCAACAGTATCCATGCCGGCCTTGCGCATCAGTTCCACCGAGCGCCGATCGGCCTCGGCCTCTGCACTGCGTGAATAGGACAAGGCCAGCAGGCCGCCACCCTGCGTCAGGATATCTTCGACGCCAGAGCCGACATCGCCGGCAATCAGCATGACGAGGCCGGCAACGCCTGCGGCGCGATAAAGCTGCCGGAGGCTGTGCTTGTATTCGACATGGCCCACCTCGTGGGCGAGAACCCCGGTTATCATCTCATCGTCGCCCCCCGCCAGTTCCACCAGCTGGTCGGTGATGACGATATTGCCGTCGGGAAGCGCGAAAGCATTGGGACCGATCACGCCGCCATCGCGGAAATTCAGCACATAACGGCCGGCGCCGCCTTCGGCATTGGCAGCGACCTGGCGGAAGCGAGCGGCGATTTCGGCCTGCCGGGCTTCGTCCAACTGGCTGGCGGACAGCGCCGTGCTGTCGAGCGTGTTGAGAGCGCTATAGGACATCGCCTCGGAAACAACAGGCGGCGTCACGAAGACGGCGACTTCGACGAGCGCCGGCAGCGCGTAACGATAGATTCCGACCGCGAGCAAAACGACCGCGATCGCGAAGACGAAGATGCGGGGATGAAATTCCTCCAGCCGATGTACCCAGCCGCTTCTGCCGCCGCCGCGAAGAAAGGCATCGATGGCATCATTCTCGCTGCTCTCGAAGACGGAGCCGTCGGCAAAGACGGCGCGTCGGGGGATCGACCCGACGCGCGGCGTGAAGGAGAGCTCTCCGGCCGCGCTGTCCGAAAGGGCGACATCCTCCTCGGTTACGGCGAGCAGACGCCCGCCGCGCGACAGCAGGCGCGCAGGAACGGAGCCGCTCGAATGCGGCGGATACCATTCCCCCTTGGCGATGGTCTCTGCGTCAGAAACCAAAATCGATCCCTTCCATGCTCATATATTCGGCACCGATGGCCGCACCTGTCGTTTGAAACTGCGTAAAGACCTCGCCGATTTCGCCTTCGATGCGGACCGCCGTATGCTCGGCCACATAGCGTGCCAGACGAACCGCCGCCCAGGGGCGCATCAAGCCGAGGGTAAGCATCGTCACCACGACGTTCGATATGGCGATCCAGGCATAGCGTGCACGGGAAAGATCGCTGCGCAAGAGATGCTGGCCGTCGATGCGGGTCGACGACCAGACGATGTTATGGACGGCGGCCCGATATATGAGGCCTGCAAGGCCATAGACGATGATCAGGCCGAAAACGACAAGATACATTCCCGACACTATCATCAACATAGCGGCATCATGCTCGAATGCGCCGGGGTCATTGGCCTGCATCCCGACGACCGCGATCGCAACCAACCCGGCGAGAATGACCAGGCCCAGCACGACCATCAGGGCCGGGATGAGAAGCGCGCGGTAGAGCGCGCCGACCTTGGGATCGGTATCGAAAGGCCGATTGCCGTAGCGGAGATTGTTGAAGATATAGCGGTTGAGCCAGCGGCTGGCCAAGGGCGCAAGCAGACCCAGCGACAGGAAAGCGACGAGGCTTCCGAGCATCACGCAGACGAAGGCGCCGCCGGCGGTGCCGGTGAAATCAAACCGAACATTGCGGTAGCTGGTCACGCGGGCGTTGAAACGAAGGCCTCTGACGATCAGCCAGGGCAGTGCGACGAGCACCAGAACCGTGGTCACCAGCGAAAACAGCGGATGGATCGCCGCCAGAATGTTGGCCACGATGACGAAGGCGAAGACGATGAGGCGGCCGATGAAAATCTGCTTGCCGGTGGCGTGATATTCGAAAGCGCGGCCAAGCAGGACGGTGTTGCCGTAGAAATAGCGATTGCGCCGTACTTTCGCCCAGGCTGAATAGATGCCGAGCGTTACGATCGTCAAAAGGACGTTGACGATCCAGATTCCGAAATATTCCGATGCGGTGCCGGTGAACCGGGCACGCTCAAACGCGTTTGCCGCGGAGCCCGCGGACACTCTGTTATCCATGATCTTTGCTTCCCCCAGCACATTGCCCGACAGCATGATGAGAATCACGCGTCGAGCGCACCGACAGAAAAGCAAAACGCGAAGAAATCGACAACCTGAAATCGAAAACGGGGGCCACAAGGCCCCCGAATTGCAAATCGATCTGTCGTGAAAATCACTTCATCGTCGGCATGACGAATTCGGCACCGCTCTTGATGCCGGAGGGCCAGCGGGCGGTGACGGTCTTGGTCTTCGTCCAGAACTTGATCGAATCCGTGCCGTGCTGGTTGAGGTCGCCGAAGCTCGAGGCCTTCCAGCCGCCGAAGGAGTGGTAGGCGAGCGGAACCGGGATCGGAACGTTGATGCCGATCATGCCGATATTGATGCGCGAGGCGAAATCGCGGGCGGCATCGCCGTCACGGGTGTAGATCGCAACGCCGTTGCCGTATTCGTGCTTCATCGGCAGCGACAGCGCTTCTTCGTAATTCTGGGCGCGAACGACGGAGAGGACGGGTCCGAAGATCTCGGTCTTGTAGATATCCATCTCAGGCGTGACGTGATCGAACAGGCAGCCGCCGACGAAATAGCCGTCTTCATAGCCCTGAAGCTTGAAATCGCGGCCGTCGACGAGGAGCTTGGCGCCTTCCTCGACGCCGCGGTCGATCAGGCCGCGAACACGGGTATAGGCGTCCTTCGTGACCAGCGGCCCCATATCGGCCTGGTCGTCGGTGTAGGGGCCGATACGCAGCGATTCGATCTTCGGGATCAGCTTCTCGACGAGGCGGTTGGCGGTGTCCTCGCCGACCGGAACGGCAACCGAGATCGCCATGCAGCGCTCGCCAGCGGAGCCATAGCCGGCGCCCATCAGCGCGTTGACGGCCTGATCCATATCGGCGTCCGGCATGATGATCATGTGGTTCTTGGCGCCGCCGAAGCACTGGGCGCGCTTGCCGTTCATCGCCGCCGTCCCATAGACGTAGCGGGCGATCGGCGTCGAGCCAACGAAGGAGACGGCGCCGATATCGGGATCGGTGAGGATCGCGTCAACGGCACCCTTGTCGCCATTGACGACATTGAGGATGCCGGCCGGAAGACCGGCCTCGATCATCAATTCGGCAAGACGGATCGGCAGGGAGGGATCACGCTCGGAGGGCTTCAGGATGAAGGCATTGCCGCAGGCGATTGCCGGGGCGAACATCCACATCGGGATCATGCCGGGGAAGTTGAAGGGGGTGATGCCGGCGCCGATGCCGACCGGCTGGCGGATCGAATACATGTCGATCGCCGGGCCTGCGCCCTCGGTGAACTCGCCCTTGGCGAGATGCGGAATGCCGCAGACGAATTCGCAGACTTCGAGGCCGCGGATGACGTCGCCCTTGGCGTCTTCGATCGTCTTGCCGTGCTCCTTGGAAAGCATTTCGGCAAGCTCGTCCATGTGCTTGTTCAGGAGCTCGACGAACTTGAAGAAGACGCGGGCGCGGCGCTGCGGATTGGTGGCAGCCCATTTCGGCTGCGCAGCCTTGGCGTTCTCGACGGCGGCGCGCAGTTCTTCGACGCTTGCGAGCGCGACCGTCGCCTGCACTTCGCCGGTTGCCGGATTATAGACATTGCTGACGCGGCCGCTGGTGCCGGCGACTTGCTTGCCGCCGATGAAATGACCGATCTCACGCATGGATGCTCCTCCTGTTTTTTGGATGGCCTACAATCGCACTTCAATTTGCACAAATCAATGCGCTGATATAAGTAACGGTTGTGCGTAAATTATAGCGCTGCCATTGCGTCAGGCGTTGCTGTTGCTCCCAAACTTGGAACGGCACGCGGACAAGTCAAATCCCGGAGAGGTCAAGCCGATGAGCCGCAAACCTGTCGTCCGAATGGCGGAGCTGGAGATCGATCCGGATAGGCTCGACGCCTATCGCGCATTGCTCACGGAAGAAATCGACGCCTCCGTCGCGCTGGAAGACGGCGTAATTTCGCTGAGCGCTGTTGCCATCAGGGACACCCCAAACCGGATCCGTATTCTTGAGGTCTATGCCGACCCGCGGGCCTACGAGGCCCATCTGCGAGCACCGCATTTCCTCAAATACAAGAGCGAGACGGCCGGCATGGTGACATCGCTGACGCTGATCGAGGTCGATCCGATCGCAATGCGGGCCAAGCCATGAACTGGGACGACGTCCGGATTTTCCTCGCCGTCGCCCGTACCGGGCAGATTCTTGCCGCCTCGAAGCGGCTGGGGCTCAATCACGCCACACTCTCGCGCCGGCTGACCTCGTTGGAAGAGGCGCTGAAGACGCGGCTGTTTATCCGCCGCACCAATGGCTGCGAGCTGACGGCCGAAGGCGAAGTGTTCCTGGCGTCCGCCGAGCGCATGGAAACGGAAATGCTCGCAGCACAGGCCAGCCTCGGCCACACCGATACGGCGATTGCCGGGACGGTGCGCGTCGGCGCGCCTGACGGGTTCGGCGTTTCCTTTCTGGCGCCGCGCATGGGCCGGCTGATCGAGCGCCATCCGGCGCTGAAGATCCAGCTTGTGCCGGTGCCGCGCTCGTTTTCGCTGTCGCAACGCGAAGCCGATATTGCCATCACGCTGGAACGGCCCGAACAGGGCCGGCTCGTCTCCTCCAAGCTCACCGATTACACGCTCGGCCTCTATGCGTCGCGCAACTATCTCACTTTGCAAGGCGCGCCCGGCGATATCGAGGCGCTGAAGGCGCATCCGCGCATCGGCTATGTCGAAGACCTGATCTTCACCGCCTCGCTGAACTTCTCCGGCGAGGTGATGCGCAGCTGGGATGCGGGCTTCGAGATTTCGACGGCGATCGGCCAGACGGAGGCGGTACGATCCGGCGCCGGCATCGGCATTCTGCACGATTATATCGCCCGGCAATATCCGGAACTCCAGCGCATCCTGCCTGACATTTCGATCCGCCGCGCCTACTGGACGACCTATCACGAAACGGCGCGCGACCTTGTCCGGGTCAGAAGCGTCGTCGATTTCCTCCAGGAACTCGTCAGCGCCGAGCGGCAAATCTTTCTTTAAGAGCCAACGTGCCTCGCCGGCTCGTCATTCTCATCCGGGTTTGGCACCGGCGCCTCATCAGGCAGCCTGTCCGGCTCAGGCTCCTTGATCGGCGGAACCGGCTTCCAGCCTGGCGCCGGCATCGGCGGCTGATCGGGAATGGGTTCGTTGGGCACGGACATGACCGCCTCCCTTTCGTGATGCTGGATTAAACTGACGTTCGGCCGGGGTTACTTGTCCGGCTTCAGCGATTCGGCAGCGCGCATCGGCATGCTGTCGATGATGGCGAAAAGCTCGGCATCGGTGATCGGCTCGCTGACCTTGAGCTTCACCGTGCCGTCCTTGCCGACGAGGAAGGCGGCGAATTCCCCAATCTCCGACGCTTCGAGATCGCGGCGGATCGCCTCGCCGTCAAGACCGTCCGCCGCACCGAAGAGCGGCCGGACAGCTGCGCCTGAGATTTTGAGTACCACCAGATCACGCTCGTCGAGGGCTGAGCGGTCGGCCAAAAGCTGATTTTCTTGCCGGGCGGCGCGGGCATTGTCCTTGCCGGCAAAAACGATGAAGACGCGGTTCTTCCACTGGAATGGGGCGAGGCTTTCGACCGGCGCATAGGCGCTGTTCGTCTCGTCGACTTTGGTCGCGCCGTAAAGAAGGGTTTTCGACATGCATATTCTCCAGTCAACTTGGAGAACGGCCCGAGACGGCATGGGTTCCATCCAATCGATAGGATCCCAGTCTCGGACTCGCGGCAAAAACGTGCCGCGAGTCCGAGCAAAAATTATGCGAACAGGAAGTCCCAAGACTGAAGGCTTGAAAGAGCAACATTCTGCAGCGTTATGGTGTTGTCGGAATCGGCAGTGATAATTGTATCATTCCCGGATTGCTCGGTTGCCGCAAAAAGCGATTCCCAGTCGGCGAAAATGCTGTGATCGATCGAGATCGCGTCATGTCCGGAGCCGGTTGCCAGGAAGTTTGTGATCGTATCATGGCCCCAGTTCGTCAAATAAATGAAGACGTCGGCTGCTACTCCACCAGTGAGGGTATCGTTTCCGGCGCCACCGGTTAGCGTATTGGAACCACTGCCGCCGACGATAACGTTGTTCAGCGCATTCCCTGTTCCGGCAAAGGCCCCAGTGCCGACAAAGCTCAGGTTCTCGACATTGTCGGCAAGCGCATAACTCGCCAGGTTCGTGCGAACCGTGTCGATCCCCTTATCGGCGGCTTCGGTGACGAGGTCGCCGGCATGGTCGACGATGTAGGTGTCGTTGCCGGCTCCACCGATCAAGGTATCAGCGCCAGCCCCGCCATTCAGCGTGTCGTTGCCGGCGCCGCCGGTGATCGTGTTGGCGAGCGCATTGCCGGTGCCGCTGAAGCTGGCGGATCCCGTATAAGTCAGGTTCTCGACATTGTTGCCGAGCGTATAGCTTGAAAGCGCCGTCTGGACCGTGTCCGTCCCTTCGTTCACATTCTCGATCACGATATCGGTCGCAATGTCGACGACGTATACGTCGTCGCCGATCCCACCCAACATCGTGTCGGCACCAGCCCCGCCGATCAAAGTATCGTGGCCGCCAGCCCCCATGAGCTTGTCAGCGCCAACACCACCCATAATAACGTTGTCGAGCAGATTCCCAGTCCCGACAAAGGCCGTCGTGCCGATGTAGGTGAGGTTCTCGACATCGCTGCCAAGCGTATAGCTCGCCAATGTCGTGCGAACCGTATCGGTCCCCGCATTGGCGGCCTCGGTGACGAGGTCGCCGGCATGGTCGACGATATAGGTGTCGTTGCCAGCCCCACCGATCAAACGATCGGCCCCAAGGCCACCATTCAGCACATCGTTGCCGACACCGCCGGACAGCGTATCGGCGGCAGCGCCACCGGTGATCGTGTTGTCGAGATCATTGCCTGTTCCGGCAAAGGCTGCCGTACCGAAGTAGGTGAGGTTCTCGACATTGGCCCCCAGAGTGTAGGCGGCCAATGTCGTCCAAATCGTGTCGATCCCTGCATCGGCCGCTTCGCTGACAAGGTCGCCGGCATTGTCGACGACATAGGCGTCGCCCCCCGCCCCACCGATCAAGCTGTCCGCACCGGCCCCGCCGTTCAGCGTGTCGTTGCCGATACCGCCGGTGATCGTGTTGGCCAGCGCATTGCCGGTGCCGGTGAAGTTGGCCGATCCCGTGTAGGTCAGGTTCTCGACACTGACCAAGGCGGCGATCGAGTAGGCTGCAAGCGCCGTGCGGATTTCGTCGGTGCCGGCGCTGTCCTTGATCACGTCGCTCGCACTGTCGACCACATAGATGTCGTCGCCGGCGCCGCCGTCAAGCGTGTCGTTGCCGGCGCCACCGTCCAGAAGATCGTTGCCGGCGCCGCCGATGATCGTATTGGCGAGCGCGTTGCCGGTGCCGGTGAAGCTGGCGGATCCCGTATAGCGCAGGTTCTCGACATTGTTGCCGAGCGTATAGCTTGAAAGCGCCGTCCTGATCAGATCGGTGCCTTGATTAGTGGCTTCGGTGACCACGTCGCCAACGTTATCGACGATATAGGTGTCGTCGCCGGCTGCGCCGATCAGTATGTCTGCTCCGGCCTTTCCGTCCAGGGTGTCGGCACCTGCCCCGCCCTTGATCGTGTTGGCGAGGTCATTGCCGGTCCCGGTAAAGGCTACCGTGCCGGTATAGGTGAGGTTCTCGACATCGCTGCCAAGCGTATAGGTCGCCAATGCCGTGCGAACCGTATCGGTCCCCTCATCGGCGGCTTCGGTGACGCTGTCGCCGGCATTGTCGACGATGTAGGTGTCGTCGCCCAAACCGCCGATCAACGCGTCCGCACCGGCCCCGCCATCAAGCGTGTCATTGCCGGCGTCGCCGGTGATCGTGTTGGCAAGCGCATTGCCGGTGCCGGTGAAGTTGGCGGATCCCGTGTAGGTCAGGTTCTCGACATTGACCAGTGCGGCGATCGAGTAGGCTGCAAGCGCCGTGCGGATTTCGTCGGTGCCGGCGCTGACCAGTTCGGTGATCACGTCGTTCGCACTGTCGACGATATAGACGTCGTCGCCGCCGCCGCCTGCCAGCCTGTCGTTGCCGGCGCCGCCGTCAAGTATGTCGTTGCCGGCGCCACCGTTCAGCGTGTCGTTGCCGACGCCGCCGTCAAGTGTGTCGTTGCCGGCACCGCCGGTGATCGTATTGGCGAGACCATTTCCAGTCCCGGCGAAATCGCCGGTGCCAATGAAGGTCAGGCTTTCAACATTATTGGTCAAGGCATAGGAAGAAAGCGTCGTCTTGGTCAGATCGGCTCCTTCATTCGGCCGTTCAGTGACGACGTCGGCAACGTTATCGACAAAATAGGTGTCGTCGCCGGCTGCGCCGATCAATATGTCTGCTCCGGCTTTTCCGTCCAGGGTGTCGGCACCTGCCCCGCCCTTGATCGTGTTGGCGAGGCTATTGCCGGTCCCGGTAAAGGCTACCGTGCCGCTATAGGTGAGGTTCTCGACATTGCTACCGAGCAAATAGCTTGCCAGTGTCGTGCGAACCGTATCGATCCCTGCGTCGGCGGCTTCGGTGACGAGGTCGCCGGCATTGTCGACGATGTAAGTGTCGTTACCGGCACCACCGAACAGGCTGTCCGCGCCTGCCCCGCCATCCAGCGTGTCATTGCCGGCGCCGCCGGAAAGCGTATCGCTGGCAGCGCCACCCGTGATCGTGTTGTCGAGATTGTTGCCCGTGCCCGCAAACGCCCCAATCCAGCTGTAGATGAGGTACTCGACATTGGCTGCCAATGTGTAGGCCGCCATTGTCGTCTGAACCGTATCGATCCCCTCGTCGACGTTTTCGATGATAGTGTCGCCGTTATCCCAAACGACATAAGTATCGTTGCCAGTCCCACCGATGAGCGTGTCAGTTCCCAAGCCACCGATCAGAGTATCGTTGCCTACCCCACCAGAGAGCGTGTCGTTGCCTGTCCCACCCTTGATTATATTGTCGAGGCTGTTGCCGGTGCCGGTAGAATTGCCGCCGCTTGAGAAGGATAGGTTCTCGACATTGGCGATCCCCGCCAGCGAATAAGTGTTAAGATCGGTCCAGATCGTGTCAACGCCGCCGCCGGCGGCCTCGATCACAACATCGTTGAGACTATCGACAGTATATTGATCGTCGCCCGCACCACCGATCAGCGTGTCGGCACCGGCCTTCCCATCCAGCCGATCAGACCCAGTCCCGCCGGTGATCACATTGTCCGCCGCATTGCCACCACCGGCGAACGTGCCGGTGCCGATATAGGTCAGGTTTTCGACGTTGGCGCCGAGTGTATAACTCCAAACCGTCGTCCGGACCGTATCCGTTCCCTCATTGGCATTCTCGATCACGGTGTCGTTGCCGTTGTCGGCGATGTAGACGTCGTCACCCGCCCCGCCCGACATCTTGTCGTTTCCGGCACCGCCGTCGAGCGTGTCATTGCCGGAGTCGCCAGTAAGGGTATCGTTTCCGGCATTGCCCCAGAGTGTATTGTCCGCCTCGTTGCCGACAATAGTATCGTTGGCGGAGCCGGCCCAAACGTTCTCAATCAACGACGCGACATTGTCGTGATAAAGAAGGGCGTTGAAAATGTTGCCGCGGGCGTAGCCATTATTCGGACCGCCTCCCAGGTCGGCCAACTGGCCCTGGGAAAAGACCGAATAGCCCCCTGCATGCAAGTCGATCTTGAGGGCGGTGGTATAAGCGCTCAAATCATAGGTATCGATACCGCCGCCGTCCCAGATTGTTGCGAAAACCCTGTTGGCAGCGGGCGTGATGGCCGCCACCCCATTGACATAGGTGATGCCCTGGTTCGGATTCCACTTGTAGACGGTATCGCCACTGTTCGTCGTATAGTCCGCACCATACATTTCCTGCAGGGCGGCGATGTCGAGCATCATGAAGGTTTGTGGGGCGCCATTTTGCTCATACTTGGCCCCACTCTCATCGTCTCCGATAAATGTGTGGTAGGTCATGATCGTGTATTCGAGCGAGTCGTAGGCGCTTGGAACGACCGTTCCCCCTTCGTGAGCATGTTTCAGCCCGAGCGCGTGACCCAGCTCGTGCGCCAAGGTTTGGCCTGCATAGTTGCCGAACCTCGGGAAGCGATAATCAGCTTCGGTGCCAGCATATCCCGTCCCGAACCAGATATCCCCACCCCGCCCGTCGGCAGCTGGGAAATAGGCCCCTGCCGTATCCAGATAGGGATCCGACGTCTGAGCGAAGCGCACCGTTGCGGTATTCGCGCTTCCGGCCTCAAAGTTGGCGTTCGTGAACCCCTCGACGGAGAAGCCGTCATTTGCCGCACTCCCGTAGGATTGCTCCATAAAGAACAAGGCGTGAGACTGCTGCTGCGAGGATATTGGAGTGAAAGAATAGTACTTTTCATAGTATAAATTGACGCCATCATCGACATACGATGACGAGGTGGTAGGAAACGCATAGGTTATCGTTCCGTCCCAGGCGGTGCCGCTGAAGAGCCCGTCAACTTTCGCATCGCCAGTCGTGTTGACGCTCTTCGTCGGAGTAATAAGGTCCGTCATAAAATCCCCGTTTGCCTATTCCACTCGGCCGCGCCTAACACCAGTTTCCCTCTGCTTCATAAAAGGGGAAACTTCAACTAAAAGCTTCATTTCTGTTCAGGAATGTTTTGATCTTGGCAACCAGCGCTTATGAAACGCTTCCTCCGCAACCTCTTTCAAGGGCTACAAGACATATTCCAGGATCCTGCGTTCTGCCCGTCCCAACTTCCGCAATTGCTGGCATGACGGCACTTAAATTGACGTTACATTGATGTGCTGAAATTTAGTAAGTCTCAGGTTCGGCGATATCGGCTCCGCATGTTTCGACGGTCCGAAAGCTATCTCCGCCTCTCTTGGGGCTAGGTAGGCTTCGCTGTTCGCATCTTCCGCGACATGCTGACGTGGGGGATTCTTTTTGGATCGAGTGGCGGATCGTCGCAATTGCGGACCTTGGTGCTGCTATTTGCTGCACATGTAGCTCAGATGGCGCTATCGCACCATATGGGCGGTTGTGCCATTCCAAATGTTCGATTTGATGTGGCAAATAAGCAGCAATTCGCGGTCAGAGCGTCGAGCTCTTGAGGGCGCCGCGCTGCGGTTTGCAGACTACTTCAGCATCTGCAGTGACAATTCGTTCGAAATAACGTTAGCCGAAACGACTTGCTCGAAAGCGATCCTACGTGGGGAGATGGTACGGTTGGGGGGTCTCGAACCTCCGACCTCAGGTGCCACAAGACTGTTGTCTGACGAAACCCCAAATTCCGGCCGTCACCAAACCAGTTGACAAGCCTCGAAGTTCCTCGGCATCATTTTCGTAACCTGCTGAATTTCCTAAGCATTGTCAACAATTAGGGCTGGTTCATTTCAGGGATGACTAATCTATAGCCCTCGTGTTTGTGGCGCTTGTCAACTCGTTTTGAACGGTATGGCGGCGGTATGGCAAGCCGGGGCGGCACGGAGACGGTATGGCGACGGTACGAGTAATCATTGACGAGAGGGTCATCAAAGAGGCCATTGCAATGGCTGAGACGGGTGAGACGCCGCCCGGAGGTATTCACATCTACAGTGATGCCAAAATGGAAGGTTTGAGGCTGGTCGTACAGAAAGGTCGAGCTTCATGGATCGTGAAGTACCGCGACTGGAGCAAGACTTTCGGCTACGCTTGGCCGAACAAGCGTAGGCACATCTCAGCAATCACTGCCGCTCGAGAGCTTTGCAAAGTGGTCAAGGATCTCCTCGATCACGACTCAGAGCAACTTGAGCCTTTTCTCGCATCGAAGTTCGTCGGACCCAAAAAGACGAACAAGGAAGCGCTCGATGAAATGCGGCCTGTAGTCCACACGTGGACGCTCAGGAAGTGCTTCGAATACATGATCGAAGCACGCACCAAACCGACGGCAAGGAAAAAGATCGGCAAACTCTACATCGAGGAACTCAATCGCACCCTCCGCCGCCCGGAGTTGTCGAAGTTCGTTGATCAGCCTGCTGCGCTGCTCAAGCGCGGCGACCTGGAAAAGATCCGCGATGATGTCGAAAACACAAGTGGAGTTTCCCCCAGCCTGAAGGCCCTGTCGAACATCAAGGGCGTGATGACATACTGTTGCACGCAGCGTTCGGGCGACTCCGGCCTCGATCAGACATTCATGTGGTGGCAGCACGTGACCTCAGACAGCGTTGTAAAGGCACGCGATCGGAAGCCGTCGGTGACCGACATCGCCAAGACCATCCGGCTTGCCACTGAGTATCTCGACAAGCCCCTACCCGGTCGACAGGATGGCAAACACGGCCTTCGTGACAATGTCTACTCAGCGTTCTGCTGGTTGACGATGACATGCCAGCGCGTCGAAGCCGCCCTCTCCCTCCGTCGCAGGGATTTCTATCCTGATCCAAACGAACCAGGCTGGTATCTGGCAGCATGGGGGGAAGGCGTCATGAAGGCAGGAAAAGCTCATGTCCTTCCGGTCCCTCCTCGGGCAGTCGAATTCATGATGCCGCTGCTTAAAGCGGCTCGGCGTTCGGATTCTGACTGGGCATTTCCATCCGAGCGCGCCACGGACGAGAACGAGATTCATGTAAACCGAAGCGCGCCGCTTGCGGTAGTTCGACGTCTCGCTGCAAAAGATGTCCTTAGCAAGGGGCGTAAACATGAGGCAGTGGATCTGCTGGCGCAGAACGGGATCTTGTTCTGGTCACCTCACGACCTTCGCCGGAGCCTGACTGACTGCATGGACGATGCTGGTATCCCGGGAGGAGCGTCTGCAATCCTAGCGCATGAGATCACACTTTCCCAAGGCCTTGGCGAAGATGCCATGACCGCCGAGCAGAAAGCGGAGTGGCATGAACAGCGTGTCGCGAAGATCACCAAGATGGCCTACGGCAATCCTCTCCACCTTGCCCTAAAGAAGAAGGCAATGCTCGCTTGGACCGACTCCGTCCTGGACGGATTGGAACGGCTGATGCCTGTGCAGGAGAAGTTCCTCGAAGCAGCCGAGTGATCCCTGCCCTACCCCAGTGCCCGATGCTTCAAACTCGTCGGGGACTGGGTGTCAGTTTTCAGTGTTTCACCGATGTCACGTCGGCATCATCCTCATCGGAACCAGCCGCCAGGTCCTTCATCATGTCGATGCCGGCACCGTAGTCCTGAAGGAAGTGCGCCATCGCTTCCTCCGCGCTGTCGAACAGAAACCCGACAGGATCCGCGCTCCACGCCATCGCATCGAGGACATACTCATGCTGCACGCAGCGCACTAGCGCGTTCTCGCCGGCACCGACAAGCTGTCCTTGGCGGCCGCAGCACTCACACGTCTGCAGCGACCGCGCGCGAGCCTTCTCCCGGATCCGCATCATCGAGCGCCACGGATGCGGCAGCTTGCGCTGCGGCGGCAGGTGGTCGTCCAGCGGCACGTCGCCGCTGACGTATGAGGCCGAGAGCTTCATCGCACCGCCGACGGTCTCGGAATTGCAGATCTCGAAGCACCACTGTTCCGGCAGCGCGGCCGCTTCTTCTATGGCCTCGGCGAGAATGTGCTGCCAGCCGTAAGCGACGGGAATATTCGACATTGTCCACCTTTTGGTCGGTTATTTTCGACATTAATCGTTTTTGCGTTCGGCCTGCTGCTTGATCCGGATCCGCTCGTATTCATCGTCGATGAGTCCACGGAGATACCCGTGCAGGAATTCCTCGTCTGATTCCGTCAGCGGCTGCACCGCGAGCGCGCGCCATCCCGCGACCTCGTCGCGAACGTAGCCGTCGAGATATTCGACTTTCACGGCGGCACCGTTGACCGCGTCTTGGATGTGCCATCCGAATTCGATCAAGAGTTCCTGCTCGCGGCCGCTCTTGCTCCAGGTGTCGTCATCGATCCGCATGCCGCGCGTGGTCGAGCGAAGCGGGTCGTTACTCTCGTCGATGACATGATGTTTCGGTCGCGGCCGCACGGGATCCATATCTCTGAGCAGCTCGGTGGTCTCAGGAGGATACTCGGATATCAGCGCCCGGCCCTTCGCGAGCAGGTCTTCGATGCGTCCGGCATCATCATTCCACGACCACGGATCCGCATGCATTCCGTCATCTTCGCGCATCTCGCCCATGATCGGCGCATGCTTGTCACAGACAGTCTTCAGCGAACCCCGACAGCCGCAGCCGACCGCTCTCTCCGCAGATCTCGCACATGCCGAGGCTGCGCAGCCGAACCTCCTCACGGAGGCGTTCGACTTCGGAGCGGCAGCCACGGGCGTCGTAGTCGCAGGCGATGTGAAGCACGCAACAGCCAAGCTTCTCCTTGCCGCCGGCAAGCCTAGCATGCCACGACTCCGGATACGTGCGGACGCGATCGGCTGCGTGCCGCAGCAGGCTGAGCCATCCCATGCCGATCGCGAAGTTGGCGTCGTCGGCGATCACATCGCCGTTGTCGTGGCGGAGCTTCGCGATTGTCGTCTCGCTTTCCTCAGCCAGCGCCGCGCGGATCCGCTTCCAGGCTTCATATCCTGCCTGCTCGCGAAGATATCCATGGTCTTCCGCCGTCAGCTCGGTGAGATACTCAAACGCGCCGGCGATATAGGATTCCCATTCCGCGTCGGCAAAATGCGTGTGATCGGCGGCGTAGTGCATGGCTGTTTCGATGATGCGGTCGAGATACGCCCCGCGCAGCCACTGTCTCCGTTGATCCGTGATCGTCATGCGCTCATCCTCTTCCCTAGCCGCACCCAACCCTCATCTGTCCGCGCCATCGCCTTGTCCCGATGCAGATACAGCAGCCGCGTCCAGATCGGCGAGCAGTCGTGATCTGGATGATAGACGGTCCCGCCGAGCTTCCACATCGCCGGCTGATTTCCGCTCTGGAAAAGCAAAAGGCTCCAGGGCTGCAGGATCGGCGCCATGGACAACTCTTCTTCGGTCGGCTCCGTTGCCAAGCAAATCCGAAACTCAGGCGGCGGGAGGAGCGCGCCTCCTGGAGACGAGAGTTCGAGCAGTCGGCGGCCGACGTGGAAGAGCGTCCCCGTGTACTTGACCAGCCACCAGCCAACGCGGCGACAAGTCACGTCGTCGGCAACCCAATCGATATCGAGAGCGAGTTCAATGTCCGGATCGCGCAGGATCGCTTCGCAGATGAGGAATTCGCGATCCATTGATTCGATGGAGATGTGACGCGGCACACCGAGCGAACGGCGGCGACGGCGAGATGCGAGTGATGTCGTGCTCAAGTCTTCTCCTCGATCTCAACGAAGGCATCGACGTCGGGGTCGTAGCGGTACCTCTTGCTATTTAGGTAGTACTCAAACTCACCGGCGCATGGCTCTGCATATTCACCGTGCAGTTCCGCATGGTCTTTGCAGACTGTGGTCAGATAGCCACGGCGATCACTGTAAACGCCCGGCGCACCGCAGTATTCACAAGTGTGGACACTGCGTGCTTCCGCAAGCATGTGAGCGTCGGAGATTTCCGGGGAGGACGCGGTCGCGTCTGAGTGGTCATATATACGTAGGCCGCCCAACTTTTCCTTTACCTGCCGAAGATTGTAGGGAACCCCCGGGGGCAGGAAGCGATCGACGACGGCAAAATAGGCATCGAGAATCGGAATCCATCCTTCGTGGCATTCGAATCCAAAGCGCTGCGGAATCAGGCGCGGGTATTTCGCTTTCAGCTCTTTGAACGTCATCGTCATCTGAACCTCTCTGGCGGCTCGCTCGCGATCATCAAATCCCGCTCTTCGTCATAGCGGTACCACTGGCCATCGCGGGTCTGCATGTAGCCGTACATTGGCCCTTGGTGCCGCGTCCCCCAAGACCGCTGATCTTCGGACGCATGGTCGTCGCACAGGCAGCGCCACCAAGCCATCCGTTCCGGCGGCGGTCGACGGACGTAGCCGCCGGCACCACAGATTTCGCAAACGTAGCTGCTTTTGATCTCCGCCTTGGCCTTGGCCATACGCGCAGCAGTGACCTCTGTGTCGCACCAGATTCTGAGGGTGCCGAATTTTTCTTTCAGCTCGTGTACGCAGAGACTCGGATCGTGCGGGAGCGCCTCCATCACGAATGCCTGGATCAGCGGCAGCCACCCGATGCCAACGTCGACCCAGCGTGCGGAGTCGAAAACGCCCGGGAAGTCCGCGCGGAGGTCATCAAGCTTGATCCTCGGGAAATCATGCATCGGCGGTCTCCTCTTCGCATTCGTCGCACGTGATTTCGCGACGTTCTCCGCGATCACGTCCGTGGTGAGAACCGCAGGACATGCATGTCGTCAGCGACTGCGTCACGAATCCCTGGACGAGACGGTCGAGGCGAAAGCGCTCTCCAGGATCTAGGCTGCTGTCGTCGCAACGCACGTGCAGCCAGCCTCGGTCGGAAGTCATCTCAGTGACGGCAACGTCGGGAAAGTGCTGCATCAACGCGAGATGCAGGTCGGTGATGAGATCCAGCCAACCCACAGGCAGCGGTGCGTACTCAATCATCGTCTTCTCCTTTCGCGATTTCCTCAAAGCGACGTTCGATGGCCCAGAACGAAATCTCAAGACAAAGCGCTTGCGCGCTGCTCGGATCGACTGCAGCCGTCAGCTTCTTATCGATCCAAGTGCGGCCTGCGGCGGTTGCGTAGATCCCGGTGATACGCACCTCGCGGTCGATGCCATCCTCGTGCATGACGCGCAGAAGACTCTCGAGCGCAGCAAACTGACGGTCGTGGAGACGGATTCGGTCACGCGGCGGAACGGCATCTCCGTGGCTGGCGACGAGGAATTCGTATTCGTCGTCAGTCATGTCGGTCTGCTTCCGAGAGGTCCATCTCCCAGTCCACCAGCAACTCGTCGAGCGCGCGCTTGTGCTCAACAGACAAGCTCTCGCGGAACTGGCGGACTACGGTTACCCAGCCGCGGTCGCGCGTCTCGATTCCAATAATGCGGACGGACTGCAGCAGGCCGCGCGCTTCGAGATCTGCATACATGCTCCAGAGCATCGGCTGCAGGCTCGGACGACAACGAAAGGATTCGAGAGATGGCACGGATGCGCCGAAAGCGGCGGCAAGTGATTGATACCACGCAGTTTCCACGGACATGATTGTCTCCTTGATCTCCGCGAAAGTCATCGGTGCGAAGTTTGTGTCCGGGCAGTCGACGCCGACGTCGCGGCTGCGCCCCATCGGCGGCAGCCCTCCATGGCTGTGGCCGAACAGATGGTACGAGCCGTGGTGCACAGCAGGCCAAGTTCGGCAGCCGTAATGATGCAGGTAGATCCTGGCGCCTTCGTCCGTGGTTTCGAGCGCAGCCGTCGGCGAGATGTCCCACGGAAGATCCCGGATCGTGTTCGCAACGCGGCCCTTGTTGTCGAGGTCATGGTTGCCGAGCACAAGAATCTTGCGGCAATTGATCGAATGGAACAGATGGCGGACGTAAGCCGGATCCGACGAGATCGCAAAATCTCCAATGATGTAGAGGATGTCGTCCTTTGTGACGCGCTCGTTGATGCGCTCGACGATGGCGCGATCCATGTCCTCCACGGTGTCGTATGAACGCGTAGCGGCGCGGTGGCGGAGGATGCCGTGATGGCCGAGATGAAGGTCAGCGGTGTAGAACTTGCGGGTGAAGGTCATGAGAAGACTCCAGGAAAAGACATGGGCTGACGGCTCCGCGCGAGGCGGATGTCAGGCTACGGCTATTCGGAGTCCTGCAATCATGTGGTCGTTTCCTTCTTTCAGGGTGTCATAGCAGGACCCGGAGGAGTTGTGAGCCCCTACGCTTCGCCCGGATGATGTCAAGGTAAGTTTAGTGCGATCGCACCGAGGTTGCATCTCTCCGTCGGTGATTGGCGGTATCCCGCCTCGCTTCCTCGGTTCTGATGATCTCCAGCATTGTCGTCTTCCGCGGCTGCCAGGTGGCCCTCGGACTCTCCTTCATGACCTCATCTTCCTTCGCCATCTCGACAAGCAGATCTACATATGAAGACCCACATTTCTTGTGTTCATCGGGAACGGGGCATACAGCGCCTTCAGGCGTGCTTCCCGTGTCCGAACTCACCGGAGCAGTAGGGAGGCACTCCTTGGTCATCTCAGGCCCATTCTCCCGCGCGGCCCCTAATGGGATGATCTGCAGAACATCGGTTCGTGCCGCCCGTGCCGTCTCGGGCTTGCGTCTCACTCGGTCGAAGCGGCTGTTCGAACGCATCGTCTTCGATCCTTCCTTCTTGATCTCCGTCTTCTGGGATGTCGTGTCGGCCTTTCCCTCCGCGCCTGCGGTCTTACGATTCCGGTTCTGAATCTTCTTACGAGTCCGATTGGATTCTGAGTCTGCCGCAACGGCACGGCAGGAGACGGGACAGGCCGAGGGGAGGACAGCTCCCTTATGTAGCGGACTCCGGCGAAATTCCTTTGTTTTTACACACGAATTCAGGATACGGGACACTCCATTTACATGGTTGTTGTAGTGACGTTCCATAGCCTCGATAAGTACCTCCTTACACGAGGACTGGACGATGAAGCTGTCGTGCACAGAAAGGCATGTGATCCCCTTCTTCAGCGTGATCTCGTTCAGGATGTCCGTGCAGATGGAGCTGTCGATCTTCTGAAGATGGATGCCAGCGTCGGTGTGGAAGTACTGCGCGATGCCCTGATGCTTCTCGATGATGGCCTCGATCATGTCGACGGCTTCGTAATATCCTCCGCTGACGTGCTCCGTCAGGGCATGGACCGCTTCGGAATAGCTGTCGGCGTTGATCAGGATGTTCAGGCCACGCTTGCATGCTTCGCGCTGGTCTCGATAGCCTGGGACGTCATATGCATCACCTTCCAGACGCAGCCCGGCGGCGTGGTAAAGCATCCCCGGGTGGAAAGTCTCGTAGTCTGCCTCGAACACGGCCTCGCCATAGATGACGATCTGCTTGCGGGCATCCTTCCCCAATGCTTGCCATGCTGCGCCGTAATAGCGGCCGCCCAATGTCCAGACATCTGAGAACACGCGATGGCATGCCCTGTTCGACAGGTCGACACCGTATTCGTGTCCGCGCTTCGAGACGTGGAAAACGACGTCTCCTTCACGGCGGCCACCGTGGAATTCGATGTTGGCCTCGGCGTAGTGCGCGTTGAGCTTCGTGAGCATATTGCGCATCCGAGAGGTGGCTTCGGTGTCCTTGTACGGCACGAGGCGCTTGTCGTCGCGACGACGGAGCCTGATCGACTGCGCCAGCTCCTTGTCCATCTTCGGCAGGACAATCTTCGATGCGCCGACGGCCGGCAGGAACCTCGACTGAAGCGTCCGCCCGTTTTCGTCCTTCCGCAGATGATCACCCGGCCGAGCCTTGATGTGGGCTTCAACCAGGGGGCCATCTAAAAGACGTTCCACGGCGCCAACCACGGTGCTGTAGCCAAAAGCGTCACCATAATAGACCTCCTGCCCCGGATACCACGACTCAGAGCGGCTGTAGGACATCCACTGTCCCGGCATCGTGCGGGCACTGGATATAATGCCTGAGGCGATCGAGGCGATCGCCTGACGGTCGCGCTTGGTTTTCCCCACGGGCAACGGAACTCCCGCTTCGACCATGCGGTCATAGTCGGCATGCATGTGCCATTGCAGGGCGCGATCTCTCTGAAACTCTATGCTGGTGGGGTTGTGCATTGCGATCGATCCGGATGTTTCTGAACGTCATCGAACGGGTCTCTTGGCGGACCCTTGCATCAATGGTTTGGGACATCCGGGCGCATCGCAAGCAGCAGGCGGCTGGCATGACAGTCAAAAAAATTGACGCGCGATGCATGCAACCGACTGCGTCAACAAACTTTTATTTTCATTGGCTTAGGAAGAACGCCTGCCGTCTTGTTGATCACGATTGCGAGTTGAGCAGCGGGCAGCGACAGGCCCAGCGGGGTGTCGTGGCAGCCAATGCTGTCACGAAGATTTTGGCATTATCCATCCAAGTCGAAGCATGGTTTTAGGGGATCTTTAGGCGGGAGTTTCTAGTTTGCGTCAGCAACCTACAGAGGCAGACATGGCAAATAAATTTTGGACTGACGGGAACTGGCCAATCGACTTCGGGACATACCGCTTCCTGGGCAGAGCGGTGCACGATATGGGGCGAGCACTGTTTGGTCATGAATGGACGGAGCAGGAACCAACCAGCGAGTTCCTGGGGACATTCAAGAGAACGCCGCCGTTCACTCGCGATGATCAGTGGGCAAACTGGCGGCTGGTTGAACGTCTGGTACCAGCCGATCTCACCCGTCCAATTCAGATGGCAACGCAATTGAACAAACCACCGGTCGCCTCGAGCGAAGTCTGGACTCACGCATCGGTCGAACTGGAAAAACGAAATGCTTCCTGGCGCCGGTATGAATCGACACGAAACGAGTTGCTCAAGCTCTTCCAGTCAGGAAAGATTCAAACTGCGACACGTCGTCATGAGGGTGGGGAAATCGTGCGGATCGACCAGTGGCAATGGAACAGCGAAGATCTGTTCTACCGTTTCGAATGCGGCAAGATGGACACCGACAATCCTTTTGCTCCTGTTGAAGATTACAAATCTTCGAGCCTAGAGTGGATATTCGTGGACGCTGAGGATCTCCGGTCCAACCTCCCCAATTTCTTCGCCACTGAAGAAAAACCTCAAGGCTCGTACCAATCCGAGCTCTTGCGATTTGTGATTTCCTTCAACGATGAACATTCCGATTTCGTTCAAAACCGCAACAAGAAGGACGTCCAAACGCGCCTACATCAAATATGGAAAAAACGATTTCCCAACGTCACATTACCAACTGAGACAGAGAAGGCGATGGCTGTCGTACTTCGCAATTTAGATCAGCAAAAAGGGCGCGGTGCTGCGGCTGCGCGATCTCGTCAGATCAAAGTTTAGCGAATTTGGTAGCTCGGTTGCCGGGATGCTCCGTATCCAGCGCCCGTAAGCCCACCGCCCCCTGCGGTGGGCCTTGCCGCGGCCGAAACGAACATGCACTCCTTCCTGTCTATGATTGCCGCCATCGCACAAACTTGTGACAAAAAAAAATCATTCAGAATCATTGATTTAGATCTACCATTAACCATAACTTCGAAGTTGCGGTAAACCATCGTAAAGGTCCTGACGATCGCTTTCACATGCAATCGTCTGCCAGACGTCTCTCCGTCAACGGCGCCACATCCGGCCCTAAGGTAAGGAGCAGACATGACATACCTCACGACATCATCCGCCATCGGTTCGCTGCCGCGCAACACAGTCGGTTTCAAAGTTACACAGCGCACAGAAGCCGAACAGCCGGCTATTTTGGATGCGCCGATCTTCCTTGCGCCCGAGCGTGGCGACCCGCTCACTCGTTATATCGAATGCGTGCCCTGCGTTGACTACGAAACGCTCACGCCCTCGCAGCGTGATGGCGTACAGTTGGGCAAGAATGTCGTCGAGGCGTATTGGAAAGCAATTCAATCCTATCCTCTACTGTGCGCTCCGCATCAGTGGCCCATGGTCCGCTGTATTCTGTCTGCGCTGACTGTGCGGGATATCTTCCATGCCATCGGCCGCGCGGACGCATCCGTTGCTCCTGTTGGCGTAAAAATGGTTCGCATGCACGCAGGACATGATCTCAACGTTATGGTGCTCGGCGATCCTGGGGCACCCGTAAAACACAACATGTGGAATGCTCACATGGTGGTACAAGTGGGAAACATCATCTTCGATCCCACCCATGGCCAATTGCAGCGCCCTTGGAACGCAGCACCTGATGCCTTGGCGGTAGCTTGCGCGCGCGAACGTGCTCCTAAAGTCTCACTCCAAGAAATGGGCAAGGCAAACGTCGTTGCTGACTACCGTTATTCGCGAGACGGTTATGATTTTGCTGTGACTTATTTCAAACTGACACGCTCCGTCGTTGAACGCACGCGCGACTGGTACGACAGACCCGACGCACGTCACGAGCGCCGCCAGCCGATCGTAAAAGCGGCTTTGGAAATCCTGCGGGGAACTTTGTCCGAGGGTGGCACTCTCAAAGTGGCTTAAAGAACTGATCGCCGGACGAGGTGACGAATGGAAAACCACGGCTTTTCGGCAGTTCTCGCCGAGAAGCCGTGCCTGATCAACGCCACGACCGTCTGGATACCACTTCCTCACGCGGCGATGATGTCTGACAGGCTGCTTTGCGCCCGCATTCCAGTTGTTCACGCTGCGCCGAGTGTTCCCAAAAGCGGTCATCAGATTGACAGCGGAGATGTCTCAAACTGGGGTGGTTAGCGGACCGTTTCAACAGCGACTGCCAACCGCTTCGTTGCGCAAGAAGCGGTCACTGGTCTAAATGGAAGAACGTGTTGCGCGGTCCAGAGCCTTGGTCGGCTGGCGCTAAAACCTGCGCGGGGCATCGGGCGAAGTATCCGTTCTGGGGCAATTATAGCGGGGATAGGTGGGCGCCTTGCTGCGCCGAGTTGGATTAGCTGCTTGACGGCAAGTCCAGCGCGATTGTCAGGTTGGTGCCGAGCCTCGAGGTGCCTAACACAAAAAGCACTTGATTGTCTTGCGTGGTGATTGAGAGTTCGAAGGCTATCCAGAAGGGCAGCAATGCGCTAAGGGCCGTGATTACCGTCTCTGGGTCAATGGCGCGCGCGCTTGCATGTTCCTGAGTAATCTCGGTTGAGAAAGACCAGCAGAGGTGGGCATCAACGACCCCTTCCTCCGTCAGCATTTTGGTTCCGAGCGTACTGCTGTTTAGCCGGAAAGATGTCCCTTCCTCAACCGCAGTTGCCTTAGCCCGCAGCGAGAACGTGACGCGCTCGACGCCGACCCCAAGTCTGTCGGCCAGCCAGTGCCTGACTGCGTCTGGAGTGCGAAGGCTTACGTGGCCCGGATACGACAACGCAAAGGTCGCGGCCTTGAGCATCCGCAAGTGCGGGTGATCATGCGGATCAAACCAGCGGTCGCTCATCCGCCAGCCTCGACATGAACCTTGATCGGAGCATCCGTGGTCGCGACGCTAGCGATCGCTGTTGCCAGCAACCGCTCCAGCGAGGCGACGTGATCGGTGGGAAATTCGTCGACGATCGTCACTATCACGTAGTGTATCACCTGCGCACCCGACATGGATCCAGAGCAAGTGTCTACACCGAGCCGTGTCTCGAACCTCAGGCTGCTGAAGCGGAGATCCAGTCCGAACGGGTTCAACGCGGCGAGGAAGGTGCTCAAATCCTGCTTGTTCGTGACCTCCATGGATAGGCAGTCGGCGGAAAATGGCCACTTATAAGCTTTGCGCGCGGGGTCGAACAACACAGAATCTATCTCTACACCGTCTATTGGTGCCGACCAGGTAAGGTCTTCAGCGTCCGCTAGGTCCGGGCAAATCCGCAGCTTTACCTTCGCTGTTCTAGCCACCAGCTTCGAGGATCGAACCACAATTCGATTGCCGTCCCACTGATACTCCCACGACGGATCGCGGTTCGGTCCGTTCGAGCGCCGCTCGATCACCATACTGTCGATCGATACTTCACGGATGTCGGGCTGTGTCCAGAAATCTTTCCTAGGTCCAGTCGTCGTTGCGGGGAGTTGAATATACGCAGCCCCCTCGGCCGTTGCCGGTGTCACGTCCAGCGTATAGTCTGAGATCGTTTCCCCAACGCAGACGAGAAAGGGATTGGTCCGCAACGTCGGCAAGGCGGTGCCAACGCCTACTATTGAAGCAACATTCCTTATCCGGAAGCGAACCACTTGAGTTGGTGATTTTTCGGCTACCTGCAGTTGGTTCGAGGGGATGGCAACCACGTATCGAGCGAAGAGCGAAGCCATCGGACCTGCGCTTCGGCGCCGATAGAAGGGAATGTCGATCGGCCGGAACGCGAGCCCCTCCCCGCTCTCTGGCGTCCACTCGGTCGCGACAAGCAGATCTCTGATCTTCCGATAGTAGTTTTCGTCCGCGCCACTGCGCTCCACCCATAGAAAGACATCCCGGTCCCGCGCGGAACATCCAGGAACCGTAACGACGATGTCACTGCCGGCGGTTTCCATCGTGGCAGTACCTTGGAGCCAGGCGGTAGGACAGCAGGTCTTGTCCATCTCGAATTCGAACGCCGAGGTCCCTGGCGTCGCTTGCGTAAGCAGTCGCCCGCTGCCTTGCTTTAACAACCATGCCACGTCGCCCTTATCGCTGCGGGCCAACACGACCCGAGCGACCAAAGGGGCAGCTTGATCGAACAGTCGGCGGCGAAGCGCGTTGAATGCTCCCTGTGCATGCGGCAGCGCGCTTTCCGGTCGATCGTGCCAGACCGCAGCCATGAAACTGTCGAGAAAAGCGATATCTCGGCCATCGATCGTAGGCGTGCCGTTAAGAAGCCGCATCCGATCGATGATGGAAAACACAAACGCCGCGCGTCCTACCTCGAAGTCGTTCATTTTCTCTTGGCTTCAATAGCGTTTCCACTGAGGTTTATTTGATCGGCCTCTACGCTGAACCTTTCGCTCACAATGGTAACCTTGGTTCCGTTGATCGCTATCGCGCCGTCTTTGTCGATCCGCATGGTCACGTTATGCTCTCCATATCCGATCAGGACACTCTCGCTTCCCTCGCGCTCGGTGAAATGTACGGTGGCTCCGCCTGAGCTCACGAGCATCGCGTCGGGTTTGGCTGCGCTCTGCTCCATCTTAGGAGGATGCTTCGAGTGGGAAAGAACGCCGAGGAAAACAAGGCGGGGTATTGATGGATCGCCTTCGAGGGCAAGCAGCACCTGCGCGCCCACCTGGGGTAGCCAGAACGGCCCGGAGCCGCCCCCTCCACCAGGAGTAGTCCACTGCACGAGGACGCTCTCGTGCGCCTGCTGCCATGGGAGTCTGGCCACAATCCAGCCTGGAGGTGGTTGAGTTTTTGCCTCGGCAATTGATGCAAGAAGCATAGAGGGGCCGGCAGTCTCAAAAGCACCCTTCGGGATCCGGACAAACTCGTCCTCGTTCGTCACCGACACCCTAGACACTACGATCCCGCTCCGAAGCTTTCGAGACACTTTGACGATGCCGCCGGTTGGCAAATGGCCACCGTGACCGGCAACAGTCTGCCCCAGGAAGACGTCACCTCGCCTAATGGCGACCCGCGTTGTGACGATTGGTTCAAGGCTCTTCCTACGGTTGGCCAAAACCTTCGATATGTACCCTTCCTCATCCATGTGGGGACTCTGCTCGAAGACAGGCCCCTTAATCAAAGAGTTCCCCTCGCCATCTACGACTCTCGCGATTGCCTCACCGTCTATAAGCGTTGTGGTTTCGACAGCAGTAGGCGCCACCGCACCCTTGGCGAGCGTCTCCTCTGGAACGACGTCGCTCTCTTCAAAGAAGGCCTCTCCGCCTTCCGGCCGATCGCAGATCAAGATACTGCCGTCGGGGCGATCAATGAGGACAAAGCCGAAGCTACGGGCCAGCCCGCTGATGAAGGCGTGATCGGTTTGGTCGAGCTGGAGCAGGATCGGCACCTTGTCCGCACCGTTCCGAATTGTGACGTCGGGGTCGAGCCCAGCGGCATTAAGTAAATCCTCAACTGCTTCGACCGGCGCAGTGTTCGACCACGCCCGCCTCGATCTGCGCTGGGTGAGCCGCCAGCTTGGTCCGACACAGATCAGCCTCGTATGTGTGCGTCGACTGCGCACGCTTGCGATGTCAAGCGTTTCGGACCAGTCGGCATCCGCGCCTGTCCAGTTAATGGTGGCCTGCTTGCCAACCCATTCGGCAACAAAGTCGCGCGGCGAACCCACGTCGTGCCGGAAGGTTACGCGTGCCTTTGACGGGCGCCCCAAGATGTGACGGTACGAATAGCGATCTACAAAATAGTCGGTGCCATCGATCACTATAGACAGCGGCATTGCTGTGCGTCCTCTCGCGTACTAGCCCGCGGCTTGAGGAGGACCGTAGCGGAGTTCAGCTCCCCCGCCGTTGACATCCGTTGAGGTAACCCTGGCTAAAACCAATAGCCTCTCAAGGGCGTTAGTGGCGGCGCTCTGCGACAACGACCATCCGACCGCTGTTCCCTCTTCGATGCTCCACGATTCAACCGTCCCATCTTGGATAGAAAGCTCGAAAGATGCCGTCAGTGCGTTGGCGTCGGCATTGTCTGCCAGCACAGAGTCGAAAAACTCGCTCCCGGGGTTTACGGCGAAATCTCGTTCGAACTCAAACTCCGTTACAGCCAAGCTGTCCGAAGCAGTGTCGTTGTTTGCGTCGAAAGGAACGTGCGCCCCGACGCGTGCCAGGCGGACACTGCCGAACATTAGCTCCGAGCCGGCAACAGTGAAATTCTCAATGGCCATGGTGTTCGATCCTAGTCATTAAAAAGAGGAACGTCGCGTTTGAATTCCATACCCGCAACTGGGTTGGTCATGCGCATGACGCCCGCTGCGCCGCTGATCGTTTCTTTCGACGGATTTCCTAGCGTCGCAACAACGCTCGTGATTTTAAGATCATTAAGCTCGATTACACATAAATCGCCACCGCCCTGAGTGAAGGTTAGTTCCATTGACGCCGCTTCGTCGAGTTTGGTCAGGGCATCGTACGGAGCAATTGACGCGTCGTCGGGATCACCTAGGTCCCGCTCGATAAGTACATGAGCGACAGTATGGAACCCGTGAACCTTTCCGTCTGGGCCGTACGCCCGATCCAGGCTGACACTCATTGCCGACACCCCGGTGAGCTCAGTACCATTAAGGTCGACTTTCATTACGTCGTCTCCTCTTCAATCGCTCACTAAGTTGAGTTTCCCGTCTTTCTTCTCGTATTCCTGTGGTAGCGACGCCCTCACATCGACTTCAACGCCACGAACTACCGGTTTATACTTCACGGTTAGCTGAGTATTCAACTTATCGCTTGTGGCGGTTCTAAGAATTTCGAATTGACAATCGTCAATGATATCCATTTTGATCATGGTATTGACCAGTTCTTTGACAGTATTTGTTGCGTCTCGAATCGTGTTTTTGTCAGAGAATGGCTTGTTCTGAAATTGATCGCGAACAACTTGCGCAACCGATTTGAAGATCAGATTCTCTACACGAACCACCTCCTGGCTCTCGAAGTAGCGATCAGCCGAAGGTGTAGGTGAACTGTCCTTGGCCTCGTAGAGATTGAAGACGCCGCTGAAGTAATAGACAGGCACCGCATCTCGACGCTTCAAAACAAAGTTGACCCTGGGGATCAATCGAGATCCATGACCCGTCAGTTCCTCTGGAAAGTCGCTTCGGTCCAGCTCAAACGCGAACCCTTTGAGGCGTCCGCGGGATCGCCATTCGGTTAGGGGGCTATCCTCCGTAAGAAGGGGCCATTCATGAGTAGTTGGACTCTTCGCCGTATAGCCGTCGCGGGGATTCCGGTCCGCGTCGATTTGGCGATCCGCATAGAGAACGGCGGCGGGCAGATAGAGGGGCGTTGCATCGTAAAAATCTTCGCCCTGCCGAAGGATCGCGGGATTGGAATAGAGGCTGACGTAGCGCCACCGCGTGTTCGAGGTCTTCGTGAGAGCCGCCCACGCACCGCTTTTGAATGCTGCTCTCACATCGGCCACGCTCGTGAAATCGAGCGATGCCAAAGTAACAACACGGTGCCGTTCCGAATGGTCAGCAATATTCTTCAGGTCGTAGGGGGACTCTACGGGCTCGGCGAGAACCACTCGCGACGCACTCACCCCCAGTTGCAGACCCGTAAGCGGAACGACCGCCTCTGCGAACAGGCGATCAGCCAGCGAAGTTGCGTCACCGGTCTTGAACTTGCCTGTTGATAGTCGATCGGAGAGCCCTCGGAGCAGCCATGTTGACGAACAGCCAATTGCGCGAAGCCGCGCGCCAGCCGGCTTATCAGCCGACCGGAACAGGGCCGCAACTGACGTCCAGTTCCTTTCGAGAGGGCGCTGTCGTGACATGAGCGACGACATGACCCTTTTCCGAGAGTCATCGAGCTCCGCCTTCTTATTGGCCAGCGCATTTTCCCATGAGGACCCGGCACTCCTTGCGACCTCCAGTGCCGCACGAAGCGCCCTAAGACGACCGATGGCGACAGTGTGAGCGCTGATCGCGTTGTTTACCCCTTCATTTTGATCAGCATTAAAGGCCTTGGCTCTTGCAAGGCCTCTCAGATCGCGCTCGCTTAGGCCGGAGTCGCGGGCAAGGCCGACATTTGGGATCGATCGACTTGGGATCTCCCCGAGTATAGCGACAGCGCCACCCCTGCCGAGCGGGCCGCGTTGCTCTCGCTGTTTGGGCAATACTTTCTCTGGTTCGTCGTTCATCTACGCAGCCGACTCGTAGCGTTCAATGATTTCATCGATCCGTGCCAGTTGCGCTTCGATCGTCGCGGGCCCAGCTTCCACGACCTTCCGCCACTCCTCCACCGAAATGATTTCGTCGATTGCATCGAGCTCAAGCGCTTGCTGCAAGAGAGGATAGTACTCCACCGAGTTGGGGTCAGCCGCTTCGGTATTCGTAGCGTTCAGCGCGACAACACCAGGATCGAAGGACCGCAGCATCTGGTATGGCTCGGTCTCCCCATCAGTTACCCCATACCTAACCGATAGAACCAAAGGCTTCCCCGAGTTATCGCCGATTAATTCGACGGACGCCTTCGTCTCTACGACGGGGTGATAGTGATCGACATATTCGCCGAAAGATGCCGCCTCGAAAGGCTTCGCGAGCTCTTCGTCTCCGGGAGCGAAATCTTCCCGAGAACTGTCCTCGGGAACTCCGTCCAAACGGCCAACGAACACCGTTCTATCTTGAGGCACCAATTCTGCCATGATCAAGACCCCTCTACACGAAATACGCCGTCAACCCAGTCGATGCTAATTTCCCCCGCAAGTCCAAGGACAGCGATCGAGGCATTCTTCAACTGTGCAACTATAAAGTCAATTCGCTCTCCGCTGGGATACTCCTTAAAGATATCAGTCATGCGCGCCATTGCTCGGGCGCTGAGCATCAGCTCAACTTCTCGCCCGAGCCGACGCGAGATATCGGCGGAGAACCGTGCTGCTGCTCGTTTGGCAGCGGCAGGCGCATCTTCCACGCGAAGTTCGCGCAAGGTAATGATGCCCCCAAAGCGCGCGGCAAGCGCCTCATAGAAGAGATCGCCTTTGTCCGCGACCTCTATGGCGATGATGCAGTTTGCAGCCAATACTCGCTTACCGCGGGTGTCTTCGATCCATCCCCGCCTCAATAAATCCAGCAGTCGGGAGCGCACGTCGGAGGTGGCCAGGTGGAGATTCTCGATATGGACGAACGCGCTTGGATAGCGATCGAGCAACTCGGTAAACTTCCCGCCTTCATCGTGGCCAACGATGCCGACGGGCGGACCCACCAACTGGCTGATGCTTCCCGGTTCCGAGAAGTTCCGCATATCGAAACTGAGGACGTGATCGCTGTCGGGCACCAGCGCCCTCGCCGCCCCAGCTAGTAGAGCCGATTTCCCGCTTCCACTAGGCCCACCGACCAAGAGCAGTGCCCTTGCGCCGTCCGCCCTACCGACGTTCCAGAAGAACTGTCGCTCCAGGCTGGAGATAACTTGGTCAATGGCCGCTTCTTGTCCGATCAATGTGTTGTTCAGCATGCCCCTCAACCGCGGCCCGACAGGGTGGGAGCTGCTGTCATGTCGCAGGTAGTCCAGCGGAAGTCGCGCCATCTGCGCGAAGGTCAGATCAACGAAGTCTGGGGGAACCCGCTTCTTGCGGGCGAGCTTCGCTGCAGATCCAACGCGATCGAGGAGCTTAATCGCCTTGTCGGGAAAGCTGCGCCCACCGACGAACCGGTCGGTTAGTTCAACGATGCGTTCCCTCGCCGCGGGCAGTATCGAAACGCCGTGAGCCTCTTCGAATCGGGGCGCAACTCGCTCCAATATCGAGTTTGTCGCCTTGGCCGAAGGCTGGTCGAGATGGAGGAGCTGAAAGCGCCGCACAAACGCGCTATCCGGCTCGACGTGCCTGCGGAACTCGACATAGGTGGTGGCCCCAATCATTCGAAGGGCGCCGCGCGCCAGTGGCGGTTTCAGTAGGTTCGCTGCGTCGATGCGTGAATTCGATCCGCTGGCGCCCATCAGCAGGTGAACTTCATCGACAAATAGAATGTCGTTCGTGTTGCCGCAGAATGCGAGCACAGCCCGCATGTTGTCTTCGAATTCACCGGGGAACCGGCAGATGGCAAGCATATGCCCGAGGTCCAGCTCGAACACTCTTCGCTTGCTCAGCGCCGACAGTTTGTCCGACGCGATAGACAGGGCGAGGGTCTCAACCAAGGCGGTCTTTCCCACGCCCGGATCGCCGATGAGCATCACATTGTTTGCGCGCATCTGGCAGAGAATAACGGCCAGTTCCCCGAGCTCCGAATCTCGTTCATAGGCCATCGAAAGTCGCTTGAGCGTGTCCGGTGCCGTGAGTTCCGTGAGGAATTCTGGTTTGGCGGCCCCAGCGGATTCGGCCACGATCTTTTCTGACGGAACGCTCAGCGAGAATCGCTCGCGCGCTTGGCGCAATGGAGCATCGGGCCCCTCGACGAGTGCCTTGAGAAATGCTTGGACACTTCCGCCTGCCTCGTCAGATGCCCGCAACACCACCGGGTCCAGCTCGGTGGCGGTCGCTGCTGGTTGTGCCGGCCTCAAATCAAGTTGCGAGTTAAGCCAAGCCAGATAGTCGTCTTTTTGCCGCTGGGAAGACTGGCTCGTAAGTAAGGGCGGCGATAGGCGAAGATCGGCGAGGGCGATGTGCTCCGGCCCCACCAGCCTATGCCGACGGGCCACCGCCTCCCGCTGGGCCTGCTTTACCAAAGCCACGAGTTGCGAGGGCAGGGCCATGGCCTAGCCGTTCCGCGTCTGCTGCTGCCGGATATCGCTCGCAAGCTGGACGACGGACTTCCTCAAACCTTCTATCTGGGTCTTCATCACTCGGTGACGCTCTTTGAGCCGCTGCATTTCGCTATTCGCGGTGGCGTAGTCGGCGATCTTCGTAGGAGGCGGGGGTGCCCCGCCGGCAGCAGGGGCGGCTTCCGGCTGTTGAATGGCGGCCTCATAGCGGTCGATGAGCCTTTTTAGCTCCATCCCGTACTTGTCCCTGCTTTTCTGGCCCCGCTTTGTACCAAGCACAGGCAGTCGATAGACACCGACAAATGCAATCCCTCCGCTGCCGGCGATCTCGTCACACGCCTTGATCCAGCCTGCGATCCGATCGCCGCGCTCGATTTCCGCCCTAATAAGGTCGAGTTGCGCCAGGTCCTCATCAATCGTCTTCAGCATTTGGTGGAGGTACGCCGGCGCGATACTCGCCACCGCCCACTGCAACACTTTCAGCGGCCCGGCACCTGATGGCTCTGTCCTCGGTTTGGCCCTGAATGGGAACGCCTTTGCGGAGGTAAAGAAAACTTCGTAGCGCCGTGTGACCGTCATCAGTGCTGTAAGCCACTTAGACATCAAGTCGACGACGCGCTTGATACGGGCCTGGGTGCCGAGGCTTATCGTGCCCAACGGGGTTCGATAGGCCCAGTTCTTCAGCGCCTCATGAACGTCTTTATCTCCGAATTCGGAGCGATCCAACTTGTCCCCGATGAGCGCCCCAATGCTGTAGATCTGCGGCCAGTCGTCCGCGTCGAACAGGAGATCGGACTTGTTGACCACGGTCGCGATCGGAATGTTGCTCGAAGCGGTTCGCAACTGGGAAAATCTAGTCAGCCTCTCCGATACTTGATTCAGGCCCTCGAGCACCTTGTCGCGCTGAGTGTTCACTTTTTCTTCGTTGCGGCCAGCGACCGCTCGCAGATCTTCGCTATTGACGAAAAAGATAGCGCCATCGGCAGCACTCAGTGCTTCGGAGAATGCATTGTCTTCTTCTTTCGTGCCTGGCGCGATTAACGCCGCTTCTCCCCCCCCGTGTAGGTCCGGTTCGTCGCGCACCTCCACGGGTTTGCTTCGATCGACCTGCGCGTGAAGCAACTCGCCTCGATGATCGAATAGTTCAATCTGGAACCAACCGTCTATCAGCAAGCTGATCCCATAGAAGGAGATCAACGTTGGGGAGATTGGCTTGTCCGCAAGCCATTTCTCGCTGTTTTCTGTAAAGAAGGTCTGCCCCCGTGCGGATACCAGCGGAGATCGCCCCGCGATGAGCTTGGCTTCGCCCCGCAGAAATTCGTGGAGGATAGCGGCCAGAAAGGTCGACTTCCCGACGCGATGATTGCCTACAATGAAGATGTTGAGTGGCTTTAGAGTGTAGCGTTCGTCCAACTGCGCGAGCCGGAAGCCCGCCCTGCTCTTCGCCCTGCTCCAGCTATCCGGGATCGTTGTCGGATCACCCGTATCGACAGGTTCCTGTCGGATAATCGAAGCTGCGTCCCTCTCGACCACCCGGCCCGCAAGATTCTCTGGAAACGCCAGGGCAAGTGCCTCACGATCCGAGCCTTCGGGAAGCGCACTCCTGAGCCTCGCGACAAGGCGGTCTTCGGCGGGGGGCACTCTGGCCTTGGCCTGCTCCCAGGGGACGTACCAACCCATGTCAGTCAAGATGCGCTGAGCCAGAACGCGCCTGGCCTCGCTGTCGTCCGAGCCGGCCCATAGATAGGTAGACCCCTCAAGGAAGTCAGGAAGGTCTCCAAGCGTTTCCGGATAGTCGCTGAAAGCCTCCGCGAAGACTTCCCGACACTTTCCGGGGTCCGATGGCACGAGGCCGGCGAACTTCCGAAGGCCCATTACGCTGACAAGGATGGCGCCGTCGGGCACCGCGTATCCGGTGACGACTTCCCTTCTCGCATCCTTCGCGACGGCACCCACGAGCCTGTCGCGTAGGAGAATTACGTAGTTCTCGACCTCGGCCTCGCCAAGTATTGACACGAGGTTCGACAGGAGGAGGTGCGCTGTCGGAATGGACCACAATTTGGTGCTTGCATCGTTAAGTTTACCCTCATGCCCAGCTCCGTCGACGATCGAGTTTGCGATCACCTCCGTCATGTAGCTGAAGACAGAATGAGACCTGGTTTTGTCCCGCTTTGTTGATTGAACCTTTGTCTCCCACTCGATGTATTCGTTCATCCTTTTGTCGTGCCGACCAATTAGGTAAATCAGCATGGTAGCAACAATAGTATTAATATCGACGCCGCCCTTCCCACCTACAGTTACGCTCCGCACCGTCGATGATTTTGCGATCGACATATTAAAAAAGGCGCGACGTTCTTCGTTCTTGGTGTCGCGCTGGCAAGCCGATACGATCTCGATCAAATCATTGACCGCGGAACCAAGTTTGCCCTCGGTATCGTTTTGGGCGGCCGAAGCCGAAACTGCCATAACGAGGCGATCATACTGCTTCAAAATAGTATCTATAGATTCAGTCATTTGGCTGACCCAATGCTAATTGTGGGCTTGGGACCGTCGTAGATTTCCGAAATCGTCACCTTGAAATTCAATGTGCCGCCGATCGCGTCGGCCGTGTCGTTGTCTCCAAACGGAAGCTCAAAAGCGTACCGACCATCAAAAATCTTCCGCAGTTTTAGCTGGTTGTAAGGCGGGCCGAGGGCATTTGGTCCCAGTTCGGGGTGGCAGGACGCCCACGTATCATCATCCAAAGCACCTTCCGCAAACTGCAGTGTAATCGTAAGCATTTTTTCCGTGGGAAAGACCTTCCGCAAACGGGACTCCAGCTTCGTACTAAAGCTCGTCAGATTTCCTGCGCGCTTCACCGTGATGCTGACGGGAAGTACGGTCAGTGTCATATCGTCGGCAACGATCGGTGTTTGGACGACGCTCCTGACGGCCTCCTGCAGGTCGGCGAACTCGAAGACGTCGTTCAGAGTGTGACCCATAAGGATGCCGGCGGCACCCCAAGGTATGTCCTCGTCCACTTGCTCCTCCACGAGGGTCCGACGAGCCCCGTTGGCCGCGATCGCCAGTAGCCGATAGACATCACTCAGGCGTGCTCCATGCAAGGCGAGGGCAGACTGTATTCGCTCGCTGAAGCGCACGACGGCCTCGAGTCTCCATTCCCTAAGACCGAAGTGCGCGTCGGTGTGACGCAGTCGCGAGGCCGCCTGGTACGCCGGCTCATTCAGCCAGGCAAACCTTCGCGACAACTTTCCTCTCAATTCCGGGAGCGAGTCGAGCCAGATACAAGGTGGAACGAAGTTCTCAACAGGCATCAGAGGCGCCCCTGCTTCGCGGGTGAACCGTGCTAGAAGAAGGGCCCCCGATGGAGGTGCACCGGTTCCCAAAAGTGTAAGTTTCGGGACTTCTCGATATGCAAGCGTTCCGCTCGCCGGTTCCTTTCGACTACTGGTCTTTGCCCTTGGCAGATCGGCGAGCTCAAGGCTGAAAGTTAGAAATGCATCGATTGTTACTCCGTCGGGTATCCCCTCAAGGCGGGTTCGTCTTTGATCCTCCGTGAGCTCGGTGGTGTCTACATAGCGTCCACCAACAAAAAAACGCCCGCGCGGAATGATCAAATCTTGCTCACCAGCCCCCCCTGTGGACAGCTTTGCGATTGACTCGCTCTCCGCGATCTCGACCACGGCCGATGCGCCTTCCGTGAAGGCAATCGGCACTCGCGGACTGGCAAAGTCGGTAAGCGCCTCAAGATCTCCTGCGCTCAGGATCTGCCCATTCGTCCAAGCCGGCTTACGCAACCTTCTCCCCCCGTATCTAGGTGCGGCTGGGCTCGCTCATGCGAGCCGCAATGGCCAGCTATTCCACATCTGGGCGTGATCCCTCGTAAAGAAAACTTCCTGCACCGTCATAACGCGGCGTAGGGTCAGGCGCCCCTGTGGCCGTAACTGCGGGCGTAACAACTTGAAGGCGAGCTTCGAATTTTCCTCTAGCCAAAACCACAGGCTTGCCCCCGTCCTTGTAGATCACGGAGACCTGGTCCTCCGCGAGCGCAGTTACGCTCACAAGCCCCGTCCCCGGAGTAGCTCCCGGAATCACATAAGTCGCGTTGACTGGAGGAAGTCCAAGAAGGTCGCTCTCGTAGCATAGCGCCCCTTGAGATGAAGACGTCATAGCGCTCCCCTTCACGGTGGTCGTTGTGGGAGACAGCAACGCCGATCCAAACTGGACGTCAAAAACTAAACGGTCGCCCGCGACGAGGACGTTAGTCATGTTAACCGTGAAACCGAGCCGATGATACGATCGAACGCCTTCTCCATTCGCAGGAGCCAATCCCCCCTAACGCCACGACCACGTGTGCGCGGGCCATGTGAGAACTTGAAGTGGCTCGGAGGGGCCACGCCACCGTTCCGCCATCGGGCACCCTGATGCACAACCCAATGGCAGTTCTCACAGATCGCAACGCAATTATCAAGGGTAGAAAGAATCCCGTGCGACGCGTTTGCGGGGTCTCCGCTCTGCTGCGGAATGATGTGATGATGAATGAATGCCGGGTCCTCGATACCACACGCGGCACACAGCAAGCCCTGGCGAAACTGGGCGTCCAGCTTTGTCCTACTACTGAAGTTGAAGTCCCCCACCGACGCCTCACTACTAGCGAACAGCAAACATTGATAGCCCATTTCTATGAGGGCTGCAATCACTGGCTGCTAGAGGCACAGATTGGATGCCGTCCTTGAGATCTATACGTATCGGACGGCTGATATTCGGCCTTGAGTACCGCAAAGCGGACTTTCCGGAGACGGCCCCAAAGCTGCCACGACCTAGGGTCGGAGAGAACTCTCTTCCGGCGATCACTTGCAATAACCCTTGCAGAACAAACGTTTTCGGACAATTTCACACCGGAATTATTCCAATTAAAACAGAGGCAAAGCTCCACCGTTAACCATAGGCGGCTTACTCCAGCCGACAAGCTCAAATGGTAAGTTTGGTGGACCTTATCCTCCATGTAAGGGCAGTCTTTTCTCCATCGCAGGCCGGACAACGAGGCCTCAGTAAATGGAGAAGTCATGAGCAAGTTCCCCAGCCATCTCGTTACCAAGCGCATTCAGGATGAGATTCTCGCGGACGCCGCGAAGCTCGCCGCAGCGACACTGCCGTACGAGATTAGCCAGCCAGAGGCCTCTCGTCCGCAGCCCGACGGCATGATGTTGGAGATCAGGTTTAACCCGCAACGCGAACCCGGCGACTGGCTTCGTGTCGCGTTCGTGAATCGGTTCGAAACGAGCATCAGCAACTACGCATACAGAATTGGCTATGACGGCGCCTGTTGCGGATTGCCAGTCACCCGTGCCGTGCTTGCGCAGTCAATTTCGACGCGAATTTTTCCGCACTTTGAAAAGATGATCCGCTCGGGGCTTCGGCAAAAGGCTGTGGCGCAATGGGTCATTGGCGTCACATGCCTCGCCGAGGCCGCCCACAACTTCGATGAACGCCTCGCCAAAAAAATGGGGTTTGGCCCGCTTTGACGCACAGCCGACTTTGAGGGGCTTTCCGCCCCTCATCACCTGCTGAACACATATGAATCCCCCGCTCGTAACGAAGGAACCGCAGCATGAATCAGCAAATCGTAGACCAGCCCACCGTTCTCAACAAGTCATACCTCTTACAGAGAGGCTGCTTTGGCCCTCGGACAGACCGACCAAGCGGACGCTCGCCACGCTCGAACCTGATGATCTCAAGAAAATCGGTAAGAGTCTGATGGAGATGTCGAATGAAATCCTGGATCAGTTCAAAGCTGGACTGGACGCCCCTCCCGGCGAAACGTTCTGGGCACCAACACTTGTCCAGAATTTCCACGTTACAGACGAGGGGCTGAGGGCGACGATGGGTCTTGTCAATCGCACCCATCCCCTTGCATTCACGGTGGTCGATCGAGACACCTTCTGGGTGCCCCTGGATATCTTGGCCGGCTCAGGGACGGAGCAAACAATCGGAGCGTCTACATCCGAGCAAATTATTGATTTCCTCGGCAGCAATCGGTGGAAGCAGATGCTGACCCACGAACTCAAAGTCGTAACTATCGTTTACGATGCGTGGGCGCGTCACGCAAACTTGTCCAACGATAGCGCCACCCAGGACGACGAAGGGCGATCGTCATCACCTCGAGGAGGTCGATCAGGGCTGCCCTTCCCGCACAATACAGCCGTGATCAACGCACTCCGCCCCTTGATCAGCCGTTTGTTCGCGAAGGTTACAGATCGGTCGCCCCCTCCCCATCATTGATCCCTCCTTCCCCCCGACCGATCAGGTCGGGCTCAAACACCATAAATGAGGAAAAAAACGATGATCGAATGGAGCTTTAACAGATCTAGCGAATGCAGCCCTGCCTCCGCAGAGGTGGGCGCTCTATGTCTCTGGGTATCGCTGATAAGAGACTGCCCAGATGGGCGCTGGGTCTGGACCGGTGACATGCTGAATGAAGGAGGTGATGGCATCCGGACCCCTCCGCCAATCTTCGGCATTGCCAACTCACGGCTCGAAGCCATCGGGGATGCCGGAAGAGCCGTATGCAGGTGGATCGCCTCGAAACCCACATTGATCAGCAAATAAGGAACGTCCGACATGAACAGGGAAAATGCCATGACACAGGTCCGCGCAGCGCGATTTGCTCGCTTCTTCGTAGACGTATCAAGCCCTTCGGAAATCGACTTCACCGATGAGCTTGCTCTCGACCGGGCGTATGATGAAGCCGTCCAACAGCTTACCTATCTCGCACGAAACGGCGCACCGTTGCCCGACATGAACGCGATGGAGAGATTGATCCGGGAGCTTAGCAACCTGCTCAGCGACGCCTCCGGAGAAGACGTGGACCATGCTGGGCGCATTGGTCGCGCGCTGTCAGAAACAGACTTCGAGTATGCCGGCGGAATGATCGGCCGCCGCCATTACTCCGGGTTTGTCAGTCTCTTTCCTGTGAATGCGACCACCAGATAGGTAGAGCATTTCAAAATGCGGAACGCCCGTTTCTTGCAGGCCGCAATGGCGCGGGAACGGGCGGCTCTCATTTTCAGAATGTAAAGCCGGAGTTGGGTAACGCAGGCTGTCATTGTCGACCAGACCAATTGTCCTGCGTGCCAAGGATCTCACCAATCGGTCTTCGATGTCGTTTAGAAGCGGCTCGCGCCCATACCTCGGCGCCCATCCGTCGCATAAAGTTCCGCGAAAAGCGTCGAAGCGATCATGCCTCGCCATAAGCAACAACTCCTTGCAGCCAGCCGCAAGGTTCTGAAGCAGCGTGGCATCGATGAACAACCCTTCCGCCAGAACCTCGTTCAACATTATCTTTCCTGTTGACGCTACCGGCCACCGTTTCTTCTGCCCCAGGACGAGATCGGACAGCAAATGCAGGGTCTCCGCATGATCCAGCATCTCGATCTGCCGAAACGCCTCGAACGCCGCCAAGAATGGCCGCCATTCCGCGACACTTCCTATATACCATAGATCGCGAGCGCTAAATTTCTGATCTGGACGATGATGAAGGATGCTGCCGTTTAGCGCCATGCCCGATATGTGCTCCTTTGCCGCGACCAGTACGATGTTCCGCCTGCCGGCGGCGTGAAGCAAGGAAGCAACAAAAAAGCAGGTGCGCATCCGGACTGCCCCCGCATTTAGGGAACCGCTAATCCGCGACCCCACAGATCTTCTGGAGTTCTGGTAGATCCGCTCGACGCGATAGCCGTCGCTCCAACTCGATGCGGACGTCACGCCTATCGAAACCCTTGCTCAAAAGTATCCGCTCGGCACCATCCAGGATCGTAACGATACCCACGGACAGTCCCTCGTCATCGAAATCAGCGCTGAAGAATGTGGCGACCGACGCAGCGATCGCCCTGTCGATGATCGAGGATTCCGGTCGCCCGTGGAGGAGTCGGCTTTCCCGCCAAACCTCAGTTCGGCGTCTGGCGGTTTCATTGCTTGGATTTCGCGGGCGTGGCATACCTCGCCCTCTCCTGTTGCATCACGAGTATCTCAGATAGTGACGCAAGCCACGATCACTACGCCATCCCTCACTACCTAACTTGAGACAAATCATCGGCAACTTCTCTCGATATGAGTCGACGTACTCGTTTCCGCAAGCCGGAGGCCGTCGGTCTGGAACGAACTCTTTCGTTTCCGTGCACGCCGGCCCATAGCCAACAGGTGTACGAGCACGGTTGCCGGAGGGCTTGGATAACCCGGCAAACTATGGCGATGGAAGCTCAGAGCAGACCGAGTTGCCCCGTCCTCGATATCTGTCTCTGGTACTTGGACGCCATCTTGAGCACTTCGGACAACATTGCGGGATCTCGCAACGCCGCATCAATCGAGAGTTTCGAGAGCATATGTCCGTGGCGGCTATCCGCCTTGGAAAAGCCGATCCCATTGCGCTCGCGGGCACGGTCGCCATCGCGGGCGGCAATGGCATCGAGAATCTCCAAAGCGGCTTCGACCCTTTCCGGCAGTGGGTCCGGCTTAGGACCGGAAAGTAGTCCCTGACAGAGACGGAGCGCCGGACCACCACCACGATCACTATGAGAATCCTCCGAATCCCGATTCTTTTCTATGAAGTAACGGGGGGAGCTTTCTGAGCCCGTCGAGGTCATGATGATGCTCCGATGCGGTTCCGCGTTGCCGCATCGAGAGGTGCCAGATCGTCCCGATAGAGAAGTCGCATCATGAGCTTCTTGACGGCCTCATTGGGCGCATAACCGGCAGCGATCAGGAGTTCCTTCGCATCCGCGATAATCGCCTCAATGGCGGCGCTTCGCTCACCCATTCGCCTCACCCGGGCAAGAGCGACCGCAAATGCGGCAGCAACTGCGCCGTCAACGCGCGGTGCCTCGGGTCGCCGGATTTCGCGCAGCCGCTTGCGATACCGTTCCTGTGTGGCCCGGCGGCTTTCCTTCCTCGGATTTCGCGGTCTCGGCATATCCCTCGCTCCCTCCTGCCCGTCACTACGAGAGGCCCTTCCAGCTCTCCCGCCCTCACTACGTGAGAAAATTTGCATCACCGGCGCGCAACACACAAAGCCCCTGAAAAATAGAAGTTTGTTGACCTAAGGACTGCCGCGTCCTGAGGCATGAGATTGTCCGACCCCGTGTACCAGAGAATGGAAGAGATCGTCTGGTTTTCGGTCTTCGGAAGGGAAAGAGGCTGCTGTTGCAGCGACCGGGGCCGGGCTGCCAGCACTGGCCGGAGTCGAGCCGCTCATTGTTGCAGATCTTGGCGACCGCTATCATCCGCACAACGACGGAACCAAAAGTGCGGGTGGGATCGTGGGAGAACTCATGCGTTTCTGGTTTACCAACTTGCCGGTCACGCGGACATGCCTGAAGGATCGGTGGCGAAAACAGCAGCGCTGTGGAAATCAAGGAAACGTTGAACCCGCTGGGGCGACGGCTCCTTTGCCCTCAGCCACCCCTTCACACCGCTCGGAACCGGGAGCCGCCCAAGCACATCCAGGATTCGGGCCGCGGTCTTCAGAGCCGATGTCAGATATACGCCCGGCAAGTTGGAGGTCTATTCTATCGTCGTTTTGCGTTACCTGCCGCACTGACGACCTGTGGCCTCGATGCTAGAAAGGAACAGCGCGATAGACTACGAGCGAGTCCGGTTGCCCACCTAGGAGCCTCAGGTCGGCTCTCATCCGAAACCTGCCGCCTTCGAAAAGCTGCGCAGCAGCGGGGCTAGTCCGCATGTCGCTCGGGACGAGAAAATTTCTATCGTCTGGTCGAAAGTGAAGAACTCCTTCGACCTCCAATACCACGCCGCTCAAAGCGCCCGTGATACCATCGTCCATGATCTGTTGCACCGCCCCATGTTGAACAAGCCGAGGTTTGGTTCGCTTTCCACGCTCGACTATCGCTTTAGCGCGATGTGCATCCATCACCTCGTAAGCGTTGTCAGCGGTTACAACGTATATGTTTTCGGCTTTGCCGTTGATCACGATCTCCGCTCCAACCTTCTGAAGCGGTACGGGTTTGTCGCCCCCCATAGATGAGAGGAGAGCCGCTGCAGCAGCAGTCGTAGCCAAAGGCGCCTTGCCGAACTCACCGTGAATACGGCTCCCGGCCTTTTTCAAGGCCTTCATTACGACTGAAAGACTGCCTGGTTCCAGTGCAAAGACTTCGATTTCAATGCCGTTCCTGCGAGTGACTGCCGCAGCGCGACGCAGGAAATCCCCGAGAAGTTCAGCGGGGATACTGCCGTCACCGCCAAAGTAGAAAGCGAGTTCGTCTCTTCCCAGCCTCGCGCTCACGTCTTTGACGCTCATCAAGATGTTCCTTCTCCAGAAGCTGCGCGCCTCCGCTCGCAGTAGGTTGTTATTCGGTATTATGCGGGCGTCTTATTTGAGATTGGGTGAAATGCTAATCAGGTATAGCCGTTGCTCCCATGTTCACCACCGGAGCAGTGGCCTGGGGCTCTGCGATCGATAGGACTAGAGCAGGGATTTTGTTTGTCTGCCGCTTCGATCGATTGGCGGGCCGGTTCAAGGAGGTATCATGCCACAGGGGAAGCCGAAGCCGCGCCTCGCAGTCGCCTTCCCGGAGATTGAGGTCGGTGACTGGCGTGGGGAGTTTGCCGGTCCACCGAATGGCAACATAGGTCAGCATATACAGCCGGGACCGCCCATCAAGGTCGTAGAGTTTACCTACTTGCTCGCCGGAGCGGTGGTCATCTCGCCGATCAGCAAATTCCACTGGCCAGCAGTAGTCTCCTTTTGGGTCCGAACGCCGCTGACACCCGAAAGAGTCGAAGCAGGCTTCATGTTTAAATCCGATGAAATTCCGTCTGTGAATGTCAGCTTCGACGTCACACGGGAGCAGTTCAGCGAGGTCTGCTGGCTATTCAGAGAGAAATTGCTGAAGAACTTTCATTTTCGAATTGGGCCCGGGACAGATAACCATTGGCCGCTGCAGAACTGGGGAGCGACTTTTGGGCTTTGATTGACGCGATGGCCGACGCCTCCGCCAAAAGAAGTTGCCGTGCGTTCTCCCTATGCCAAGCTAGGCCGGCTTGCTCATACGTCAGGATCGTTCTCGTTCCTGCTAGGTTTGAACGGAAACCCATGCTTGAAGATGAGCGGATATCGCAAGTGCAAGATTTGGTGAAGGAACACGTTTCACGCCCATCGCTGAGGTGTCAATCAGCGTCCAAAATTCACCCCTTATCTGGACTGCGCCCCTAAGGGTGGACAGATCGGCTGGTTGAATTGACCGGGGCTGCTAGGTTTCCGAAAGTGGAGCCCATGGCCAAACACCGCGTTCACAGCATGGAATTCAAACGTCAGGTCGCGCAGGAGTTCATTGCAGGCGAGACACTGCATGGCCTATCGAAGCGTCATATCCCGCAGACTGGCAAAACAGCGGCCTGATATCTGTCAACCTCAGGGACGCAGTCCACAAGGGGGTCAAAAATTGCACGCCGAAACACAAAAGGTAACTGGTCCCGTCTACCGCAAGTCTCGGCGTAAATTCTGAACCTATGTGTGGGACGCGCAATTTTCGCTGGATTCGACGAACCCAAAGCCTGACACCCTTCTCTAAGTTGTGAAACATGCTATCCAGATCGAAACTGGCTTTGTGTCGAGGGACAAACATGGGCGTCAGCATACGGAGTATCTACATCGAGAATTTCCGCTCGATCCATAAGATCAATATCCCTGCAAAGAACCTTTCGATCTTCGTCGGCAAGAATGACTGCGGAAAATCTAACATTCTCCGGGCGCTGAACCTCTTCTTCAACGGGGTCACCAATCCTGGAAAGCCGTTCAACTTTGAGGACGACTACAATCTCTTCGTTCCGGAGAGAGCTAAAGTTGCCAAGGAGGTGATTGTCCGGCTCGAACTCGATATCCCTGAATCCTACCAGTCGAAAAATGGCAACTTCATCGTTTGGGAGAAGCGATGGCGCTCAGAGGGCCTCCACTCTAGCGAATACGTTGGCGTGCACCTCAAGAAGAACAAGCGCGGCCGTGAAGTCGGGACCCAAGAGAAGCTTCCAGACCGCTCGAATGCTCATGCCCTGCTTCGTCAAATCGAGTACGAATATGTCCCGGCTATCAAGGATTCGCGCTACTTCGACGACCTGCGCGGACGGATCTACAAGATCATTTCGGAGGCCGCAACTCGCACTTTCCGAACGTCAAGCACGGCCTTCGAAGAGTCCATCGGCAATCATCTCGCCGACCTCACAACGGAAATTGGAACTACACTCGGCTTCCAAACGAGGCTCGCCCTTCCGAGGGACCTAAGCCATATCTTCGAACGCTTGGACTTCCTAGGCGGCAACAAAAGCATCTCGCTGGACCACCGTGGCGACGGCATCAAAGCGCGCCACATCCCGTTAATCCTTCGCTTCATGACCGAGAAAAAGCGATCCCTTCAAGGTCGCGGAGCGGCACCCTACAGCTTCATCTGGGCCTACGAAGAGCCAGAAAACAATCTCGAATTCACCAGTGCCGTGGAGCTTGCAGTTCAATTGTATGCGTTCGCGGCTCAAGAAGTTGCTCAAATACTTCTGACTACTCATTCGCCAATTTTCTATGACCTGGCTGAAGAGAATCCAGCCAAGATCACTTGCTCCCACATCTTCAGAGATACCGACGAGAAAGGAACCGAGGCGAGCGACTCCGCATCGAAGCTAGACGAGAAGATGGGCACGATGTCGTTGCTCGCCCCTCGCGTGAAACAGCTTGTCAAAGACATCAGAGAAAAAGTCGAATCCAGTTATGTTGCCGAGCGTCTCGCGAAAGAAAATCGGCCAAAGATCTTCGTTGAAGGTGAGAGCGATAGAATCATCCTGAAACGTTGCGCAAAGATTTTCCATCCTGAGCTAGCTGATGCTGTCGACTTTGAAACAAAGCTTGCCGGAGGCGGACATGGTTATGTTATCGATATGCTGAATGGGTGGCGATCCTACCACAAGCACCACACAGACGGCCCCAAAGCGGCAGGACTTCTTGACTGGGATGCTGCGAGCGACCGAAATGAGTGGAATGGGGCCGCAGGAAACACTGCGTCGGCGAAATGCTTCTGCTATCCCAAACCTGAACACGCCATTGCCGCTATCAAGGCCGGGTTCAGACTTCCCGTAACCTTGGAGATCCTATATCCAGCCCATGTATGGGAGTGGGCAGCAAAAGCAGGACACCTAGTAGACCGCGAACGAGGCAGGGTTTTCCCCGTTGAACTCGTAGAGAAGGTGCTGCGGGGAGAGGCGGGCGACTATCAAGTCGATGAGCAGTATAAGATTTATGTAACCAAAGCGTTCGACAACGATAACAAAATCAAAGCCGCTAAATTCGTGGCGGGGCTGTCGGACAAGGTTCTGATCAAGGATTTTGGCGCGATAGGCAAATTACTTGAGGAAGTTTTTGCCTATCTTGGATTAGCGCAGACGGCTGTCCCTAATCCGCAAGCAGCAGACACAGAGCCCGGCTCCCTGGTGGCGTAGACCGACGATTGGCGACATGGCGGGGTTTCTCGACCATGTGACCTGCCACCGAACTTTCATCCGGCAGCGATTAGAGCCCCGGCGGTTTTGAATACGCCAAGTGGCGCGGTGTGAGCAACCGGCGGAAACGCGAAGCTTTCATCTCGCGCAGCGTTGGAGCCGGTTGCGGCAATGGTATCGGCATAGCTTGCCGGGGTCTGGTATCCGAGCGATGAGTGCGGCCGGAAGTGGTTGTAATCGTCGGCCCATTCAGCAATGGCGCTTCGGGCATGGTCGAGGCCGAAGAACAGGCTTTCGTTGAGCAGCTCGTCGCGCATGCGCCCGTTGAAACTCTCGACATAGCCATTCTGCATCGGCTTTCCCGGCGCGATGTAGTGCCACTCGACCTTATGATCTTTTGACCAGGCAAGGATAGCATTCGAAGTGAGTTCCGTGCCGTTGTCGGAGACGATCATCCCCGGTTTGCCGCGCCGTTCGATCAGCGTCGTCAGTTCGCGAGCGACGCGACGACCGGAGATCGAGGTGTCCGGGATCGCCGCCAGGCATTCGCGCGTCACGTCATCGACGATGTTGAGCACGCGAAACCTCCTTCCGCAAGCGAACTGGTCGTGAACGAAATCCAGCGACCAGCGGGCATTGGCCTTCGCTTCGACCAGGATCGGTGCACGCGTGCCGACAGCACGCCGCCGGGCTTTGCGCTTGCGAACGGAAAGCCCTTCCTCGCGATAAAGCCGGTAGATGCGATTGACGCCGGACGGCTCTCCTTCCCGTCGAAGCAGGACGAACAGTCGCCGATAGCCGAAACGCCGACGCTCGTTTGCAAGGTCACGCAGCTTTGCCCGCAGCGCCACCTCCGGCGGTCGGCAGGACCGATAACGCACCGTCTTGCGGTCGGCGGATATGATCTGGCAGGCCCGCCGCTCCGAAAGACCCATCATGGCCTTCAGATGCGTGACGGCTTCACGCTTGGCGGCAGGCCCTACCATTTTTTTGCAAGAAGCTCGCGGAGCGCGGCCGCATCCAGCATCTGTTCGGCCAGCAGCTTTTTCAGCCTGGCGTTCTCGTCCTCAAGCGCCTTCAGCCGCTTGGCCTCGGACACTTCCATACCACCGTATTTGGCTTTCCAGTTGTAAAACGTCGCTTCCGAAATCCCGTGCTTACGGCAGAGGTCGGCCGCCTTCGCACCAGCCTCCTGCTCCTTCAGCACCGCAATTATCTGCTCTTCGGTAAATCTCTGCTTCTTCATTCGTCCGTCCTTTGATGGGCCGGACTCTAATCAATTCTGGAGGAAATTCGCAGTGGCAGGTCACATGATACAATTGCACCGGCCGCCAATTGAAATCGACGATGTGTTATTCATTGGCGGGATACGCCCGTAAGATGGCACCAGGACGCAGCCCTGGCGGCAGGATTCACGGGAAAGTTCTAATAACCGGGCGCAGTAGAAAATCGATCGCGGCACCGCCCATCGAAATTGGATCACAAATGGTGGGAGAACCGCCAGCGAACGCAAGTCGGTCGAATTACTTCGGGTATTACCATCATGCCGGCATGAGACCTAGCCGCCGGTCGCGGGTCCTTATCCAGAACAACACTGGAAGCGCCGCAATAACCATGATGGCTTTTCCGACGACTTGCCCCGCCAGGAAGTCGAGCGATCCGAAGGCAAGCCAAAGGAACATAACGCTATCGACGACTAGACCGGCGATACTGCTGAAAAATGCAGCCTTCACCAGCCCTTTCTTCTGAAGGGGCGTGAAGACAATAAGATCAGCAATCTCAGAACTGAGAAAAGCCACGGCCGACGCGAGCGCGAGGGCGGGCGCCGCGAAAGTCGTGGAAAGAAACGCGCCGACGATGATAGCGGTGATCGCCCACGTCAAACCCAGGCGACGCTGGACAAGATCCCTTAATACAAGAGCAAGTCCAACCAGCAAAACTCCGCTTGGGGCGGTCAGGCCCGGTCCAACCGGAATTAGACAGGGCCCGTTAGGAAGGCACACTGTGCCAACGTGGCCGATCATGTAATTTGCCAGCGGAATGCAGGCGGCGAAACCGACCAAAAAGATTCCGCCCTCGATCCACTGTCTGCTTTGAAGGTTCATCCCCAAACTCCTATGCCGCCTCGGCCATAAATTTTGTGTACCCCTTCGCCCGCAAATCACAAGCCGGGCAAACTCCGCAACCGTATCCCCAGTCATGAAGGTCGCCGCGGTCGCCGAGGTAGCAGGTGTGGCTTTCCTTCACGATCACGTCGACTAATTCCGTGCCGCCAAGTTGCTCAGCGAGCTGCCACGTTTGTGCCTTGTCGATCCACATAAGCGGTGTATCCAGGACGAAGCGGGTTTCCATTCCCAAGTTTAGGGCAACCTGGAGCGCCTTTACCGTATCGTCTCGGCAATCGGGATAGCCGGAAAAATCGGTCTCGCACATTCCACCAATGATGTGTTTCAAACCGCGCCGGTAAGCGAGCGCCGCCGCAAACGTCAGAAAGATCAGATTGCGACCAGGCACAAACGTATTCGGCAACCCGGAATCGGCCATTTCGATTGCCACCGAGCTAGTTAACGCCGTGTGAGAGATCTCTCCGAGCGCAGCAAGAGAGATCGTGTGATCCTCTCCCAGCCTTTCAGCCCAGATCGGATTTATCGCTCGAAGTCGCGCCCGTAGCGTTTCTCGGCACTCAAGTTCGATCCTGTGTCGTTGACCGTAGTCGAAACCGACCGTCTCGACGCGCTCGTATCGATCCAGTGCCCACGCGAGGCACGTGGTCGAGTCTTGGCCGCCCGAAAAAAGAACCAACGCAGTCGCTGACATCTACAAACTCCGAGCTATTTGCCGTCATACTCTGCCCAGCAGGCAGGCGTCTCGAACACTTTAATCGAACTGACATTGCCAAGCAGGGGCTTCACCTTCTCCCAGATCCAGACCGAAATGTTTTCCGCAGTGGGGTTCTCGAGGCCGGGGATGTCGTTAAGTGTATGATGATCGAGTTGCTGGAGCACTGGCCCGAACACCTTTTCCACATCAAAGAAGTCGATCACGAAGCCGGTATGCGGATCGATTGGCCCCTCGACTTGAAGCTCGATCCGATACGAATGCCCATGCATCCGATGGCATTTGTGTGTGGCCGGCACGTTAGGAAGTCGATGGGCGGCCTCGAACGTGAACGCTTGAGTGATTTTCATGGGATCCCAATCATCTTGTGAGTCTGTAGGCTAAGACGCCAATGGGGGTTCTGAAGGCAGAATTCAGTGACTGCGGCCGTGTTTTCGATGCGGTCAGGTCCATCCATCGGCTGGAGGAAATAGTGTTCGAATTGCACGTCCGTCAGGTCGCCTGGAAGTAAGTTTGGCTGCGGATAGACGAGCTTAAGTTCATTACCCGCCCTAAGTTTCAAAGGGGCTCCCGCCTTGGGGCTGACGCAGATCCAGTCGATACCCTCAGGCGGCTCGACTGTGCCGTTCGTCTCGATTGCGATCTCGAAGCCCACGTTATGAACTGCGTTGACAAGGGCAGAGTCGAGTTGCAAGAGCGGCTCGCCACCGGTGAAGACAACGTAACGACGAGCGGCAGCGTCTCCCCAAGTTCGAGCTATCGCCTCGGCTAGACTATCAGCGTTTTGAAACTTGCCTCCGCCTCCGCCATCAGTCCCGATAAAATCTGTATCGCAAAATTGGCAGGCAGCCTTGTGTCGATCCTCTTCGCGACCGGACCAGAGGTTACAACCGGAGAACCTGCAAAAGATGGCAACGCGCCCGGTCTGGGCGCCTTCGCCTTGCAGAGTTTTGAAGAGTTCTTTGACGGAATAAGTCATCTCACGCCCGCAGCTTCGAAACTTCTTCCTCAGCAACCTCGACGCCCTGCGTCCGCCGTCGTTTGACATCAGCGCGCACGATTCCGATCAGATACTGAGCAAGCGTGACGATATCGCGGTTGACGTTCTGAACAGATTTCCAGTGACGCCTGTCGCCTTCACCGAAGTTCCACTCGCCGGACGTCCAAGCCGTATTGTCGACCAGGCATGCGAGCCCCTTGGAGAAATCCTCCCACGTGCGTGCTCCGTCGAGAAGTGCTAAGATCTCCATGACATAGCCAAGGGCCATGATGCCCGCGCCATGAACCAGGCGGGACGTCTTCGGGGTATGATCTTCCCATTCGCTTCGGAACACGTATTGGACGGCGCGGTAGAACTCACTAACCAGTCGGAAGCTGAGATCAGCCCCATCCGGTTCGCGGATCATTTCGCGCATGACGCCGTCGCTCATGGAATTGATAATGACGCGCTGGATGGCCGTGTCGCGGATGATGCCGGTCGGGTTCGTATGCTGATAGATCATACCCTTGAGCGATGACGTCTCATCGTAGTTGAGACGTGCCGCAATGTCCGCGGCCACTGATCGATCTCCAAGGCGCCGCGGCAATCCGGTCACGGTCGGGAGGAGTTCATAAATGAGGGATTTTGGAAGTGGCCTTGTGTTGTTGATCAAGACAAATTGCCGACGCAGCTCCTCCTCATCACGGCAAATGATCGCGGAAACGAAGACCTGGAAGTCTTTCTCTTCAACCTGACCCAAGGCGGTCAGTCTTTGTTGGCCATCGACTACAAGGCCTGGCGCCCCCTCGAGTACGTTAATTTCGACGGTGCAACGGCCATCGGCATGCTCGTCCACGATTTGGACACAATCGGTAAAGGCGACCACAATAGGGTTCGGAAGAATAGCTTCTGCCTTTTCCAGATAATCCCGGATCTCTCGAATGTGGCCCGCAATCTGGGGGCGCTGAAAACCGCTCAAACTCCCCTCAGCGTCGCGGGCGACGCGTTCGATGAGCGCGAATTTTTGAAGGTCAGACGCCAGCGCTGCAAACGAAAGAACTGTGTGTGCTCCGCTCTGTCTGGCTCGGATCGCTGGAAATTTGAGTGTCGTCATTTTGGCCGCTATTGGTTGGGAGTTGGTCGACAAGGGCGTTGTAGACGCCAAGATTGTGAATGCCGCGTCGCTTGTTTCGATTGCTCGCACGGAAAATTACGACTTCAATGGAAAGAGCACTGCAAATCGCGCAAGAGCACCGCTGCCAAGGCCGGTCGCTCAGCGTCCGTCGGTAGCGATCCCGGAGGTCCTTTGCTGCCTTCATGCCCGGCAATTCCTCGATCGTCGAACCCGTAATCGCCGGTGTCGCGTAGGCAATCACTGTGTCGAGCGTCTCTTCCAACTGCGATTCCCCGCGGTCATAGGACCGCAACGCGGAGAGAGCATTCTTTTCCATCGACACGAGTTGCTCTTGGTTAAGCGCGCCACGCTTCGCCAATCGCATCAGCTTAGGATTTTCGAGCGCCTGTGGGACACGAATGGCGGTGTAGTACTCCAACTTCCCGCTCCTCATCGGCAGATAGTAATTCGCTTTGGCGTCCTTAAAGGCCCGGATCAGTGGCGACGTCGTATCGAAGCTAGTGATGTTGTAGCGGCCGAACGTGTCGATTTCGTCCGCTTTGGCAAACCCGAGGATATGAAGTTTAGTCGTGTCCGGGATAGTGTCTCGAATGGCAGCAAGACACGCTCTGATCTGAGGCGCTTTGAGAGGAACTGTACCGCCCAGTGCCAGATAGTTGTAACCCATGGCTACCAACCGCCTTGCCCCCTCGGCCATACTGCCGGGCGACCAGCCCTGTATGACGCCAAGGGGGGTGAAGCGGTTGGACATATGCTGGGTCGCCGTTCTGAAAGCCGACGCGTTCTCGAGCGTGATTTCGAACCGCCTTCTCGCCTCCTCGGTGCCCCCCTCGAATCCTTTCAGGCTCTCGTCAAAATCGAAGATGATGTGGTCGACGGAGCATCCGTGTGTAAAACGCGCATCGTCATAAAACTCGGCGGTGTCTTCGGGAGTATAAGGAGGCTTGTCTTCCATGTGATAAGTGAACGCGCCGCAATCGCCAAAGATCGGCAAGCCTGCGAACTCCGGTTTGTCCAACCGAAGGAACTCCCGCGCTCCTACACGGCGAAAGCGCATTGCCTGGGCTTCCGTGTACTTTCCGCCAACTGCGCCGCCGCCTACAATCCCTCTTGAAACGAGCATTCCTTTATAGGGGGCATACCCCATGATTTCGTGCGGGTAAGCATCGTCCCAGTAAGGGGTACGGCCTTCCGAATACCGATCTCTGATGAAATCGTATCCCGGATCGACGTGATCGAGGCTGTCGGCAAAAATGAACTTCATCGTGTCGGTCTCGATAGTCTACGGTCGAGTTGCATGAGGTGATCGGAGAGCTTTGAAATATGTTGGGGCGTGCCCTGGATTTCATTCCACTGCCAACCGAGCCCTTCCCATGTCCCTTCTGTCCAGCAGCAATGCGGGGCAATCCGCCGCAACGCTTCCTGGATTTCGATTTGCGGCGTCGATGAACTATCAGCCCGTAGCATAATCTGGTCCATCAGCGCGCCCATCGCTCTAATACCAGCCGAATGCATGAGGCGACTCTCGGTTGGAGCCTTGCCCCAGGCATCTGAAAACGTATCTCGGACGGCGGACCAATAAAGGACGAGTGCCTCAAACATTGCATCTGGGTTCGATGGTTCAGAACCTGGTTTGTACTGGCTGAGCGCGCCGTACGGCGGGCGCAGGTTCTGCTTTATTGCTGCGATCAGGGCGGTGTCGTTTACGACATTGTCTTCACGGCCGGCGTCCGACGCGCGGCGTATCAACCGATAAAACGGGGATTTCTGCTGGCGATTGAGAAGATTGCAGAGTTCACTAGGGAGTCGGTTTGCTGAAAGGTCCTTAGGTAAAAGTGATCCAACTTCCGGCAGCAACTCGTTAATGAGGCGGACGTCCAAGGCTTTAACTTTGTTGACCAAGATAAATTGTTCGCGATGAACTTGAACGTCTCGAGAGACGAAGCCTATCACTGGAACCGGAAACCGACTGTTCTTGGCTTTTGCAAGGGCCAATGAGCGCTGTTGACCGTCAACGATCCAGGCGACCCGTTCCCCCTCCTTCAGGAAAGGAATAGTAAGAGTGCCCGAAACACCAACCTCTATCAGCCCTTTCGGTTTGGGGCCGCGCGACACCTCGAAGGTTACTTCTGAAGAAAGTGCGAGCGTAATTGCGTTAGGAAATAGGACTGGACCGCTGTCCAAAAACTCCAAGATCGCCTTAACGTGGCTGCGAATTTCCTTTCGCTGAAAGCCTTTGAGATCTTTTTCGTCACGGTGAATTCGACTGATGTCGGCGATACGCGTCAAGTCGGAGCCATGAAGAAAGAACGCATAAACATCGATGCCGTCGCCCTGTTGGGTTTTGACGGCTCGGATCATGAGATTTTCTTGCATCGTCATGAGAGCGTTCTCTCTTCGCGTACTTCCGCCGCCAACCTGGCAAACCGCTTTTGTTCGCAGGCGATATTCATCTCATCGCGCAACAGTCGAAGTAGTTTGGTCGTTCGACCGCCCGCCCTATACCAGTGTTCACGTAGGACGGATTTCAAGTCGGTGTCGGACACGCGCACGCCGACCTTAGTGACGGGAGGGCGCCATGCAGCCAACGCAAGTTCAACCTGCTTTGCATGGGTCTCTGCTGTCTCGAGAGGTGCCTTCGATAAGACTACTTCGGCAAAATGACGGAGTGCGCGGGAGGCAAAATCTGACTTTGTGCCACGAAGGAAACTTTGCGGCCCGTCCAAGCGATCGTCATATGGAAGACGGGCGCTCTCTAAAATTGGCCGGAGGCCGCGCGCATCTCGCCCCCCAACAATACGTATCCGTTTGCATGTTGATTCTGGAAGTTCTGAGAGGAATGGCGCGATCATTCGAAGATAGGGCGATGGCAGAGCAATGATGATTAGGCATTCCGTGCGGTCGAAAACCTCATGCAATGCCTTGGCTCCGCCCAAGGCGCTCCACCAATCAGACTCCGTTTTGTCATCATTCAATTTGCCTAGGATGTAGTCCGGACTCCCCTTCGAGACTGTGAGGTCGTAAGAGGGAACAGGCTGCTCAAAATGGATCAAGCCCAATCCGGCGGACACAATATGCAAATCCGCCTTCGCGATCTGTGCAGCTTTCCTAGCTTCCGCGAATGAGCGACCGCAGTACAGATCTTTGGCTCTCGAAGACGACTCAACCTCGGCTAGCCTACCCTTCCATGCGTCAAGCACGTCTTGGAAAGCGCCGCCCGTCAGGTTTCGCGCGCACAAAAAAGGACTGGGGGTAAAGCGCTTTCGCTGAGTGCAAGCAGTGAGGAAAGCATGCATGATAGCTGCCTTTGAGGCTGTCACTTAATTACTGAAGAAGTTTGATCCTGCTTGTCAGATAACTGTATCGACCCATTGGCGTCAATACAGAAACTGCGCAGCGCTTTCTCGTTGCCGAGCCAAAACTGTTGGGCCTCAGTTTTGGTCCCCGCAGTTAATTGAGGCAGATACCGCTGCAGGAATTATGCCTGCTGGCCGGATCGCAAACTAATTCGAGTTCACTAACCGCCCTTTATCGCTTAAGGATTTGAAAGTATTCGACGCACTGCTGGTCGTGAGCGACCAGATTTCGCCACTTGTTGAACTGCTGAAAGGCCGCGCCTGCGCCCGGGGGGATGATGGTATCGGGTATAAGTGCTTCTACAGTCAAAAACTGGTTCCAATATCGCTGCGAGCGCAAAACTCGATACGATATGATGACGCGCTCGGAGCGCGACAGTGCGACTATCACCAAGAAAGAGAGCGGCGCCGCCTGGGCGCTTGAAGGGAGCAAGTTCGAGGAACGTGTGCTCGCAAGGGTGAGGGACGAGCAGCTTTTGCTCGGTCCAAGCCCTAACCAAGATAGGTTGGGTCAAGCTGAGACAATCGCCTTCCTCTGTGGCCGGACTAAGGAGAAAGCCGCTACGCAACTCGGTCTCGAAGCTGGACCGTCCTTCAGGGCCGAGCAGGATCTGCCAGATCACCTTCAGATCAATCGATCTTTCACCGACATAGTATTCAGAGACTCTCGGCCGGAAGGCACAGTTTTTCGCATCGTGGACATAAAGGCGACACGTAGCTCTACGCCTTTCCACAAAGCACAGGTCGCCTTTTATGCGCTGCTCCTACGCGGGATGCTCGCCGATCTCGACATCGATGCAACTGTCGATGCGACTAGCTCCATCTGGCATATTCGCGCGGGCACTCGCTTAGTGGAAGGCCTCAGCGAGCCAGCGGACTTCCCGCTTAAGCCCTATCTGCGTCTTGTCCAGGAGTTCTTAAGGCGAGACGCACCCCGAATTGCAAAAGGGAGGGTTTCCGCCAAACACGATGAAACTTTCTTTCACATCTACTTCAAGTGCGAGCAGTGCGATTATCTCACCCATTGCCGCAAAGCGATTGATCATCTTGACCCAGGAGACAACGATGTGTCCGCAATCCCTGGGGTATCACATGAAGGCAAACTGGCGTTGCAGGCGCGGGGCATGAAAACCGTTGGACTGGTGGCGCGATCGCCTGGCATCGGCACCACCGGACCCACAAGTTGGTCACTTCAGCGACTGAGCAACACAATCATCGCCCGTGCAGGCGCTATCACCGCGTGCGAAGCGCGACGCCTTCCTGAAGTAATGAGCTATTTGATGCCGCCCCGTATTGACCGTGCCTTCTATCTGCTGGCCGATCACGACGCCGTCGAAGACAATCTCGTCACAATTGGCTATATGCGGCGCGGCGGTGCTCCGCGCTCGATGATCCGCATAATTGACAAGAGCAACTCGAATGCTGAGCGGCAGGCACTGCTAGACGTTTTCAGTGCTTTAATCGCGGATCTCGGAGAAGTCGATCGCCACAATGAAACGGCCGATCCCGACCAGCAATTGCAGGCGCACATCTTCGTCTATGAACCGGCGGAGGCGAGAGCCATCCAAGCAGCGATCGGACGCCATCTCAATGACCCCCAAATCCGCACCGGGCTGCTTCATGCAGTCCGGCTGTTTCCGCCGGAGGATGTTATACCCGAACCGGAGTTCAAGGGCGCGCATCACCTTCCCGCCACGGCAATTCGGTCGGTCATCGAGCAGCTCTATGCGTTGCCCACTATGGTCTCCTATGATCTTCGCCAAGTTTCGGAGGCGCTGAGGGCTGCCGGGCAGATTGATACCGCCTATGCTCCTATGGGTGCATTTCGGCGCGACTTTTCATCGCTGCTCGCGATGGAAGTCATCCGCTCACTGCGTGAGGACAAGCGCGACGCGATCCCCGTTGCTGCGGTTGAAGACGATGTCAGAGCGCGGTTGGACGCAGCAGCGCAACTTGTTGATTGGCTGACTAGCCAGAACGCCGCTGCTCAGACTCCCTTCCTGAGGCTCGAGAAGCAGCCCTTTCGATTTCAGTCGACACTCAATCCTCTCGACGCAGGGGATCTCGACCTCCTGCACGCCTACGAATTGCTGGATTCGCGTAGCGCGTTGTTGGAAACACTTGTCCGTCTGGCACAGCCTGCTCAGGTTCGTCAGCAACGGGGAGAATGCCTTGCTGGTCTAACATTGGAACGAGAAGGGCGACACCAGAATGGGCGTCGCTGGCTCCAATTTTCCATACCGCCTGAAAGTCGGGACGCCGAGATATCGCCCGACGACATCGGTCTCATACTCACCAACGATAACCCGGACTTGCGCTTGAATCCGACGAACTGGCGGCCGTTGGAGATACGATTCAACTACGGAGACTATGGAACGCTCTTCGTGAATATGTCGGCGCGCCAATATGATTCATCACTCATGGCAAGTCTCCGCCGACAGACGGGTCCACGGGGTTGGTGCATAGACAAAACGCATCGGGACATTAACGGCCCACGCGTCCAGAACTTCCTCGCGCAACTCGGAGTTCAGGGATGAGTGGCGCTGAAATTTTGCGGTTCCTGCGCGATCCGGTCGACTTCGCGAATGATCGCGTCGACACTGATGTCTGGGAGGCTGGATTTTACGACGTTGCGCAGCTACTCACGGAAGCCGCGAACAAGCCGTTGCGACGCGCGCAGATCGACGCTTGGCACGGCCTCGCTGATGCAAGGGCGGGCCTAATTCTAGGCCCCCCAGGGACAGGCAAAACTCATGCACTCGCGTGGATGGCCGCCGGTTACCTCGAAGCGCGACGCAGGGCAGGCCTTCCGTGCCGGATCCTCGTATCTGCATTCACTCGCAACGCAATCATCAACCTGATCGAGGCGATCGCGGAGCGCTGTCAGCAACTTTCGACGCCCCCAAGGATTGCCTTTGTCGGCCGCGAACCATCCAGTCCGTTGACGGCGGGGGTCGAACATCTGGATGTCGATGACGCATCCGATCTGCTGACCGAAAATTATGCCGTCGCAGGCATGACGGTATGGGGCCTCAACAGGCTTATCACATCTCAAGGTGGGTTCACCGGTGCCTTCTTCCACTTAACCTGTATCGATGAAGCGTCTCAGATGGTGTTGAGCCATGGCCTTATGGCGATCGCCGGGATGGCGGAGAATGGACGCATCCTGGTCGCGGGCGACAACAAGCAACTCCCGCCGATCCGTGTAGAGCATGATCATGACTTCGACGGACGCCGACTCGGATCATCGCTCTACGCTTTCATGCAGGCTGCGGGTGTTCCCGAGTTTCCCTTTGATGAAACCTTCCGGCTAAACGAACCACTCACGCGCTTTCCGCGAGATCGCTTCTATGAGAACCGATACCAGAGCGTCGTGCCCGAGCGCCGCCTAGCGCTTATCGAGGGTTGGCAACAAGGGCTTGAAGATTGGGAACGGGTGGCACTTGATCCCGAATATCCGGTCTGCGTGTTGATTCACGATGGACCGCCGGTGGGATCGTCAAACCCGTTTGAGGCGACGATCGCTGCTAAACTCGGCAGGCTGTTGGTTCGCAGACTGCCCCCAACCGGGGACGGTGCCGACGACGCCGACAAGTGGCAGCATCGACTCGCAATCGTGAGCCCACATCGGGCGCAGAACGCGCTCATCCGTAACATGCTTGCGCAAGGCGCCGAAGGTACGGGGGCGGTCGTGGAGACCGTGGATCGCATTCAGGGCCGTGAACGCGATGCAATTGTGGTGAGCTACACCGTCTCAGACCCGGAATTCGCAATGGCGGAAGCCGAGTTCATCTTCAGCCCGGAACGCCTCAACGTCACCGTGACCCGCGCGCGCGGCAAACTCATCCTGATCATATCACGAAGGTTGCTCGAGGTTGTTCCCACCGATGAGGAAGTTGTCGACAAAGCCGAGACACTGCGCGAGTTCATCTTCCGCGCCAAGTATGTCGAAAGTATCAAACTTTCAGCCCCCGATCACGGCCAGATCAAAGTAGACGTCTGCGTGTTGCCGTTCGAAGACGAGGCGCCGTTGCCGCAAATAGCGGCCCTCGCGCGACCGACACTTGACGACCTAACCGACATTGCGCCAGGTCACCTGCGGATCCTCGAGGAAATCCGTAAAATGGCCGGCGCAAACAAATGGGGCACTGTCCCCGATTACACGCTCGCGAAAGCGATGCGCACTGACGCAGATCGCATCTTCCCCGATCTTCGGCTCCTGCAGCGCCATGGCCATATCGCACTCGAGCGCATAAGCGGCAACCCACCATTCTGGAGCATGAGGCCGACTTCGAATGCCCCCCTCCACTCGCTTGATGAAGAGGACCTTGTCGATCGCGTTGAGGAATCCATCATGCTTTCCGGGGCAGGCCGCCGGGGTGCCCTTTATCCTCGTGTTCGCGATGCATTCGACTGGCTAAGCGCAGAGGGCGAGGACCAGTTCAAGCCAGTGCTCGACAGGCTCGAGGCTGATGGGATCGTCCAATACGAGATGATCAACAATCGGCTCCACGTCTCGACGGTACGTCCCGAGTCGGCGAACGATCCAGTTACCATAGAGTCGTTGGGCGAGGAACTACAGTCAGCAGACTACATCCTGCTAAATCACCTCGAGGATCAGGAAGCGCGCCGCATCAACTTCGGCGTCTTCGAAGAGTGGCACGCGCCGATCGATCTCGCGCGCGGGCTTTGCACCAGTCTTGAAGAAGTCGCTGAGTCTCTGCGTCGCCTCAGCCTTCATGGCCTGATCCTAGTGGCCGAGGAAGGACGCATCCGCAGCCGAATGGCCGAGATGGCGCGCGCGGTTCGCTATTCGAAGCAGCGTTTTCGCAAGGATGATTCTGCCGATCGGCCTTATCTGGTTCGTGGCTTGAAAGTCGAACTGCGCAACCGGGACAAACCTGCGTACGACAGCCCCCTCAGCGATGCGCTAGCGGCCGTGGAGGCGAGACACGGGGCAGGAAGCGAACCAGCCATCGCGTTTGGAATGGTCACCGCGATGCTGCGGCGGGCTTGGAACGCACCTGCGCCCAACCTCGCGGGGTTTCAGGATCGGGCTCTCACCGCAATCTTCAACGCTTGGGTCGGCCCGAGCGACGAACGGTTCGTCATTGCGGCTGATACCGGCTCCGGCAAAACCGAAGCAGCCTGTCTCCCAATTATCGCAGGAGCGACGCTGGACCTACTCCGATCTATCGGTGGCACGCGAGCAATCCTCGTCTATCCCCGCGTCAGGCTGGCTGCTAACCAGGCGCAGCGCCTCGCACGGTATCTCGCGGCACTTCAACAGATCGAGGGTGCGCCCCCGCTCACTCTCGGATTGCAGAACGGTTCCGTCCCCGAAACCTGGAATGAAGCGGACCCAGAGGCCTGGGAACCGACCGGGCGTACGGGCGAGTATCAGTTCCCCTTTTTCATGTGCCCCGAACCCGCGTGCGGTGCGCCGCTTACGGTCACTGCCGGTAGGAACAGCGCACCCGATACGCTGAATTGCAAGTGCTGCGGCTGGCAATTCGACGGCTGGATCGGAACGAAGCAGGCATTGCGAGCGACGCCACCAAGCCTGTTCCTCCCGACCACGGAATCGCTGCATCAATGGTTGAATGATAGCCGCTATGGGCCTCTGTTTGGCGACGGCGCGGTCGGACCACGCTGCGTGCTAGCCGACGAGATCCACCTTTATACTCACATCCAAGGCGCCCAGATCGGCTACAGTCTACGTCGCCTCCTCGGCCGGTGCGCATTGAACGGAGTAGCTCCCCTCGCCGTCGGCATGAGCGCCACGCTCGGTCGCCCCTCCCATGTCTGGCATCATCTGGTGGGAGGCTCCGAGCCCCTACTGGTCGAACCGCGTCCGGACGAGCGAAAACCCAATCCGAAGGGGCGAGAATATTTCTACTTCGTTCAGCCAGAGGTGGAGTCGCGAAATCGCGACGTGGCGGGCGCGTCGACAACAATTCAATCAACGATGGCACTCGCGCACAACATGCATCGCCGCCAGGGCAGCGAAGGGGGATTTCGCGGGATCGTATTCGTCGACTCCATCGACAAGCTGAAGCGTCTCCACGGCAACTACATGGACGCGGAAGAGGGACAGAACCTCGCCAGTCTCCGCACCCGCATCTACCCGGATCATCCCGCGACCGGCCTGCCACGACGGGCGTGTTGTGGCGATCCGCTCGGATGCGACCTGTTCCGCGACGGCGAATGCTGGACGTTCGCCGCCACCGACCGACGACAGCGGACGGCTCGTGGGCTTTATATCCCGGGCAATCCGCTCACGGTCGCCCGCTTCCCGGTCTATTCCGGAAGTGGCGCGCGTATCGAGACTGAGATCCAGCGCAGTGATTTGGTCTTCTCAACCGCGTCCCTTGAGGTCGGCTACGACGATCCCGACATGGCGTTTGTATATCAGCATTACGCCCCCTCCAACCTAGCAAGTTTTATTCAGCGCAAGGGACGCGGAGGCCGCGGAAACGATGACCGCCCAGTGACGGGCATAACGCTCTCCATCTACTCCGCTCGTGATTCCTGGTATTACCGGCGGCCGGCAGCGCTCTTGGATAGCCGCAGCTTTGAGGTTCCTTTAAATCTTACGAACCCTATCGTCACTCGCGGTCAGTTGGCGGCATTGATCCTCGACCTCGTCGCTCGCCGCGAGGGTCTCGGATTGCCGACGATAGAGCGCGACGGACAACTGACGAATGAGGCGGTCTCCGAGTTCGCCGCCGCCTGTTCGCGTCTCTTTGCCGACGATCCCTTTCCGAGGCTTGGCTATGCCGATGCGCGCGCGTTCGTTCGCGACCTCACCGCGAAGTTCGGCACATTCCTTGCCGATGAGCGTGCGAGGGCCAGACGGGCGCGGATCGACTGGGTGCCTCGGACCTTGTTCGGGGCGGCCGACTTACCCAGCGTCCACATTAGTGTGCCGACCCATGATGGCGTACCGCTCGTGAAAAGCGAAGATATCGCCCTGGGACTCGCCGCAAGCGCGCCGGGCAACGCAACGCGCCGATGGGGAAGCATCGAAGTCCATTGGCGTGCACCAAAGCTCGGCCGCGCCCCCTTTCTGAACGCAGACGAGGAGGCCGAAGCCGAAAAGATCTATCTGGGCAGCAGTGCTGATCTTCTTGCAAGTCTGCCGATCGACGCAAGGGAAGATCTGGGCAACGCCGCGATTTCGGCCACGGTCCTTCGTCCTGCAAACCTTGCCGCGCAGCTTATAGGTTTTGTTCGGGGTGGTGGCTGGACGCCGTTGGTCGAATGGGATGCGCAGAACTCGACCGCCAAGCCGATCCCGGACAATCTCGATCCGACAGCAGCGCTCGACATGCGCAGCACGGGCACGCTTCGTGGCTTTCCGACTCTGCGGTTCGACCGAGCAGGTGCGACAGCGGAGAGTGACCTAATGCGCGCGATCCTCTCAAGATTCGAGACCTATGTCGGCACTGCGACGCACGGGCCAGGTCTTCACCTGTCTCGGATCTATTGGGGAGCGGATGCTGAAGTCAGGATCGTCGAGCAGGCCGACCCTATTGCTGTTTCCCAGACTTTCACAGATGCTGCCGGTGAGAATTCGCAGTTCATCGGCTACACAATGGAGAGCGAAGGCGTGCGCTTTGCTCTACACTCGGATCGGATCGACCGGTTCCTCGACGACGAAATGATACGGCTCGCTAGCGATCCCGCTGACCTGCGATGGCATCGCAACCAGATGCTTCGGTACATTGTCCAGCGTCGGGCGAGAAACGCCGGGATCAACGGCTATGAGGCACAACGGGCCGCCGAATTGGTGGTCACCGCAGCCGATACCCCCAGCCTTGCTAAAGATCTCGCTAAGTTGCTCAAGATGTGGAGCGACACCGCGCTCGGGAACTTGTTCAAGCGCACCTACCAGGAGGCCTTGTCCAGTCACCCCCTTCTCAGCGTGCGGCGGATTGATCGGCTCATGGGGGCGCTCGCGGGGACCCGCTTTAATGAGTTGCTCCGGCATGTCACCGAAGCGCAGAAATCCGACGATCATCTTCGCAAGTTTCTGCGTAGCCAACTTGTCCACAGCTTGGCTGTTCGGCTCCGCCAGACTTTCGTGCTGCACGGTCGCGGAGAAGAGCGGCGGGTCGTCGTTCATGTGAAGCTGCCGATCCAGTTCGGCAGCAAAGCGGAAGATATCATCTCCATTGTCGAGAATGGAATGGGCGGGGATGGCACCACGCGTACTTTCATCGAGCACGCGAGCGATGCATTTTCGACCTTCATGGAGGGGTTTGCCGAAGAGTGTCCTAATGCCGCCGAAGATCAACTGATGGAACTAGCGCATGGCCGCTGCGAGCGTCACGATCTTTGGCGGTCGCTGGACCCGCGCCATCCCGACACCCTTGATCAAATAGGCCGCGATTTGGGCATTGATTTCGAAGCAAGCGATGCGCCTTCACCTCAGCAACTTCTGCGCCTGCTATACGCTACTGAGGCTATTGGCGGCCAGCAAGTGGCCCTGTACGACGTCTGGCAGGAGGTAATGAAGGCGAAGTCCGCGCTGAAATTGCTCATAGGGCGCGAGCCTGATGGGTGGGAAATCGTCAGCGCGGCCTCGAAGGGCACACTGGACGGGCTCTATCCGACGCTCGCGACGATGCTCGCCTCCTATTCGCAAATTGAGGGTGCAGCACAGGATGGCAGCCTCTCGCCCTCCGAACGCGTAGCCGACCAGATCTATCGCGTCAGTGGGAGGCTGTGCTTCGATGGCTGCCTTTCTTGCTTGTATGGCGGCAGCGACCTCATGCCATCTGCTCTTGCAGACGTCACCGTCAGTCGCCGACTGCTGACGCGCTTCATGGTATCATGTCGCTCCGCGGGCTGACACGGTGAATAACGCCAAAGCTTCATGATCGCGGATCCAACCGAGTATCTCGTCCGTGAGGTCAGACAGACGCACGGGCCGAGCCGCTACAGCCACGAGAAAATTGGCGATGGGTGGGGCAACTCCGACGGCAAGCAGCCGCTCATTTAGGGCGGAAGCCTCTGCTACGAGGGTATTGCGTTCGTTTACCCGATCGACCGCTGGACGGCTTGCATCCTCAAGTTTCTTGGCACGTGCGGCTAGCTTCAGCAGTTCCCGGCCGAGCGCGTCCACTCCAGGAATGTTGGTCAGCACTTCGCCCAGCGCCGCCTGACCACCCAAAGCATCTTGCACGGCCTTTCGCCAAACGCCTTCGACATAGTTCCCGATCTTCTCCACCTCGAAGGGCAGTCGAGTGAGCCCAATCTGGTTGATTGTGTCGAGTTGATCGATGGTTGGTTCGCCGGAAAGGATCCGGCTCATCTTGACGATCTCGCTCAACGAAGTGCCGATTTCCGACCGGACCGCTTCAAAGTCGGCGTCGGCTGCTTCCACCAAAGTCGCCAGCCCCTCGATCAACGCTGGGATGTGATCAAACCGTTCTGCGGATGCTGTCGCCTTTTGCAGCGCGGTGCCAAGCCGGGCACGCTCCTTTGCCGTTTCAATCTTCGGCAGCAACTCAATCAGTTCGTCGAGTGGTGCCAGATCGGGGTCAGGTGCATAATCCATCACGCCACCTCATCCAATTTGGTCCGCAGCGCTTCAATGGCTGTCGCTAATCGCTCGCCGAAGCTTCGCACGACCGAGAGGTCGCCGTCGCTCTGGTTGCTCTCAACAAAGGCGCGGGCATGTTTATAGGCCGCAGAGACGGCGAGTTCAGCTTTTTCGAGTGTCTCAAGCGCGACGCGCAACGACGCGATCGGAACCCCGAGCGTATGGGCAAGCTTCTCGGCCTCGCCATCGAAGGGCGTTTCATCGGCGAGGAGATATTCTGCCAGCCGCTCCCACATCGGATCGGCATCATTCAGCAACCCGGCGTTGTCGGCGCGCGCCCGGGCGGTGAGATATTCCTGATACTGCACCGGTGCCGCTTGCAGAAGTGCGGCAACGGTACGTGACATTGCGCCGTCGACCCTCACTAGGTTATGGCTGAGGCTCGATTGACGGAGCAGAACGAGCGCGCGATCCTTGCGCTGGGTAAGGCTCTTGTTCTCGCGCTCGGGGATAAACCGCAACTGGCTATCAGTCTGGCGAGTGAGTTCAACGAGTTTGCCAACCTCTTCGAGTCCCTTCGAGAATTCCGCCTTGGTCGGTACGGCCACGGTCCGCATAGTATCGCGAAGGCTCTTTATCACTCCGGCAACTGCACCCGCATTGACCAATGAAGCGCCACTGCCGAGTGGAAGGTTTAGGGACTGCCTTAGCATGCTGCGAAGCTTGTCATGCCAATAGCCCGTCGCTTTCACTAATTCGCCCCAGGATTCGACGCGATCATCCGGAAGGCTCCTCGCCTCCTGTTCTTCCGAGAGAAGTTCCTGAAATTGCTCCTCAAGCGGTGCATCAGGTGAAATGGCGCCCCGGAGCCAGGCGCGCGCCAGTAAGACCTGCGCCAGCGCGCCATCAATAGACCAGAGGTTTTCGTTCTGTCCCACGCGGCGCGCCATCTGCGCAGATGCCAGTTCAGCAAGGCGCCGCAATAATCGGGCAATAGCTCGCCGATTGCTCTCCATTTCAATAGGCTGCAGGGGGGTACCAAGCCGATTGGTCAGATAAGCTTCGATGCCGCGCGTCGCCCACTCCTCGCGAGGGATGACGAAGTGCCGAATGTCGGTCCTTCCTGAGCCCTCCAGCTTCACATTGTCCTTCGTAAAGATGCGTTCCCAAAGCCCGAATTGTGGCTCCGCCAAAAGCTCTCGCGCCTCGGTCATCAACTCCACCAGCAAGATCTCCCATGCGGTCGGGTCGCTGATCGACTTCCCATCGCGCCAAAGCAGCGCCTGCTCGGCCAGCGCTTTCAGACGAGCCGGAGAGACTGTCGAACTCGACATCGACCGGTTTCCTGAGGAGACGGGTCTTACCGGCCCTGGCTGTACCGACGCTCGGGTATTGGGCGCGGGAGTCGCTTGGCCCTCCGTAACGAGAGCGGCGGCCTCGTGTGCCTGCTGCTGCGGCAATGCCTCATTGGCCGGAACAACGATCGCAGGCGCTGGCGTCTCCGCCGCCTCCAGACCTTCCCCGAGCCATGGAAGTCGGAAACTTCTAAAGATGCCCTCGGCTACTCCGGAAACAGAGCGCACTCCCTCCGCGGTCACGCCGACGCGGACTTCGCTTGTCCGGTCGCCCCAGAGCATCATGAGCCGACGCAATTGCTCACGTCGTGCGAAATCAGGCTCCGCAGCGTTGATCACCTGCGCGAGAAAGCCACTTGGCTGCAACGCGCGCTCAGGCAGCCATTCCGAGAACTCGATTTCCGCAGGGGGGAACTCGCCGGCATCAAATCGAGAAGGATGGAGGAGCACAGGTGCAAGCACGCCTTGGATCATCCCTCGAGGAGTATGGAGACTCTGCGTGCCCTTCGGGTCCTCGAGCTTCTCGAACATGTTCGTGATGGCGTTTCGGTTGAAAGGAAACAATCCGATCCCGTCGGAGGCGCCGAAAGTCGCGAAGCAGGTTTCGCGACTGGCGCAAGTTTCGCACTTATTGGGTATCGTGTCGGGATTGGCGCCGGCTTTGTGCCAGGCCTTCAATTCCGGCCGGTCGATTCGCGCTGCGCGGAGATAGCGCGAGGCAAATTCTGCCTGGGAATCCTTGGTTGCAAGTTGGATGGTTTCCTGGAATCCACCCGCTTGACGTACTCTCCCGAGGCGCAAAACATGCGTGATCCGTCCGCTGTAATTCCCCTGGATCCCCTTAAGGTACAGCGGCGTCATGCCGACAACCGAGATCATGTCACAGACATCGCTGCGGGTCCTCGCATCAACGACCAGCGAGTCGATCAACTGGCCGTCAATGCCTTCCCAGCTAGTGACGTCCTCAAGCAGAAGAACCAATCGGCGCTTTTCCTTGAGCAACTCCCTGCGCAGCTTGAAGAACATGTCGCGCAAGCCATCCACAGTGATACCGAGAATGTGCTGGACCGCGAAGTTCCGGCGATCATTGAGCGCCTTCAGAAATCTGCGGGCTTGCGGTATCTCTAGGGTTTCGTCGAGCTCGAGGTCTGCTGCGGGCACACCTGCCGCGCGTGCAGGTGCGATACGGTCGCATTCCCGCTTCAAGGTCCGCATCAGCATTATAGCTTTCGGCGGCAAGCCTTCGACCGCCAACTGAACCTGCGCGAGGTCGGCGATGTCATAGATGTTGAAGCTTGCCGACGCAGAATTGCGATGACCGCCACTCCCGGACATCACCTTGAGGATACGCTCGGGGCTACCCCATCTCTCTTGAACTGCCTGATGGCCAAGCAGGCGTTCAACGTCCCATGTTGTGCACCAGTCTTCATCTCCCATGGGAGTCTCGAAGAAGGATTTGCCGAGCGAGGCCGCTAGGTTAGCGTGAAAGAGCTTCACCCGGCCGTCAAACGATGCCTCGACGCTCTGAGCGAGATTTTCGAACAGGTAGCCGTACTTGGAGCCTAGTTGGTCCCGCAACTGGCGCAGCGTACCGGTGAGGCTACCGTCAGCCCGCTCAATCAGCATAACGAGATCGTCACGGTTCCATTTGACATTGAGCCACCGGATCAGGTGCGATTTGCCTGCCCCGGGTTCTCCTTCGACGATGCAGAAGGCGTAACGAGTTTCTGAATCTGACAGGTCAGCAAGCAAGGCCTCATCGCTTGCTTCGATGCTCCGGCCTGTTGTCGTCGAAACCTGAAAGTCGCGGATCGGCTGATGGACAGCGAGAAACTCGGGTTCATCATTGGCCAGCGCAACGGAGCGCAGGATCGCGTGCGCGCGGTCCTCGGTCCAGCATGTACCGTGCATCGCCTCAGTCATTGTTGATCTGCCCTTGCAACGTTATGGCCTTGATGTGCCTTACTGGGTGCGGTTCCTGCGTCAGAGTATAGATCTCCTTCGCATCGCCGATGGCATCGAGTACCAGACGTTTGTCGTCATGGAGGTCGCGGAGTGTATTGCTCAAGACGCGAGAGATACGCCGATCTAACGGTGGGAGCCGGAGACGATCTGCGGAAGCAAGGAATAGGCGGCCGCTATCGAGATAAGGCATACGCTCCGCAATCTTCGAAATGAACACCTCTACCTCTAGTGCATCTGGGGTCGTCTCATTACGTTGCAACCTCCGGATCTCGCGTTCAAGCCTTTGCGCAGGATAAGGGTAAAGATCGCTCTTCGGCATTGGCACACCGAGGCCAAGAAAGATCATCCAACGCTTCCATGGCGAAGATTTGGTCGCGTTGAAACGCTTCTTTTCGTCATCATCTTCGTTCGTCTCGGACGCGCGCATAGCATCGTTAACCTTTGCAGCGCGGTCCTTGGCGTTGAGGTCGAGCCACGACGTGCCCTGCTCTGCCTCTGTCAGCACGACCATCGCGGCGAAAGCCTCAAGGACAACTGAATCCGGGTGGCTCATGTCTAGTCCAACCAGCCGATCATGCACGGCGTCGGCGAAGGCTTCGATCGTGGGTGGCACCGCCGCTGCCAGCTTATATTGGTTTTGAGAAGGTGTCTCGATCAACTCAAGGCTTGCTGTCGCTCCGAGCAACTGCCGTATGTTAGTGTTCTCCTCCGAGCCTTTTTGCTCGATCCCTCGCATTGCTGGCTTCAGCCATGTTCGGATGCTGTCAAAGCCGAGTTGCCCCCCCTGGGCACCGAGCAGGCGTAGCAAAGCATAGATGCGCTGCGGAGAATAATTGGTGTCGCTCAGCAGACTCATTGGGGCAACGTTTCCTTCGCGAAATTTTGGAGCGCTCCCGCGCTGATAGGAGCACTGCTCGATAGAATGTTGACGATCAACTTGCCGCGAACGGAAGTCTCAGGCAGCGCAACGATGACCAAACGCTCGGTGGGATTGGCCGCAGTCCAGCTTTCGATTCGCTCGATCAACCGCTCGACACGGCCCCGACCATCGATGAAGATCGCAGTGGGCAAGAGGGCCAGACGCCAGTCTCCCTGCACGTCGCTATGGCTGCTGACCAGGCCATAGCGACAGCCGAAGGCGACAAGCCTTCGGGCAAAGTCGGCCGCGAGATGGTCATGAACGACAAATTGCTCGATCCCGGCATTTACTAGGCCTTCGATGAGATCGTCACTAATCGTTCCGTCATCGCGGGTCGGGTGAAGAATAGAGATGCCAGGACGCAGTCCGCTTTCGCCTATGGAATGGGGCCACCGGCGATCGACCCCTTCAAAGCGAATCTCATCTAGCCTGGGCGGTGCAATCTGCTGCTTCCGGCAAAAGGCACAGCGGCCGCATGGTGGTACGAGCGGGCTTCCCGCCTCGACTTGCTCGAAAATTGCCGCCGAAACGCAGATCTGCGGGTTGAACACTGCCGCCTTGAAGTTGTCGAGATCCGACAAAGCGGCCAACTGTTCTTTACTCCGCAGCTTAGCGATGCCTGCCCAATATGTCTCGTTCGCACTAGAATCGAGCAGCAACGGTTCTCGGATCTCTACATGCCAGACCGGCATCTCACCTCGGCTCTCCGTTGCCATGATCGAAATAGCACCGGCGCGCTGCAGCATGTTCAGGAGGCTGCGGTTCCAATCGCGATTATAGTCGGTGTCGCCATCTTCGAGATCCTCGTGTGCAGCATCGAGCGGAACGACGAGTCGTCGGACGCCCGAGACAATCGTGCTTTCGCCGAGCGCCTCCGCGGCGCGCACGATCGCGCGCCAGCGCTTCAGCATCATCGGCGGGCGCAGCCAGCCACCTGACCACAATTGCCTTGCTTTGCGCCAGTCGCCGGCGTCCCCTCGATTATCAGTCCAGAGCATCAGCGCCAGCCCCTGATTCCCGTCTCGCGCCGCCCGGCCGATCTCCTGATAATAGCGGGACGGAGACTCTGGGACGCAGGCGTGGATTACGGCGCGGACATCGTCCTTATCAATGCCCATTCCGAAGGCTGAGGTGGCAACGACCAGATCGACATTGCCGTCTAACCAGTCCTTAACGATCTGCAAACGAGATGTTCCGTCGTCGACTTGGCCGGTGAAGAGAGCCAGCCGGTTATATCCGCGCACCGCTATGGCCCTGTGGAGGCTTTCCGCATGCTTGACGAGCGTTGTGTAGATGATCGCCGGTCGCGGTAGGCGGTCAATCATCTGGATCAACATGGCATCACGCTCAACGGCGGTGTCGACACGGCTATGAACGAGATCAAACTCGTAGCGCGCGACCTTGGCCTCAACCGCCAGAAATTCAGCAGCGCCATAAGCACGCTTTAGTTCGGCGCGAGCGGCATCGTTTACTGTCGCCGAGAGCAATACCGTCCGCATCCCAGGGTTGGACTCTCGCAGCGCCTCCACTAGACCCGGTAGACGTTGAAAGTCCGGACGAAAAGACCGTCCCCAAGACTCAATGATATGTGCCTCGTCAACAAAAAAGGTGGTCAAGTGCGCGCCGAGACCGGGCAACTTAGCGGCCGGATCCTGAGCGGCCTCGATCAGGAGGGTGCGGGCGGCCCCAAGGGCCACCTCAGGCGAAAGGACAAGCACGGGTACCTCACCTCGTCCGAACGCATCAAAGATTTGCGATCGGGTGGTGTGGCTCTGACTACCATGGATGCACTGGCTGGCTTCGAGGCCAGCTATAGCCCGGAGGCGGCCTACATGCGCAAGCGCGAGCGCTACGGTAGGGACGATGACAACGCAGCAAGAACCGGGTGCCCCTGCAAACAACGGCGCGATTTGGAAAAGTAGGCTCTTTCCTGCACCGGTCGGGAGCGTCGCCAGGAGCGTAGCGCCGTCAGGCATCGTAGCGAGGGCGCGAACCGCAGCCTTCTGCGTCGGCGCGCGATATTGATCGAAAGGAGTATGGCGCAGCAGCAGGGCATCGGCACAGGAGGGTGGATACGTCTGGCGCGGCGCCGGATCGAGTCTCAGGACATCGGCCAGCCCCTCAATCGGAAGCGCATCGACCTCATCAATGATGAGGGCGTCGCCGCCGGATCCAGTAACGCGTTTCAGTCCGAACCGGTCGAAGCTTGCGAAATCGTTGGCAGTGAGAGTAACCCCGCTTGTGGCAACATCCAAATAGCCACCGTGGAGGCGGCAAAGCTCCCGGAGCATCGCTCCCCGATCGCCGATCCCACTCCCGGCGTTGAACGCAAGGACCGCACGCTGCTGCGCGCTCACATACCAGGGCTTTTGAGAGATCACTGTCATCGCAATTAGACCAGGGCTACCAAAGCCAGCCCGAGGAGATCGGTACGCGGATTTCGCACGGACTGGATGAGTGCCTGCCGGGCCTCAATCGCAGAAAGAAATTCGTTCGCCGCAGCATCGTTAGTTGCGGTATGTGCCTGCCAATGAAGAAAGCCAATCTCTCCTCGCAGACTGGTCTCCAGCGCATCGGCTCGTTCTTTCGCACTGGCGGCTCGACGATTGGCAATGGACGCGAGAGCTATCGGAACAGACTTATCAATCGAACCCCACAACTCGGCTAGGAATGGCAATTCGCCGACCATGGAAGGTTCGATGGCTCTGAGGTTCAAGTCCCGCCGCGGTTGATCGAGAAAGCCCCGAATACCCCCATGAGTGACGATATCTTGACGTGCGCCGCGGTTGTCGCGGAGCAGCATGATCTCGGCGGTGACCTCCGGCCAGAGTAACGACCGGGCGCGGGCGGCCAGCCCCGGTCCGATGTCATGTGATACCCAGACACGCTCATCGAGGACAGATCGTGCAAGTACTTGGAGGAGAAAAGTGCCCTTAAGCTTGGGGAAACCATTGAGCATGAAGGCTGTGACCCGGCTGTGCCGCCCATGCTCTGCCTCGGAAGTCATCGTATCGACGAGACTGTGGCCAGGGGCGAAAAACTGGAGGTCGTCTCGTGCTAGAGCAATTCTCCGAGAGAACGTACCGCAGACCAGGCGGGTTTCACCATCCGCGCCTGTGCCTATTTTCAAACGATCACTTGTGACGTTGAGCGACCCGTTGGTCCAGCGAAACTCACTGGTGTCATCCTCCCCTTTTTTTGTCTGAATTCCAAGGCGCGAAGCCCACGATCGCAGCGTCACAGCGCTATCAAGCGTATCACCCTCGTCTTCCATTTCTGAGGCGAGGGCGAATGCGCGCTCAAGCTGGGGTTTAGTTGCGTCAAGGGATATGTCAAAAGCCTCGTCAATTGCGCTCATCGATGCATCGACCTCGGCACGAAGGTCGGAGATAATCGCTTTCAATGCGGATGGGCTTTCTCCGTAAGCGGCTTGGAGCTGCCGTTGCAATTTCGGCAATATGAACTCTAAGCCGCCGATCGAACGATTAAAGACCTGGAAGACATCGCGGTGCATTTCCAGTAACGCCTGATCCGCCGCCGTTCCTGGCTCCAATACGACAGATAGAACGTGTGAGTCACACTTCCGGCCCACTCGGTCGAGCCGCCCGATGCGCTGCTCGAGCCGCGCACAGGAGACCGGCACGTCGAAATGGACGATTGCGGAAGCATTCTGGAAGTTCCGACCCTCGCCCCCCAGTTCGTCCAAGACGAGCACGCGGCAACTTTTATCGTGCTGGAACCGAAAGGCGGTACTGGCGAGATCCACTTCTTCGATATTGCAGTGGAAACGCGCGACCGAGCGCTTGCCATATCGCCCTTCGAACCGATCAGCAAGATCGTCGGCAGATCTGGCGTCTTGCACAAAAACCAGTACCTGGTGATCTGGATCAGCCAAGTGATCATCGAGCCAGCTTTCGAGGACGTCCGCTCGGCTGAAGCCGCCTTCCTGCTCCCAAGCCTCTGCAAGACCCATAGCCGTCCGCAGCCACCTGTCTTCTCCCTCAAGTGGTGAAAGATCTCCGACAAGTTCCGCTAGGATGATCGGCTCATCATTTGGGCCCGAATCCGATGCGATGCGTCCAATGGGGTCGTTGGCGTCGCCGTCTGGTCCGTCGTCGAGGGCTTTTCGCCGCTGTTCCAGGAAGCGTACGGCAGCACTGGGAGAGGTTGAACAAAAGCGCTGATAAAGCGCGCGGATTGCCGTGCCTTCTGGTCCTTCGCTTTCAGGCAACTCCTCAAGGTGGTTAAGGAAAATGGCTTCGGCCGGACTAGCTGACCACGACAACTCTATGAGCTTTCTCTCAGGCCAAGCAGTCGTTTCACCTGGCAGCGTTGCGCGCCGCGTCCGAATGATTCGGTGGTCGAGCCTGTGGAACTCCTGCACATAAGCAATGAGTTCGATTGCAGCTTGTGCTTCGCCCGCCCGCATCCGCTCCAGCAGGGCATCGAATTGGGGATCGCCTTCAATAAAGCCTACCCATTCACCGGCTACGAACTCCACCTCATCTGAATTAAGCTCCCGACCTTCTGCCGCAGTGGCGTCGATTAGCTTCCGGGTGAAATTGAGACGGTCCCAGACTTCGCTTTGTCGGTCGAACTTTGCTTGGAGGTTCGTTGGCGAGTGGTCGGTGTAGGCATCAGGTGCAATCAGCGCAAGGAGCCCTACCAAGCCAGCCATGTCGCGCTTCGAGGGCGTCGCGGACAAAAGCAGGAGGCCGTCCGACTGGCAAGCGAGGCGTTGCAGTTGAGGATATAACGCGTGACCGGGCGGGATCTGGTGAGCCTCATCTATCACCACCATGTCCCAGCGACGCGCGGCAATCATCTCAGCAAGTTCAGGATATGCTTCAAGTGCGGTTGTTGCGACTATGAGCCTCTCGCTTCCAACTAAGGTCCTCAACGAGCCACGGCCTTCCTCGACCATTCTGGCACAATCAATGTGATGATATGCGCGAGCGCCGAAGCGCAGATACGTCTCCGTTAGCCACTGGCGAGACATAGACCCCGGCGCCACTACAAGTACGCTAAAATCCTGCCGCTCCGCCTGCAACGCCTGGATGATCATCCCGGCCTCGATCGTTTTCCCGAGGCCAACTTCATCGGCGAGAATAAAGCGGGGCGTGCGGTCAAAGAGCACGCGGCGTGCCGCGTAGATCTGGTGGCCCAACGGAAGCACACGAGCACCCAGCATCGCGGGCAATCCGCCAGACGACGCGCACCAGCGGCCGTAAGTATCCGCCATTGACCATCGAGCGATATAGTTTCGCGGCGTGTCCCAACGATATGCCTTGAGCAACTGCACAGGATCGGTCGTCTCCCCGACCGGCATGATCAAGCCTTCCCAAACGTCATGGATTTCGTCATCAAAAGCAACTCGGTAGACGAAACCACCGTCTTCGCGCTTGATGAGGAAATCGACGATTTCCCCTATCGCGACCGTGCCGGCAGCAGTCTTAAAACGTACAGATGTTTCTGGACTGAGACGCACTCGGACAATTGGGGTCTTCGGTGCGACCGTCCGAGTGCCCTCACCGGTGAAGTGAATTACAGCGCGACCTTGCTCATCATATTTGTGGAGTTTGCCGATCCCAAAAGTTGCAAGAGCAGTTACGTTTACAAGACTTCCTATCGGAATAGTTATGTCTGCCGATGGCTTCAGAGATCGCGATGTCAAATTGTTCACTTCACGCCCCTCCCACGAGCGTCGAAACGTTCTCCTAGAAAATGATGTATAGCTGAGCAACTTGGCGTTACAAGCCTCGTCGGCGTCCTGCTTCCACTCTCCACATGTGCTGTAATCGGAATGCGGCTGACGAGTATGCTTTCAATCGCCGTGTGAGACTGCGCAGGAATCGCTTCTCCCGACGCGTTGGATTGAAGGTTTTAGCGTATCCGTGCTTGATTTCGTGGTTTAGAAAAAAAAGAGACCGGATATACCACAGGCAGTCGACAGACCTCTTTCGAAAAATCCGCTGGCGCGTCCTCTTTGTCGGTTTCGGCCGTTAGCCGGATCCTAGTGTCGATAAACGATGAGATGTCGACATGAAAAAGAAGAGATCGTTCTGGAATTGGCCAAATCCGCTAGCCTGGATCGAAGGGTTCTTTCAAATACTGGCTGCGGTGTTCGCGCCAATCCTCCGGCTCTTAGGCATGCTCAACCCGCCAAGCGCGCAGGGGTTCGAAAATATCCAACGCGCTAAAGTCGAAGATGCGCAGAAGCTAGCCGTCGAGAACGAAGCGGCGGTCGACGAGTTGATAAAGCAAATGTTGCCAGGCGAAGTTGTCCGTGCCTACGCGAAGGCAGATGCTACCGGCCGCGCGAGCATGGATCTCTCCGCGCTCGATGACGCGCAGCAGGACTGGCTGATGCGGCTAAGCGACGAGGATCTCGACAAGCTCGGCATGTCTACGACAGGTGCGTGCGCGCGGAGCCTGGAAGCGCGAGAAGTCAGGCCGGGCTATCCGAAGGCAGCAGCAGAAACGGAAACGGCCGAGATCTATATGATCCCGACCCAAGAGGACATCGAAGAAGTGAAACGGCAGCAGATAGCAGCCTTGTTTCGGCAAGTTCAGCGGGAGCTATTCCTTGCTCCGGGCGTTCCCAACCTTAATCCGAAACATGTTCCTGCCACGCTGCACTGACAAACAGTCAGCCTTCGTTTTGAAGCCGCCCGAGGTCACAGCCGGGCGGTTTTCGATTTCGAAGCGGCGCAAGGCTTCGTACAGTTCAGGAAGCTCATGGACGATGTCGCCAAACTGTGCCGCGATACCAGCATCTGAAATATCCGGTATGATGCTCATGCTGCACCTCGCATGCGGTCGATGTGCGCCTGCCGCTGCTCGAGCGCAACACGTAGACGCCGAACCTCAGCTTCCAGGCTGGCGACATGGCGGACGGCGCGGATAGCGACACGTCCAAGATCGTCAGCGCGGCCACGAGCTTCCGACAGCTCACATGCATACTGATACGCAGCACGAGGTTCAGCGCGCTCTTCGGCAGCTTGGCGACCTGCAGCGTGCGCGTCAGCGAGGCTACCGACGATGCCGGCAGTCATCAGGCCAAGTTCGAGGCCGGCGCGGCCTGCAGGATCCCCGGAGTCGAAAATCGTCATGCCCATAAGAGATACCTCCGTTTCGATTTCGGAGGCGACGTTATAGGGACCTGGACTCCTTGAGAGCCCCATTTCGTCGATTTCTTGCGGCACGGTAAAGGAAGTGCGATCGCTACCGTTTCATGCGACCTGTGACCCATGTGTTGTTACCGCGATTCCCGCAAGCGGTGCATCGAAGCCGCGGCATCAGGGCGGCGATGACAGCGTGTTTGCCGACGCGCCGTGCTAGCTCCCATCTGTCGACGAAGCCCTTGTGCGCGCATGCCGCACATTTGCCGCCGAGGACATACCATTCCTCAAGCTGGCTCAGCGTCATCCTGTCAGCATTGTATGTTTTGAGGCCTGCGGCCGCTTCCGCCCGAGCGGCCGCAGGAACTCCGGGACGGGCGGATCCGGCGCGCGCTCACATGCCATGCGATGTCTTTGGTTCAGGTGGATGAACGTCTTTCCAGGACGCTCTCGGACGGCTGCTCGGAGGGCTGCGCAGGACACCGCGAACACGGTAAATCGCGATATCGTCTCCAGGAGCATGCCGCCGGCTTTGGGCGGGTCACTCCAGACTTCCACGCGACACGGGGCATCAGGCGGCTCCAAACCGCCGCGTCGGCTGCCTTCTCCGACAGTGTAGCCCGCGTCGGCGCCGTCGCGGACGAGATCGATGCCTTTTCGATGCTTCACGACACCCGCTCGTATTTAGGCTTCCAGCCGTGCGAGATGCCTTTGCTCATGAGGTTGGATGCGCCGAAGAGCTGGTCCCTGAGGAAATCGGCGTCGGCGAGCAAACAGCGGATCGCTACGAGCGGATCGCCACCTGCGGCATTGAGCACAGACACAGCCAGATCGACCTCGGCCGGCGACTGGGTGTCAGTTTCTGCGTCCGGGATATCGAGAGCGAGCTGCTGGGACATGAGATTTCCTTAGGAATAGCTTCCATCGTCGACGGAATTTGTTTTTATTTTGTTGTCATTACCTCGATAGTCAAGGGGAGTTTTGCGCGTCGTTTTGGTGTCATGCAGGATCGTTCACGAAGTTTGGGGGATGAGATGACACACACGCCAAGTTCTGATGGAAAATTTCGAAGATTTACGAATCTCGCTGCTGCTATCCACCTACTTCAAACGAGGCAGATCACGCTGCTTCCACCTGACTCGTGGGACGATCGGAATGATCGCCACTTCATGGAGATTTACAAGAAACGCAAAAGCCTCAAGACGCTCAAGGCCATTTGCCTCTCCCGAGCGCCGGAAACGTATCATCACTGGGGGGGCTTCTCGCCGAACCTCGACGAGGTCTGCGTCGTTCTCAACCCCGAGAAGCTCTTGAAGGCTTTCAAAGGAATGCCCGGCGTACGGCCCACTACGAGGAGATTAGCAGACTGCCCGACCTGAACCCAGTAGTGGACGACCTGCCGTTCATCAAGCGCTATCCCTACGAGCCGGAGAGCGAATACAGGATCCTGTATGAGGACACTAAGCGCAAAACTGAATTCACGAACTTTCCGTTGCTGCCTGGGACCATCCAAGCAGTAATCCTCAGTCCCTGGATGCCTGCGGCGCTCGTAAACTCTGTGCGGGGAACATTGAAGACGATCGATGGTGCATCTCGTGTCCGGATGTACGCCAGCACGCTTATCTCGAACCAAGACTGGCAAAGGGTCGCTGATCGGGCTGTATAGTCCTCGAATCTTGCAGACGCCCATGCTCGAATCGGCGCGGTATCATACCGTCGCCCCTGCCCGGCCATCCATGCGGACCCAATTCTGTGGACAAAGGCAGGCGCTATCAGGGCTACGGAGTTTGGTATGGTGACGGTATGGCGGACCGTTGAGACTTGAATTTAGAGGATGCTAGCTTCCTCTAATACACCTAAGTTGCTGATTTTCCTAAAGGAAAATGGTACGGTTGGGGGGTCTCGAACCTCCGACCTCAGGTGCCACAAACCTGCGCTCTAACCAACTGAGCTACAACCGCATAAACCGCGCCGGGCGCGATGGGGGTCACATACGAGGACTTGGCGATGAATTCAAGCCCCATTCCTCGTCAATATACAAAAAGGCTGGACGCGAGGTCCAGCCTTTTGTCTTCGATCGATCTAGACCGATCAGGCAACCTTGAAGGAAGCCATGGCCTTTTCGGCGGCGTCCTTGGAGGGCTTTGCGAGCTTTTCGGCAACCTGCTTGGTGGTTTCCTGGATCGACTTCGCCTGCTCGACGGTGAGTTCGGCCTGCTTGCGGATGAAGGCGGTCTGCAGCTCGAAGAATTCGGCGGCAGACTTGACGCCGAGCAGCGCTTCGAAGTGCGACAGCGAGTTCTCGGAATTGACGCGCAGGATGTCGATCGCCTTGAGGCCGAGCTCGACGCTGCCGGCCTGTGCCGTCTGGACGGTGGCTTCGAGGGTCTTGCCGGCTTCTTCGCCAGCGGTCTTCAGCTTGGCATAGGCGTCCTTCGACTGCTGGGCGCCCTTTTCGGCGAAATCACGGAAGGATTCCGCGAACTTGGACGGGTCGAAAGAAGCGATTGAAAAAACGTCGTCGGTCTTTATGGTAGCCATGGGTCGCATCCTTTGGGCTGAGGCAGTCGCTGCCTGCAATAGTTGGGATGACGCTTATATAAGACATTTCATTGTGCATTGCAACAATTATTGTGCGATGCACAAGACGTTAACCTTGCCGGCCGAAAACCCGCTGCTCTTATGGACCCGCATGCGCCCCGCAGTTATTAATAAGCCGTTAATTTAAGAAGGCCGACAGCGACAAGGTTCGATCATGCCCGCAGTCCAATATCCGTTCATCGATATCGCCGTGCATGCGCGGGTGCGGGAACGCTTTGCGCGCGGTGAGGCGATGGTGCTGTTTTCGGCCGATTTCGCCCGCCTGCTCTGGGCAAACGGTGCGGGCGCCGAACTTTTCGGCCATGCGGCCGTCTATGATCTGCTTGATCAGGGCGTCGACCGCACCGACATCACCTTCCGCCAGTTGGAAACGGCCGCACGCCAGCTTGCCGATATCGGCGACCACAGAAGCCTGATGATCCGCGTTGCCAAGGGCTTCCAGCGCGTGCAGGTGCAGGCGGCGGCCGAACTGATCCGGCTTTCCTCGGGCGAAAAGGCCATGCTGTTTTCGGTGCCGGTCTCGGCAAAGCCGCTGACGTCAGGCGCCTCGGCCGCCCAGATGCTGCAGGGGCTCGATGATCCCGACACGCATATGGCCGTGATCGGCGCCGATGGCGACGTCATCGCCGCCTCGCCGGGCTTTGCCTCGCTCGGCATCTCCCAGCAGACGGCAAAGACCTTGATCAATCTTGCCGGTGCGCATCCCGACCGGCTGGTGAAGCGACCCGTTGCGACCGGCAGAGGCAATCTTCCGGCAGCCGTCGGCAAGCTCAGCGACGAGCCGGCACTCAACCTGCTCTTTGCCGTGGAGACGGCGATCGGCCATCTCGACCCGGTCGACGCAGCCGCGTCCGATCCGATCGATACGCCCCCCCTCGATGCGCCTGGGCTCGACTTGATTGACGCGCCCTCGAATGAAGACGCCGTGCCCCCGGCCGAGGACTTCCGCGACGAGCCGGTTGCCGACATAGGCTTTACCGAAATCATCGACGCGGTCTCCGGGATCGAGGACGTCGAGGAAACGCTCGAGGACATCACCGGCGAAACCGAACTTGCGGCGGAGACGGCAGCGGCATCCGCAGACCAGGTGGCCGACGAAACCGGTTTCGCTGGACAGGCCGAGCCGGAGAGCGACGGCGGCGTGATCGACAGCCGCGCGGATGAGGCCCATGCGCCTGCCGCAATCATCGAAGACGACCTGACCTCCCTCACGCAGACGGTGGAATCGGCGACGACGACCGAACCGCGTGTCGAGGCCGCCGACGCGCCTGTCGAAGAGGCGCCGGCAGCAATATATGAAGAGCCCGTCGTCGTACCGCCCGTGGCCCACCGCGCCTCTCCTGCGCCTGAGCTTGCAGCTGCGCCCGGCTTCGTCTTCAAGCCCAACAGCCGCGCCACCCGCTTTGTCTGGAAGATCGATGCCGAGGGCCGGTTCACCGAGGTCAGCCACGAATTTGCCGAGGCCGTCGGTCCGCATGCATCCGAGATTATCGGTTCCGCCTTCGGCGATGTCGCCGCCCTCTTCAATCTCGATCCCGACGGCAAGCTTGCCGAGGCGCTCGCGCGGCGCGACACATGGTCGGGCAAAACCATCCTCTGGCCGGTCGAAGGCACCAGCCTCGTCGTGCCAGTCGATCTGGCGGCGCTGCCGACCTATACCCGCAACCGCGACTTCGACGGTTTCCGCGGCTTCGGTGTCGTCCGGCTTTCCGATGCGCAGGAAGATCCGCTGGCGCTCGGTCTGACGCTCGGCCCGGATGGGGTCGGCCATGATGCGGCAAGCCTCGGCCCGGTGCCGGAAACCGTTGACGACGCGGTCCACGACGTGCCGGCAGCGCAGGAAGAAGTCGTGAGCGAGCCCGCCCTGCCGGATGAGGTCGAGGACCAGGCGCTTGCCGCAAGCGAACCGCCGCCAGAGACAGAGCTCGCGTCTGAGAATATTGCCGCCGAGCAGGCGCCCCTTGAGCCGGAGTCGGACGAGCAGGAGCCCGGCGAGCCGCCGTTCCAGGAAAGCGCTGTGGAAAAAGCAGACGATATCTCCGCCGCCGAACCGGCAGCGGAAACGTCAAACGAGCCACCGGCGCTTCGCATTGCCGAAGCGCCCAATCGCCGCTTCTCCGACAAGATCGTTCAGCTCCACAACAGCGGCGCCGGACTGACGGCCGCCGAGCAGGCCAATTTCCGCGAAATCGCCAAGCGTCTCGAAGCCTTCGGCGCCAGCAAGGAAGAAGCTGCCGCGCCGGCACGCATAGAACCCACGGTTACCGAACCGGCCAGTTTCGAAGAGGCTTCCGGGGCCGAAGAGTTCGAGGCCGAAACGCCCGTTGCCGACGAGGCGGACGTGCCTTCGCTTGAGGAGATCACGCCGCAGGAAGCGATTTTCGAGAGTGCTGCCGACGCGCAACGCGACGACGACGCCGAGGATGCTGATGTCGTGGACGAAGACGAGGCGACGGAAGGGCTGGAGGAGACGGTCAGCCAGATCGAGGTGCTGACGAGCTTCATCCCGCCGCGCGTCAAGATGACCGACGGGCTTTCGCTGGGAACGGTCGACCAGCTGCCGGTTGCCGTGCTCATCCATGTCGGCGATGCGCTGATCCATGCCAATCCGGAATTCATGCGGCTGACCGGCTACACCTCGCTCGACGCATTGCGTGAGGTCGGCGGCATCGAAGCCCTGCTGCAACGCCGGGAACTCGAGGAAAAGGCCGCCGGTTCCGGCACCATGATGCTGGTCAAGGCCGACGACAGCCTGGTTCCGGTGACGGCGCGGCTGCAATCGGTGCGCTGGGAAGACGCCAACGCATTGATGCTGGCGCTGATGCCGGTGGAAGGCAAGGAAAGCAGCCGATCCGAAGCCCGCCCCGAGCGCATGGTCGAGAAGGTCGCCAAGCTTCAGGTCGAAGTGGAAGAACTGCGCTCGATCCTGGAAACGGCGACCGACGGCGTCGTCGTCATCGGCACCGAGGGCGACATCCGCTCGATGAACCGGTCGGCGAGCGCACTGTTCAATTACGATGAGCAGGAGACGCGCGGCAAACCCTTCGTCATGCTGTTTGCCCATGAAAGCCAGAAGGCGGTGCTCGACTATCTCCACGGCCTTTCCGGCCATGGCGTCGCCAGTGTCTTGAACGACGGGCGCGAAGTGATCGGCCGCGAGGCCGCCGGCGGCTTCGTGCCGCTGTTCATGACAATGGGCCAGCTCACCTCCTCCAACGGCTATTGCGCCGTCATCCGCGATATCACCCAGTGGAAGCGCACGGAGGATGAGCTGCGCAACGCCAAGGGTGCGGCGGAGACCGCCAACGCCCACAAGACCGATTTCCTCGCCCGCGTCAGCCACGAGATCCGCACGCCGCTCAACGCCATCATCGGCTTTTCCGACATGATGGCCGGCGAGCGCTTCGGGCCGATCGGCCATCCCCGTTATATCGAATATGCCAACGACATCGGCCGTTCCGGCCGGCATGTTCTCGATATCGTCAACGACCTGCTCGATATTTCGAAGATCGAGGCGGGCGAGATGGATCTCGATTTTGCCGCCGTCGGCCTCAACGAGGCGGTCTCCGAGGCGGTAGCCCTGGTGCAGCCGCAGGCAAACGGCCAGCGCGTCATCATCCGCACGGCGCTGTCGCATGCGGTGCCGGAGGTCGTGGCGGATCTGCGCTCGATCAAGCAGATTGCTTTGAACATCCTGTCGAACGCCATCCGCTTCACGCCATCCGGCGGACAGATCGTCGTTTCCACCTCCTATGAGGCGAATGGCAGCGTTGTGCTCAGGGTCCGCGATACTGGCATCGGCATGACGCGCAACGAACTCGACCAGGCGATGAAGCCGTTCCGGCAGGTCTCCTCGACCCAGTCGCGCCATCGCGGCGACGGCACCGGGCTCGGCCTGCCGCTGACCAAGGCGATGGTCGATGCCAACCGGGCCGTCTTCTCGATCAATTCGGCGCCGAACGAGGGCACGCTCGTCGAGATCACCTTCCCCTCGCAGCGCGTACTGGCCGGTTGAGCATAAAAAAAGGCAGCCGAGGCTGCCTTGAATTTGGTGCTGTTCAACAAGAGCTCAGTCGATCACCATCATCGAAAGCCGGAAGGCTCCAGGCCGCCTCGTTCATATACGGCCCCCAAGTTGGCTTTTACATTTGACAAACCTTTCTTAACGAAAGGTTTCCATGACAGTGCATCGATCAGTGCCAAAAGCTTGTCACTTCCGATCCGCGATCAATCCTTAAGTTCCTCCAACCCGGCAAAGAGCTGCAACGCCTCCGGATTGGCGAGGGCTTCCTGGTTTTTCACCGGCCTGTTGTGAACGACCTCGCGCACCGCAAGCTCGACGATCTTGCCGGATTTGGTGCGGGGGATATCGGCAACAGCGATGATCTTCGCCGGCACATGCCGCGGCGAGGCGCCGGTGCGTATCCGCGTCTTGATCGCCTTGATCAGATCCTCGCTCAGCGTCACGCCGGCGGCAAGCCGGACGAAGAGGATGACGCGCACGTCATCGTCCCACTCCTGGCCGATACACAGCGCCTCGGCCACCTCCGCCATCTGCTCCACCTGATTGTAAATCTCGGCGGTGCCGATGCGCACGCCGCCGGGATTGAGCGTCGCATCCGAACGGCCGTGGATGATCAGGCCGCCATGCTCGGTCCATTCGGCAAAATCGCCGTGGCACCAGACATTGTCGAAGCGGTCGAAATAGGCGGCGCGATATTTGGCGCCGTCGGGATCGTTCCAGAACATCACCGGCATCGACGGAAAGGCCTTGGTGCAGACCAGTTCCCCCTTCTCGCCGCGCACCGGCTTGCCGTCATCGTTCCAGACGTCGACCGCAAGGCCAAGACCGGCTCCCTGGATCTCGCCGCGCCAGACCGGCTGCAGCGGATTGCCGAGCACGAAGCAGGAGACGATATCGGTGCCGCCGGAGATCGAGGCAAGCTGCACGTCTTCCTTGATGCCCTCATAGACGAAGCTGAAGCCCTCGGGCGACAGCGGCGAGCCGGTGGAGGTCATCAACCGCAGGCTGGAAAGATCGTGGCTTGCACGCGGCGTCAGCCCGCTCTTGCGCACCGCATCGATATATTTGGCCGAGGTGCCGAAGATCGCGAAATTCTCGGCCGCGGCATAATCGAACAGCACGTTGCCGTCCGGGGCAAAGGGCGATCCGTCGAACAGGCAGAGCGTGGCGCCGCTGGCAAGGCCGCTGACGAGCCAGTTCCACATCATCCAGCCGCAGGTGGTGAAGTAGAACAGCTTCTCGCCCGCCTGCAGACCGCAATGCAGCCGCTGCTCCTTGAGATGCTGCAACAACGTGCCGCCGGCCGAATGCACGATGCATTTGGGCACGCCCGTCGTGCCTGAAGAAAACAGGATGTAGAGCGGATGGGAAAAGGCGAGCGGCGTGAACTCGACGTCTCTTGCCTGATAGGGCGCGACGAAGGCTTCCAGCGTCGAAGCGCCGGGCGTTGCGCGCGCGACCGCCTCGGCATCGCCGGCATAGTGGATGACGATCGTCGGCACGCCCAGGCTCTTTGCGACCGTGGCGACCTTGGCGCCGACATCCTGCAGCTTGCCGGAATACCAATAGGCATCGCAGGCGATGAACTGCCTGGGGCCGATCTGGCCGAAGCGGTCGAGCACGCCCTGCTCGCCGAAATCGGGAGAGCAGGACGACCAGATGGCGCCGATCGAGGCGGCCGCCAGCATGGCGGCAACGGTCTCCGGCATGTTCGGCATCATCGCGGCAATACGGTCGCCCTTACCGATGCCCTGCGCCTTGAAGGCCTGCTGCAGCTTCGAGACCAGCGCCCGCAGCCGGTCCCACGACCAGCGGTCCGCAGCCTTATCCTCGCCGCGGAAGATGATGGCGTCGCCCTCGCCGCGCCCCGAGAGCAGGTTCTCGGCGAAGTTCAGCGTCGCCTCGGGAAAGAAGCGGGCTTCCAGCATGCGGTCGCCGTCGATCAGCACCTCAGCGCCGCGCTCTCCCTTCACACCGCAGAAATCCCAGACGGCCGACCAGAACTTCTCCCGCTCGGCCACCGACCAGGCGTGCAGATCCGCAAAACCGGAAAGCGAAAGCCCGAAATCGGCGTTGCAGCGCGCCATGAAGGCATGGATCGGGCTTGTTGCAACGGCGTCCGCCGAGGGCACCCAAAGTGGTCTGTTATCCTGCATTCAATCCTCCTCCCCAATGCCGCCTTTATATCATGCTGCATTGCATTATAAAGTGCGGAACCGACGCGATCCAAGCATGCGCATTCGAAAGCACGATGCATCGCTTCAAAGTGCCGAGGCGTCTTCAGCGCGTCTGAAAAGACGGGTGTCACGGTGGGGGATTTGCATATGCCGGATATTTCCTATATCCGGCGAAATCAGCGCTTAACGGGATAACCGGCGGAATTGCCGGCGGAGATCATGAGCACGTCAAGACATCGCAGGTGGCGCAGGAAGATCGGACCCGTTTCGCGCTGGCTGCCGGCCTTCGCCCGCCTGTCGACGGTGTTCCTGCTGATCGCGCTGGCGCTTTTCGTGGCGCTCCGGGTCGCCGCGCCCTATCTGATCACGACCGGTTTCGTGCGTTCGGGCATCGAGGACGCCCTGTCGAAATGGACGGGCTACCATGCCGAGATCAAGGGCAGCCCGGTCCTCGAATTCTGGCCGACGCCGCGCATCACGCTGAACCAGATCACCATCCGCCAACCGCGCGAAAATGGCGACAGGCTGCTCGGCAGCATCGACAGCCTGTCGGCCGATTTCAGCCTCATCGACGCGCTGAGGGGCCGCACCAGCTTCCACGAATTCCACCTGGTGCGCCCCAACCTGGCGCTGACACGCGACGAGAAAGGGCTGATCGACTGGAGTTATGCCGGCCTGCTCGCCCGCGCGATCAGCGGCGTGCGCTATGAAAACGGCGCCGAGGTGCTCGATCCCGATCTCGATGCCGAGATCGGCGCGGTGACGGTCGAAGACGGCACGTTTGCGGTGACCGACATCAAGAGCGCCAAGACCTATCGTTTCGACAACGTCACCGCCGATATCGCCTGGCCGAGACTATCCGGCGCGATCTCGGCTGTTGTCATCGCCCGCATCAACGGCGAGGATCTGAAGGTCGATTTCGCCTCGCGCCAGCCGCTGCTTGCCTTTGCCGGCCGGAATGCCGAAACGCGGACGTCGCTCACATCGAACCTGCTGACGGCCCACTTTCAGGGAATTGCCAGCATCGCCAGCCTTTCGGCCCTTTCCGGCAATATCACCGCCAACATCCCCGATATGCCGGCACTTCTGAAATGGTCGGGCAAATCGATCCCCGGCATCGCAACGCTGAAGAGCGCCTCGCTGGAATCCGACATCATGTCGTCGGGCAACGGGCTGCGCTTCAACAATCTCAGCCTGTCGCTCAACGAAGCGAGCGCCACCGGCGTCATGGACCTTTTCACCCAACCCGGCAAACGGCCGAAGATCGGCGGCACACTTGCCTTCGACCAGATGAACCTCAAGCCGTTCCTCGACGCCTTCGCGCTCAGGCTCGCCGCCGGCGAGGCGGAGGAAAGCTCCCCCGGCATCAGCGGGCCGCTGCGGCTGCTCGATGTCGACGTCAGGCTTTCGGCCCGGCGCGCGCAGATGGGCCTCTTCGAGCTTTCCGATGTCGGCGCCAGCATGATCGTTGCCGGCGGCGAAGCGAAATTCGATATCGGCGACAGCCGGTTCGAAGGCGGCGAAATGACCGCGCATCTGGAAGCGACCCAGCGCGACTTCGACGGCGGCGGCAAGCTGCAGCTGTCGATCCGCGATGCCGACTTCGCAGCCCTTGCCGAACGCCTGCAGTTGAAGGGACCGCTGCCGCTGGCGACCGGATCGCTCGATCTCGACCTGCAGTCCCCGAAGGCGATCTGGACGACCGGTCTTGCCGACGTCACCGGCAGGCTGCACTTCTGGACGAGGGAAGGCACGATCCCCGGCATCGACGCTGCGGCGCTGAGGACGCTGGCAGCCGAAAAGCCGTTCTTTCCACTGAGTACTGCGGCAGGCGGCGGCTTCGCGTTCAACCAGTTGAACCTGCAGGCCGATTTCGCCAACGGCTCCGCCGAGATGCACGACGCCCGGATCGCCGGCACGGCCGAGACGCTGACGCTGTCTGGGGTCATCACCTATCAGTCGAACGGGCTGGCGCTGTCTGGATCGCTTGAGTCGACCGACCCGGCCAAGGCGGCGGATCTGCCGCTCCTGCCGTTCTTCATCGGCGGCTCATGGCCGAACCCGGTGATCTCGCCGGTGCCGCTCTTCGGCACCACCCCGCACGCGCAGTAAGTTCAAGCGCTGGCGGCGGCCGCACGCTCATCCCGCTGACGCTGGATTTCCCGGCGCTTGGTGACGAGCGAAGCGCAGATGACGCCGACCGCGACGATGCCGATCAGGATGGTGCAGACCGCGTTGATCTCGGGCGTCACGCCGAGGCGTACCTGGCTGTAGATCCGCATCGGCAGCGTGGTGGCGCCCGGACCCGAGGTGAAACTCGCAATCACCAGATCGTCGAGCGACAGGGTGAAGGCCAGGATCCAGCCGGAGAGCACGGCCGGCGCGATGATCGGCAGGGTGATCTCGAAAAAGGTGCGCACCGGCGGCGCGCCGAGATCCTGCGCTGCTTCCTCGATCGAATGATCGAAACTCAACAGGCGTGACTGCACGACGACGGCGACGAAACACATGGTCAGCGTCGTATGCGCCAGCGCGATCGTCCAGAAGCCGCGGTCGAAGCCGATCGCGACGAAGAGCAGCAGCAGCGACAGGCCGGTGATGACGTCGGGCATGACGAGCGGCGCGTAGATCATGCCGGAAAACAGCATGCGGCCGCGAAAGCGGGTGTAGCGCACCAGCGTCAGCGCCGCCATCGTGCCGAGGATGGTGGCGAGCGTCGCCGACAGCAGTCCGACACGGATCGTCACCCAGGCGGCGTCGAGCAGGCCCTGGTTCGACAGCAGCGAGACATACCACTTGGTGGAGAAGCCGCCCCAGACGGTGACGAGCTTCGATTCGTTGAAGGAGAAGATCACCAGAAGCACGATCGGCAGGTAGAGGAAGGCAAAGCCGAGCGTGACGGAGACGATGTTGAAACGGGTCCATTTCAGCATGGCTTATTTCCCCCGCTCTTCGGCCTTGGCCTGGGCGTTCTGGAAGAAGACGATCGGGATCACCAAGATCATCAGCAGGATCGTCGCCACCGCCGAGGAAACCGGCCAGTCGCGGTTGGCGTTGAATTCGTTCCAGAGCGTCTTGCCGATCATCAGCGTCTGCGAACCGCCGAGCAGATCGGGAATGACGAATTCGCCGACAGCGGGAATGAAGACCAGCATGCAGCCGGCCACCACGCCGGGGATCGACAGCGGAAAGGTGACGCGCCAGAAGGCCCGGATCGGCGTGCAGCCGAGATCCTGCGCCGCCTCGATCAGCGTCCCGTCCATCTTTTCCAGCGCCGAATAGAGCGGCAGCACCATGAAGGGCAGATAGGAATAGACGATGCCGATATAGACGGCGGTCGTGGTGTTGAGGATGATCAGCGGGCTGTCGATGATGTGCAGCGACTGGAGAAGCTGGTTGAGCAGCCCTTCCGGCTTCAGGATGGCGATCCAGGAATAGACGCGGATCAGGAAGCTCGTCCAGAACGGCAGGATGACCAGCATCACGAGCGTCGGGCGGATGGTGCGCGGCGCCTGCGCCATGCCATAGGCGATCGGATAGGCGATCAGCAGCGTCAGGAAGGTGGAAATCCCGGCAATCACCACGCTCGAGACATAGGCATTGAAATAGAGCGCGTCCTCGGTGAGGTAGCTGTAATTGTCGAAGGAGAGCTCTCCGATCTTGCTCCAGAGCCCGGCCCAGCCGTCGGCAAGCGAGAAGACCGGCACGTAAGGCGGCATGGCGATCGCCGTCGTCGACAGCGAAATGCGGAAGACGATGAAGAACGGCGCCAGGAAGAAGAGCAGCAGCCAAGCATAAGGGATGGTGATGACGAGCCGATTGTAGAGGCCGGAGGTGAGCTTGCCCATGGTCTCAATCCTTCAGCAGAACGCCGGCATTCTCGTCGAACGAGATCCAGACGTCCTGGTCGTAGGTGAAGGGATCGTCGACGGAGCGCTGCGCATTGAGGGACGAGGCCTTGACGATCTTGCCACTCTGCAATTTCACATGGAAGACGGTCATGTCGCCGAGATAAGCGATGTCCCAGAGTTCGCCGCTGGCGGCGTTGACCGAGGCGTTGGCCGGCGCCTGGCGGGTGACCCGCATCTTTTCCGGCCGGATGGCGAAGCCGACGGGACTGCCGGCCGGCGGCGTCTCGGAAGAGGCGACGCGCACGCTGAAGCCGCTGTCGACTGATATCTCGACGGTAGCGTTGCCCGATGAGGCGACCTTGCCGTCGAAGATGTTGACGTCGCCGATGAAATCCGCAACGAAGCGGGAATTCGGCGCCTCGTAGATCTCCGCCGGTGTGGCCACCTGCACGACCTTGCCGTGGCTCATGACGGCGATACGGTCGGCCATGGTCATCGCCTCTTCCTGGTCGTGGGTGACGACGACGAAGGTGAGGCCGAGGCTCTGCTGCAGATCCATCAATTCGAACTGGGTTTCCTCGCGCAGCTTCTTGTCGAGCGCGCCGAGCGGTTCGTCGAGCAGCAGCACCTTCGGGCGCTTGGCGAGCGAGCGGGCCAGCGCCACGCGCTGGCGCTGGCCGCCGGAAAGCTGGTTCGGCTTGCGCGAGGCGAACTGCTCGAGCTTGACGAGCTTCAGCATCTGGGCGACGCGCTCGGTCATCTCGTCCTTGGCCATGCCGTCCTGCTTCAGGCCGAAGGCGATATTCTTTTCCACCGTCATATGCGGGAAAAGCGCATAGGACTGGAACATCATATTGACCGGCCGCTTGTAGGGCGGCGTGCCGGCCATGTCGGTGCCGTCGAGCACGATCTCGCCGGCGGTCGGCTGCTCGAAGCCGGCAAGCATGCGCAGGAGCGTGGACTTGCCGCAACCCGAAGCGCCGAGCAGCGCGAAGAACTCGCGGTGATAGATATTCAGCGACAGATCGTCGACGGCGGTAAAATCGCCGAAGCGCTTGGTGACATTCTTGAAGGCAATGAAGGGTTTTGCAGAGGGATCGGTCCAGGGCGCGAAAGCGCGGCGGATATTGCCGAGAGACTTCATATTATTCCCCGAATACAAGGTTTTTCCGGCCTCCACCCGGGCCGGTAATTGAAAGGCCCGGACGTTTCCGTCCGGGCCCAAGACTGCATTACTGGCCGGTGACGACCTTCGTCCAGAGGCGCGTCCCCAGACGCTGCGTTTTTGGATCCCACGGCTTGACCGTGAAGAGGTTCTTCATCACCGCTTCGGTCGGATAGACTGCGGGGTCTCCCAGAATGTCCTTGCTGACGAACTGCTGCGAAGCCTTGTTGCCGTTGGCATAGAAGGTGTGGTCGCTCGCCTTGGCGATGACCTCAGGCTTCATCATGTAGTTGAGGAATTCGTGGGCTTCGGCGACGTGGGGCGCATCGGCGGGGATGGCCATCATGTCGAACCACATCTGGGCGCCCTGCGGGGGAACCGAATAATTGACCTCGACGCCGTTCTTGGCTTCGGCCGCGCGGTCGCGCGCCTGCAGCATGTCGCCGGAATAGCCGAAGGCGATGCAGATGTCGCCGTTGGCAAGCGCATTGATATATTCGGACGAATGGAACTTGCGGACGTAGGGGCGGGCGGCCGTCAGCAGCTCTTCGGCCTTCTTGAAATCCTCAGCCTTTGTGGAGTTCGGGTCGAGGCCGAGATAACGAAACGCCGTGGTGATGACGTCCTTCGGCGTGTCGAGCACGTAGATGCCGCAATCCTTGAATTTTGCGGCGACCTTCGGGTCGAAGATCACTTCGAGGCCGGGCTTGGCATCGGGACCGAGGATTTCGGCGACCTTCTTGACATTGTAGCCGATGCCGTCGGTGCCCCACATGTAATCGACCGCGTGTTCGTTGCCCGGGTCGTATTCGGCGGTGCGCTGCTGGATCACATCCCACATGTTGGACAGGTTCGGCAGTTTCGACTTGTCGAGTTTCTGAAAGACGCCGGCCTGGATCTGGCGCTGCAGGAAGTCGGCTGTCGGAACGACGACGTCATAACCCGTGCCGCCGGCAAGCAGCTTGGTTTCCACGGTCTCGTTGGAATCGAAGGTGTCGTAGACGACCTTGATGCCGGTTTCCTTGGTGAAGTCGGCAAGGATGCTGTCGTCGATATAATCCGACCAGTTGTAGACGTTGACGACGCGCTCCTGGGCAAAGGCCGGCGCGGCGGCAAGGAGTGCGGCAACGGCGGCGGCCGTCACGCTTGGAATGATTGACCTCATGACTTCTCCTGTTTGTTCAAAGAGCCCGCACCCCCGGACGTCTTTTCCCTCTGGTTTTACATGCAGACTAAGAAGGAATTTCACAGCCCACAAGCGCAAAATCCTGCGCCTTCAATGATTTCACAATCACTGGAAATCGAAGGCGCTGAGCCCCGCCACCATCTCGTCGAGCCCGAGCGGCCGCGTTACCGGCGGCTCGGCGCGGGAAAGGCAGCCGCGCCGCTCGCAGAGGCGACAGGCAGGACCGATCGCGACCGGCTCGAGCGCCGTCGCCTGGCCGTAGACCAGCGTCTCGCCAAGGGCTGCGTCGCAGCCGATCAGGATCGCGGTGCGCCTCAGCCTTTCGCCGAATTCGACGCTTGGCCCCTCCAGAGTGCGGGCGACCGTCAGGAAGGAAGCTCCATCCGGCATGACGACCGTTTCGGCGAGGATCTGGCCCGGCTGCAGGAAGGCGGCGTGGAGATTTAGCTTCGGACAGCCGCCGCCGAAGCGGGCCTGCGGAAAACCCTGGGCGCCTGCCCGGCGCAGCCGGTGGCCCGCGGCATCGATCTCGATCAGGAAAAAGGGAATGGCGGCGGCACCCGGGCGCTGCAGCATCGTCAGGCGCGCGGCGGCATGGCCGAAGGAGACGCCGAAGCGCGCCCTGAGAATATCGATATCGTAGCGCGTCGCCTTCGCCGCCGACAGGAAGGCCTCATAGGGCATGGCGAGCGCTAGAGCCGCGATGCGGGCAAGCTCGAAGCGGGCGATGCGGCGCGCCTCGGCGGAGGAGAGCGCGAGATCGTCGAGTTCGGCATCGATTGCCGGCAGCAGAGCGAGCGTCGCCGCCTCGATTGATATCTCATGCGCGCGGTCGGCTGGCGACAGGCGCTCCGAGATGAAAAGCCGCATCGAGTGGCGATCGAAGCGGCGGCGCAGATCCGGCATGACGTGCACCGGCAGGACCCGCACCGCAATGCCGCGCTCGGCCCGCAGCCAGTCCTTCAGCCCGGCGGCAAGATCGAGGCCGCCGGGAAGTGTCGCGGCAAAGGTCTCCGCCGCCGTCTCTATCCGTGCGAAATAGGCAGACCGGCGTTCCAGCGCCTCGCGCACTTCGTCGAGCGGCAAGCGGCCCGCGGCGACGGGCGCATGGCCCTCGGCGGCCATCAGCGCCGTCAGATCGGACAGCCGTGCCGCTTGCTCACGATAGGCGCGGTAGAGCTTGATCATGCCGCTTGCGGCATTGGGCGCGGCTTCTGCCACCTCGACCAGTTCCTGGTCGCCGGGCAGTTCGCCGGATAGCAGCGGATCGGCAAAGACTTCCTTGAGCTGGCCGAGACTGCCGCCGGTCTGCCCGCGTAACTCCTCCAGATCGACCCGGTAGACGGCGGCAAGCTTCAAGAGGAGCTGCACCGTCAGCGGCCGCTGGTTGCGTTCGATGAGATTCAGGTAGGACGGCGAGATCTCCAGCGCCTCGGCCATGGCGGTCTGGGTCAGCGCCAGCGCATTGCGGATGCGCCGCAGTTTCGGGCCCGCGAATATCTTCCGTTCCGCCATGTCACACCCTTTGACAAGGGAAGAGCGCCGATATTTACAAAATTTTACAAATTCACAGCGCCACCCTGTCAATCCTCGTCATCTTAACCTCATTCAGGCCCGTAAATCAAAGGTTTTTCTGGCCATGCCGCGGGATATTGTCAATCTTGTCATCAACACCCCGACTACCGCTTTTTCGTGAGGAGATCAGCATGACGGATTTTTACAAGCTCGTTCCCAATGCACCGACTGATCGGTTCGACGGCATCGACAGGCCCTACTCGGCCGATGACGTGCGGCGGCTCAGGGGCTCGGTGGCGCTCACCCATACGCTGGCCGAAATGGGGGCGGACCGGTTGTGGCGGCTGCTGCGCCAGGAAGATTTCGTCAATGCGCTCGGCGCGCTTTCCGGCAACCAGGCCATGCAAATGGTGCGCGCCGGGCTGAAAGCGATCTATCTCTCCGGCTGGCAGGTGGCGGCCGACGCCAATACGGCGTCGGCGATGTATCCCGATCAGTCGCTCTACCCCGCCAATGCCGGGCCGGAGCTTGCCAAACGCATCAACCGCACGCTGCAGCGCGCCGACCAGATCGAGACCTCGGAGGGCCAGGGGCTTTCCGTCGACACCTGGTTCGCGCCGATCGTCGCCGATGCGGAAGCCGGCTTCGGCGGGCCGCTCAACGCCTTCGAGATCATGAAGGCCTATATCGAGGCGGGTGCGGCCGGCGTGCATTTCGAGGACCAGCTCGCCTCGGAGAAGAAATGCGGCCATCTCGGCGGCAAGGTATTGATCCCGACGGCCGCCCATATCCGCAATCTCGATGCCGCCCGGCTTGCCGCCGACGTCATGGGGGTCGCGACGCTCGTCATCGCCCGCACCGATGCGGAAGCGGCGAAACTGCTGACCTCCGATATCGACGAGCGCGACCAGCCCTTTGTCGATTACGATGCCGGGCGCACGGTCGAGGGCTTCTATCAGGTCAGGAACGGTATCGAGCCCTGCATCGCCCGGGCCGTGGCCTATGCGCCGCATTGCGACCTGATCTGGTGCGAGACCTCCAAGCCCGATCTCGATCAGGCGCGGCGCTTTGCCGAAGGCGTGCACAGGGTCTACCCCGGCAAGCTGCTCGCCTATAATTGCTCGCCGTCCTTCAACTGGAAGAAGAACCTCGACGAGGCGACGATCGCCAAGTTCCAGCGGGAGCTCGGCGCGATGGGCTACAAGTTCCAGTTCATCACGCTCGCCGGCTTCCACCAGCTGAACTACGGCATGTACGAGCTGGCGCGCGGCTACAAGCAGCGGCAGATGTCGGCCTATTCCGAACTGCAGCAGGCGGAATTCGACGCCGAGGTCAACGGCTATACCGCCACCAAACATCAGCGCGAGGTCGGCACCGGCTATTTCGACGCCGTGTCGCTCGCCATCACCGGCGGCCGCTCGTCGACCACGGCGATGCACGATTCAACCGAACACGCACAGTTCAAACCGGCTGCGGAATAACCCAAAGAGGAGGAGAAGATCATGGCATCCATTTCACGCGTCCGGGAACGGGCCGAAGAGCAGTCCACCAGCATGAGCGAGGATCAGCAGACGACGATCCGCATGCTCGCCAACGACCTGCATCGGCTGAACCAATCGGTCATGAAGGCGGTCGAGGCCGGCGTCTCGGTCGAGCTGGTGCGCTCGGCCCGCCATCACGGCGGCGACGGCAACTGGGGCGACCTGCTGATCCCCGTCGTCGTCACCAACCGGCATTGAGGAGAACGCCCGCGCATCCCACTGCATAATTCCTTAAATCAGAATCGATTTAAGGATTAAATTATGCAGCAATTCAAAGTGTTACAGCGTCCTTTGCGCGTCTGAATAGACGCGCGGCGCTGTAAGAAATGCGCGGGCGCTTCATGGGAAATCTCAGCCGCGGCTCGGCCGTTTTCCGGCGAAGAGATCGGCATAACTTCTAATCAACTTGGTCATGCGGTCGGCGACCGTGCGGATTTCCGGGCGATGACGATCCTCCGCGTTCATCACGATCCATTGCGCGTGCCGCAATTCCGGGAGTTCGCCGCCAAGCCGCTGCAATTGCGGATCGAGGTCGCCGACGAAACAGGGAAGCACGGTCTTGCCGGCGCCGGCACGCACCAGATCGGGCAGCGACCGCGGCCGGTTGACACTGGCGACGATCGCGGCGGCGGCATGGGCGTGCGGCCAGCGCAGATAGGCCGAGATCGCCTCCTCCTCGGCAACGGCAATCCAGCGCTCATCGGTCTCGGCGGCGTTGCGTCTGATATAGACGGCATAGGCGACCTCGCCGAGCCGGCGGGCGGCAAGATTGGCCTCTTCAGGCTCGAAGGCGCGAATGCCGATATCGCTCTCGCGATAGGCAAGGCTTGCCCGCGCCTCGCCGATGGAGAGCGAAATGGCAAAACCATCGCCCGGCATGCGGATGGCGGCGAAATTCTCCGTCAGCAGCCAGGCGACCCAGGTGCCGGCGGTAATGCGGACGGTCGTGCCGCCCTCGCCCGATTGCCGCCACGCCTCCACCTTGCGGGCGGCGGCCTCCATCTCCTGCAGGTGATCGAGCAGCGCCTGGCCGTCCTGTGTCAGGCGGTAACCGGTCTGGCTGCGCGAAAACAGGGCGCGGCCGACCTCCTGTTCGAGATCGAGCATGCGCCGGCCGACGGTCGCGGGGCTGAGCCCGCTTGCCGTGCTGGCCCCCGTCAGGCCGCCGAGACGGGCGACCTGCAGGAAAAGCTGATAGGAATCCCAATTGGCGTTTTTCATTTGTGAAAAACATAGCGGGATTTCGCCTGTTTATGAAGGGAAAATCGAAGCCTAAATCAGGAGATGTCTTCTACAGGAAAGGACATCGCCATGATCGACATGATCACCATCGGAGGCATCCACGGATCTCGGCACTATCACGGGCCGTCAGGATGCAGGAGAGATGAAGAACAATTCTATGCCGAGTTCGCAGACAGCAGCATCATTCGCTTCGCCGGCTGGCTGACCTCGCTCGATCTCGCTGTCAAGCGCCTCGCATCGAAAGGAAGGCGCCGCAAACATGCGGCGCAAACCGGCGACAGCTGCGGTTGCGCTCCTCAGGCGACCTTCCTTGCGGTGAGGTGAGCGGGGGCATTGTTTGCGACGATGCGGAACCGCTCGATCAGCTTCATCAGCGTATCGGCCTCGCCGGCAAGCAGTCGGCTGGCCTGCGTCGTCTCGGCCACCATCGAGGCGTTCTTCTGGGTCATCTGGTCCATGGCGTTGACCGAACCGTTGACCTCCTGAAGTGCTGCCGACTGATCGCGGCTTGCGGTGGCGATGGTCTCGACATGGCCGCTGATCGCGATGATCTCGTGGCTGATCGCGGCAAGAACGCTGCCGGTCTTCTGCACCAGTTCGGAGCCCACCGTCACCTCGCGGCTGGAGGTCTCGATCAGCGACTTGATCTCGCGCGCCGCATCGGCCGAACGCTGGGCGAGTTCGCGGACCTCCTGGGCGACGACGGCAAAACCCTTGCCCGCCTCGCCGGCGCGGGCCGCCTCGATGCCGGCGTTCAGCGCCAGGAGGTTGGTCTGGAAGGCGATATCGTCGATCACCTCGATGATCTGCTCGATGCGCTGCGAGGCCTCTTCGATGCGCTCCATGGCGGCGACGGCGTCGCCGACCACGGCGCCGGAATTGTCGGCCGTCTTCTTGGTCGCGGCCACGACATTGTTGGCTTCGCGCGCACGCTCGGCGGAAGAGCGAACCGTGACGGTGATCTCTTCCACCGCCGCGGCCGTCTCCTCGAGGCTCGCCGCCTGCGCCTCGGTGCGCTTCGAAAGCTCGCCGGCGGAGGCGGAGACCGCGCCGCTGTTGCGCTGGATGGTCGAGGCGCTGTCGCGGATGCCGGACAGCGTATCCTGGAGCCGCAGCAGCGAAGCGTTGAAATCGACGCGCAACTGCTCCAGCCGGCCGACAAAGGGCGTGCCGATCGTTTCCGAGACATCGCCCTGCGACAGGCGTCCGAGGCCGGCGGCAAGCTGGTTGACGGCAAAGTCGATCTGGCTGTCGAGCGAGCGTTTGTCGGCATCGTTCCTGGCGCGTTCGGCGTCGCTCATGGCGCGCTGCTCCGCGGCCTGGGTTTCGAGGTCCCGCCTGGCGCGGGCGCTGTCGCGGAAAAGCGCCAAGGCCCGGCCGATATCGCCGAACTCGTTCTTCTTGACGACGCAGGGGATCGCGCCATCGAGATTACCCGAGGAAATCGCGTGAACACTCGCGGTCAGCGCCTGCAAAGGCTTCACCGACAGGCGGATCGCATAGAAGGCGAGAACACCGACGATGAGCATGACAACGGCGCCGACGCCGAGCACCAGCATCTGCAGCTCATACATGCGCTGGAAATAGACCTCCATCGGAATGCCGATGAAGAGAATACCGACATTGGCGTTCGATGCGTTCTTGATCGGGAAGTAACCGGTCATGAACTTGCGGCCGAAAAGCTCGGCTTGGCCGTAATAGGCTTGGCCCTTGGCGAGAACCGGCTGGGCGGGGTGTTCCGCAACAAGCTTGGTGCCGACGGCGCGGTCGCCGTTTTCCTTCTTGACGTTGGTGGATATGCGGACGTAGTCGCCGCCCTGCTTCTGGAAGATGGTGGCGACACCGGCGATCGACTGCGCAGTGCGGTCGACCAGCGAATGATCCGCAAGGGCGGGGATTGCGTCTTCCGTGACGGTTGCGAGCTCGCTGTCCTTCAGCTCGACCTTTGCCGCCTGATCGGCCGCGCCGTAGAGTACCGCCATGGCGCGGGTGGCGTCCCTGGCGTCGGCAACGGCGCCGTCCATGACCTGGCGGCTCAGGTTGAAATAGGTCACGCCGACAATGGCGGCGGTGCTGAGCGTCAGCAGACACAGCGTGATTGCAACGATCTGGCGGACGATCGACGTAGAGAAAAGGCGCAGCATCAAAACCCCCGGCAGACAAAGCAAGGCTAAATTAGAGGAAAAGCGTTAAGGAAAATTTTCCGTAAATCCGGGTCGTACCCGTATCTGCCCCTCACCCTAACCCTCTCCCCGTTTACGGGGAGAGGGGACGTGCCCTGCGAAGCGTTAGTGAGGGACAGAGAGGTTGCGGCATATCCTCCTTCGCCCCGTTTACGGGGAGAAGGTGCCGGCAGGCGGATGAGGGGCAAAGCGGAAATCTCCTGGGCCGGGATGACCTGGCAGCAAAAGAAACAGCCCCGGAAAAAAGCCGGGGCCGTTCGCATGAAGGCAGATCGGGCGACGATCAGGCGGCGCGGTAGACCGGCGCGGCGGCCGCTTCGCCGTCGATCTTGAACTGCTGGATCAGCCTGCGCAGGGAATCGGCCTCGTCGGCCAGTTCGCGGCTGGCGGCTGTCGTCTCCTCGACCATGGCGGCGTTCTGCTGCGTCATCTGGTCCATCTGGTTGACGGTCGCGTTGACGCTCTGCAACGCGTTGGACTGGTCGTGGCTGGCGCGGGCGATCATCTCGACATGCTGGCTGATCGTGACGATCTGGGCACTGATCTTGGCGAGCACCGTGCCGGTCTCCTGCACGAATTGCGAGCCGGAGCTGACCTCGTTGGTCGATTTGTTGATCAGGCCCTTGATCTCCTGCGCCGCGGCGGCGGACCGCTGGGCGAGTTCGCGCACTTCCATGGCGACGACGGCAAAGCCCTTGCCGGCTTCACCGGCGCGCGCCGCCTCGATGCCGGCGTTGAGCGCCAGCAAGTTGGTCTGGAAGGCGATCTCGTCGATGACGCCGATGATCTGCTCGATCTGGCGCGAGGCATCCTCGATGCGGCCCATCGCGTCGATCGCATTGTTGACGACAACGGCGGAATCGTCGGCGCTGCGCTTGGCCTGGCGGACGATCTGATCGGCATCCTTGGCGCGTTCGGCCGAGGAGCGGACGGTGACGGTGATCTCGTCGACGGCGGCCGCTGTCTCTTCGAGCGAGGCTGCCTGCTGCTCGGTGCGTTTGGAGAGATCCTCGGCCGACTGGGCCATCTGGTTGCCGTTGCCCTGGATCAGTTCGACATTGTCGCGGATCTGGCTCATCGTCGCCTGCAGGCGCATCATCGAGCCGTTGAAATCCTGGCGCAGCTGTTCGAGGCGGCCGATGAAGGGCGTTTCGATCGTCGTCGAGATATCGCCCTGCGACATGCGTTCGAGGCCGGCGGCGAGCGCATTGACGGCGAATTCGATCTGGCGATCCATCTCGCGCTTGTCGGCGTCGTTGCGCTGGCGCTCGTGTTCGGCGGCAGCGCGTTCCTCGTCGCTCTGCTCCTCGATACGGATCTTCGAGATGGCGTTTTCCTTGAAGATGCCGAGCGCGCGGGCCATGTCGCCGATTTCGTCATGACGCTGCTCGCCGGAGATATTGGTCTCCAGCGCGCCTTCGGCAATGCGGCGCATGGCGGCGGTGATCTGGCTGATCGGCCGCTGCAACGTCAGCACCAGGGCGATGCCGCCGAGGATCGAGAGCAGGATACCGAGACCGGTGGTCATGACCGAGATGCTGTTTGCCTGGGTGCGCTCGGTGCCGGCCGTCTGCTTCTGCAGTTCGGCGAAATCGGTGAGCTTCGTCCAGATCTGGTCGAGCTCCTGGCGGGCCGCGGCATAGGCCGTGACGCGCTCGCCGATCGTATCGACGATCTTCGAGCCGCCGCCGGAGATGGCGTCGAGTGCGGGCTGGATTGCGCCCGAAATGCCTTCGGCAAAGCCCATGCCCTTGGCGCTGGTGGTCAGCACCTGCATGTCCTTGCCGAGCGTGCCGGCCTGCTGCTGCAGGCGCACGAGATTATCCTTGCTTGAATTGGCGAGGAAATCGGAAAGCACGATCTGCAGCGCATAGACTGAATTTTCGAGACGGCGGGTATCCTGAAGGACGGAGTTGGTCTGGCCGATGCGGCCCTCGAGGTCGGCGAAGCGCTGTGTCGCCTCGCGCATCTTCTGCGTCGCGGTCAGCTGCGTATAGGTCGAGGTCTGGCGGAAGCGCGAGACGAGACGGCCGAGTTCGGCGATATTCTCATCGGTCGGCGCGGGCATCGCGGCGATCGCCTTGATGCTGTCGATGGTCGCAGCCAGCGCGTCGATGACGTTCTTCTGGTTGGTCGGAACCGAAATGGCGATCAGCCGCTGGGATTTGACGATCGCAGGCATCTGTTCGTTGATGTAGGCGATCTTGTCCTGCGGCGTCTGCGGTTTGCTGTAGCCGCTGGCGACTGTGCCGAGGAAGTCGCCGCCCTTCAGCAGGCGGTCGGCGGTGCGAAGGGTGATGGTGGCGGCACCCTCGTCGCGCTGGAGGGCGGTCTGCAATTCCTCGGCCTGGTAGGAGACGGTGAAACGGGTGCTGATCAGGCTCTTTTGCGCCGCGTCGATCTGCTCGTGCAGCGCCTGTTCCTGCTCATGCAGGCCCCAGAGCTTGTCGACGACGCCCGAAATGTCCTTGGTGCGGCGTGACGCCTCGGCAAGGCTGTCGCGGCCGGCGGCCTGTTCACCGACCTGGTTCAGCGTCTGATCGAGCACACCCTGCTGGGTCTTCAGTTCCGCGGTCAGCTTGTCGCGGGCCTCCGGGCTGGTGACGCGCAGGAAATCGTCCATCGAACCGTAGAGATCCTTGAACCCGCTCAGCGACTGCAGCACGCTGTTGGATATTTCCATGCGGCCCTGCAGCAGTCCCGAAGCGTAAAGGCCCGTCAGGCCCACCGCCGAAATGGTGACAACGAAAGGCAGAACGAAGATCAGGACCTTCGTCTTGATCCTGAAGCGGGAAAGAATCTTGTCAATCAACATCGCGTTCCGGGCCTTTCATACACCACTCCTCCCGCAGGCGGCCATCTGGCGCCAGCCGGGTACACATCGAGCTGTTCTTTAATTTACATTGGGGAACCCGGAAGCCAGGCGGCAGTCATTGCCAGTTCATGTCCAAACAACTTGGAGACGCCCAAATAATCGCGGGCAATTGTGTCAGATTAGATATTAATTTTCGGATAAGCGGTTGCGGCGGATTAAGCCAAGGCGGTGAAATAGTTGCAATTTTGTGGACTGTTACGCCGCAGGGCGGCAGACACGCGCGCAAACATTCGTTGCAGGCCTGAAGACAGGATCAGATGAAGTGCGAGGTGAGCAGCGCCAGGCTGGCGGCGGTGGCGCCGGCCGCAAGCATCAGATAGCGCAGGGCGACCATGCGGGCATCAGGCTTGGCCTGGGCGATTGCGATGGCGCGGGCGCGTCGTGCGTTTCTGGTCATGCTCGAAACCTCACTTCTGTCTGACACAACAATCCAACAAAACGGCTTGCCGGTAAAGCTTATTTAGGAATTGCCTTGCAGACCGCCAATTGAGACAGGATGGCGCACCTCTCTTAAGAAGTCTTGAATCGGTATTACTAATATAGAGTGCAGCGCCCCCGGGAGACATGCAGAAAACACAAACCTCAGGCGCATTCGCCGGCAGCAAATCCGGAGGCCCAGGCCCATTGGAAATTATAGCCGCCGAGCCAGCCGGTAACGTCGATACATTCGCCGATGAAATAAAGCCCGGGCACGGCCTTGGCCTCCATGCTGCGGGAATCGAGCGCTGCCGTATCGATACCGCCGAGCGTCACTTCTGCCGTGCGGTAGCCTTCCGAGCCGGACGGTTTGACCGCAAAGTTCTGGGCGCCGGCCGCAAGGCGCAGCAGCGCCTTATCAGGCAGGTCGGCCATGTTGCCGGAGATTTTTTCGCGCTCGACGAGAAACTGGGCCAGCCGCTTCGGCAGGATGTCGCCGAGTGCGGTCTGCGCCGACTGGCGGCCATTCACCTGCTTTGCCGTCTTCAGATGTCCTCCAATGTCGATATCGGGTTCGATCGCAACGACGATCTCGTCGCCCTCGCGCCAGTAGGAGGAGATTTGCAGGACGGCGGGTCCGCTGAGGCCCCGATGGGTAAACAGCAGCGCTTCGCGGAAGGCGGTCCTGCCATGGCGGATTTCGGCCGGGGCGGAAATGCCGGCGAGCGGGGCGATGGCCTCGAGCAGGCCGGGATCGAGGGTCAGCGGCACCAGGCCGGGGCGGGTTTCGAGCACGGGCAGACCGAACTGCTCGGCGAGGCGATAGGCAAAGCCGGTGGCGCCCATCTTCGGGATCGACTTGCCGCCGGTGGCGACGATCAGCGACGAAGCTTCATAGGCGGCTTCAGCGGTCGAGACGCGAAAACCCGCCTCCACCCTTTCGACGCCTGATATCTCGGTGCCGAGATGCAGTTGCGCGTCGGCGCTGCGCATCTCAGTCAGCAGCATGCGGATGACGTCTTTGGCGCTATCGTCGCAGAAAAGCTGGCCGAGCGTCTTTTCATGCCAGGCAATGCCGTGACGGTCGACCATGGCGATGAAATCGGCCGGCGTGAATCGGGCCAGCGCCGACTTGCAGAAATGCGGGTTTGCCGAGAGGAAATTCTTCGGCCCGGCATGGATATTGGTAAAATTGCAGCGGCCGCCACCGGAGATGCGGATCTTCTCGCCGGGCGCCCTTGCATGGTCGAGGACCACGACCGAGCGGCCGCGTTTTCCTGCCCGGATGGCCGCCATCATGCCCGCCGCCCCGGCGCCGATGACGATGACGTCGCTTTTGCGCTGCAAACCCGTTTCCCCGATCAAAACAGCGTCTTCTTTTTCCATCAAAGGGCGAAAGTCAACGTTCTCGACCCCTCGCCAATTGGCAAAGTCTGGTTATGATGGCGCCACGATCAACCAAACCGGTGTGTCATGTCCCCAAAAAAGACGACGCTGAAGCCTGCCAGAAACGTACCCGCCTCGAAGCAGACTCCCCCGGATCCCGGGTCTCTGCGCGGCGTTGCGAACTGGAAGGAAGCGGCGCGGTGGCTGAGGGACAGGGGCATCGAAGACATCGAATGCATCACGCCGGACCTTGCCGGCGTTCCGCGCGGCAAGATGATGCCGAGCTCGAAATTCACCTCGAACACCTCGCTGGCGCTGCCGTCGGCGATCTACCGGCACACGATTTCGGGTGAGTACCCGGAGGAGACGGAGAGCTTCCGCTACGAGCCGCGCGACAGCGATCTGAAGCTGATGCCGGATCTTTCGACGCTGTCGGTCGTACCCTGGGAGACCGATCCGACGGCGCAGGTGATCTGCGACATCGTCGATTCCGACGGCGGCGAAGTGCCCTATACGCCGCGCAACGTGCTGAAACGCATCATGAGCCTCTATCACGACCGCGGCTGGAAGCCGATCGTGGCGCCGGAAATCGAATTCTACCTGGTCGCCAAGAATGACGACCCCGACTATCCGCTGCATCCGCCCAAGGGCCGGTCCGGCCGCTCGATCCTCGGCGGCCAGGGCTATTCGATCGCCGGGATCAACGAATTCGACGAGTTGATCGACGACATCTACCATTTCTCCGAGAAGCAGGGTCTCGAGATCGATACGCTGATCCATGAAGAGGGCCCGGCGCAGCTGGAGATCAACCTGCGCCACGGCAATCCGATCGAGCTTGCCGACCAGGTGTTCCTGTTCAAGCGCACGATCCGCGAGGCGGCGCTGAAACACGATATTTATGCGACTTTCATGGCCAAGCCGATGCAGGCCCAGCCGGGGTCGGCGATGCATATCCATCAATCGGTGGTCAATATCGAGACGGGCAAGAACGTCTTCTCCAATGCGGACGGATCGGCCTCGAAGGAATTCTTCCATTTCATCGGCGGCATGCAGAAATTCGTGCCGAGCGCCATGGCGATGCTGGCGCCCTATGTGAATTCCTACCGGCGCTTGCAGCCAGACATGTCCTGCCCGGTCAACAATGCCTGGGGCTACGACAACCGCACGACCGCCTTCCGCGTTCCGGTTTCCGATCCGCAGGCACGCCGCGTCGAAAACCGGCTGCCGAGCTCGGATGCCAATCCTTATCTCGCGCTTGCAGCCTCGCTCGCCGCCGGCCTGCTCGGCATCATGAAAGAGATCGAGCCGACGGCGCCGACTGAAGATTCGGCCAATGAAGGCTCGATCGACCTGCCGCGCGGCTTGCTGGAAGCCGTGGCGCTGCTCGAGGACGAGCCGGCCTTCGAGGAGATTTTCGGCTCGCAGTTCATCGGCCTCTATGCCGGCGTCAAGCGCGGCGAGTTCGAGACCTTCATGCAGGTGATCAGCCCCTGGGAGCGGGAATTCCTTCTGCTCAACGTGTGAGGGAGCGTCATGGCATCGCAGGAGACGTGGCAGAGCCCGATCTCGCCGGGCCTATCCTGGTATCAGGCAACCGTCGGGGAGCGGCCGAGCTATGCCGCCCTCGACGGTTCGAGGACAGCAGACGTCGCCATCATCGGCGGCGGCTATACCGGCCTGCAGGCCGCCTATAATCTGGCCAAATCCGGCGTCTCGGTGGTGCTGATCGAGGCCTGCCGTTTCGGCGACGGGGCGTCCGGCCGCAATGGCGGCCAGCTCGGCACCGGCCAGCGATGGTGGCCGGAAGAGCTCGAGGAGAAGATCGGCTATCAGCGTTCGAAGGCGCTATTCGATCTTGCCGAAGCGGCCAAGCGCCATCTCATCGATTTCGCCCGCGAGCACCAGATCGAGATCGACTATGCGCCCGGCCAGCTCAATGTCGCGCACAAGGCGAGCTATGAACGCGACTTTCGTGAGAACGCCGAAATCGCCGCGCGGCGCTACGGCTATCCGCACATCAGCTTCATGGACGAGAAGGAAACGCAGGAGCGGCTCGGCTCGAAGCGTTTTTATTGCGGCGTGCGCGATGTCGGCACCGGCCATATCCATCCGCTGAAGCTGCTGATCGGCCTGGCGCGGGTCGCAGCCAATGCCGGTGCTGCGATCTTCGAGATGACCAAGGCAACGGCGATCCGTCAGGCCGGCGGCAAGGTGGCGATCGAAACGGACAGGGGAACGATCACCGCCAACCGCGCGCTGATTGCCTGCGACGGCCATATCAACGGCCTCGAACCGGTGACGGCAAGCCATGTCATGCCGATCCGCTCCTTCATCGGCGCCACCGCTCCGCTCGACCGGCATCCCGAGGTGCTGCCAGGCGGCGAGGCTGTGGCCGATTCGCGCTTCGTCGTGCGCTACTTCCGCAAATTCGGCGACGGCCGGCTGTTGTTCGGCGGGCGCGAGGCCTATACGTCGGACAATCCGAAGGACATTTCTGAGCACATCCGCCGGCAGATCGCCGAGATCTATCCGGCCCTCAAGGATATCGAGATCACCCATGCCTGGGGCGGCAGCGTCGGCATCACCATGCCGCGCCAGCCTTTCGTGCGCGAGGTCATGCCGGGTGTCATCTCGATCGGCGGTTATTCCGGCCATGGCGTCATGCTGTCAAACTACTGTGGCAAGCTCTATGCGGAAACGGTGCTTGGGAAATCCGGCGATCTCGACCTGTTCAAATCGCTGGATATTCCCGCCTTTCCCGGCGGCGCCAGCATGCGGGCGCCGCTGCTTTTTCTCGCGTTGTCGTGGTTTGCGCTTCGCGACAAGTTTTAGTCCGATTGCGGATTTCCTCTTCCGGAAATTCGCACTAAAACCGGTGCCTGACAGATTCATTGCACTGCACACTGGCTTTTTTAAATCGATTAGATTAAAAGGGCCGCCAACCAGCATGATTGAGAGACAAGCTCATGAGCAGCCAGATCATTCCCGTTGAGCCTTTTGATTACGTCGTCTTCGGCGGCAGCGGCGACCTTGCCGAACGCAAGCTTCTGCCGGCGCTTTACCACCGCCAGATCGAAGGCCAGTTCTCCGAACCGACCCGGGTGATCGGCGCTTCGCGCAGCCCGCTTTCCCATGAGGAATATCGCAAATTCGCCAAGGACGCGTTGAAGGAGCATCTGAAGAAGGGCGAATATGACGAAGCCGAAGTGGAGAAGTTCTGCGCCCGTCTCTACTATGTCTCGGTCGACGCCCGCACGGACACCGGCTGGGATCAGCTGAAGAAGCTGCTCGACGAGGGCAAGGAGCGCGTGCGCGCCTTCTACCTCGCCGTCGCGCCCGGCATCTTCGGCGACATTTCGCAGAAGATCCACGACCACAAGCTGATCACCAAGTCGACCCGCATCGTCGTCGAGAAGCCGATCGGCCGCGATCTCGCTTCGGCATTGCAGCTCAACGACACGATCGGCCGCGCCTTCAAGGAAGAACAGATCTTCCGCATCGATCACTATCTCGGCAAGGAGACGGTGCAGAACCTGATGGCGCTGCGCTTCGCCAATGCGCTCTACGAGCCGCTGTGGAACGCCAACTACATCGATCACGTGCAGATCACCGTGGCTGAAGCGGTCGGCCTCGAGGGCCGGGCCGGCTACTACGATACGGCCGGCGCGCTGCGCGACATGGTGCAGAACCACATCCTGCAGTTGCTCTGCCTGACGGCGATGGAAGTGCCCTCGTCGATGGATTCGGAAGCCGTTCGCGACGAGAAGCTGAAGGTGCTGCGGGCGCTGAAGCCGCTCAACGCCTCCAATGTCGAGCAGGCGACGGTCCGCGGCCAGTACCGCGCCGGCGCCTCGGGCAGCGGCCCGGTCAAGGGCTATCTCGAAGAGCTCGAAGGCGGCGTCTCCAACACCGAGACCTTCGTCGCCATCAAGGCCGAGATCAACAACTGGCGCTGGGCCGGCGTTCCCTTCTATATCAGAACCGGCAAGCGCCTGACCGGACGCATGTCCGAGATCGTCATCACTTTCAAGCCGATCCCGCATGCGATCTTCGACCAGGCGGCCGGGCGGATCGTCGCCAACCAGCTGATCATCCGGCTGCAGCCGGATGAGGGCGTCAAGCAGTCGCTGATGATCAAGGATCCGGGCCCCGGCGGCATGCGCCTGCGCAACGTCTCGCTCGACATGAGCTTCGCTCAGGCCTTTAATGTCCGCAATCCCGACGCCTATGAGCGTCTGCTGATGGACGTGATCCGCTCCAACCAGACATTGTTCATGCGCCGCGACGAAGTCGAAGCCGCATGGAAATGGGTCGACCCGATCCTCAAGGGTTGGGAAACCACCGGTCAGCAGGTGCAGGGCTATACGGCCGGCACCTGGGGCCCGAGCCAGGCCATCGCGCTGATCGAGCGTGACGGCCGCACCTGGCATGACGATATCTAGGACGGAACCGATGGCATCGACCCTGCATTCCTTCGCCAGCCCCGCTGATCTCGCCGGCAGCCTCGCCGACAAAGTCGCCGATAGGCTTTCGGCGGCGATCTCCGCCCGCGGAACGGCGTCCATCGCCGTTTCCGGCGGCTCGACGCCGAAGGCCTTCTTCCAGGCGCTGTCGACGCGCGGCATCGCCTGGGACAAGGTGACGATCACGCTGGTCGACGAACGCTTCGTGCCGGCCGACAATCCGCGCTCGAACCATCTGCTGGTCGATGCCAATCTCTTGCAGAACAAGGCGAAGGCGGCGCGTTTCGTGCCGCTTTACCAGCCCGCCGCCTCCGTCGAGGAGGCCGCGCGGCTTGCGACTGAAAAGAGCGCCGAAATCGGCATTCCCTTCGACGTCGTCATCCTCGGCATGGGCGGCGACGGCCATACCGCCTCGTTCTTTCCCGGCGGCAGCAATCTTGCCAAGGCGCTCGATGCATCGACGCCGCGCGGCATCATCACCATGGAAGCGGAAGGGGCCGGCGAGCCGCGCCTGACCTTCACCTTCTCCAGTCTTCAGGATGCCGCACTCCTGGTTCTCCATATCGAGGGCGAAGGCAAAAAAGACGTTCTCGCCAAGGCGGAAGGCAGCGGTGACGAGGCAGACATGCCGATCCGCGCCGTTCTGCGCCGGGCCACTTCCCCGGTCGAGATCTACTGGGCTCCCTGATCGGCCGTCAATCCGGATCGACTATCAGGCCAGAGCCGCCGAAACAGACAAGACAACGAACAAGGCAGGGATCTTCCATGTCCGCTCACGCACGCATATCTGCGATCACCGATCGTATTGTCGAACGCTCGAAACCAACCCGGGAGCGCTATCTGGAGCGCCTGCGCGCCGCCGCATCCAAGGGCGTCCAGCGCTCGGTGCTCGGCTGCGCCAACCTTGCCCATGGCTTTGCGGTCTGTTCCCCCGCCGATAAGGATGCGCTCGCCGGCGACCGCATTCCCAATCTCGGCATCATCACCGCCTATAACGACATGCTCTCGGCCCACCAGCCGTTCGAGACCTATCCGGCGATCATCCGTGAGGCGGCCGCAGAGGCCGGCGGCGTGGCACAGGTGGCGGGCGGCGTGCCAGCGATGTGCGACGGCGTCACCCAGGGCCAGCCGGGCATGGAGCTTTCGCTGTTTTCGCGCGACCTGATCGCCATGTCGGCGGGCGTCGGCCTGTCGCACAACATGTTCGATGCCGCCCTCTTCCTCGGCGTCTGCGACAAGATCGTGCCGGGGCTCGTCATTGCAGCGCTGTCCTTCGGGCACCTGCCGTCGATTTTCGTTCCGGCCGGTCCGATGACGACGGGCCTGCCGAACGACGAGAAGTCGCGCGTGCGCCAGCTCTTTGCCGAGGGCAAGGTCGGCCGCGCCGAGCTGCTGGAAGCGGAATCGAAATCCTATCACGGCCCCGGCACCTGCACCTTTTACGGCACCGCCAATTCCAACCAGATGCTGATGGAGATCATGGGCTTCCACCTGCCCGGCTCCTCCTTCATCAATCCCGGCACGCCGCTGCGCGAAGCTCTGACGCGCGAAGCCGCCAAGCGGGCGCTGGCGATCACCGCGCTCGGCAATGAATTCACCCCAGCCGGCGAGATGATCGACGAGCGCTCGGTCGTCAACGGCGTCGTCGGCCTGCATGCGACCGGCGGCTCGACCAATCACACGCTGCACCTCGTCGCCATGGCGCGCGCAGCCGGCATCCAGCTCACCTGGCAGGACATTGCCGAGCTTTCGGAAGTGGTGCCGCTGCTTGCCCGCGTCTATCCGAACGGGCTTGCCGACGTGAACCATTTCCAGGCGGCCGGCGGCATGGGCTTCCTCATCAAGGAACTCCTGAAGCATGGCCTGGTGCATGACGACGTGCGCACCGTCTTTGGCCATGGCCTCGAAGCCTATACGGTCGATGCCCGGCTCGGCGAAAACGGCGGCGTCCTGCGCGAGCGGTCGCCTGAGAAGAGCCATGATCCCAAGGTTCTCTCCAGCATCGAAACGCCGTTCCAGGCCAATGGCGGGTTGAAGATGCTGCGCGGCAATCTCGGCAAGGCGGTGATCAAGATCTCGGCCGTCAAGCCGGAGCGTCACATCATCGAGGCGCCGGCGATCATCTTCCACAGCCAGCAGGAACTGCAGGACGCTTTCAAGGAAGGCAAGCTCAACCGCGATTTCATCGCAGTGGTGCGCTTCCAGGGACCGAAGGCCAACGGCATGCCGGAACTGCACAAGCTGACGCCGCCGCTCGGCGTGCTGCAGGACCGCGGTTTCCGCGTGGCGCTGTTGACCGACGGGCGCATGTCGGGCGCCTCGGGCAAGGTGCCGGCGGCAATCCACGTGACACCTGAGGCGGTCGACGGCGGCCCGATCGCCCGCATCCGCGACGGCGACATCATTCGCCTGGACGCGATCAAGGGCACGCTCGAGCTGCTCGTCGATGCGGCCGATATGGCCGAGCGCGAGCCGGTGACCGTCGATCTCTCCGACAATGAATTCGGCATGGGCCGCGAGCTCTTCGCACCGTTCCGCCGCGCTGTCGGCGCTTCGGATCAGGGTGCGAGCGTGCTCTTCCACCACTGAGCGTGGCCTCTTCAGACAAACAAAAACCCGCGGGCGTGCGAAGCACCCGCGGGTTTTTGTTATCCAGTCTTTAGTCCGTCAGGCGCGGATATCGAGCACGTAGTCGCGATGCGCCGGATGGGTGCTGTAGACGAAGATCTTGTTCAGCTCCTTCTGCGTCAGCAGGCGCAGGAAGCGGACTTCGATCGTATTGTTGGCGTTGACCTTCATCAGGATGCAACCGACCTTGGTGATGCGGGCATCCGGAATATCCAGATAGAACTGCTTCGGCAGGTTGAACTGGGTGAGGATCGCGAGTGTGGCGCTGCTCATCGAGATCCGGACGATATCGCAGCGGCGCGAGGCCGCGTGCATGACGCCCTTTTCCGTATATTCGATGCGGGCGGCATTCATCGTGTCCTCCATCTTGAACCGCTGCTCGCGGTCATACATGAAGGATTCTTCCTTGCTCAGGAAATGAGATTTTGGCTGTGACGGATTGGAAGCGGCCACGTGCTTATCCCCCTCATAAATTGACTGGGAAAAGGTAGCAGCCGATCTTTAACAGAAAGTGAGAATCCGGTGCGCCAAGTATAATTCTCGGGATTATTACCCCAAAAATGGCTCTCTCATTTCCGGTAGCTATGGCCGGTCGCATCAAACAGATGCAGCTTCTGCCTGTCGGCGGCAAATCGCATCTTCTGGCCCTTCTTCACATCATAGATGCCGGGCAGCTTGACGACGATCGGCTCGCCCGGAACCAGGCCTTCGATATAGAGCAGCGTCACTTCGCCGAGCGCTTCGACGATCGACACCTCGCCCTCGAAAAGATAGTCGGCGCCATCGGCGATCCTCAGGTCTTCCGGACGAACGCCGAAGCTTGCCTGCTTGCCGGCTTCGGAGGCGCCGGTCGCGACATCGAGCGTCACCGACATACCGCCGGTCAGCGTCACCGTCGTCTGGCTTCCGGTTGCGGCGACCGTCGCCGGGATGATGTTCATGGCCGGCGAGCCGATGAATTTGGCGACGAAGAGGTTGGCCGGACGCTCATAGAGATCCAGCGGCGCGCCGACCTGCTCGATATTGCCGGCGGAGAGAACGACGATGCGGTCGGCGAGCGTCATCGCCTCGACCTGGTCGTGGGTGACGTAGATCATCGTCGTATCGGCCATCTGTTCGTTCAGGCGGGCGATCTCGATGCGGGTGGCGACACGCAGCGCGGCGTCGAGGTTGGAGAGCGGCTCGTCGAACAGGAAGACCTTCGGATCGCGGCAGATGGCGCGGCCGATCGCCACGCGCTGGCGCTGGCCGCCGGAAAGCGCCTTCGGCAGGCGGTCGAGATATTTGGTCAGCTGCAGGCTCTCGGCCGCCGCCTTGACGCGGCGGTCGATCTCCTGCTTGCTTTCGCCGGCGATCTTCATGCCGAAAGCCATATTGTCGAAGACGGTCATGTGCGGGTAGAGCGCATAGGACTGGAAGACCATGGCGATGCCGCGCTTGGAAGGCGGCACGTCATTGACGAGATGGCCGTCGATATACATCTCGCCGCCGGTGATCGCCTCCAGACCGGCGATCATGCGCAGAAGCGTGGACTTGCCGCAGCCGGACGGACCGACGAAGACGATGAATTCGCCTTGCTTGATATCGAGGTCGATCCCGTGGAGAACGTCCACGGAACCGTAGGATTTGCGGATATCCTTCAGCGTCAGTCCAGTCATGTCTCTCTCCCCTGCTGATCCTTAAGCGAGACGGGCGAAATACGCCCCCCAGGCCGGAATATCGATCTTGTCGCCATAGTTGTTGCTGATAAAGCCATGCCCCGTCAACGCCTGCCATTCTCCCGCAGGCAAAGTGACGCCGGTTTCGGTCGGGCTCATGTTGAAGATGCATAGCAGCTGCTCATTGCCATATTCACGGGTGAAGACCAGGGCGTCGCCCTGCGGCTCCTCGAATTCAATCTCACCCTTGGCAAAGGCCGGGTGCAATTTGCGGAAGGCGATGAAGCGGCGATAGTGCTCCAGCACCGAGCCCTCGTCGCCCTGCTGGACGCTGACGGCGCGCAGAATATGCTCGACCGGCACCGGCAGCCAGGGTTTGACCGTGGAAAAGCCGCCCTGGGCGACCTGGCTGTCCCAGACCATCGGCGTGCGGCAGCCGTCGCGGCCCTTGAATTCCGGCCAGAACTGGATGCCGTAGGGATCCTGCAGATCCTGATAGGCGAGATCGGCCTCGGTCAGCGCCAGCTCCTCGCCCTGATAGAGGCAGACGGAGCCGCGCAGCGTCAGCAGCAGCGAGGCATAGAGCTTGGCGAAGGCGTCGTGATCGGCGACCAGCCCGCCCCAGCGGCTGACATGGCGAACGACGTCGTGATTGGAGAAAGCCCAGCAGGCCCAGCCATCGGGTGCGGCGGCCTCGAAATCCTCCATCACCTCCTCGACGCGCTCGGCCGTCAGCGAATCGGGCGCCAGGAACTCGAAGGCGTAGCACATATGCATCTTATCATTGCCGGAGGTATATTCCCCGACGATTTCAAGGCCGCGCTGGCTATCGCCGACTTCGCCGACAGCGGCAATGGCGGGGAATTCCTCGAGAACGGCGCGGAAGCGCTTCAAGAAGGCAAGGTTCTCCGGCCGGTTCTTGTCGTAGATATGCTCCTGGAAATTATAGGGATTGACCGCCGGCGCCGTCGAAGCGTTGCGGCGCTCGGGCGCCAATGCCGGATTGTCGCGCAACAGCGGGTCGTGGAAATAGAAGTTGATGGTATCGAGGCGGAAGCCGTCGACGCCGCGATTGAGCCAGAAGCGCACGACGTCGAGCAGACGGTCCTGCACCTCCGGATTATGCAGGTTCATATCCGGCTGCGAGGTCAGGAAGTTGTGGAGGTAATATTGCATGCGCGTCGGATCCCACGCCCATGCCGAGCCACCGAAGATCGACAGCCAGTTGTTCGGCGGCGTGCCGTCCGGCTTGGCGTCGGCCCAGACATACCAGTCGGCCTTGGCGTTGGTCTTGCTGGAACGGCTCTGCACGAACCACGGATGCTGATCCGAGCTGTGGGAGATGACGAGATCGATCATCACCCGGATGCCGAGGCGATGGGCCTCTGATATCATCGTGTCGAAATCCACCAGCGTGCCGAAGATCGAATCGACGTTCTCGTAGTCGGAAACGTCGTAACCGAAATCGCGCATCGGCGAGGTGAAGAAGGGCGATATCCAGATCGCATCGACGCCGAGGCTTGCCACATGCGGCAGGCGGGCGGTGATGCCCTTGAGGTCGCCGATGCCGTCACCGTTGGAATCCTGGTAGGAGCGCGGGTAGATCTGATAGATCACCGCGCCGCGCCACCAGTCCTTGTCGGGGGTCGAGATCGATTGGGGAGCCACGTTCATGGGATATCCTGTCTGAAGTCACGTTCGGAAATGGTCAGCCTCCCTTGACCGAACCCGCCAGCAGGCCGCGCACCAGATAACGCTGCAGCCCGAAGAAGACGAGCAGCGGCACGATGATGGTGACGAAGGCCGAGGCCGTCAAAATCTCCCAATTGCCGCCGCGCGAGCCGAGCAGCGCGTTCAGGCTGCCAGTGAGTACGAGGTGGTCCTTGTCGGTGCCGAGGAAGACCATGGCGACGAGCAGGTCGTTCCACACCCACAGGAACTGGAAGATGGCGAAGGAGGCGAGTGCCGGGAAGGACAGAGGCAATACGATGCGGGTGAAGATCTCGAAATCGCTGGCGCCGTCGACGCGGGCGGATTCGATGATCTCTTTCGGCAGGCCGGCGATATAGGCCCGCAGCAGATAGATGGCGAGCGGCATGCCGAAGGCTGTGTGAGCGAGCCAGATGCCGGGATAGGTCTTGGATGGCTGGCCGAGCATCGTGCCGATCTCGTTATAGAGGCGCAGCAGCGGGATCAGCGACATCTGCAGCGGCACGACGATGAGGCCGACGACCAGTGCAATCAACAGCGCACGGCCGGGAAACTCCATCCAGCTCAGCGCATAGGCGGCGAAAGCAGCGATCAGGATCGGAATGATCGTCGCCGGGATCGTCACCGTCAGGGAGTTGATGAAGGATTGGCCGATGCCTTCGCCTCTCAGAACCGTATTGTAGTTCTGCAGCGAAAATTCCGGCGGCGCGGAGACGGAGACATAGATGCGCCGTGGTCGTTCGTCGGGCGAGAAGGCGGCGTTCTTCATATAGCGGTAGCTGCCGTCGCTGTTGATCAGCAGGCTTTCGCCGTCGCCGAGATCGGCGGTGGTACCGGCCTCGAAGGCCGCCGGCTGCTGCACGCGGTTGCCGAAGGCCTTGACCGAGCGGCCGGTCTGTCCCTCAAGCACATTGCCTGAAATGACGTAGGCAGCGCCTTCCTGCTGCTGCTGATCCGGCGTGCCCAAGCGGACGGCGACGGTCTGGGTCGAGCCGACGAAGGATGTCCACCAGCCGGAGACGACGATCTGATCCTTGTCGCGCAGCGCGCTGACGAAGATGCCGAGCGTCGGGATCAGCCAGATAATGACGATCAAGAGAACGGCGGCGTGAACGAAAAGACGGGCGGGGCCGATCTTGAAGTAGCTTGCGGCAGCGGTCATCTCAGTGGCCCTTCAGTTCGCGATTGGCGCGGCGCACGTTCCAGACCATGATCGGCGTGACGGCGAGCATAATGATGATGGCGATTACAGCGCTTCGGCCGGAATCGCCGCCGCCGCGGAACATCCAGTCGAACATCAGGTTGGCCAGCACCATCGTCTGCCACTGGCCGTTGGTCATGGTCAGCACGATATCGAAGACCTTGAGGACGAGGATGGTGATCGTTGTCCAGACCACCGCGATGGAGCCCCAGACCTGCGGCACCATGATGCGCCAGAAGATCTGCCAGCCATTGGCGCCATCGATGACGGCGGCCTCGATCGTCTCCTCGGGAATGCCGCGCAGAGCCGCCGACAGGATGACCATGGCAAAGCCGGTCTGGATCCAGATCAGGATGACCATCAGGAAGAAATTGTTCCAGAAGGGAACGGAGATCCACACCTCGGGCGTGCCGCCGAAGGTCTGGACGATGGCGTTCAGCAGGCCGATCTGGACGTCGTTGCCGCCGCGATATTCATAGATGAACTTCCAGATGACCGAAGCGCCGACGAAGGAGATCGCCATCGGCATGAAAACGATGCTCTTGGCGATATTGCCCCACCAGATGCGGTCGGTCATCACTGCGATGACGAGGCCGAAGAAGGTGCAGGCGGCCGGCACGACGGCGAGCCAGAGGATGTTGTTGAAGATCGACTGGCGGAATTCGCGGTCGCCGAGCGCCCATTTGTAATTGGCGAGGCCGACGAATTGCTGGCCGGCGCGGTCGTGGAAGGAGAGGATGAAGGTCGCAACGACCGGATAGACCAGATAGACGACGAGCAGGAAGAGCGCCGGGCCGATGAACAGCCACGGCCGGATCAGCGCACGGCGATTGAGATTGCGCGATGCGGCGCGGATGTCGCCATCCTTCACCGGCAAGGCGAGATCCAGGATCTTGTTCGAAAAATAGAAATAGGCCGAGCATGCGAAAACGGCGACGACCACGACGCCCAAAGCGGACACTATCTGCGACAGCATTTCGTCCCTCCCCTGCTTCCCCTGATCTTAGTCCGACCGGTATTGTTCTGACGGGTCAGCGCCGGTCATCGTCAATCTATCTGTATTGCCCAATCACAACATATCCTGCGATGGCCGGGCTCTTTTCGAACCCGGCCAGTCATGCAGGCCATGCCGCCGGCAAGCCGGCGGCATAATTTTTAGGATTACTTGATGCCGTCCCAGGCGCTCTGGATTTCGCCAGCGGCATCTTGAGCCGACTTGCCGCCGACGAAATCGACCATGCCCGTCCAGAAGGCGCCGGCGCCGATCTTGCCCGGCATCAGGTCGGAACCGTCGAAGCGGAAGGTGGTGGCGGAGGTCAAGATTTCGCCTTCCTTCTTCATCTGCGGGTTGGCATAGGCCTCGCTGCTGACGCCCTTATACGGCGTCAGGAAGCTCGACTGCGCCATCCAGACCTCATGCGCGATCGGGGTCTTCAGGAAGTCGATGAAGGCGCGGGCCGTCTTCGAGTCCTTGGCGATCGAGACGAGCGTGCCGGCGCCGAGAACCGGCTTACCGAGTTCGGGATGCGACGCATAGGTCGGCATGTAGAAGAAGTCGGCATCCTGGCCGAGCTTCGTGCCCTCAGGGAAGAAGGACGGGATGAACGAGGCCTGATGGTGCATGTAGCACTTCGGCGGAACGGAGAAGAGCCCCTTCGGGCTGTCGCGGAAGTCGGTCGAGGCCACGGCCGCGACACCGCCATTGACGTATTTCTCGTTCTTGGCGAACTTGCCGAATTCGTCGATCGCGGCAACGACGGCCGGATCGGTGAACTTCAGCTCGTTGGTCGTCCACTTGTCGTAGGCTTCAGGCGGCTGCATGCGCAGCATGATGTCCTCGACCCAGTCGGTCGCCGGCCAGCCGGTGGCGCCGCCGGACCCGAGACCGATGCACCAGGGAACGCCGCCGTCCTTGACGATCTGGTCGGTGAGGGCATGCAGCTCTTCCATGGTCGTCGGAATCTTGTAGCCGGCTTCCTCGAAATTCTCCGGAACATACCAGACGAGCGACTTGACGTCGGCCTTATAGGGGAAGGCATAGAAGGCTTCCTTGCCGTCCTTGCCCTTATAGGTGCCGTACCCGACCCAGCTGTCGCCGGCGCCGTAATTGTCCTTGATCCACTTGGAGTTGTCGTCGCCGAGCGGCGTCAGGAAGCCCTTGCTGGCGAGATCGGCCAGCAGGCCCGGCTGCGGCAGAACAGCGATGTTCGGCGGCGAGCCCGCCTGCGTGTCGATGACGATCTGCTGTTCGTAATTTTCGGAAGAGGAGTATTTGACATCGATGCCGGTGGCTTCGGTGAAATAGGCCAGAACGCTCTGGAAGAACGCCTCGTCCTCGCCGCGCCACGGCCCGAAGATCGTCAGCGGCTGCCCCTTCAGATCGGCATGCGCGGCCTTGAATTCGTCATAGCTCTTCCAGTTGAACTTGGAATCCTGTCTCGGGGCAAATTTCAGATCGGCCGCGGACGCAGCACCGGCAAAAAGCGCCGCCACGGCAACGCTCATCAAAAATGTCTTTTTCATGTGATCAACCTCCCATCACAATCCCAACCCGCGCCGAATTCCCTTCAAAAGAAATTTCAAAGCGCTTTGACACCCAACTCATTCCACTTTCGGTGGAACGGAGTCAAGTCATTTCACGAAAACCGGCTGTGGACGCGGCCGTTATCACGGGCGCGAGCAGCGGCTATCGGGAAATATGGAGCGATTTTTCTTGAGTCAAGCGCGCCAGATGCTACATAATTGAAAGCGCTTTGGGCGCCACTGGGAGGCGGCAGACCATTTCAACACGGCCGACGGGCGGGCCGGGAGGAAGCATAGCAGGTGAATCTCAAACAGCTATCGGAATTGCTGGGGCTGTCGCAGACGACGGTGAGCCGAGCGCTCAACGGTTATCCCGAGGTCAACGAGGCGACCCGGGAGCGTGTGCTGCAGGCCGTCAAGGAAACCGGGTATCGCCCGAACAAGGCGGCGCAACGGCTTGCGACCGGCAAGGCGGGCTCGATCGGCCTCGTCATGCCGACGGCGCCCGGCCACCAGTCCGACGTGCATTTCGGCGAATTCCTGGCCGGGCTCGGCGAAGAGGCGGTGCGCCACGACTTCCACTTCGTCATCATGCCGGCCGACCCGGACGACGAGGTGGCGGCACTCCGGCGGCTTGCGATCAGCGGCAATGTCGACGCGCTGTTCGTCGCCTATATGCGCGGCCACGACCCGCGGCTCGCCATGCTGAAATCGCTCTCCATGCCCTATGTCGTGCATGGCCGATCTTTCGGTTCGGAGCCGGACTATCCCTATCTCGACATCGACAATGAAGGCGCCTTCTACGATGCGACGCGGCTTTTGCTGCAGCTCGGCCATACGCGCTTTGCGCTGATGAACGGGCAGATGCATCTCGATTTCGCCATCCGCAGGAAGAATGGCGTCGTATCGGCGCTTGCCGAACGCGGGCTGGCGCTCGAGGAGGACTGCACCAGCCATACGCTGATGACGGACGAGCAGGGCCTGCTGGCGATGGAACAGTTCCTGCAGCTGCCGGAGCGGCCGACGGCCATCCTCTGCTCCAGCACGGTGCTGGCGCTCGGCGCGATCCGCGCGGTCAACCAAGCGGGATTGCGGCTCGGCGAGGACATCTCGCTGATCGCCCATGACGACGTGCTGCCGCTCTTGAAGCCGGAAAACTTCTCCGTGCCGCTTACGACGACGCGCTCTTCGCTGAGGGCCGCCGGCGTCCGTATCGCCCAGCGGCTGATCGGCACGGTGAAGCAGGCAGGCCCCTTCCCCGACCAGGAACTCTGGAAGACCGAACTGATCGTCAGGGCCTCGACCGGCCCTGCCCCGCAGTAGCTCTAAAGCGCGTCGCGATCTTTCAGATTCGCTCCTCGCGCTTTAGCCTTTTTTAGCGTGTCGTTGGCGGCAAACAGCGCCGCACACTTCCGGGCGACATGCATTAATCAGAACTGCGGCGGGGTCTGCCCTGCGGCGCGATGGGCGGCGATGACCGTATTGGCCATCAGCATGGCGATGGTCATCGGGCCGACGCCGCCTGGAACCGGGGTGATGGTGCTGGCGACTTCGGAGACCTCGGCGAAGGCGACGTCGCCGACGAGCCGGGTTTTGCCCTCGCCTCTTTCGGGAGCTGCCACGCGGTTGATGCCGACGTCGATGACCGTCGCACCCGGCTTGACCCAATCGGCCTTGACCATCTCCGGCCGGCCGACGGCGGCGACCAGGATATCGGCGTTGCGGCAGACCTCGGCCAGGTTCCTGGTCCTTGAATGTGCGATCGTCACCGTCGCATTGGCATTGAGCAGCAATTGCGCCATCGGCTTGCCGAACAGGTTGGAGCGGCCGATGACGACGGCGTTGAGGCCGGAGAGATCCTCGCCGTGGGTGCGCCGGACGAAGACCATGGCGCCGGCCGGCGTGCAGGAGACCAGCCCGGTCTTCAGATCGCCGATGGCGAGCTTGCCGGCATTGGCGATGCTCAGGCCGTCGACATCCTTTTCCGGCAGGATCGCCTGGATGATCGGCTCGCTGTCGAGCGGCTTCGGCAGCGGCAGTTGCACCAGGATGCCGTGGATCGACGGATCGGCATTAAGGGTGGCGACGAGGGCCGCCAGATCCTCCTGGCTGGTCTCGGCCGGCAGCGTGTGCTGGACGGACTTGAAGCCGCATTCCTTGGCCATGCGGCCCTTGGAGCCGACATAGGCGTGGCTTGCCGGATCGTCGCCGACGATGACGACCGCGAGGCCGGTGGTGACGCCGCTGCTCTTTTCCAGCGCTGCCGTCGCACTCTTGACCGTCTGAATGACCGATGCAGCTACGTTCTTGCCGTCGATTACTGTCGTCACGCGTCTCTCCGCCCTGTTTCGCGCCAATCTATGGATAGTCGGCGAGCGTCAAATGCCCGCTAACGCCCTATCCTGTCGGAAAGCAGCAAGGCAATATCAAAAATGCAAGGAAATGATCGTTCAGCGCAGCGGCTGCCGCGCTTCGAGGCCATGAACAAGAAGCCGGTCGCGCAGGCCGGAGATTTCGGAGCGCAGCACCTCCATCTCGTCGACCGCGGTCGGGACCGGTTGCGGTGCCGGCGGCGGCTCTGAAGACAGCGGTTGGGACAGCGGCGGGGATAGCGGCATGTCCTGGCGTGGAGCAGCTCCTGGTTTGCGCAGGCGCAGCAGGAAGGCCGCAGCAAGAGCGGCGGCGAGACCCGCGGCAGCGCCGGCCAGCGAGCGGCCGGCCAGGCCGTCGGGCGCCGATACCGCCGTTGCCCGTGCCGGCTTGATGAGAGTGATATGGCCGCCGGGGACCGTTCCCGTCGAAGCCGAAGCCGCATCTTCGAGGCGCGAACGCGCGGCGGTCGCCTTCTCGCCGAGTTCAGTCAGCCGGGCAAGATCGACGCCGGTATCCCGGCTTTGCGCGATCAGCGTGTTGCGGCGGTCGTTCAGGCCCTTGCGCGCCTCGACGGCCGCCTTGGCGGCGGCGTTGGCGGCCTGGGCAAGACGGGTAAGCTCCTTGCCCATATTCTCCTTCAGGCCATCGGTTTCGGCCTGCTGCTGCAACAGGCGCGGATGGCGCGGGCCGAGCTCGGCCGAGAGCTGCGCAAGCGCCGTCCTGGCAACCGCATATTTGTCGCGCCAGTCCTGCAGCGCCGGCGAGAGCATATCGGAGGGGAGCGAACCGTCGAGCACGCCGGCAAGTTTTGCGGCTTTCAACCGGTCGGCCTGCGCCTTGGCGTTGAGGATCGTCTGGTCGGCCTCTCTCAGATCGGCATCGAGCCGGTCGATCTGGCGGCGAAGATCGACCGCCACCTTGACGTTGCCCTCGCCGCTCTTTGCCGTGAACGCCGTGAGTTCCGCCTTCGCCTCGTCATAGGCCTTGCGCAAGGCGGTGTCGGTTTCGGGGTTGCCGCCGGGTCCGTCCGCCGGCGATGCCGCTTCGGCAAGTCTTGTGGCGATACGCATGGATTTGCCGCTGTCGCCGGTCGTCACCCGCACGAGGATCGTGCCGGCGGCGGCATCGGGCAGGATCTCCACAGCATGCTTCAACGTCGCCTCGGCGCGCGAGGCCGGATCGGCAGCAGCACCGGTCGCCGAGAGCAGATCGAGCGCAACGCCGAGCGCATTGGCGCTTGCGCCGGCAAATTCGGGATCGTGATCGAGTTTCAGGGCGGCGACCGTCGAAGCAACCACCCGCGCCGACATCAGCCCCTTCGCCGCAGCCTCCGTGAAAGCGGCCCGGCTTGCGGCATCGGTCTTCACCGCAAGCGTCGTTTCGGCGCGGTAGAGGGTTGGCGGAGCCGGCATCAGCGCCGGCAGGCCCGCGCCGATCATCGTCGTAGCGGCGACCGTCATCGCAAGGGCACCGACGCCGACGCGCCGCCGTAGCGGTAGCGGGCGGGGCTCAGCCGCTTCCTCCCGGTTCGCGGCCAGCGGTTCGGGCGAGATCATCGGCGCGATGGCCGGAGCAACCGGTTCTTCGCGGCGCGGCTGTTCCTGAAGAAGCGGATGGCCGATGTCGTTGGCCGCCCGCAGGCGATTGCCGAGGATGGTTTCGATACGATCAACCAGCGGCGCCGTGCGCGCCGCCTTCGCACGCTGCTCTTCGCGCTGCTCTTCCAGCGCGCGGCCGATGGCGCGCAGCAATTCGGCCTCGGGCGGGGCGATATCGGCGCGGTTCGACTGGGGCAATCTCAAGGGCACACCATAACGATCGTCATGGGCGCGCACCGGTGCGGGCGCCGCCGGCCGGGCGGCCGCGCGATCGTGAAAGCTGCTTCTGGCCCTGATATCGTACATTTGCGCCACATCTCATGCACATGATGGCCGAATTCGCTCATCCGCACGGATGCAGATGATTAAGCCAGTCTAAATATTCATGGCAAAGAAATGGTTAACCGCAGCGTGTAAGAATTGATGAATTCCCATGTGCGACAGCGTCTTCGGAAGGACGCGATGCAGCGTCAGCTTGCTTTCTTGCGGTCTGACCGCGGCTGCAGCACGGCGGCCGGCTCTTCCGGATGGCTGAGGATCCTCTCGCGCCGTTGGAAGCGATAGCGCAGCACATGGAAGAGAAAGACCGGAATGCCGATAACGTAGCGGCGCCAGAGGCGCGCCGGCTCCTGCAGCAGGCGATAGGCCCATTCCAGGCGCATCATCCGCACCGTCTTCGGTGCCCGCGGGACGGCGCCGGAGACGAAGTCGAACAGGGCGCCGACCGTCAGCACCAGTCGTGCATGATCGGCACGGATATGGTCGTGGACCCATTTCTCCTGCAGCGGCGTTCCCATGCCGACGATCAGGATGTCGAGCTTCTGGCGCTCGATTTCCTCGGTGACCTCGGTGGAATCCACCTTGTCGAAAAAGCCGTCGGAAATGACGACGAATTCATGCCAGGGTGTATGTTTGCGGAAATTTTCCGCTGCCGCCTCGACGACCGCACGCGTGCCGCCGATCAGGCCGATGCGGCGCGGGGCCTCCATGAAGGTGAGGAAGGCCGGCACGAAATCGGTGCCGTTCAGATTGGCGGGAAACGGCGAACCATGGGCGATCTGCGAAGCGATGTTGAGACCGATGCCATCCGGCAGCACCAGATTGTGCGACATGATCCGGTAGTATTCGTCGTCGCGCAGCGCCGTCAGCATGTTGTGGGCGTTGACGAAGCAAACCACGGTCTGGCCGACGGGAATGGAGGCCAGCTCGTTGATGAAAACGAGGGCGTCATCCCAGCCGAGATCGCAGACCGGCAGATCGAAGATCGTCCGCCGCGATGCGAGCACCGCGAAGTTTGCAATCAGATTCATTCCTACCTCCTGCCGAGGGTGCTGCATGCGCCCGACATCCCGGAAAACAAGCCCATCATTGCGCAGCGCAGGTTCCTGAAAGAACCGGCCGCGTCACGCCCGGACGGCGTCGCTCCGATCTCGGAAGGCGGCACTGCCGGGCTGTGACACCTGTATAACAGGACGGTTTCAAACAACCCTTAGGAAAATCCCTTGAATTTCTATGCTCGCATAAGTGGTTTGTTAACCACGTGCGCCAAACGAAAAACGGCGCCCTGCGGCGCCGTTTTTCGTCGATGCTATTCTGAATATTTAGTGGGCGGCCGGCGCCGGCGCTTCGCCGGCCGGTGCGGTCTCGAGGATCTTGACGGGCGTTCCCACCTTCTTCGGCTGCCCGGCGGAGCTTTCCTTGACGTCCTCCTTGGAGAGATAGTCGAGCTGCTCCAGCATGACCTCGGCGACATAGTCGCCACCGAGACGCTCGTTCATGCCCTTCTTGATCTCTTCGCGGAATACCTTCGGATCGAAGGATTTGATATGGGCGATGTCGACCATCTTGTTGCCGACGAGCAGGCTGAAAAGCTCGTCCGTGGTCATCTCGGCCAGCGGCAGCGTTACGCCCTTCAGCATCTCCTTGTTCATCATGAAGGAAACGCGGCCGAGGAAATAGCCGGTGATCGCACCGTTACCGATGATCGGTACGGTGATCGTTTCACCCTTCACCAGTTCGAGCGCGCTCTGCTTGGAATCAGTGGCCGCGGGCGCCGGCGCGGTCGCCAGGTACACCGAGAAGTAGACCGATGCCAAGGTGATGGCGCAAACCCAGACACCGGTAAGGACGAGCTTGATCATCAGTTTCCACGCGCGGCGAATTGTTCCTGGGAATAGGTGCCGTCGGCATCGGCATCCTGAACGGCGTTCTTCAGCAGATCGGCGACGGCGCGAACCGCTTCGAGATGCGCCTCGACCCGACGGGCGTTGAGAACCAGCTTCTTCTTCAGTCCATGCAGCTGATCGAGATGGGCAGCGGCAAGCTCGGCCGGATCGGTGTCACGGAAAAGCATCGACAGCTCATAGAGGCAGCGGCTCTTATGCGCATTGGAGACTTTGAGATCGAACTGCGGATCGCTGCCGATCCGGGTGTTCTCATTGTCGATGATCATTTCGAGGCGTCCGAGAACGGATTTGATCCTGTATTCGTTCGAAACTATTTCCATTGTACCCTCGGTTATGCGTCGCTTGGAGCATGATGCCGAAACTGTGCCCGGTTTTCGGGCGACAGCATGCTCTAGCCATTTAATTGTGAAGAGGATTCATATTTCAGGCCAACCGGCCTGAAATCATCCTGTTCTATCGGTCTTGGCTTCGGCGGTCGGCGTGCCGAATGTCTTGCGCTGGAAGTCGTCAATCATGCTGATCGCAGTGTTGCGGTCATCGTTATCGGTCGAGGCATTGACGATCTTGCCTTCCTGCCGGCGCAGCTGCTCGCTGTACATCTGCTTGGCGATGCCGATGCCGTCGCCCTTGGCCATGGTGTTGCCGAGCTGTTCGGCCATCATGCCTTTCCAGATATCGCCGGTCGCGCCCTTGCCGTAGACATCTTCGCTTTCGCTCGGCAGCATGGACTTGACGAAATTCTGCAGAACCATGGCTTCGAACTTCCGGTAGCTTTCCGGGACCTCCTCGGCCTTGGTGCGGTTCTGGATGCTGTTGAGGCCGCTCTTCTGGCCGATATGGTCGAGAACATCGACCGTATTGGAGAAACCCTTGCCGTTCTCGGCGAGGCTCGTTGCGGCAAAGGCCGCACGATTTGCCTTCAGTTTTTCCTGGGCCGCCTGAACCTCCATGGGGTCGGCAGCTTTGACAACGTCCAGGACCAGATCACTGGGGGGCGAAATAGCCACGTTACAATCCTCTAATTTAAGATTGCAACGATTATGGATTTTGAAGCTTGCTGGAGGCTGGCGTTGCGAATTGCTGGTCGATGACATCGTAGACGGCATTGTCGTCGGCCTCGCGGCGCTCGGCCTCGAGCGCCTCCTTCATGCCTTCTTCGAAACGGTCCCCCTTGGCGCGCTCGCGCGCCAGCCGCATTTCGTGGACCTGCTGCATGCCGGTCAGTTGCTGGTCCTTGATGGAGAGCCTGCCGAACCGGTCGGCGTAATTCTGCGAGAAGGCGTGGTGGACCGGGTCCATCGAGCCGAGCGCGACGATGACGTCGTCCATCGCCGCATTGACTTCGACGCGCTGGCGGCTGGTCTCGGCCAGATCGTTCTCGGCCATCCTTTCGATATGCCGCTGCACCGAGAGCAGTCGCTTGAGCTTCTGGGAACGGTTCTTTTCGACCATCGTCTCACCGCCCGATATAGATCGAGCCGAAGGACTGGCCGAACTGGCTGACCAAAGCCGCAATCGAGAAATAGATCAGGAAAAGCCCGCCCATCAGCAGATAAGGGGTGGAGATGAAGTAGACCGGGATCTGCGGCGCCAGCTTGTTGATGAAACCGATCGAGACGTTGAAGATCATGGCGTAGATCAAAAACGGGCTCGACAGGCGCAGCATGATGTAGGTCGTCTGCTCCAGCGTGTCGGTAAAGGAGATCAGCGTCGCGCGCATCTGCATCAGGCCGCCGAAGGGCATGGTCGTGTAAGAATCGATCAGCGCGCGGAAGACGATGTGATGAAAATCCATGATGAAGAGGATCATGATGCCGGCAAAGGTGATAAAGGCGGAAAGGCTGGTCTCCGGCGTATCTTCGACGATGTCGGCGGAGCCCGGCTGGGTATAGCCGACCATCGTGGCAAGGATCGAGGCGGCGAACTGCATGCCGAGCGTGTAGATCCTCGCCAGCATGCCGTACATCACGCCGATCAGCGATTCGCTGAAAATCAGGCCGATATAGGTTCCGGAACCGGTGTGAACGGCCGGATAGACGGTATCCCAGAGCAACGGCACGACGGCGATCGAGAGCGCGACGGCGATGAAGACGCGCAACTGTTCAGGCACACGCGCCGAGGAAAAACCCGGAAGAGAAAGCACACAGCCGCCGATCCGGCAGAAGACCAGAAACAGCGCGAGAACGGTCCCTTGCGGGTCTGTTATCATGAAATAGAGCCCAAAATCTTTATCTCGATGCCCTTGGCCAGTTCGACATGCGACAGGACCGGCAGCGTGGCGAACAGCCGTTCGATGATCATGCGCACATAGGAGCGTGTTTCCGGCGAGGTGACAAGTGCGAATGGCAGGCCGCGATCCATGAACTCACGGATAACTTTGGTGGCCTGCTCGCTGAATTCCTCGAGGCTGCGCGGATCGATGTCGAATTCGATCACCTCGCCCTTGGCGTCGCGCTTCAGCGCCTGGTGGAAAGCAAGATCCCATTTGCTGCCCAACCTCAGCACGCGCAGCACGCCGTTGTCGGCGAGGTCGCCGCAAAGCTGCTGGGCCATGCGGATGCGGACATGCTCGACGATCTGCTCGGTCTTTCTGACATGCGGGGCGAGTTCGGCCACCGCTTCGAGAATGAGGTGCAGGTTGCGGATCGAGACGCGTTCGGCCAACAGCAGCTTGAGCACCGCCTGCAGACCCGAATAGGACATATGCGACGAGCAGATCTCGTCGGCGAGCTTCTTGTATTCGGGGTCGAGGCGATCGATCAGCACCTTGACGTCCTTATAGGACAGAAGCTGCGGCAGGTTGTTGCGGATGACCTCGCTCATATGGGTCAGCACGACGGAGACGTTGTCGATCGGCTGGAAGCCTTCACGCTTCAGATCGTCGGCGAAGTTTTCGAGGATCGAGACGGCCGGCATGCCAAAGGCGGGTTCGCGGATTTCGTCGCCGGGGATGCTCGGCCGGCGGCCGGCGCCGGTCACGACGAGGACTTCGCCGACGCGCAGCAAGTTGGAGGCGACCGTCGTGCCGTGGATGCGGATCTGGTAGGACTTCTCGGCGATGGCGATATCGTCGGTGACCTTGATCTCCGGCACGACGAAACCGTATTGCGTCGCGAACTTCTTGCGCATCTTGCCGACTCGGAAGGCGAGTTCCTGGTGGGCGCCGAGCAGGCGGGTCGAGACCATCTTGCCGAGTGCGAGCTCGATCTCCGAGGTGCGCAGCACCGACTTGACCGAATCCTTTTCCAGCTCCTTGTTCTGGACGACCTTCTTTTCCTCCTGCTCGCGGCGAAGCTTGTTTTCAGCCTCGACCTGACGCGGGATGAACCAGGCGCCGAAGGCGAGAAGACTGCCGAGGATCACGAAAGGGACGAATGGCAGGCCCGGCATCAGCGCCAGGACAAACATCAGCACGGCCGAGACCGAGAGCGCGCGGGGATAACCGCTCAACTGGTTGACGACAGCCTGGTCGGTGGAGCCGGTGGTGCCGCCGCGCGAGACGAGAAGGCCGGCGGCGAGCGAGACGATAAGGGCCGGCATCTGCGAGACGAGGCCGTCGCCGACGGAGAGCTTGACGAAGACGTCGGCTGCCTCGCCGATCGGCATGCCGTGGCGGAAATAGCCGATGATGATGCCGCCGAAGACGTTGATGGCGGTGATGATCAGGCCGGCGACGGCATCGCCGCGCACGAACTTCGAGGCACCGTCCATCGCACCGAAGAAGGAGCTTTCCTCTTCGAGCTCCCTGCGCCGGCGCTGGGCTTCCCTTTCATCGATGATGCCGGCCGAAAGATCGGCGTCGATCGACATCTGCTTGCCGGGGATGGCATCGAGGGTGAAACGCGCGCCAACTTCGGCGATACGCGTGGCGCCCTTGGTGATGACGATGAAGTTGATGGTGATGAGAATCAGGAAGACGATCAGACCGATGACGAAGTCGCCCGACATCACCAGGCTTGCGAAACCGGCGATGACGCCGCCGGCCGCGTCGTGACCTTCATTGCCGTGGGACAGGATGACACGCGTCGTCGCGATGTTCAGCGCCAGCCGGGTCATCGTCGCGATCAGCAGAATGGTCGGGAAGGACGAGAAATCGAGTGGTTTCTGGATCCACAGCGCGACCATCAGGATCAGCACCGAGAAGGCGATCGAAAAGGCCAGACCCATGTCGATCAGGAATGGCGGGATCGGCAGGAAGAGAATGCAGATGATGCCGATGATGCCGAGGGCAAAACCGACATCGCGCAGGCTCGGGGCGACCTTCGGAAGGGGTAATGCAGGTGGTTGCGCCATAACAATTCCGTCTCTTCATGAGAGGAGGCGGACTCGGTCCGCCCAATTCGGATCGAGAGTTAAATGGCGAAGCTTGCGCGAAGGTGGCTCAGAATCCGGACTGGATGCGCGAGAAGACCAGATTGGTGAAAATCGAGACCTGCGAGCCAACGAAAGGTGCGGTGACGCCGACGGTGATCAGCACCGCAACGATCTTCGGCACAAAGGTCAGCGTCGCTTCCTGCACTTGGGTCAGCGCCTGGATCAGGGCGATGATGAGACCCACCACCATTGCGGCGAGGACCGCCGGACCGGAGGCAATCAGGACGGTCCAGATCGCGGCCTGGAACAGATCCAATGCATCAGCTTCATTCATCTGAAGGCAACCTCATATCGCCTTGAAGCAGCCCCGCCGAGGCCGGGCTGCTATGATTGGTGTCACCGGCGCGTCGGCGCCGTGCTATCAGGTATCGCTGCTGCCGCTGGTCGTGGTCGTGGTCGGCGCCTTGTCAGCAACGGTGATTCCCGCCTGCACGAGTATCTTACCGCCATCCGTGGTCGTCGCAATGATGCCGTCGGAATAAACCTTGACGGATTCGATGGTGCCTTTGACGGTGCCGTCGGCGCTTTCCATGTATTTGCCGACGTAGCTGCTGGCCTGGGTGAGGCTCGAGCTTGAGAGAAGCGTATCCAGCTTGGTGTTCGTCTGGATCGTCTGCTCCACCTGCGAGAAGCTCGCCAGCTGCGACATCTGCTCACTGGCGTCGACCGGATCGGTCGGATCCTGGTTCTTCATCTGCGCGATGAGCAGCTGAAGGAAATTGTCGTAGTTCAGCGTCGCTTTCTGCTGGGCGGAATTTGTCGTGCTCGTGGTGCCCGCCGAGGTCACGCTCGATGTTGCATCTACCGCCATGGTGCAATCTCCCTGCGAATCTGCTCGACCATGGTCGGCGGCATTTCGTGGTTGTTGAGGATATTGTCTTCGATCGCGTAGAGGCCGCGGATCGCCTTCAGCGCGTCGAAGGCGCGGCCGGTCGAGACGAGTGCATCGATGCGCTTCAGTTCGGCGAGGATTTCCTCGTTCTTGAAGCAGGTGAGCAGCATGGTGATCGACTTGCGGAACATCGCCGTCGAGTGGTCCTTGCCCTCGGGATTGATGAGGATCATCTGCGCGATGAAATAGAGCTGGCGCAGCGGCGTGGTGGCGCCTTCCGGCTGGAGGACGTGGTTTTCGAGAAGGAAAGTCACATCATTCAGGAATTCCAGCGCGACCTTGCGGTCGACACGCAGGACGGCGCCGTTGATGAAGATTCTTTCTCCGGCTTTCAGAGAAATGCGAAGTGTACTTTTCATTTAAGTCCATCCCTGATGATGGTGGTAACGTCGATGATGCCCTGATAGTTATTCGACAGACGTTTTCGGATCCTGTCGCATTCCTTCAATATCCAGATCGCGATCGAGATGAGGTTGGCCCTGAGCTCGATCTCCAGCTGGTTGTCGGGATGTTTCAGATCCTCGATGAAGCTGATCCACACCCGGCGCGTATAAAACAGGGCTTCGATGGCTTCCCGGCCGTATTTTTCCTTGTCGCGCGCCAACGACAGCAGATCTATGGACCGGTCAAGAACCTGCCATTCCCGCTCTTTCGCGTCGGCCACCGAGTCCTGCATGACTTCGGCATAAGAGAACTGATACATTCATGCATCCTTCTTAATCTTGCGCGCCTTTGCTCATCAAAGGTAGTTTACGAGACTCAACTGCTGGATCTTCGAGACGATCGTGTAAGCCGTTTCAAGCTGCGTTTCCAAAGTCTTGACGAGGGTCGAAGCCTCGTAGGGATCGACGCCCTGGAGATCGACGAGCTTGTTCTTGATGATGTTCGACTGGGCGTCGAGGGCGTCGTTGGACTTCTTGACGCGCTCCTGGGAAAGGCCGAGCTGGCTTGCCTGGGTCACGAGGCCGCTGGTCGCCTTGGTCGTATAGGTGATGGCCTGCTTGGACACCGTGGTCATTGCATCGCTGCTGAGGTTCTGACCGAGCAGAGCCGAGGTCATCACCGAGGCCAGCGCCATGTAACGCATGCCTTCGGAATTGGCGTTGGTCGAGGATTCGATCACTTCGGAATTGCTGATGCGGCTCGTCATGTTCTGGCTCGATGCCTGCGACCAGCCGGTCGTCGCATTGGTCCAGTTTGCCTGGCTGAACATCGGCTCCACCGTCCCCGTGATGAAGGTCTGCATTTCGGCGCCGGTAAGAGCGCTGACGGCCTTCGGGATACCAGCGGCGTAGGCGTTCAGTGCCGTGACGATGGCGGCACTCGTCGCCGTCGTCTTGTCGGTCAGCGGCTGCACATCGGTGTTGATGCCGGAGAACAGATATTCGCCGTTCACCATGGTATTGGCGGTGTCCATCATGGTGGACAGAGCGCTGGTCGCCGACTGGATGGCGACGGTGACGCTGCCGGGATCGTGGCTGCCCTGGAGCGCCGTCAGTTTCGAAACCAGGCCGTCGCCGACGTCCTTCATCTTGGAGAGGCCGAGCTGGGAGGATTCCATGCGGGCGGTGACGAGCGAATTGCTTGCCTTGATCGAGTCGATCCGGTCGGTCTCGCGGGTGAAGTCGACGCTTCTTGCGGCATTGCCGCCGAGGGAGACGCCGATATCCGCATAGACTCCCGTCGTTGCTTCCATCGTTGCCTTGGTCATCTGATTCTGCCCCTGACGGATCGTCAGTCGCATCGCATTCTGAATGGCCGAACTTGAAATAAATGAGCTCTTCATGGCTTAACTCGCAATATCCAGCAGTGACTTCAGCATTTCATCGACGGCATTCAGGATCTTGGTCGCCGCCTTGTAGGACTGCTCTATGTCGAGGAGCAGCGTCAGTTCCTCGTCGAGGTTGACGCCGGTCTCATTGGAATAGGCTTCGTCGGAGCGCGACAGCGCCGCCGAGCTGTTTTCCGCCGCGGTCGTGGCATTGCTGCGGTACTGCTCGAGCCAGCCGAGGGAATTGGTGGCGTATTCCATGATGCTGACGTTGGAATCGATGCCTGTCGTGGCGTCGAAACCGACGGCCGGTCCCGCCGCCGGATCGAAATCGATGTCGGAGCCCAAGGCAGTGTAAAGACGATCGAGGTCGGTCGTATAGCCGCTGAGGTGGGTAGGATTGTTGACCACGCCACCGGCGTTGACGCCGCCATCGCGCAGGCGCATCGGATCGCCACCCTGCGCGGTGATCACGCGGCTGCTGACGGTGATGGTCGAGGCCATGCCGGCAACCGCGGTGGTGCCGGTATCGACCGTGCCGCCGCTCCAGGTGAAGAGACCGGGCACATAGGCCGGGGTGCCCGACGTGCTCTGCTCCTTGAAGAGCGAGACCAGGCCGCGGGCGATTTCGTCGAGCTGCTTCTGGAAGTTGGGAGCGATCTCGTCACGGACCTGCAGGAGCGACTGAAGGCTTCCCTGTGCCGTCGTCGTCGACCCGCTGCCGCGTGGCAGCGCCACACCGTCGATATAGACGGAATTGCCGGTGACCGTCGCGTTGTAAACATCCTGAGACTTGAACGTCACCTTGCGCGGAACGGTCTCGAAAAGGATCGTTCCGTCGGAGGTGCTCAGCACCATGTCGTTGTTGTCACGCGTCGTCGCGTTGACGCCGACGATCTGCGAAATCTGCTTCAGAGCCTTCTCGCGTTCGTCGAGAGCGCCTGAGGCATCCGCACCCGAGGACGTGGCGGTCTTTACCGCGTTGTTGGCCTTCTCGAACTGGCTGAGCAGCGTGTTCAGCGTATCGACATCAGTGGCGATCTGCTTATCGGCGGTGGCGCGGACATCCTGAACGGACTGCGAGGCATTGTTCAGCGAATTGGCGACGTCCTGGGCGGCGGTGATGGCGCCCTGGGCGGCGACGGTACTGCCCGGCGTCGTGCGGAAGGCCTGAAGCTTCTGCTGAAAAACACTGAGATAGGTGGATGGCGACGTTTCGTAGTCGTTGCCACCCATAATCGACTTGAGATCTTCGAGACCGCCCAGCAATGCCTGTTGGGCGCTGTCTTGCGAGGAGGTCTTCAGGTACTGGCGCAGCAGGGCATCTTCCTGTGCCCGGTCGATCTTGACGACCTGCGCGCCGTTCAAGGACGTGGTGAGCATCGCCTGCCGGCGCACGTAATCTTTATTGCCCGCATTGGAGATATTGTTCGATACGACACTGCTCTGCGTGCCGGTATTGTTGAATATTCCCTGCGCGGTATTAAGTGCGGATGTGAGCGACATAGCTTACCCGTTACCCTGCTTATCTCTTGAGGTTGACGAGGACGTCCATGATGTCGGACCCCGTCTGGAAGACCTTGGAATTGGCGGTATAGCTGCGCTGTGATTCGATCATCTCGGTCAGCTCGCCGGCGAGATCGACGTTCGAACCTTCGAGTGCGCCCGATTTGATCGTGCCGAGGCCGTTGGTCTGCGGGAAGCCGGTGACCGTGACGCCCGACTGGCCGTTGGCGCTATAAACGTTGCCGCTCATCAGCGTCAGCTTGTCGGGGCTTGCGACGTTGGCGAGCGGAATGCGATAGAGCGGCTTCGTGCTGCCGTCTTCGTATTTAGCGTAGACGATGCCATCGCCATCGATGGTGACATCCTTGACCGGGCTCGCTGCCTGGCCGTTCGGCGTACCGGTGCCGGCAAAGGCGGCGCCAAGCTGCGTGAAGCCGGAAAGATCCATGCTGATCGACAGCGCGTTCCTTGTATCGGCGATCGTGAGGGCGCCGCCCGTCAGCATCTTGCCGTTGCGGTCGAATGTAAGGTTTCCGGAGGAGACAACGGCACCGGCGCCACCGGTGTAGGGGAAGGAAGTCGTGCCGCCCGTTGCCGCATCGGCGTTGCGGAACACCGCAACCTCCCAGGTGCTGGCAGTAACACCGCCGGCGGCCGGCACCGGCGTTACGACCGAGCTCTTCGTGAAGTAGAAGTCATACATCACCTTGTTGCCGAGATGGTCGTAGGCGACCATCGAGAACTTCTTGGTATCGGCCGTTGTGGTGGCGGCGTTCGCGCTCGGCGCCGTCGCGGGCGCGACCGGAGCGATATTGGCGCCGGAATCGAGGTTGCCCTTGAAGACACCCGATGTCGAGGCGATGGCGGTCAGCCCTTCCTGATTGACGTTGATAGGCACGAGGCCGTCGAAGCCGTTAACGACGACGGCGGGAGCGCCGGAGTCGTAGGAATAGCCCATAAGGCCAAAGCCGGCGGCGTTGACGAGGTTGCCTTCGTCGTCCTTGGTGAAGTCGCCGGCACGGGTCAGCACCGGCGTGCCGTCAGGACCCTGAACGATGAAGAAGCCGTCGCCCGAGATCGCGAGGTCGGTGGTCGAGGTGGTGTAGGAGATGTCGCCCTGATCGGAGACGGCCTGGCGGACGGAGGTCTGAACGCCGCCGGAATTGTAGTTGCCGCCCGAGGAAGGCAGGACCAGCGACGAGAAGCTCGTCGACACAGCCTTGTAGCCGGTCGTGTTGACGTTGGCGATGTTGTCGGAGACCGTGCTGAGGCGGTTCGCCTGCGCGTTCATCCCCGATACCGCCGTCTTCATGCTGCCGAAAATGCTCATCTGAAAACCTCGTTTTACCTGTTAAACTCGAGAGTATTTGTCGGGCCTTGCGTGAAGCTGTCTGTCATGGCGCGCTGCAAGGCCAATATCGAGGTTCAGCCGGGCGCCGCGGCCCGGCCGGAAAAATCAGGCCCAATCGATGCAGTAGCCGAGGAAGCGCTTGGAATCGACCGGATCGACGCCGAGCTTTTTGCGCAGCTTCTTGCGCAGCTTCGAGATATGGCTTTCGACGACGTTCTCCTCGACCTCTTCGTCGAAGATGCCGTAGATGGCGTTGAAGATCTGGGTCTTGGTGACCCGGCGACCGCGATTGGCGATCAGATATTCGAGGATGCGGCGCTCGCGCCGGGGAAGCGCGAAGACTTCGCCGTTGATCTCGGGGTCGCGACCATCCGAGAAAACGCGGATGCCGCCGATCTCGGTGTAGTTGGCGATCGCCTTCAGCCGGCGCCGGATCGCGGCCGCCCTTGCGAGGATTTCGCGCGGATGCACTGGCTTGCGCACCACGTCGTCGACGCCGCAATCGAACAGTGCAAGGGTGTTTTCGAGCGAGGGCTGGTCGCTGACCGCAATCACCGGCGCCATCGACCGATCCCGAATCGCCCGGGGGAGTTCGAGGCTGCGCTGGCCCTGACCGATCAGGAAGGCCTCGACTGCCGCAATATCGGAATCGGCAGCGGTCTGCACCCACTCACCGAATTCCGTCGGATCAAAGCCGGTGGAGGGAATGCCCTCACGGCCAAACAGAGATGTGTATCCATCTTTCACGAGCTCACGCTCATCAACCACGACGATCATTCGTCCGCCTCCGAATCAGTGTGGCACTTCGATGATCTATGGGTACGAATCGCACGAATCGGCGACAACTCGTTAAAGTTAATGGCAGAAACTAATAATTGATTAAGATCTGGGTAGCGATTTGATCTATATCTAGTGGGTACGGTGATTTATGCACACCAAAATTTCGTGGAAAAGTTAACAGTCCCTTAATTATGACTTGCACGAGGGATTCACGCCGGATTCTTGCCATATTGTGACACAGTTTCGTCACAATAGGCCTTCTCCATCTTTGGTTGAATTAATTTCGGCAAAAGTTACTCGCATTAGGAGTCCATTTGCCGTAACCGGTGGCGACCAGATTGGCGATGACGCGGCAGACATATTGCTTCTGCGCGGGATCATTGTTTGGGCCGGCATGGTATCTGGCTACCGCCATTGTCCATGTCTCGTGACGGTCATGCAGGTTGCGGAGGAATTTTGCCGCATACTCGACGTTGCGATGGGGGTCGAACATATCCTCGGCCGAGCCGAAATTTTCGCCATGATAATAGTGGTTGATCTGCATGCAGCCGATGTCGATGAGCTTGGCGCCGCTGCTGCGGGCAACATCGAACTGCCTCATGGCGTCCTGCTCCGAGGGCGGAAAGATCGCCTTGCCTTCGACGTTCATGGCATAGGGATAGAGCGAGCCCTTGCGGCCGGTTTCCGTCAGGCCGACCGAATAGAGGATGCCTTCCGGGATGCCGTATTTGGCAGCGGCCGACTGGATTTCGCGTTCGCAGGCACCGGTGGAGGCTTTCGCCTCAGAGGTAAACGCCGCCAGTGCCGCCGCTGCGGCCAGCAGAAACGTCTTCAATACCGGTCTCGCCTGCGCCATTGAAGCCTCCATCCGCCCGCTGTGCCGTCTGATTATGGCGCTCGCGCGCCTCGCCGCCCTGCCCCTGCTGGGGCAGCGACTGCTGCTGGGAGGCCTGGCTTTGGCTGCCTGCCTGGTTGCCGGCGTCGCTGCGCTCGACCGGCGCCATGCTGATGGTGACATTGTCGACGGCGTAGCCCTGGCTGCGCAGAGCTTCGAGAATCTTGCCGTGATCTTCCTTCATCTGACGATAAGCCGCGCCGGTTTCGACCTTGAGGTCGACGTTCAGGGCGTCGCCGGACAGGCGCATGGTCGCCGTCACCATGCCGAGATGGAGCGGGTTCATCTGGATCTTCAGCGTATTGACCACCTTGCCGGTGCTCGTCCATTCCGCCGCGTTGGAGAGAGCCGAGCTCGGCTCCATGGCGCGCGCCCATTCGGAATCGCCCGAGAGCGCGGCAGTGACGGCGGCCGAATTCGAATTCTGCGCCAGGCCGATATAACGGCGTGATTCGAGCACCGAGATGTTTTCGACATTGGCCTTCTTCCCGCCGTCCTTAGCCCCGGCCTCTTCGGTGCCGAGATGAACATCCATCGACACGCCACGGCCATCGGCGCGGCTGAGCCTGAATGTCCTGCCCTCAGTGGCTTCGGCATTCTCCGATCCGGGAACCTTGACGTCGTCGGTCTTGCCACTCTCGACGCCGGTGACGGCCGCCAGGGCGTCGGATGCATGTCCGGCTGCCTTGGCTTCGATGCCCTCGATCTTCTTGTCGGCCGGCTTGACCTCATCGGCTTTGGCGGACGGATGGATGCCTGCTGCCGCTGACAAAGCGACCGCGCCGTCGGCGGGATCCTGCTTCAGCAGGCCGAGGACATCGGAAATGGCCCCGTCCTCATCGCCGCTGTCCTTGTCCGTATCGGTTTCCAACGCCTCGGCCTTGGCGTGCTTGCCGCCTTTGGCTGCCTGAACGACCTCCTCGGCCGAGCGGTCTTTCGCATCGAGCTTCAAGGCAAGATCCGCCGGCATTTTGACAGGCTTTGCCGCGGCTTTTTCTGTATTGGCGATGGTTTCCGGCTGCGCTTCAGCCTGCGCCTTCAACGCGGCGTCGCTGAGATCGATCAACGGCTTGGTGCGGCTGCGGATCGTCCGCGCCATGGTCTCGGCGCCGGCATTGGCAACCGCGCCCTGATCCGGCTGCGCATCGTCGGCGTCGTCATTGGCAGTACCGCCGCTTGCCTTGGCAAGCGCATCGGAGAAGCCGTTCTTTTGGCCGGCAGCATCGTCTTTACCAATCGGCCGCGCAGATTTCGCAGCCGCCGCGGCATCCGCACCGGCGGCGCCGCCCAAGACGCTCATATCCATCATTGTTCGTTGCCTTCCTGCGCCAGAAGACCGTCGATCTCGTCGAGCTTGGACCGATTGGTCGTCACAAATGCGTTGAATGAGGGGTCGGTACCCTGGCTCTGGCCAGTCGATGCCACACCTCCCGGAACAGGCTCGGGAAGCGCTCCCGGTTGCGGATCTGTCGCCGCAGCCTTTTCAGAAGTGATTTCTTGATCAGAAGTGTTAGGGTTCGAGGCTTGCGTCAGGCTTGCCGGGTCGGGAGCGCGCAGGATCTGCTCGGCGACCGATCGCGCCGCCTCCTGCAGCGCCTGATCCCGCGGTGAAAGCGTGTCGCCGGCGATGCCGCTGACATTCTTCGCCGCCCGGTCGACATCCTCCGTTGTAAGGCCGGCCATGCCGCCATAGAAATCCGCCAGCGGGCCGAAGGCATTGTCGGTGCCGGCGCCGAGCGACTGCACACGCTCGACCGCCATATGCGTCAGTTCCGACTTACCCGCAATCGCGGCAGCACGGGCGATGCGCAGATAGACCTCGCGCTGGCGCGGCGCGTCCATGAAGGACAGGATGTCGACGACATCCTGCGGCTTCACGGCGTGATCATGGCCGACGACGAGCGTCACGAAAAGATCGGCGAACTGGCTGGCATAGGGCGAATGCAGGAAACGCCTGACATAACGCTGCGAATAGGCCATGCCCTTGTCGAGCATGCCCTTGTCGACGCAGATGGCGACGGAGCGGCGTAACGCTGCCTCCTCGACGATCGTGCCGGGTGCTGCAAGGCGCGCCTGGTCGTAGAGATCCAGCGCGTCCGTCGGTTTCGTCGCGATCAGCACGTTGCCGCCGATCAAGGCAAGGTAAGGGCCGATCTTCTTGTCGCGGTATTCCCTGGCCGTCTCTTCCAGCGTCTTGGCGACGAGCAGTCCCTTGCCGCTCAGATATTTTCTGAGCACATCGGTGACACGATTGTCGAAATAGCCGTTGACGTCGTGGGCGATCAGATATTCGAGCGTCTGCGGATTGCCGCCGCTCATCGCGTAGATCAGCGCGGCATCGACATTGCGGTCGTCATCGAAGACCGACGTGTCGACGGTGCGCAGCCGCTCGTCGATCGTGCCCAGCATGAAGCGCTGCATCTCACCGGCCGAATGATCGCCGGAGACGACGGAATCCTGCACGAACTGCAGCGACCGCAGCATCTTGTACGGCGCGAGATCGTCCGGATCCTGCGCCTTGCCTACGGCTGGCGACAGTATCGCCAGGCCGAGGGCCACAAATCCGACATAACGATGCTGCCGACGCGCCATCCTGTTATCCTCGATCCGCCTGCACCAGAATCTCGATCCGGCGGTTGGTCGCGTTGAACGGGTCGGCCGGCAGCTTCAGCCGACGGTCGGCAAAGCCCGAGACCTGGGAGATGCGCTTCTCGTCGAGCCCGCCGCGCACGAGCATGTAGTAGGCGCTCTGGGCGCGATCCATCGAAAGCCGCCAGTTCTCGTTCTGCGTGCCCTTATACTGGCGCCCGTCCGTGTGGCCGCGGATCGCGACCGCGCCACCCCGCTCCTTCAGAATGGCGCCGATCTTTTCCATGGCGAGCACCATTTCCTGGCGCGGAACCGCGGAACCGATATTGAACATCGAATCGTCGCTCTGGTCGGAGATGCTGACCAGCAATCCGCCTTCGGATGCCGTCACGGTCAAGCCTTCGGCAAGCTTGCCGGCAACGCCGCCGATCTGCTGGGCGATCTGCTGCTGCAACTGATCGGCTTGCTTCTGCTGCTGCTCGGTCTCGTCGGCGTTCTTGTCCGCATCCTTCTGATGATCGGCGTCCTTCTGCGCTTCGGCGTTCTTGTCGCCAACCTTCTTGTCATCCGCCCTCTTGTCGCCGGACTTCTTGTCATCAGGCGCCTTGCCGTCCTTGGCCTCGGCGGCGCCCTTGGTTTCCTTGGCTTCCGGGGCGACCGCCTTCTGGTCCGTGGTCAGCGGTATCGGCTTCATATCCTCGACCTTGGCGACCTCGGTTGCCCCGCTCTCGGCCGCCTGCTCGTCGCTCTTGCCGGGAGGCGCCGACTTGCCGGCTGTCGTGACCTCGACCTGTTTCGTCCAGAAATCCGGATCGAAGGGATCGCGATAGGCCTCGCCGCCATCGGCACCGGTGGCCGGGCCGGAATCGGCAGCTCCCCCGTCGCCCTTGGCGCTGACATTCGCCTGCTGGCCGACTTCCTGGGCGATCTCTGCCAGAACCGAATATGGATTTTCGAAGAAGTCGGCCTCGGAATAGTTGGTCTGGTCGCCCGATGTCGATGTCTGGTCGTCACCATCCGCCGAAGCCTTGCCGTCGTTCGGATTTTCTTCCTTCTGTTTCGACTTTTCCTGCTTCTCCTCGCCCTCGGCGTTGTCGACGGGCTTCTTCAGACCCTTTTCGGTCGGCTTTTCGTCGGAGAGCTTGATCGGATTGAAATAGGTCGCGACCGAGGCCTTGGTCTCCTCGTTGGCGGCATTGACCAGCCACATGACCAGGAAGAACGCCATCATCGCCGTCATGAAGTCGGCATAGGCAATTTTCCACGCACCGCCATGGGAGCCATCGTGATCACCGCCGCCATGTCTTTTGACGATGATGATCTCGTTCTTGCCGTGGTGGTGGTTTTCGCCTTCGCTCATTCGAGAACTTTCTTCAAGCTGGCTGCCCAGGCGGACATGCGGGTGACGATGACGGATTCGCCGATTTCAACGGCAAGATCGATATCGTCAGTCTCAATGTGTCGAACCGCCCCGGCATGTTCGCCGAGTTCGGCCGTCAATAATTCGAAAAGCCGGGGCGGCCCGCGGACGACGATCGGTCCGGCAGCCCCCTCGAGGATCGCGTCGCGCAGCAGCACGGCGAGGCTCTCGGTGGCCCTGGCAGCAAGCGCTTCGGCCATCACGGGCGCGATTGCTGCGGCGGCGCCGGCACTGACCAGCTGCGCGACCTCTTCGGCGATATCGCGGATGCGGGAGGCAATGACCGCCGCCGCCTCGACTTCGTAGCGAAGCTTCAGCTCCTCGAGCTCACGCGCATGGACCTCGGCCAGTGTCTGCGCCTCGGCTTCGTATTTCTCGGTCAGATCAGCCGTCGCTGCGGCATGACCTTGTGCATAGGCATCCCGGCGCTCCTGCTCGACGTCGATTGCCGGTTCGCTCGGCATTTCGGAAAAACCGTCGCCGCCGAAATCGTCCATCTCGATGATCGGCGCTGACGGTTCCGGTTCACCGAAATCCTTCAAATACCGGGAAAGCGTAATGCTCATAAAAAACCATCCAGTATTCGGGAGGCATGCAGCATAGCCACCCCCGCTCAAAACGACCTAGCGCGCCGGCATGCCGCTTCGAAACGGGCAAGGGCTTCGCCTTGCGCCGGCACGAATTCGGACGATGCCTTCATGCCGGAAACTAGGAAGTCAAACTTGCGCGAGGATGAATGGCGCCGCCATCCGCGATCGCGCCCACCTTTATTCCAGCAGGATCAGAATCTTGCTCGACGCCGTATTGAGGATCGAAATCGCCTCGACGGCCATCTGCTTCTGGGTTTCGATCGCCTTCTGCCGGATCGAGGCCTCGTCCATGTCGGTATCGACAAGCGCACCGACGCTCTTGTCGATCGAATCGGAGAGATCGGCCGTATAGTCTATCTGATCGTCGATGCGCGTCTTCATCACGCCAATGGATGCGGCTGTCGTCGTCAGCGTGGCGAGCAGCGAGTCGGTCACATCAAGCATGTCGGTAAGTTGCGCATCCGTCGTGGTATTGCTGATCGCAATTTCCGTCCCGGTCGCCGGCGTGGTCGAGTTGGCGTTGAGTAGGTAGTAGTTGCGCGCCGTCGCGCCGCTGTTGTTGATCGCATTGGCATCGACCGCCTTGGTCAACAGGCCGCCGCTCGCATTGTTCTTGTCGACGAGGATGGTCTGCGACGACGGGAAATCGATGGTCCGGGCCTGATATTCGCCGGTCGGGGCGCGCACGAAGCTTGAGATCACAGACCATGTCGGAGGCGCGGTGGTATTGCCGTTCAGCAGCCAGTTCTCACCCGCAAACGATGTCGATTCGACGATCGTCTGCAGCTGTTCTTTATATTCGCCGATCTCGGCGTTGATCTTGTCCTTGTCTGTGCCCGGCTCTCTCGCCGCGACCAGCTTGGCGCGAATCTGGCCCATAAGATCGATGGCCGAGTTCATCGCCGTATAGGTCGCGTCCACCTTGGCAGCTCCGAGACCGAGCGCATCCCCGATCGTCCCGAGATTGGTGCTGTCCGAGCGCATGACGGTCGCGACCGACCAGTAGGACGCATCGTCGGCGGCCGTCTCGATACGGTATCCCGAGGACACTTGCTGCTGGGTCTGGCTGGCTTCTTTGTTGATGCTGCGCAGCACCGCAAGCGCATTCACCGCGGCCGCGCTGGTAATCTTAACGGTCATCGACAGGGTCTCGGAATAAGGTCAAGGGGCAGGCCGGAATACCGGCGGCGACTGAAGTGGCGTCATGCCTCCGGCAGAGTTTCCACCGGCGTGTCGCAAAAGCAAATCAACTGAAAGCGAAGGTAACTCGATATCAACCTATTGGGCAAGAGCGCGGCACGGAACGCGCCGCCTCGATCGCAATGCAAGTCAAGCCTTTGATATAAAAGAAAGAACCGCGCCGTTTCGGACGCGGTTCGGAGGCTTTTTGTTTGTTGCCGGACGAAGGCGCAAGATTCGGTCCAGCTTCAGCGCCTGGTTTAGCTGCGGAACAGCGTCAGGATGTTCTGCGCGCTGGAGTTGGCGATCGACAGCGACTGGATCGCCAGCTGTTGCTGCGTTTGCAACGCCGTCAGCTTACTCGATTCTTCCTCCATGTCGGCATCGACGAGGCGGCCGACACCCGAGTCGATCGAGTCGCTGAGCGCGCCGACGAAATTTTCCTGCAGGTCGATGCGCGTAGAAATCGAGCCGAGCTGCGATGCTGCCTTGGTCATTGCTTCCAGGCCGGCCTCGATCGACGTCAAGGCCATGGAGATCTCAACCGAGCCGAAGGTGCTGATGTCCATCGAATAGATCGAGCCGATCGTGCCGTATGATGTGCCGATAATGCCGGCGGCCGTGTCGATCGTGCCAGTCGAGGTCATGCCGAAGAGAACGTTGCCCGCGGAGCTTGTGTCCAGGATGTAGTCCGTCGTCTTGACCGAGACATTGCCGTTGCCATCACGAACGAAGGTGGAAACCACGCTCTTGGTGCCGTCGGCGCCGGCAACCCAGTTTTCACCGGAGAAGGAAGCCGATTGCGCGATGCTGAGCAGCTGCTGCTGCAGCTGGCCGATTTCTTCCTGGACCTTGGTCTTGTCGACGCCCTTTTCGGTCGCGGCAACGATCTTCGCCTTAATTTCGCTGATGATGTCGATGGCGCTGTCCATGGCGGAGTAGGCGGTATCGACTTTAGCAGCGCCGAGACCGAGAGCGTCGGAGACGGCGGAGAGTGCCTTGTTATCAGAACGCATGGTCGTTGCGATCGACCAGTAGGCGGCGTTGTCGGCTGCCTTTTCGACGCGGTAGCCCGATGATACGCGGTTCTGCGTAGCTTCGAGGCCGTCATTAATTCCGCGGAGTGTCTGAAGAGCGGCCATCGCCGCAACGTTGGTCAAAATGCTGGTCATGAAATGATTGCCCCTTGTCGGCAGTTGATAAAAAGGGACATTCCGGAAAGCTACCGGGAACGGGGACCAGCCTCATGCCTGTTAACCGGTTCTTAAATTTGGTTAACCCGCCGTCTCGTTGACCCGAGAAAACAGCATTATGGTTAATCAACCGTTAACAGACATTAAAAAAGCCGCGCTCCATTGAAGCGCGGCTCGTTTCCGATGTGCCCGCCGGAGACCGGCGGGCCAATGTTTCCAAGGGTTATTAGCCTCGGAACAGCGTGAGGATGGTCTGCGAAGAAGAGTTCGCGATCGACAGCGACTGGACGGCCAGCTGCTGCTGGGTCTGCAGGGCGCTGAGCTTGGAGGATTCTTCTTCCATGTTGGCATCAACGAGACGGCCGACACCGGAGTCGATCGAGTCGCTGAGAGCCGACACGAAGTTTTCCTGCAGTTCGATACGCTTGGAGATCGAGCCGAGAGCAGCGCCGGCGCTGGTCATGGACTTCAGAGCCGCTTCGACGTTGGTCAGAGCCGACTGGATCTGGCCCAGGGTGAAGTTAGTGATGTCCATCCCATAGACAGAACCGGTCGCACCATTCGAAGTACCGAGGATACCCGTGGAGGTTTCGACCGCGCCGCCGCTCATGCCGAACAGAACGTTGCCTGCCGAGCTGTCGTCGAGAACGTAGTCGGTCATCACGACCGATACGGCGTTGGAGCCGTCACGGACGAAGGAGGCAACGACGTTCTTGGTGCCGTCAGCACCGGCAACCCAGTTTTCACCGGAGAAGGAAGCCGACTGTGCGACGCTCAGGAGCTGCTGCTGCAGCTGGCTGATTTCTTCCTGGACCTTGGCCTTGTCGACGCCGTTTTCAGTGGCGGCAACCAGCTTGGCCTTGATGTCGCCGACGACGTCGATGGCGCTGTCCATGGCGGAGTAAGCGGTGTCGACCTTGGCGGCGCCAAGACCGAGCGCGTCGGAAACGGCCGAAAGTGCCTTGTTGTCCGAACGCATGGTCGTTGCGATCGACCAGTAAGCAGCATTGTCGGAAGCCTGGCCGACGCGATAGCCTGAGGAAACGTGAGCCTGGGTTGTCTGGAGACCCTGGTTGATGCCACGGAGAGTCTGGAGGGCTGCCATTGCAGCGTTATTGGTGTTGATGCTCGTCATAGTTTGTTTGCCCCTTGTTGGCAGATTTTAAAAAGGGACATTCCGGATTTTCGGCCGGCCCACAGCGATCAGCATCATGCCTGTTAACCATTCTCGTTAAGGTTAACTCGCCGTTTCGATGGGCCTAGAAAACAGCAAGATGGTTAAGGAAAGCTAAATTCAAAATGGAAATAGCGTAAAAATATCTGACACTTAGGAGAATTTTCATTAACCTTATGTTAAAACATTTCGCGGCCGGGGATGACCCGGCCGCGAAACTAGAAGGCCTTTGCCGACCGCTCTTAGCGGAAGAGCGACAGGATGTTCTGCGAAGAGGAATTCGCGATCGACAGCGACTGGATCGCCAGCTGCTGCTGGGTCTGCAGGGCGCTGAGCTTGGAAGATTCTTCTTCCATGTTGGCGTCGACGAGACGGCCGACACCGGAGTCGATCGAGTCGCTGAGAGCGGACACGAATTCGTCCTGGCTGTCGATCCGCTTGGAGAGCGAGCCGAGAGCAGCACCGGCGCTGGTCATGGACTTCAGAGCGGCTTCGACGTTGGTCAGGGCCGTCTGGATCTGGCCGGCGGTGAAGTTGGTGATGTCCATCGAGTAGACAGAACCGGTCGCACCATTCGACGTGCCGAGGATACCCGTGGAGGTTTCGACCGAGCCGTTGCTCATGCCGAACAGAACGTTGCCTGCGGAGCCGTCGTCGAGAACGTAGTCGGTCGTGGTGACCGAAACGGCGTTGGAGCCGTCACGGACGAAGGACGAAACGACGCTCTTGGTGCCGTCAGCGCCGGCAACCCAGTTTTCGCCGTTGAAGGAAGCCGACTGAGCGATGCTCTTCAACTGCTCCTGCAGCTGGCCGATTTCTTCCTGGACCTTGGCCTTGTCGACGCCGTTTTCAGTGGCGGCAACCAGCTTGGCCTTGATGTCGCCGACGACGTCGATGGCGCTGTCCATGGCGGTGTAAGCGGTGTCGACCTTGGCAGCACCCATGCCGAGAGCGTCGGAAACGGCGGAAAGTGCCTTGTTGTCCGAGCGCATGGTCGTTGCGATCGACCAATATGCCGCGTTGTCAGATGCCTTGCCGACACGATAGCCGGACGAAACGTGAGCCTGGGTTGACTGGAGACCCTGGTTGACGTCGCGCAGCGTCTGGAGAGCGGCCTGTGCGGAAGTGTTGGTGTTAATGCTTGTCATAAATCTGTCCCCTGGAAACTAGATACAAAAAGGAGGACATACCGGACTAAGTACCGGCGATGACGGACCAGCTTCATGCTACTCGGCGCCTTTTTTTGTTTGGCCCAAACCCGTCATGTCCAGGGCAATCTCGCAGCCAATGCTTGCCAACTTCTTAAAAATAGAGGCCCCGTGCAGGCTCCTTACATCGCATAGTTAATGCCGGCTGAATCAATTCCTTCGCATGCTAACATACGGGGAAAGAAACCGTTTTCTCTCATGAAAGGAAGCGTCTTCATGAGGCGCACCGGTTTCAAGCAAGCTTCACATGACAATGTGGCAGGCGCCGGGATAGCATCATCGGATCGACCCACCCGTTTTCGGGGAGGACGGCTCGTGCGTGTCGGCAATCGACAGCCATGCCAGAACATTTCCTTCACGGAGTTGGGTTTTGAACAGCAAAGTTTCGTTCTCTGCGGCATCCAGAGATTACCAGGCCGGCCGCTACACACAGTCCTTGGCGACGCTCAACCAGCTCATGGATATCCAGCAGGACGCCAAGACCTACGCGCTGCTGGCCAAGAACCTCGTGCAGCTCGGCTTCAAGGCCGATGCCGCGAAAGCCTATGGCCTGGCCGGCAACTGCGAAGGGCCGAATGCCTACGAATACCAGAAACAAGCTGCCAAGCTGCATTATGAGATCGGCAACGAGGATGATGCCCTGCTGATTGCCATGCGAAACCTCGCCAAGGCGCAGGATGACGCGGAACTCGCCTTCATCATCACCGCAATCTATCTGAAGCGGCAGCAGCGGGATATCATTCGCCCGTTCAAGACGGTGCTGTCACAGAGTGCCAATCCCGATCATATGCGCCTGGCTGCCCTGCTCCTGAGCGACGATCTGAACGACGCAACCAACCAGAGCCTCTCGCGCAACCTCTTCAAGCGGTTTCCCGGCAATCACGCATTCCGCTTCCTGCATCTGGTTTTCGCGCGCGAATTCAACGATTTCGAAGAGGCCAGCAAACATCAGGCGGTGATCGACGCGGCCCTGGCGGAGGGCGATATCGAGATCCTGCGCAAGGACAACCCGTTCTATCATCTGCACTGGTGCGGCAACGAGGATTTCAACCGGCATGCGACGATCGGCACCACCCCCCTCAACCCGGAACGGGTAGCCCTCCGCCGCAACCAGCCGCATACATGGTCGAACAAGATCCGGATCGGCTACATGTCGTCGGACTTCTGGGATCGCCATGCGACGATGAAGCTGTTGCAGCGCATCCTCGAACTGCACGACAAGGACCGGTTCGAGGTGACGCTGTTTTGCCATACGGGTCCGGAATACCTGAAGCACAATGTGACCGACCGCAGCCGCTGGGGCCGGATCGTCGACGTTCACGGCTTCTCCGACCAGGCGGTGCTGGCGGTCGTGCGCGAGCACAATATCGACATCATGGTCGACCTGAAGGGCCATACCTCTGGCAGCCGCGCGACAGTCTTCAACCTGCCGCTGGCACCGGTCCACGTCGGCTGGCTCGGTTTCCCCGGCAGCACGGTCAATATCGATCTCGACTATGTCATCGGCGACCATTCGGTATTGCCCGAGGTGGCCAAGCCCTTCTACCATGAGAAATTCTGCCGGCTGCCGGAAAGCTATCAGCCGAACGACCCGATGCACCGCCCGAAGCCGCGCCCGGTCACCCGCGAGCAGCTGGGTCTGCCGGAAGAGGCCTTCATCTTCGCCTCGTTCAACGGCAACCGCAAGATCACGCCGGAGACGATCGACAGCTGGTGCCGCATTCTCAAGCGGGCGCCGAACAGCGTGCTTTGGCTGATGGCGAACACGCCGCGCAACCAGGCGAACCTTTTGAAGCAGTTCCAGACGGCGGGCATTTCGCCTAAGCGCATCATTTTCTGCCCGCGCGCCCCCTACGAACAGCATATCGACCGCCAGCAGGCGGCCGATCTCGGCATCGACACCTTCCCGGTCAACGGCCACACGACCACCTCGGAGCAGCTCTGGGGCGGCCTGCCGGTGCTGACCGTCAAGGGCACCAACTTCGCCTCACGCGTCAGCGAGAGCCTGCTGCGGGCCATCGACCTGCCCGAGCTCGTTGCAACCGACCTGCAGGCCTACGAGGATCTCGCCGTCGAACTGGCGCAGAATCCCGGACGGATCGCCGAGTACAAGGCGCATCTGAAAGAGAAGCGCTATATTGCGCCGCTCTTCGACGCCGAACGTTTCTGCGACCATCTGGAGCAGGCTTACGAAATCATGGCCGAGCGCGCCAAACAGCGCCTCGAACCCGAGCACATGGACATTGCGGCGCTGCCGCCGCGCACGGCGCCGTTCGCCACCGAGTAAGCTTTCAATCATCAACGAGAAAACCCCGCCGGAACGATCCGGCGGGGTTTTCTCGTTGACGACGATAGGAGCGAATAAATGAACGGTGGCCGATCAGTTGAACGAGCGCACCAGACTGCCGACGAGCAGGTTCCAGCCGTCGATCAGCACGAAGAAGAGAATCTTGAACGGCAGCGAGATCGACGTCGGCGGCAGCATCATCATGCCCATCGCCATGGTGATGGTGGCGACGATGAGGTCGATGACGAGGAACGGCAGCACGACGAGGAAGCCGATCTCGAAGCCGCGGCGGATTTCGGAAATCATGAAGGCCGGGATCAGCACGCGATAGTCGATCGGACCTGATGTCTGGATATTCTGCCCGCGCTCGCGCGCCAGATCGACGAAAAGCGCCAGATCCTTGTCGCGGGTATTGGCCGCCATGAAGGTGCGGAAGGGTTCGGCGATGCGCTGGACAGCCTCGGTCTCGTTGATCTGATTGGCAAGCAGCGGCTGCACACCGTTCTGCCAGGCCTGATCGAAGGTCGGCGACATGACGTAGAAGGTCATGAACAGCGACAGCGACAGCAGGATCATGTTGGAGGGCGTCGAGGAGAGGCCCATGCCCGAGCGCAGGATCGAGAAGGCGATGACGAAGCGCGGGAAGCTCGTCACCATGATCAGGATGCCCGGCGCGACCGAAAGAACGGTCAGCAGGCCGAATGTGCGGATGATCCAGGCGGCGACGGAGCCATCGACCGGCACGTTCAACAAGTCAGTCGGCAGCTGCTGTGCCACCGCCAGTTCCGGTACCGCCATCATGGCGGCAAGGAAAACTATGAGACGAATCATTCGATGACAAATGTCCTGAACATGACCTTCGATACCCGCCCTTGCGAGCGAAGGTCAACACGTTCCTGTATGTCATCCTTGAGATATTGAAAGCCCCGCGGCCCCTCGATCTGCTGAAGGGAAACGGTCCTGATATAAGCGAGGATATCCTGGTGAATATCCTCGGAAACCTTGACATCCGGCGGCCCGTTGAACAGCAGCGCGACCTCGAGTCGAACCCAGTTTTCCGAGGGGTAAGCGAGGTTCGAGGTGATCGGCTCGAGCTGGACGACGTTGTTGGCCTCGGTCGAAATGTGGGCCAGGCCTTCCTCGGCCTTTTTCTTGGCCTCGGCGTCCTTGGCCTGCTCGGCCTCCTTGGCGCCCTTGATGTTGGGCGCGACGATCGTGCCGACCGCCCAGCCGCCGCCGGCGCCGAGCAGCGTCAGGACGGCGATGCCGATGATCGTCATCAGCGTGGCGGATTTCTTCTTCGGTTGACCTGCGCTTACGTCTGGCTCTGCCATCGTCGTTCAGCCTCAAAGCGGCGAGAAAAGATCGACGGCCTGCTGGCCGCGCGGAGGCTGCTGCACTTCCATCAGGCGACCGCGGCCACCGTAGGAGATGCGGGCTTCGGCGATCTTGTCGTAGGAGATCTGGTTGTCGGCATTGACGTCCTGCGGACGAACGATACCGGCGACGTTCAGGATGCGCAGCTCCTGGTTCAGCCGGACTTCCTGCGAGCCCGAGATGACGAGGTTGCCGTTTTCGAGAATGCCGGTGACAACGGCGGCGACCAGAAGGGTGATCTTGTCGGTGCGCTCGATCTTGCCCTTGCCGTCGGTGCTGGTGTCTGAGCCGTAAGTCAGGTCGGTCTTGGACTCAGGCGTCCAGCCGAAGATCTGGGCGTTGACGTCCCAGTTCATGCCGCTCGAATTCGTGCGGCTTCGATTGGTCTCGTTGTCGAAGGAGGCCTTGTCGTTGATCTGGATGTCGACCGTCAGGATGTCGCCGACGTTGAGCGCGCGCGCATCCTTGAAGAGCGCTGCCTGCGAATCGCTCCACAGCGAATAACCCTGCGCCACGGCGCGCGGCTGCTTCGGATAAAGCGCCATCTGCGGCGTCTGGCCATAGGCCAGGCCGCTGCCGATCGGGCTCATGGCGGGCGCGCGGCCGATCTCGCTGACTGCCGTCGGAGACTGGCAACCTGCAAGGAGTGCGAGGGCGGCGATCGCGGCCGAAAAACGCATATTCATGAAGGATCCTTCGACGTATTGGGATCGGACGCACTGGCGATGACGCTGGCGATGGCCGCGGCCTTCTTCGCGTCCATCTCGTTGAGGATGAGGCTCGACTGGCGCGGTCCGAGCCGCATGATCACGGCGGAGGCCACCTCGATATTCATATCCTGCAGCTGCTGTGCGGCCGCATCCGGCTTCATCTTCTTGTAGATGTCGGTCAAGCCGGCTTCCGCCTGCTTCAGGAAATCGTCGCGCCGTTTCAGCCAGTCCTGGTATTCGGCCTTGCGCTTGTCCATCTCGGCCATGCGGGCGTCGATGTCGGCGCGAAGCTTTTCCAGTTCCTGCTTCTGCAGCAGGTAACGCTGGTCGCGAGCGGGGTCGGCGATGTTGGTGCAGAACTGCTTGACCTCGTCCTGGGAAGTGATGTCGCCCGCCGGCGCATGCTCCTGCGCGAAGGCGCCCGGGATCGACAGAAGGACGAGGCCTGCTGCCGGCAGCGCCAGCCGACGCAGCAATTGCAGGACCGTCATGTCTTTGATGATCTTTATCATTGCAGCACAAGCTCCGCCTGCAGGGCGCCCGCCGATTTGATGCCCTGGAGAATGGCGATGATGCCATCCGGTTTCACGCCGATATTGTTGAGGCCGGCAACGAGGGTCCTGAGGTCGGGACCGTCGATGATGGCGACGCGCCCGCCGGTCTGCTCAGCCGCGATATCGGTCTGCGGCTGGACCGCGGTCCGGCCGCGCGAAAAGGGCTCGGGCTGGATGATCTGCGGCGTCTCGGTGACCTGCACCGTCAAGGTACCGTAGCTGACGGCAACCGGCGAGACGCGGACGTCGGAGCCGATGACGATCGTTCCGGTGCGCTCGTTGATGACGACCTTCGCCGGTGTATCGGTTTCGACGATGAGATTTTCGATGTCGGCCATCAGCCGGGTGAGATCGGCCTGGCGCGGCTTCTGGATCACCACTTCCTGCGAATCCTTGGCTTCCGCCACCGGGCCGCCGAAACGCGCCGAGGCATAACCGTTGACGATGTCGGCGATGCGGATCGCCGTCGAGAAATCGGGATTGCGCAGCTGCAGGACGAGATTGACCGAGTCCTTGAAGCGGGACGGCAGTTCGCGTTCGATAATGGCGCCGCCGGGCACGCGGCCGGCGGTGGTTACACCTTCGGTCACGGTCGCGGCCTGGCCCTGGGCCTGGAAGCCGGTGACGATCGCCGCGCCCTGCGCGACGGCGTAGATCTGGCCGTCGGCGCCGGAAAGCGAGGTCATGACGAGCGTGCCGCCGCGCAGCGACGTTGCGTCGCCGAGCGAGCTCACCGTCACGTCGATGCGGCTGCCGGGGCTTGCGAAGGGCGGCAGGTTGGCGGTGACCATGACGGCCGCCGTATTCTTGGCGTTGGACTGGCCGCCCTGCGTCGAGATGCCGAGGTTCTGCAGCATCGCCCGCATCGACTGCTCGGTAAACGGCGAGGCACGGAAACCGTCGCCGGTCCCCTGCAGGCCGACGATCAGACCATAGCCGATCAGCTGGTTGTCGCGGCCGGCCTGAAGCGAGGCGATATCCTTGATGCGGGAAGTCAGCGCGAAGGCGGGCGCGACGTCGGCCAGGCTCATGGCGAGAACCGCGACAAGGGTCAAAAACCGGAAGAACAATTTCATTTTGCCCTCACATGGACCGTGCCGTCCGCAAGCACCGTGCCGCTGACGATGACGCCGGAATCCATATTGCGCGCGCGGATCAGCTGCCCGGTGGCGCCGTCTTCGAGCGGCGAGCCGGCGGCTGAGATGGTCATCGCGCCGAGCGAGAAGACGAGGCGGATCGAGGAGCCGCGTGTCACCGTATAGGGCTCACGCAGGCCTGCAACCGAAATCGTGCGGCCCGGCAGCAATGTGCGCTTGGAGACCAGGCCTTCGACCTGGGAAATGGATTTGGCGAAATCGCCGGCGAGGTTGGGGTTGGTGACCTCGACCTCCTGAAGCTGGCTGGCCGACAATGTGTCGCCGGGGTAGATGATCGTCGTCGGGACGACGGCATAACCCATGCCGGCATCCACGTCCGCGGGCGCGAAAATGCCCGCGATTGCGATCGTGGCTGCCGCCACCCATCCTGAGATGTGTCCTGCCCGGCAAAACATCATGTTTCGGCCCTTCCCTTTACTTCAGGTTCTTGCTGACGATGGAGGCCATTTCATCAGCGGTGGTGATCACCTTGGAATTCATTTCGTAAGCGCGCTGGGCCGAGATCAGCTCGGTGATTTCCTTCACCGGGTCGACGTTCGACGATTCCAGATAACCCTGCTTCATGTAGGCGAAACCTTCCTCGTCGGGATTGCCGACGACGGCTTCGCCGGAGGCCGCCGTTTCCTGGAAGAGATTGTCGCCGAGCGGCTGGAGGCCCGCCTCGTTGACGAAGTCGGCAAGGGTCAGCTGGCCGAGCACGGTCGCATCGGCCGCACCCGGCAATTTGGCCGAAACCTGGCCGGAGCGGCTGATCGTCAGCTCGGTCGAGCCCGTCGGAATGGTGATGCCCGGCAGGACCTCGTAGCCGTCGATGGTAACGAGCTGGCCCTGGTCGTTCTTGTTGAAGGCGCCGGCGCGGGTGTAAAGCGTCGTCCCGTCGGTCGACTGGATCTGGAAGAAGCCTTTGCCGATCAGCGCCACGTCGAGATCGTTGCCGGTCTGGGTCAGTTCGCCCTGCAGATGCAGATTGCGGACCGCCGAGGTCTGGACGCCGAGGCCGATATTGGCGCCTTCGGGAACGACGGCCTGATTGGCGCGGTTGGCGACACCCTTGGCGCGTTCGGTCTGGTAGAGAAGATCGGAGAATTCGGCGCGCGCGCGCTTGAAACCGGTTGTATTGATGTTGGCGATATTATTCGCGATAACTTCCAGATTGGTCTGCTGGGCATCCATGCCCGTTGCTGCAATGGCGAGCGCTCTCATGTGTTCGTCCTCAAATCAGTTACATCTGCATCTTGGTGACTTCGAGAAAGGCCGAGACGACCTTGTCGCGGATGGCGATCGCCGTCTGCAGCGTCTGCTCGGCCTGGAGCATGGAATCGACGACTTCACGCGTCGTCGCCGTGCCCTTGATTCCGGCAAAGGACATGCTTTCCGCACCCTTCAGGCTGGTGACCGCGTCGGTTGCCATGTTGCCCATGACGGAGGCGAAGCTCATATTATTGGCAGCCGCACCAGCGGTGCCTGGCATGGTGGCGGCAGACGACGAGGCGGAATTTTCGGTGTCGACGGCGCCGAGCGCGCGCGTCATCGAAAGGTTGCTGACATTCTGGACGCTGCTGATCATTATTATTGGCTCTTCAGGAGATCGATCGTGGAGGAGATGAGATCGCGGGTCTGCTTGATGGTCTGCAGATTGGCGTCATAGGAGCGGTTGGCTTCGCGCATGTCGGCCATCTCGACCAGGATGTTGACGTTCGGCAGCTTGACGACGCCCTTCTGGTCCGCAGCCGGATTGCTCGGGTCGAATTCGGTGCTGAAGTCGCCTTCGTCGACGCCGACCTTCTTGACGTCGACCGTCTCGACGCCGGTGACGCGGTCCATCTGCTGGCCGAAGGTGATCGTCTTGCGGCGATAGGGGTCGGCACCGGGCGTGTCCCCGGTCGAGCGGGCGTTGGCGATGTTTTCCGAAACGATGCGCAGGCGCGTCGACTGCGCCTCGAGCCCGGAACCGGCGATTTTCATTGCTGCTGAAAGCGGATCCATGACTTTTACTTCCTGACGGTCATCAGCATCATGCGGTTGAAGGAACTGACCAGCGAGGTGTTCAGATCGTACTGGCGCTTGATATCGCCAGACTTGGAGAGCTCCTCGGCCAGACCGACCGTGTTGCCCGATTCCTGGATGCCGATTTCCTGGTCGAGTGCGGCGTCCTTGACGTCGATATCGCCGCTGGCGCTGAAATCATTGCCGCTGAGATGGGCCGGATTGGTGCGCGTCATGGTGATGTCTGATTTGTCGAGCACGGCGTCGAAAGGCGTGACGTCCTTGGCGCGGAACTTCGGGGTATTGGCATTCGCGATGTTGCCGGCAACAACCTGCTGACGGATCGTCAGCCATTCCGCCTGTCGCGAAGCCAAGTCGAAAAGTTGGATCGGTTGCATGAAACTCTCCGTTTTTACTGTCCCGAACCTAGTGCGGTAATCTTGCGTGGGACTTACGGGAATTCAGGTTTCAAGCCGCCTTTCGGGGAGCGCCGCGCGCGCAAAAAACGGGGCTCCTGCCGGTTTGCGGCGGAGCCCCTGTTGCCTTCTGATTTGGCCGACAGGTTCAGTTGTTCTGGTAGGTTTCACCCTTCGAGGTAACGATCATCCACTTGCCCTCGCGCTGTTCGATCGTCGCAAGGCGGCTCTGGTCCGGAAGGATCGAGCCGACGCGCACCACATACATGCCGGAGGTATCCTCGATCAGCGCCCGGCCGTTGGAAACGTGCAGCAGGCGGAAGGGCGACTTGCCGGGGAAGGGCTGATCTTCCAGGATGGGGCGGCCGTCGCGCTCCTTGCCGAGGTCGGAGACCGTCGCCGTCGTCAGCGGATCGATCGGCGGCGCTTTCTTGTCCGGCTCGTTCTTGTTGACCATGGCCAGCGGCGAGACGCTGAAGACGTTGCGGGCCGGCCAGTCCGGCAGTTCGCGCGAATTGTCGCTGGCGGCGACGTTGATGCCGAATTTGTCTTCGTTGAAGAACACGTACCAGGGGAAAAAGGCGGAGGCGCCGGCGAGCGCTAGGCCGGCAAAGGTCAGAAACCGATCCAGGCCGGCAGCCTTCCTGCGCTGCTTCGGGGCAGCGATGCGTTCGTCGTCGAATTCAGCCACGTCTATCTCCTCTGGATGGCTCCGCCCTGATTGCCGATACCGGCTGCAGCCTTGAGGGCGCCGGCGAGATCGGCAAAGGCATCGGGCGAGTCGCGATCGCCCGGCGACTGTTTCAGGACGTCGTAAATGATCGGCACCTGCTTGACCGCCATATCGAGATCGGGATCGGCGCCCTGGCGGTAACCGCCGATCAGGCGCAGGTCGCGCGTTTCCTCGAAGCGGTGGATCAGCACTTTCAGCCGCGACACCAGCTTTTCCTGGTCCGGCGTCCAGGCCTTGCGGGCCAGGCGCGAGATCGAGGCGAGCGGATCGATCGGCGGATACCGCCCTTCCTCGGCGAGGCTGCGCTGCAGGACGATATGGCCGTCGAGGATGCCGCGCGTCGAATCGGCGATCGGATCGTTGTGATTGTCGCCATCGACGAGGATCGAGATGATCGCCGTGATGGTGCCGGCGCCCTCGGGGCCGGGACCGGCGCGCTCCAACAGGCGCGGCAGCTCGGTGAAGACGGAAGCCGGATAGCCGCGGGCGATCGGCGGTTCGCCGGAGGCGGTCGCCACTTCGCGAATCGCATGGGCGAAACGCGTGACGCTGTCGACGATGAACAGGACGTTCTCGCCCTTGTCGCGGAAATGCTCGGCGATGGTGACCGCCGTCAGCGGCGCCATTTTGCGCAGCATCGGGCTCTCGTCGCTGGTGGCGACGACGGCGATCGCCTTCTTCATATTGCTGCCGAGCGTATCCTCGATGAATTCGCGCACCTCGCGGCCGCGTTCGCCGACAAGCGCTATGACGACCTTGTCGAAGGCATCGGCACGGGCGAGCATCGACAGAAGCGTCGACTTGCCGACGCCGGAGCCGGCGAAGATGCCGAGGCGCTGCCCAAGGCAGAGCGGCGAGAAGATGTCGATGGCGCGCACGCCGGTCTTGAAGCCGGCCTCGACGCGCTTGCGAGTCATCGAGGGCGGGGCGGTATTGGAAATCGAGCGGCGGTCGAGGCCCTCGGCGATCGGCCCCAGCCCGTCGATCGGTTCGCAGAGCGAGTTGAGAGTGCGCCCGCACCAGCTGTCCGACGGCGAGATCCGGAAAGCACCCTTGCGGATCACCGTATCGTGGATGCCGATCGGCTCGCCCGGCTCGATCGGGCAGACATAGATCAGATCAGGCTCGACGCGAACGACCTCGCCGAGATGGATGCCGGTCGCCGATTTATGGGCGACGAACTCGCCCAGGCGAACATGGCGGGAGAGACCGCGAACCGTGTAGTGGCCGGCGGCGATGGTCTGCACGCGACCGCCATGGGCAACCGAGAACTCCGGTGATGCGTATCGGTCGACGAGGCCCGCCAGATGCGCCAGCTTCGGGGAAAGGGCGTCGTCGGACAGTAGCGTCGTGCTCATGCTTCAATCCCACCTGAAAATGCGACGCATTTTCGGTCTTTGTTCTTATGCATGCCGTCCTCCCAAAACCGCTGCACACTTTTGGGCGACAGGCATTAGCGGCTGCCCCCAAGCGTCTGAACGGCTTCCTTGAAGGAATCTTCGCTGTCACGCATCAGCGACGAGACGCTTTCGAAGGCGCGGTTGACTTCGATCAGCTGGGTGATCTCGCGCATGGCGTTGACGTTGGAGTTTTCGAGATAACCCTGCTCGACACCGACATTGAAGCGGTCGACGACGGCCCGCGGCTGGTCGGTGGTCATGATGCCGCTGTTTTCGTAGCGCAGATAACCCTTGCTGATATCGGCCTCGAACAGGCCGAGCGAACCGACCTGGCGGTCGCCCTGATAGATGATGCCGTCGGTGCCGACGGCCGGCTCGCCGCCCTTGGAGTTGAGCTGGATCGGCGCCCCGCCGGCGTCGAGAACGGGGTATCCGCGGATCGAGACCAGTTCGCCTGTGTCCTTGAGCGTGAAGCGGCCGTCCCTCGTCAGCACGCGGCCGGCGGGCGTATCGAGCGAGAACCAGGCGTCGCCCTTGATGGCGAAATCGAGCATGTTGCCGGTGTGCTGCAGCTCGCCGTTCGACTCGTTCAGATAGTCGTTGCCCTGCGAAACGAAAGCGACCTTGGTGTTCAGCTTGTTCTTGGTCGCCGCCACCATCTCGTCGAACTTCACCTCGGTGGCGCGAAAACCGGTCGTGTTCACGTTCGCCATGTTGTCCGCAATAGTGTTCAGGCGCTTTTCGAGGGCCATCTGCGACGACAGAGAAACATAAAGACCGGATTGCATGTCGGTAGGCTCCAAGCATTGGCGATGAACGGAACGAAAAGCCGGGCGTCGTCTTAAGGGGTTCGGCCGGGATTTCGCTGAGGCGGCATCTCAGAAACGGGTACGGGTACCCATTCGTCTCCTTTAGATTGACGGCAGATGCTTGCGCGAAGCTGGCACGCGGAAATGCCTTGCGCGCGGCCCGTTCATCAGCCTCACGCAAGGCAGAAACCCTAACCCTCTTAGAGAAAAGTAACGTTCAGATTGGGCTGACGATGAATATCATTATCGGATTTATAGTGACTTGCGGCTGTGTCATCGGCAGCTTCATGGCAATGGGCGGCCACGTGGACGCGCTGTTCCAGCCCTTCGAATTCGTGATCATCGGCGGCGCCGGCCTCGGCAGCTTCATCATGGCGAACCCGATGAAGGTGGTGAAGGATTCCGGCAAGGCGCTCGGCGAAGCCTTCAAGCACGCCGTGCCGAAGGAACGCAATTATCTCGATACGCTCGGCGTGCTCTATTCCTTGATGCGCGACCTGCGCACCAAGTCGCGAAACGAAATCGAAGCCCATATCGACAATCCGGCAGAATCGACGATTTTCCAGTCGGCCCCGACGGTTCTGAAGAACAAGGAACTGACGGCGTTCATCTGCGACTACGTGCGCCTGATCATCATCGGCAATGCCCGCAGCCACGAGATCGAAGCGCTGATGGACGAAGAACTCAACACCATCATGCACGACAAGATGAAGCCCTACCACGCGATCCAGATCATGGGCGATTCCTTCCCGGCGATCGGTATCGTCGCGGCGGTTCTCGGCGTCATCAAGGCGATGGCCCACATCAACGATTCGCCCGAAGTGCTCGGCCATCTGATCGGCTCGGCGCTGGTCGGCACCTTCCTCGGCATTCTCCTGTCCTACTGCGTCTGCTCGCCGCTGGTCTCCCAGATCAAGATCGTCCGCAACAAGCAGCACCGCCTCTACGTCATCGTCAAGCAGACGCTGCTTGCCTACATGAACGGCTCGGTGCCGCAGGTCGCTCTCGAATACGGCCGCAAGACGATCTCGGCTTACGAGCGTCCGTCCATCGATGCGGTCGAACAGGAAATGATGAATCCAGGCGGCGAGAACAAGGCGGCTTAAATGACCACGAGCAATGCTTCGCAAGACAAACCGGCAATGGATCCTGCCCTTCTCGCCAAACTGACGGGCGGACTCGGCGACCGAGGCAGGGTCGCCAAGATCTGCAGCTCCTTCGGGGCAATCTACAGCGAATTCTTTCCAGACGTCATCAAGAGCGAGACCGGCCTCGACGTGACGGTCAATTATCTCGGCTGCGAGATCGGCTATAAGAACCATCTGATCGACGACCTGAACTCGAACGTCACGCTCGCCGACGTGACGCTGCGCAACTGGTCGCAGAACATCACGCTTGCCTGCGGCAACGGTTTCGTCATCACGCTGATGGAGCACCTGCTCGGCGCCACCGCCGATACGATCGAGGAGCCGGCCGACCGGCTGCTGTCGATCATCGAAATGGACCTGGCGGTGATGGTTTTCGACAAGATCGCCAAGGTGCTGCGCTCGGCCGTCAATGCGCCTGGCGGTTTCGAACCGAGCCTTTCGGTCCCGCACGCCCTTGAGATGCGCGCCCGGCCGCCGGAGGACCGCCCGGACGAATTCGCAGCCGCCATCAATATGTCGATTACCCTTGCCGGCATCGTTTCGGAATTTTCGTTGATGGTTCCGCAGACGGCGCTGCTCAAGACCAAGGTAACGCCACCGAAGCCGAAGCGCCAGTCCGGCGGCAGCTCGGCGGAATGGACCGAACAGCTCGGCGACCAGGTTCGCCGTTCGCATGTCACGCTCGAGGCCAAAATCAGGCTGCAGGACCTGACATTGCGCACCATCTCGAAGCTGATGGTCGGCGATGTCATCCCCTTCCGCGATCACGGCGACGTACGCGTCGAGGTGAGCGCCAACAGCAAGGAATTGTATGTGTGCGAGTTCGGGCGTTCAGGCGAAAACTACATGGTCCGCGTCAAGGACACGATGAACTCGGATGACGAACTCATCCGTCATTTAATGAATTAATCGGTTCTCTGGCTCTTGGGCTGCAAAGGCAGTTTGAGGCAAGTTTCAACTGGAATAGTGATTTCATGGCTACGAAGAAAACACAGCAGAACGACCTCTCCCTGGATATGCCGGGCAGCGAAGCGGATCTCGACCAGGCGATCGACGATCTGCGCGGCGTGCTGAAGCAGGACGCCGACGGCGACCTGCCGCAGTTTGGCGACGACCTGCAGAGCGGCGCCTTCGCAGCCGGAACCGATCTGGCGGCCTTCGGCGGCGAAATTTCGGACAGCCCGTTCGGCGGCGACGATTTCGGCGGCGATTTCGGTGCTGGCAATGCCGATTCGGCAGCCGGCATGGATTTCGGCAGCGGCGCTTCCTTCGAGGCGTCGCCGGCTCCGCTCGGCAGCGCTTTGAATTCCAATTTCGAACTGATCATGGACATTCCGATCGATGTCCAGATCATGCTCGGCACCAGCCGCATGCAGGTCTCCGGCCTGATGAACCTCAATGAAGGGGCGACGATCGCCCTCGACAAGAAAATCGGCGAGCCAGTCGAGATCATGGTGAACGGCCGCAGGATTGCCCGCGGTGAAATTACGGTGCTTGATAACGATGACACCCGATTCGGTGTGAAACTGATAGAAGTTTTGAGTACGAAAAAAGCCTGATCCCTGTGTGGGACGGAGAGGTTAGACCATGATGGACTTTGACGATTTCGGCGGCGCGCTAGCCGGGAAACCGTTGACCCAGGCTGAAAAGGCGGCGGCTGTTCTTCTCGCTATGGGAAAGGGCGTCGCCGGCCGGCTGTTGAAATATTTCACCCAGGCTGAACTGCAGACCATTATCGCATCCGCCCAGTCGCTGCGCGCCATTCCGCCGGACGAGCTCCTGATGCTCGTCGGCGAATTCGAAGACCTCTTCACCGAGGGCGCCGGACTGATGGACAATGCCAAGGCGATCGAAGCCATTCTGGAAGAGGGCCTGACGCCCGACGAGGTCGACAGCCTGCTCGGCCGCCGCACGGCGTTCCAGGCCTACGAAACTTCGATCTGGGATCGCCTCAGCGAGGCGGAGCCGACATTCGTCGCCCAGTTCCTGCTGCGCGAACATCCGCAGACCGTTGCCTATATTCTTTCGATGATGCCGTCCAATTTCGGCGCCAAGGTGCTGCTGCAGCTTCCCGACAACCGCCGCGCCGACATCATGAACAGAACCGTCAACATGAAGACCGTCAGCCCGAAGGCTGCGCAGATCATCGAGAACCAGGTGATGACGCTGCTTGCCGAGGTCGAGGCAGAGCGCAATGCGGCCGGCTCGACGAAGGTCGCCGATCTCATGAACGAGCTCGACAAGCCGCAGGTCGACACGCTGCTCACCTCGCTCGAATCGATCAGCCGCGAATCCGTCAACAAGGTCCGCCCGAAGATCTTCCTGTTCGAGGACCTCATGTACATGCCGCAGCGCAGCCGCGTCCTGCTGCTCAACGACATCTCGACGGATGTACTCACCGTCTCGCTGCGCGGTTCGCCGGCCGAAATCCGCGAATCGGTTCTCTCCGCCATCAGCCCGCGCCAGCGCCGCATGATCGAATCGGATCTGCAGAGCGGCATGGGCGGCGTCAATCCGCGCGAGATCGCCATTGCCCGGCGCGCCGTGGCGCAGGAAGCGATTCGCCTGGCCAACTCCGGCCAGATCGAGCTCAAGGAGAAGGAAGGCGACGCTTCGGCGGCCGCCTAAAGCGCGTCGCGCATCGAACTTCGTTCATGCGACCCGCTTTAGCTCCTCGTCTTATGCATGTCGTTATCCCGGAACCGCTGCACACTTCCGGGCGACATGCATTGAAACTCCGAGACTGTTGACAAATCCGGCGTGCGGCAAAGCGGCCGTTGATCGCCGTGTCGCAGGCGACTACCCTTCAAGTGACTGGCTGCGCTTTAAAGCGCGTCGCGGAGAACCTCGGTTCCGGCGACGCGCTTTAGCTCATTGTTTTGATGCTGCGGCCAATTTCATTGACGGAGGGCCGCGTCTTGGCAGACGATGACAAGGACAGCAAAACAGAAGCCCCGACCGCGAAAAAGCAATCCGACGCGGCTGAGAAAGGCAACGTGCCGTTTTCGCGCGAGCTGTCGATCTTCGCGACCATCCTTGCCACCTATATCTATCTGGTCTTCTTCCTCCCCGACGGCGTCGGGCGCATGACTGAAACGCTGCGCGACATCTTCGAGCAGCCCGACCAGTGGAAGATCGAAACGGGGCCGGATGTCCTTTCGCTGTTCGTCAGGCTCGGCTGGGCCACTGCGGCGCTGCTGGCCCCTGCCCTCATCCTGTTCATGGTGTTCGGCATCGCCTCCTCCGTCTTCCAGAACCTGCCGACGCCGGTGCTCGAACGCATCCGGCCGCAGGCCTCGCGCATCTCTCCCGCCAAAGGCTGGGAACGGCTGTTCAGCCTGCCGGGCCTCGTCGAGTTCGGCAAATCCCTGTTCAAAGTCGTCGTCGTCGGGGTCATCCTGTTTTTCGTGCTGAGGAGCGAATATTTCAGCTCGATCGACGCGATGTTTTCCGACCCCCAGACGATCCTGGTGCGGATCTCGACGGCGATGCGCAAGATCATCATCGTCGTGCTGATCGCCACCGCGATCGTGGCGATCGCCGATGTCTTCTGGACGCGCCATCACTGGTTCACCGAGCTGAAGATGACGCGGCACGAAATCAAGGAAGAAAACAAGCAGGCGCAGGGCGACCCCTTCGTCAAGGGCCGGCAGCGCTCGCTGATGCGCGACCGCGCGCGCCGGCGCATGATCGCCAACGTGCACCGGGCGACGCTCGTCATCGCCAACCCGACGCACTATGCGGTGGCGCTGCGCTACGCGCGCGAAGAAAACGACGCGCCGGTGGTGCTGGCCAAGGGCCAGGACCTGATTGCGCTCAAAATCAGGGAGATTGCCGAGAAAAACGGCATCCCGGTGTTCGAGGATCCGCCGCTTGCGCGCTCCATGTTTGCGCAAGTCTCGATCGATAGTGTCATACCGTCAGTCTTCTATAAGGCCGTTGCGGAGCTGATCCACCGGGTCTACGCCGCAGACGCCAAGAACAAACGGGTAAGATAAGCCGAATGAAAAAATGCCCCCACTCTACCCAGCGTGAAAAAATCCTCGCAGTTGCGATCAGCCCGGTCGCCACGGAACTGCGCCTTCTGGATGCTTCTGACCTTATTTCGCTGCTGCGCTTCGAGTATTACGGCAATCTTTCCGATCTCGTCGCTTCGGCGGCAGAGCTTTTCTTTCATCCGGGCACGGTGAATTTCGGCCTGGGCGGCAATTATACGCTGGAGTGGGGCGGCAAGCCCGAAGTCGTTCTCGATCTGGAAATCAAGCCGCGCGGCGTCACCGTCTATGCGCAGCTGACGCTGGCCGAAGATCACGCCGGCATCGAGATCAACCATATCGCGTTCCAGGATCCCTCGGCCGATCCCGATGAGAACACCCGCTTCCTCGAAAAGAGCCTTCGGGAATCGCGCTACAACGTCAATCAGGCGCCGCGGGCGCTGGCGGGTTGACACTCTCATCAGGACATAAGAGCTTTCATCCGGTCTTTCGAGAGCAGATCCATCCGCTTCAGCTGAGCTCAGCGGGGCTCAACTGAAATGGCCGAGTGGGCTCAGCTGAAATAGCAGAGCAGAGCTCAGCTGATATGGCTGAGTAGGCTCAGCTGATATAGCCGAGCCGGATCGCCTTGGCGATCGCCTGGATACGGTTGACGGAATCGAGCTTGATGGTCGCCGAGCCGAGATAGGCGTTCACGGTGTGCACGGAGAGGCCGAGCTTGTCGGCAATCTCTTCGCTGATGCGGCCGTCGCCGGCAAGCTGGAGACAGGCGATCTCGCGTTCGCTGAGCGCTTCGGCGGCCGCCGTGCGGCGTTCGTCGAGCGAGAGCAGATCCATCATGATATGACAGCAGCGACCGTGCAGCTCGACGATCGTATCGCTCGACGGATCGAGCTCATCGCCGGTGAAAACGATGAAACCGTTGCCGACTGCGCCGAGCCGCACCGGGAAGGCAAGGCCGGAAAAAGGCACGATACCGTCCTGCAGCCGCGTAATGAACGGCGCGAAGTCGGCAGGACCGGGTGCGGCACGGTCGTATCCGCCGGCCCATGAGAGCGGCAGCAACGACTTTTCGATGTGGTCGAGAAGGATATCGCCGTAGGCGTCGGTGAAGGCCTTGCCGAAACCGGCATTGGAAGACCCCCAATTCTCGAGCTCGCAGACAAGGCGCTGTTTTGCCGGAAGGCCTGCGCCGCTGACGCGGAAGATCGCGAAGCCTTGAGCATCGGCGAGCTTCTGCATCGCAATCAGCCGCGGAAAAAGATCGGACCGGCTGGAAATCCTGTTCACACGCACCATGCGCAGCTGATCGGCGCTGCTCATCGTTCTGGCTGATGGATGCGCCATGGATTCCCCCTATACGAGATTATTGCGGACGGCGAAGGCAATGGCCTCGGACCGGGTCTTTGTCGCCGTCTTGCGCATCACGCTGGTAATGTAATTGTTGATGGTATTGCGGGAGATGCCGAGGATCATCGCGATCTCGTCGCTGGTCTTGCCCTCGGCGATCCAGAACAGGCATTCCAGCTCGCGGTCGGTCAAATCGAAATCGCGATCGACCTTCGTCCCGCCGCAGCGCAGGAAACTCGCGACATAACCTGCAAGCAGGCCCACATCCCGCAGACGCTCCGGCGACAGGATGAACCCCTCGCCGAACAGGAACATCAGGGCCAGCCGCGACCGGCCGACATTGAAGGTGACAGAACAATACTGGCGGCTGGCGCCGTCCGGCACGTCGGCATTGTCAGGCATAAGAGCAAAATTCGGCTGGAACACCTGCATGCATTTTTCCAGCTCCGTCGAACGGGCATAGCCGCGAACCAGGTCATTGGCGATATCCCTCACCAGGTCGAAAGGCCAATCCGACGAAACAATGAAATCGAGACCGCTTTCCTGGATGAGATCGCAGCGCGCCAGAAGGTAGTGCGAAGCGCCGACATACTCCGTCAGTGCGCGCAGACCGGATTGCAACCTGCCAGTGTTGGCGACGCCGTGCAGGCGCTGGAGCAGTTGATCACGCGGCAACAAATCCGGCACTACCGCGCTCGCGAAATTCGCCATTTGCCTCTCGCCTTTGCTCGCCTGAATTACATCCATATCCATTGGCAATGTCCTGCGGCTGAGAAACGATCAAACTCGGTGCAACAGCAATTTTTCTGCAAGGGATTCAATTCAAGTCCCGCTCGAATCCCATTTCGAATCACCCAAGGGTAAGCCAGCCGATGCAAATCACCATCTCCGACTTCTAGGGATTTACTTACGCTGCCGCCCATGCACTGATTCGACGATCATTTCCAGCCCTCAAGCTATTGGGAAGGCTACGGTGATTCTGGCTGCATCGCAACTTCATTCGCGTTTTACGCGAGTCCGGGAGCCGACATCTATCCTGTTGGAGGAAATGACGCGGGGCACCAATATGAAAAAGGCCGGTTGCCCGACCTTTTGTCTTACGCTGCCTCGTCGATCGCCCATTTCCGGAGGATTTTCGCGGCGCGTTCCTCGTTGATCTCGACCATGCGGGAGAGCTTGCGTTCCGGGCCTTCCTTGACGCGGCGGTTGAAGTTCCCGTCGTCGTCGCCGAGGCTGAGCAGATCCTCGGTGCTGTCGAAGCCGAAGTCGGATCCGAAGCCGTCCATGAGGGCACCTCCGGGGACGCCGGCTGCCGGCGCAAAGTCCGGTAGCTCGAGGCCGGCCGCCTCCGGCGTGGCGTCGCCGAGAACCGACGAACTGCCATTGCCGCTGACGCTGCGCACCAGAGGCCGCAGGCCCATCCAGACCACCACGAAGGCGACGGCGACGAAGGCGAGCGAGTTGATGATGCCGGCAAGGTTGCGGCTCAGCATGTCCATGACGCGGACACCGCCGGTGGCGTCTTCGAGCAGTTGGTTCTCGAGGAAGTCCATGGCCGTGACGGTGACGACGTCGCCGCGCTTGGCGTCGATGCCGGCCGCCGAAGCGACGATCGTCTTCATTTCGGCAAGATAGGCATCGATCTTGGCCTGATCGGCAGGCTCGCCGACCATCTTGGCGATGCGGCCCTTGTTGACCACCACGGCGATCGAAAGCTTCTCGACCTTGTAGCTGTTGCGGGTCGTCGCCGTCGTCCGGCTGTTGATTTCGTAGTTGGTCTGCTCTTCGCGCTTGTCGGACTTGTCCTGCGATTCAGGCCCCGCCGAACCACCGGCCTCGGGGGCCGCCTGCGGAATGTTCTGCTCGACCGTCGTCGCGCTGTCGGACTGCTTCTGCTGCGACTGCTGGGCTTCCTTGGTCGAGCGGACCGAGCGTTCGACCTTAGATTCGGGATCGTAGGTCGTTTCCTGGATCTGCTGGGCGTCGGTATTGAGGTCGGCGGTGACGCTGGAGCGAAAGTTGTCCATGCCGAGGAAGGGTGCGAGCGCCTTGTCGACGTTGGATTCGACTTCCTGCTGGACATTCTGGACGATGTTGAGCGAGCGGTTCAGCGAGCTGTTGCTGGCTTCGTCGCCGGAGGCGAGCAGCTGACCGGCGGAATCGAGGATCGTCACGTCATCGACGTCAAGCCCCGGCACGGCCGAGGCGACGAGATGGCGGATCGAAGTCGCAGCACTTCGTCCGGTGGCCGCACTCGCGCGAATCATGACGGAAGCGGTCGGCTTCTGCTCCTGCTTGCGGAAGTTTCCGACCTCCGGCATGACGATATGTACGCGCGCGGCCGTGATACCCGAGATCGACTGGATGGTGCGGGCGATTTCGCCTTCCAGCGCGCGAACCCGCGTCACTTCCTGCATGAAGGAGGTCAGGCCGAGCGAGCCGACATTGTCGAAGAGTTCGTAACCGGCATTGGCGCTGTTCGGCAGGCCGCGCTCGGCAAGCATCAGGCGGGCCTTGCCCGTCATCCCCGCGGGGACACTGATGCTGGAACCGTCCGTGCCGACCTGAAAATTGATGTTGGCTTCGGCGAGCGCCATGCTGATCTGGTTGAGATCGGGCGAATCCAGGCCGACGTAGAGCGTTTCCTGTGCCGGTTTGTTGACGAAAAGGGCGGCCGCAAGGACGATTGCGATGGAGACGGCACCAACGCCTCCGAGAATCATCAGGCGTGTTCGGCCAAGCGAGCCGAAGTTCTTAAAGATCTGAACTAATTGATTTAACAGATTCATTCTGTTCTCGCACGATTCGTCAAAGACAAAGCAGGCTTATTGCCTCATCTGACGAATAATCGGCGAAACTTGCGCGAGCGTTTCGTAAAGGGGGCGCCGCCCCTGGAGGGTCAGAAGAAATCGAAGTCGCCGGCTGCCTTGCTCAGGGGCTGGGAATGGCCGTGGCGTGTGGCGCCGCCCAGCGCCTTCTGCATTTCCGCCAGCTTGACGAGGCTGAGCGCGGTCGCGACGTCGACTGCCCAGCCGTGCGGGATTTCGCCGGTGATGGTGTCGATGAACTCGGCGAGGCCGCGCGATTTCTGCACGGCGAGATCAATGCCCTGCATGACCTTCATGGCATCCGGCGAATTGAGGATTTCAGCGCCGCCGAGATCGAGAAGCTGCGGCTCGATGCGCTCGATGAGATAGGCGACATCGTGCAGTTCCGAAACGATGCGCATCAGGATGTCGCTCAACGCTTCAACAGGCGCAGGCGGCTCCATCACCGGGTTAAATGTCATATGAAAATCCTCGCCATCAAAAAAATTCGATACTGGTTTCGACGGGCTTCGGCGGAGCGGCGGGGCGTTGCTCGAGAGCGACGGTTCTCTGCGTTTCGGCGCCGGTCAGCGGATATTGCCGGGCACGACCGGAGACCGGCCAAAATTCAAGCTTGCGTCCGTGGTCGCCGCCTGTGGAGGAGCCGACCACCGGAATGCCTTCATCCCTGAGGAACTGCATGGCGAAGGCCGCGTTCTGCTCACCGACATTGGAGAATGTCGAGATCGTCTTCGCGCCGCCGAAGATCTTGGCCTCCAGCCGGTCGCGCCGGGCGCCCTGCTTCAGGAGACCGTTGATCAGCAGTTCCATCAGATGCACGCCGTAACGCGTGGCATCGCCGCCTGAGGTCGGCGACGTCGCCGAACCGGGCAGCAAGAAGTGGTTCATGCCGCCGATGCCGGCGACAGGGTCTCTGAGGCACGCAGCCACGCAGGAACCGAGAATGGTCGAGAGGACCGCATTCGGATCGTTCAGAACCTTGTACTCGCCCTGAATGATGTGCACGCGGCGGGCTGCCCCCTCAGTGATCATTTCAGGGCTCCAAACACGGCTTCGATGGCCGCTTTCATCTTCTCGATCGTGAACGGCTTGGCGAGCACGTTGTTGGCGCCGAGTTGGGCTGCTTTCTGCACCAATGCGCGGTCGCCCTGGGCGGTGAGGATGATGAAGGCCGCCTTCTTGGTGTTCGGGTTGGTGCGCACGGCCTGAAGGAAGCCGATGCCATCCATCTTCGGCATGTTGAAGTCCGAGATCACCAGGTGGTGCGGCTGCTCGGCCATGATCTTCATGCCCTGTTCGCCGTCGCCTGCGGACGTGATCTGCTTGAATCCGAGCTGGGTCAGCGCGTCGCTGAGCAGCAACCGGCTCGTTACCTGATCATCGACGATCAGAACTTTGATTTTCTCCGCGATCGACATTTATTCGGTCCCTTCCTTTCGGGCGGCTGTCATTTTCAATATTTCCTCACCGATGGCAGACAGGGGCAACTGCTGCTCAACGGCGCCAAGTTCATGAGCAACCCTTGGCATTCCGTAAACGACACAGGTTTTTTCGTTCTGGCCGAGTGTTCTGGCGCCGGCGTGGCGCATTTTCAACAATCCGGCGGCGCCATCGCGGCCCATTCCGGTCAAGATCACGCCGACGGCGTTGCGGCCCGCCAGCTCGGCGACCGAATCGAACAGCACGTCGACCGATGGGCGGTGGCCGTTGACCGGCGCCCGGTCGACGAGGCGGCAGCAGGGCGCCGAGGCGTTGCTGACCTGGAGATGACGCTCGCCGCCCGGCGCCAGATAGATCTTGCCGATTTCGAGACGCGCGCCGTCCGTCGCTTCCTGCACCACCGGCGCACAGAGACGGTTCAGGCGTTCGGCGAAGCTCTTGGTGAAGGTCGGCGGCATATGCTGGGTGATGACGGTCGGCGGGCAATTGGCCGGAAACTTCTGCAGCACGGTGATCAGCGCCTCGACGCCGCCTGTGGACGAGCCGATGGCGACGATCTTGCGACCGACGCGGAAATCGGCGACGGAGGGCGGCGTTGGAGCAGCAACCGGCTGGGAAAACTGGCGCTGCGTGCGCGCGGCAGCCTTGACCTTCTCGGCGAGGTCGCCGAAGGGCCGAGGTTCGCCCGGCGCCGGCTTGCCGACGCAGTCGAACGCGCCGATCTCGAGCGCGGCCAACGACGCCTCGGCGCCGCGATGGGTCATTGTCGATACCATGATCACAGGCATCGGACGCAGCGTCATGATCTTTTCGAGGAAATCGAGGCCGTTCATGTTCGGCATCTCGATGTCGAGCGTCACGACGTCGGGGTTCAGCCGCTTGATCGCCTCGCGCGCTTCCAGCGCATCGCCGGCCTGGCCGATGACGTTGACCTCGGGATCGGAACTCAGAACGGCGGTGATCAGCCCCCGCATCGTCGGGGAGTCGTCAACGACGAGAACCCTTGCCGGAGCGCTCATGCCTTCCTCCCGTGACCTTTGGCGGTGTAGCGATAGGTGGTGATGCCGATATTGTCGAAGACGTGTTTCGCCTCGCCGGACACACGCTCGGAATGGCCGATATAGAGATGACCGCCCTCCGGCAGCAGGCCTGCGAAACGCTGCCAGATCTTCATCTGCGTCGGCTCGTCGAAATAGATGACGACGTTGCGGCAGAAGATGACGTCGAACTTGCCCTTGAACGGCCATTGCGCCATCAGGTTCAGCTCGTTGTAGGTGATCAGCCGCTTGACGCGGTCGTCGACCTGGAACTTCCTGCGGCCCTGCACCTCGACTTCGCTGAACCATTGCTTGCGCATGGCGGGCGAAACGGTTTCGAGCGCATTTTCGTCATAGGCGCCGGCCCGGGCGATCGCCAGGATCTTCGGGTCGATGTCGGTTGCCAGGATCTTGAAGTCGTAATCGGCGACATTCGGCATCAGCGACAGCACGGTGAGCGCGATCGAATAAGGCTCCTGCCCGTCGGAGGAGGCGGCCGACCAGATGCGCACCCTGCCGCCCGATTTCGCCCGCTGCAGAAGCTCCGGCAGGACATGGTCGCGCAGGTGGTCGAAATGATGGTTTTCGCGAAAGAAGCGGGTAAAATTGGTCGTCAGATGCGACAGCATCTCGCGGCGCGGCGCAGCACCGGCCGGCGAAGCGACAAGCTCGCAATATTCCCGGAAGCCGGACAGGCCGAGATTGCGGATATGCTTCGACAGGCGCGAATAGACCAGCGAGGCCTTCGTCTCGTTGAGGAAGATGCCGGCATCCGAATAGATCATCGCGGCGATCTCGGTGAGATCGCGGCGCGTCAGCGGATATTCTCCGCTTGCCAGAACCTCGTCGGCTCCCTGCCTCTGATCTTTTGCGCCCATTGCGTTCATGCGGCTTCGCTTTCGGTCTCGGGAAAGAGGGATTCGAGTTCGATCAGGCAGATCATGCGCTTCTCGATGGCGAGAATGCCGCGGGCAAATTGACGCTCGAGCTCGGAGGAGATCTCGGGCGGCGGCTGGATGGTTTCGTCGGTCACCGTCAGGATATCGGACACGGCGTCGACCAGCAGGCCGACGACCTTGCGCCGCACCTGGGCGACGATGATGACATGACGGGCGGTCGGATCGGCCGGCTTCATGCCGAGCCGGGCGGCAAGGTCGATGATCGGCAGCACCGCGCCGCGCAGGTTGATGACGCCGAGCATATAGCCAGGTGAGTGCGGCATCGCGGTCGCCGGGGTCCAGCCCCGGATCTCGCGAACCGACATGATGTTCACGCAAAATTCCTGATCCCCGATGCGGAACGCGATCAGCTCGCGATCCCCCTCGTTCAGATTTTTCACGGCGTACGACATTCCCTTACCCTACCGCTGCTAACGACATTTCTGCTTTGAGCGACTGGCCGCGCGAGGCGCCGACAACCGCGTCGACATCGAGAATGAGAGCGACGCGTCCGTCACCGAGAATGGTGGCGGCGGCAATGCCCGGCACATGGGTGTAGTTGGCTTCCAGGCTCTTGATGACCACCTGGCGCTGGCCCTGGATGGCGTCTACCATCAGGGCGCGCTGGCCGCCGCCTTCGGATTCCACCAGAAGCGCCACGCCCTCGACCGGATTGGCCTGGGTCGCACGGAAGTTCAGGATGCGGCCGACATCGACCAGCGGGCAGAACGAGTTGCGAATCGAGATCAGCCGGTGGTTCGCACCGAAGGAGTGGATCGCGGAGGCTTCCGGCTGCAGGGTTTCGACGATCGCCGTCAGCGGCACGACCAGCGTCTGGCCGGCGACGGTGACCACCATGCCGTCGAGGACGGCGAGCGTCAGCGGCAGGCTCATGGTGAAGACCGAGCCGTGGCCCGGCTTCGACGTGATGTTGATGCGGCCGCCGAGCGCCTGGATCGAACGCTTGACGACGTCCATGCCGACGCCGCGGCCGGAAATGTCGGAGATCTTGTCGGCGGTGGAGAAGCCCGGCAGGAAGATCAGGTTGTCGATTTCCTCGTCCGACAGATTGGAATCGGCCGGGATGAGGTCGTTGTCGATCGCCTTCTGGCGGACCTTCTCACGGTTGATGCCGGCGCCGTCGTCGGCGAGCTCGATCAGGATGCGTCCCGAACGATGCTTGGCAGTCAGGCGGACCGTGCCTTCGGTATTCTTGCCGGCGGCGGCGCGCTTTTCCGGCGTTTCGATGCCATGGTCGACGGCATTGCGGATCATGTGGGTCAGCGGCTCGGCCAGCTTGTCGATAACCGTCTTGTCGACTTCGGTGTTCTCACCTTCGGTGATCAGGCGGATCGACTTACCGGTCATGTCGGCGATTTCGCGGACGATACGCGACATGCGCTGGAAGACGGGCTTCACCGGCTGCGCGCGGATCGCCATGACCGAGTCCTGGATCTCGCGGGTGAGCTGCTGCAGCTCCTCGAGGCCCATATTGATCGAGGAGGTGCCGGTCGTGTCATTCTCGATGACGCTCTGCGACAGCATCGCCTGGTTGATGACCAGTTCGCCGACGAGGTTGATGAGGCGGTCGACACGGTCGAGATCGACGCGGATCGTCTGGCCGGCGCCGGCGGCATTGTTCTGGGCGGCGGCGGCACTGGCAGCGGCCGCTGCGGCGGCTGCCGATTCCTTCTTCTCGACGCGGGCGGCGGCTGCAGCCATCTGCGTGACATTGGAGGCAGTCTCGGCAGCGGCAACGGCGGCTGCCGTATCGGCGGCAGCAGCGCCGGAAACGTCTTCGGCTGCGCCGGCTTCATCCAGGATCGACAGATCGAAGGGAACCGGCACCATCGGCAGTTCGTCGTTGCTGGTCGCCTCAGCCCGTGCGTCCTCGACCGGCTTCACCGTCAGTTCGCAGTCCCATTCGGCGAATTCGAAGACGGTGCGAATGGCGTCCTCGCCCTTGTCCGTCTTGATCGTGACGTTCCAGAAGAAATACGCGCCTTCCGGATCGAGTTCATCGAGGCCCGGCAGAGCATCGCTGTTGCAATAGATGGTCATTTCGCCGAGGCGCGAGAGATCGCGCAGCAACAGCGTGGCGTCATTGCCCTTGGAATAGAGTTCGTAGCGCGGCTTGAAGATGACTTCATAGGCCGGCATGGCCGAGCCCGCATCGCTCTCGCCGCCAAAATCGTCGAAGGAAAAGGGCACCGGCTGGAAGCCGCTGTCGTCGGTCGGCTTGGGGGCGGGTGCGGCAGCGGCCGGGGCGGCCTTGGCTACAGGCTTTGCGGCGGCCTTCGGCGCCGGCGCCTCGGCCAATGCCGAGGGAGACGGCAGTTCGCCGTTGGCCAAAGCCTCGAGTTCCTTGACCAGGCCGCGGCTGCGGCTTTCATCGACGCTGCCGCCGTCGCGCGCAGCATTGGTCAGGTCGGCGAGCACGTCGGCCGACTTCAGCATCACCTTCAGGACGTCCTGGGTCGGCTCAAGCTTGTTGGATCGAACGCAATCGAGAGTGGTCTCGAAAACATGGGCGAAGGCGACCAGATCATCAAGGCCGAAGGCGCCGGCGCCACCCTTGATCGAGTGCACGGCACGGAACACCGCATTGACGGTTTCCGGATCGCGATCGCCATCATTCATTTTCAAAAGACCGGATTCCAGCTCGGCGAGCTGTTCCTCGCACTCCTGGAAAAAGATCTCTTTGATTTCGTTCATATCCATAGGAGAAAATCCTGGTTTAAGCGGTTACACGCTCAATGGCATCGATCAGCTTGGCCGGGTCGAAAGGCTTGACGATCCAGCCGGTGGCGCCGGCCTGGCGGGCGCGGTTCTTCTTTTCCGCGTCGCTTTCGGTGGTCAGGACCAGGATCGGGATCGCCCGATATTTCTCGTTGCGGCGGACACCTTCGATAAAGCCGAAACCGTCGAGGCGCGGCATGTTGATGTCGGTCACGATGACGTCAGGATTGGACTCTTCGAGAACTTCCAGACCCTCGACGCCGTCTTCCGCCTGGATCGTCTCGAAGCCGGCATTGTTGAGCGTCACGAGAAGCATGTTTCGGATGGTGCGGGAATCATCCACGGTAAGAACTTTTTTCTTCATTGCCGAATCTCCTTGGCAAGCAGGTGATCAATATTGACGCCCACGAGCTGCATGGTTTTCTGAAATGCGTCGGACACCTTGGAAAAGGTGAATGGCTGCTTGTCCTGTTCCCAGGTCTTCTCGGCGGACATCAGAACCTGGGCGCAAAGAGCACCGATCCGTTCGACACCGGAAGCGTCGATCGACAGACCGCTGCCCCTGAGGGAGAGGAGTTTATCGCGCAAGGCGGAAGCCTCGTTGAGGTCGAGCACCGCTGTCAGATCCAGCGTCTTGCCACTCTTCTTTGCTACCATCAGCTTTTCCTTGTCCCCTTGTCCCCGGCTCGAGAAGACGAGCTGCGGCAATCATCCGATAGGTTAGTAAACATTCCGCCCACCTCCGACGCTTGCGAAGGGCCGCGGAAGGCTAAAATCATCATTTTCATATTCGTCTTCAACGACAGCCGGTCGGGCGGCGGCTTCGATGGCGCGCGGCGGCGTCGCGCGAACCGGTGCCGGGCGCCCGGCATTGGCATTTTCCCGGGCGATGCGGAATTCGCGTATCGTCTGGCCGAGCTCGAGAATGACGGTTTGGAGGTGGTCGGCGCCTTCGGCCGAGCGCTCCGCAAGGCTGGCGCTATCCGCCACCTCGCCGCCCAGGCCCCTGACGTCCGACGTCACGTTGTCGAGGCTGGCGGCATGTTCGCCGGTCCGGGTGGCGATGCCTGAAATGGCGGCATTGATGTCGGTGACCTGGCGCACGATGCTGCCGATCGAATCCTGTGTGCGGCCGACCATCTGCACGCCGGCATCGACCTGCGCCTTGGTCGTCGTCACCAGCGTCTTGATTTCGCGGGCGGCTTCCGCCGAACGCTGGGCCAGCGCGCGGACCTCCTGGGCGACGACGGCAAAACCGCGGCCGGAGTCGCCGGCGCGGGCGGCCTCGATGCCGGCGTTCAGCGCCAGGAGATTGGTCTGGAAGGCGATCTCGTCGATCGCGCCGATGATCTGGCCGATCTTTTCGGCCGACTGCTCGATATCGGCCATGGCGCTGATCGCGCGGCCGACGACCTCGCCGCTTTCCTCGACGGCGGCGCGCGTCGAGGCGGCGGCCTGTTCGGCGGCGCGGCTGTCGGCGGCGCCGTCGCGCACACTGCCGGCGATGCCGGCAAGGGCGGCTGCGGAAAGCTGCAGCCGGTCGGCCTGGCCGGAGGCGGTGCCGGCGAACTGCCGCGACAGGCCGGCAAGCGAACCCGTCGCCGCTTCGGCCTTCAGCGTGCGGTCGGTAATGGCGGTGAATTCGGCCTGGAGGCCATCCAGTGCGCCGTTCAGCGCGGCGGCGATCTCGGCATGGGCGCCATCGACGGGCGCGCGCCGCGTCAGGTCGCGGGCGGAAAGGCCTTCGACGACATCGCCGAAGATCCGGGCGATATCGGCCTCGTTGTCGGCGCGCTGTTCGGCAAGCGCGCGGCTCTGAGCGGCGCGCTGGGCGTTGAAGCGCAGCGAGACGGCGATTTCCACATCAACCATGACGATGCGGATGATCGCGGTCATCAGATCGGAGATTTCGCGGGTCCGGCGCTTGGCCGACGGCAGCAGGGGACGGCCGGCAATTTCCTCGGCGAGACCGGAAACGACATGCTCCAGCATGACGCCATGGCCGGCCACATGCCAGCGCGGGTCGAGGCCGATCTTGCTTTCGGTGTCGGACAAAACCTTGACGCGTTCGGCATAGAGGCTGTCGAACCGCGCATCCGTCAGCACGTCCCAATGCGAGGACTGCAGATCATGCAGGCGCTCGACCTGGCGCTCGCTGTCGAAATTGCGCGCCGCGTCCGGGAATGACTGGAACCTGTGGAAGAGATCGCGCAGACCTGCCTTCAGATGCGCTTCGAGGGCCGGCCGGTTGCGGCGCACCAGCTCGCACTGGTCGGCATCGAGACCGGCAAAGCGCAGGCGGTCGCGCAAGCTGCCTGCCTGCGCTCCACGATCCTGATCTGATGGCATGTCCTGCCTCAACGCCTGTCCCCGACCCACTGCCCAGGCGAATGCCTGGTTAAAAACTTTTGCAGCATCCGGTGAACGCAAGCCTGGAGACGGTCCTCGCCACCGGTGACAACCGGCGGGTCGAAGCCCCCTGATCAGCTATATCTCGGAGCTGTCTGAAGAGATGGATACCGGATCAACCCGGTACGGCGGGACGGCGTCATGCCTGGTGGGAACGAGTGCATCTTCCCATTCCGACGTGTAAACCAATGTTTATGGTTAATTCCTTGCTTGAAGGTTAATAAGCCCTTCGCAGTGCCGGCTTTTGACGCAATTCAAGGCCGTTCGCAGCAAATACTGCGGCGGAGTTGCACGGCTGCTACAAGGCACACGCAAGCTCCGTGTTATAGGCCGGTCGATAACCAAGACATGACGTCGACAAGGACAGAGCAATGATTGTTCTCGGATTGGGTGCCTGCTTGATTGCAATGACGCTGCTTGCCGCCGTCGCCCGCCTCGATTTTCTTGCTGCAAACCGCGATATCCGCGCGCTGCGGGTTTTCTAAAACCCGTCCCTGCCCGTTGGCAGTCCGGCACCTATGGTGTATCGCACTGGCGCCTTTCATGTCAGCGGAACACTTGGTTCATGTCCCCCAGATCTGGTCTCCTCATCGTTCTCGGCTTCACGCTCTGGCGCGTCGTCACGCTAGCTTTCGATCGGACGGACCTTTTCGTCGATGAGGCGCAGTACTGGTTCTGGGCGCAGAATCTCGATCTCGGCTATTATTCCAAGCCGCCGATGATCGCCTGGGTGATCCGTGGAGTGACCGGGCTTTCCGGCTCCAACGCCATCTACTGGATCAGGCTCTCCGGACCGCTGATCCACATGGCGGCGGCACTGGTTTTGATGAAGGTCGCAAAGCGCTTCGCCGGGCCGGAGATCGAAGGCTGGACGGGCGCCACCTATATTACCCTCCCGGGTGTCGCGCTTTCCTCGGTGTTTTTCTCGACCGACGTGATCCTGCTGTTTTTCATCGCCATCACCTTGCTTGCCTATTTCGGCCTGACGCAGCGGCGCTCGGTCGGGCTGGCGCTGGTCATGGGCCTCGGCGTCGGCCTCGCCTTCCTGACGAAATATGCCGTGCTGTTCGTGGTTCCCGGCGGCGCGCTTGCCCTCCTCCTCATTCCGGCGGCGCGCATCGCCATCCGGGATTTCATCATCGCGGTTGCGGTCGCGGCGGTCGTCGCCCTGCCGAACCTCTGGTGGAACCTGCAGCACAATAATACGACGGTGCGGCATACGCAGGACATCGCCCATTGGAGCGACCTCGGCATCAATCTCCGTCGCGGACTTGAATTCTTCTCCGCCCAATTCGGCGTCGTCGGGCCGATCATCTTCTTTGCCATGCTCTGGGCGGTCTATCGCATGATCAGCGGCAGGAGCGACGATCGGGAAAAGTTGCTGGTCTGGCTGTCGATGCCGGTGGTGGTGCTGATCACGCTGCAGGCAACGGTCGCCAAGGCCTATGCCAACTGGGCCGTGACCGCCTATGTCGCCGGCACCATCCTGGCCGTCTGGCTGCTTTATCGGATGTGGCCGAAGGGCCTGAGACTGTCGCTCGCCATCAATGGCATCGCCAGCCTGCTCTTTCCGCTGGCGACGATCTTTCCGCAGCAATTGCTGCTGCCGAACGGGGACACGTTGATGAAACGCTATCTCGGCCGCGCCGAGGTCAGCCGCGAGGCCGCCGCACTCGCCGCTCAAGCCGGCACCGACATCATCGTCACCAACAATCGCGACATGGTCGCCGATCTTTTCTATACGCTGCGCGATGCATCCTACAGGATCTATGCGCGGGCGCCCGCCGGCCTTCCCGAGAGCTATTACGAACAGGAATTCGCCCTGCCCGCCGACATCACCGGCAAGGTGCTTTTCCTGACGGACGGGTCCCTCACCTGCGCCGCCGAGACGCCCGAGGTGCTGAAGACCTGGCAGCCGACGGAAGGCTATTACCGGGGCAAGTCGCTGTCGGTCTACCGGGTCTCCGCCGCCTGCCTGGCGCCTTGAGCAAATCGATTCCGATCTAAGGAATTATGCCGTGGGCAGGTAGAGGCCGGTGCCTGCCCCTTCGATCTCGACGAATCTGACGCCGCCGTCCTCGAAGGCGAGGCGCAGCTGCGCCTCGGTCGCGCGGTGGATGTCGTGGTGACGTCCCTCATAATCGCGGATGGTGCTGCGCGAGACGGCGGCCCTTTCGGCAAGATCGGTCTGGGTCCAGTCGAGCAGGCCGCGCGCCGCCCGGCAGAGAGCCGGTGTCAGAATTGTTTCCCTTGCGCCTTGACCCATGATTACAACTTGCCCATATTGGTCGACATAGACCATATATGTCACATTACAAACAGGATTTCCAGATCGGGAGACAGCAATGCCGCACGATACGCCCTTGATTTCGACAATCGTCGGCGGCCTCGTGCTGGCTTTCATCTTCGGCGCTTTTGCCCATCGGCTGCGCATGCCGCCGCTGGTGGGCTATCTAATTGCCGGCGTGCTGGTGGGACCGCATACGCCGGGTTATGTAGCGGATCAGAGCCTGGCGCCGGAACTTGCCGAAATCGGCGTCATCCTGCTGATGTTCGGCGTCGGGCTGCACTTCTCGCTCAAAGACCTGCTGTCGGTGCGCGGCATCGCCGTGCCCGGCGCGATCGCCCAGATCGCCTTTGCGACCCTGCTCGGCTGGGGGCTCGGCGCCTTCCTGGGCTGGCCGACCGGTGGCAGCTTGGTGTTCGGCCTGGCGCTTTCGGTCGCTTCGACCGTGGTGCTGTTGAAGGCGCTGCAGGAGCGGCGCCTTGTCGAGACGGAGCGTGGCCGCATCGCCGTCGGCTGGCTGATCGTCGAGGATCTCGCCATGGTGCTGGCGCTGGTGCTGATCCCGGCCGCAGCCAGCATCGGCGGTGAGGGACACGCGCCTGTCGAGCCGCTCTCGGCCGGGTTGAACCGGCTGTTCGGCCTCGATCTCGGCATCGGCGGCATGATCGCCATGACGCTGGTGAAGGTAGCGCTGTTCGTGGCGCTGATGCTGGTCTTCGGCCGCAAGCTCATTCCCTGGACGATGCACCGCATCGCCCATACCGGATCGCGCGAACTCTTCCGGCTCGGCGTGTTGGCGATCGCGCTCGGCGTCGCCTTCGGCGCGGCCAAGCTCTTCGGCGTGTCGCTGGCGCTCGGCGCCTTCTTTGCCGGCATGGTGCTTGCCGAAAGCGAGCTCAGCCATCGCGCCGCCCAGGAAAGCCTGCCGCTGCGCGACGCCTTCGCCGTGCTGTTCTTCGTCTCGGTCGGCATGCTGTTCGATCCGAACATCCTGATCGACAAGCCGCTGCTGATCCTCGCCACCATCTTCATCATCGTCATCGGCAAATCCGTCGCCGCCCTGCTGATCGTGCTCGCCTTCAAGAAGCCGCTCGGCACGGCGCTGACGATTTCGGCCAGCCTCGGCCAGATCGGTGAATTCTCCTTCATCCTCGCCGCCCTCGGGGTCGAACTCGGACTGCTGCCGGAGGAAGGCCGCGATCTGATCCTTGCCGGCGCCATCATCTCGATCATCCTCAATCCGCTGCTGTTTTTCCTCTGCGACCGCATGCGGCCGTTTTTCGAAAGCAAGCGCGAGGAAAGCGCAGCCGAGCCCGCTGCGCCCTCCGCAGATGCGACCATCGCCCAGGAGACGGCGGCGCCTGAGGATGACGACGTGCATCCGACCGCCCTCAGCGGCCATGCCATTCTCATCGGTTACGGCCGGGTCGGCCGGATCGTCGGGCAGAACCTCAAATCATCAGGCACGCCGTTCCTGGTCATCGAGGATTCCGACAAGCGTATCGGCGAGCTGAAGGCGCTGGGCATCGAGACATTCATGGGCAATGCGGTGGCGAGGGAAACGCTCGATCTTGCCAATCTCTCCGGCGCCCGCAGCCTTGCCATCGCCATCCCGAACGCCTTCGAGGCCTGCAGCATCGCCGAGCAGGCGCGCAGCGTCAATCCGTCGATCCTCATCGTCGCCCGCGCCCATTCCGATGCCGAAGTCGATGAATTGAAGCAGTATGGCGCCGACACCGTCATCATGGGCGAGCGTGAAATTGCGCTGGGTATGGTTGACCGGCTCGCCCAAGTGCATCATGAGGGTGTGCCCTATGAAGACGGGCATGGGCCTGATACACTTATTTCGACGGATGAGCCTCCGCCGCAAAGACAATGAGAGATTGGCGCGCTTTTGAGCCGATACGGGAGTGACATCGCCGGGACGGAGAAGATGGAGCTGGAGCAGCACCGTCTGACGAACCGTGTCGCCGCCTCCCTCCTCGTCGCTATCCTTGCCTATCTCGGCCTGCTGTTCGGCGGCAATCTGGTCATTTCGCCGACCGCTGCCGTCAATACGCTTTCCTCTTCCGGCCGGGATCCGCAACCGCCGCAGCTGACCGCGCGCGATGCCGTGCGCGGCGTGCTTTCCAGCGAGCGCAGGCTTGCGCCGAAGCAGGCAGCCTATGACGGCGGATCGCCGGCTCTTGCCACTGCCCCGACCCTCGATTTCGCCGGCTGGACCATTTCAGCCGCTTTTCCGGCATTTGAAGCGCCGTTTCATGCCGCGGTCTCCAGGACCCATCAGCCGCGCGCACCGCCGGCTGCTGCCTGACGTTTGCGCCAAGGCGCTTCCGACATCTGACGACATGCCGCCAGCGCCAGCGCGCCGGCCCCCGATTATCTAAGGAATACAACATGCGTACTTCACCATGGCTGGTGTTCACCTATTCGGTGATCATCGTACTCGGCCTATTGATCGCTCTGCCGAACGCCCTGCCGCAATCCGTCCTTCAGCGCGTGCCGGCATGGCTGCCGCATGAACAGGTGTCGCTCGGCCTCGACCTTCGCGGCGGCTCGCATCTCGTTCTGGAAGTCGACGAAGCCGATCTGACCAAGGAGCGGCTGCAGTCGCTGCTTCAGGACGCGCGCCGCGTGCTGCGCGAAAAGGGCATCCAGCCGAAGGCCGTCGTCCGCAGCCAGAACCAGATCGTCGTGACGCTCGCCGATGCCACGCAGAGCGATGCAGCCGTCACCGACCTCAAGACGCTCGCCAACCCGATCAGCACCGGCCTCAGCGCCGGCCAGGCGGATCTTGATGTCACGGCGAACGGAGCGACCATCACCGTCGGCTTCTCCAAGGCCGGCATCTCCGCCAATGTCGACAATGCCGTTCAGCAGAGCCTGGAAGTCATCCGCCAGCGCGTCGACCAGGTCGGCGTCTCCGAGCCAACGATCCAGCGCATCGGCGCCAACCGCGTGCTCGTCCAGTTGCCCGGCGCACAGGATCCGACGCGGCTGCGCCAACTTCTCGGCTCCACGGCCAAGATGTCGTTCCACATGGTGGCGCCGAACAACCAGCCCGGCCCGGGCATCACCATGATGCAGGACGATGAAGGCCGGTCCTATGCGGTTCTCGACCGTGTCGAACTCTCCGGCGACCGGCTTTCGGATGCCCGCGTCAGCTTCGATCAGAACACGCATGAGCCGATCGTGAGCTTCCGCTTCGACAGCGCCGGCGCCAGCCGCTTTGCCGAAATCACCCGCCAGAATGTCGGCAATCCGTTCGCCATCGTCCTCGACGACAAGGTGCTGAGCGCACCCAATATCCGCGAGCCGATCACCGGCGGCTCCGGCCAGATCTCCGGCAGCTTCTCGGCCGACAGCGCCACGACGCTTGCCGCCATGCTGCGCGCCGGCGCCCTGCCTGCCAAGCTGACCGTTATCGAGGAACGCACTGTCGGCGCCGACCTTGGCGCCGACGCCATCAAGATGGGCATTTATTCCGGCGTCGTCGGCTTTGCTCTCGTCGCGCTTTTCATCTTCGTGCTCTACGGCACCTGGGGCATCCTGGCGAATGTGGCGCTGCTGATCCACACGATCCTGACCTTCTCGGCCCTGACGCTGGTCGGTGCGACGCTGACGTTGCCGGGTATTGCCGGTGTCGTTCTCGGCATCGGCCTTGCGGTCGATGCGAACGTCCTCATCAACGAGCGTATTCGTGAAGAGACCCGCAAGGGCAAGGGCGCCTTTGCCGCCATCGATACGGGCTTCAATCGTGCCTATTCGACCATCATCGACGGCAACATGACCGCCCTGATCGCTGCGGCCATCCTGTTCTTCTTCGGCTCCGGGCCGGTTCGCGGCTTTGCCGTGACCATGGCGCTCGGCCTGATCATCTCGATGTTCACCTCGGTCGCCTTCGTTCGCGTTGCCATGATCGAGATCACCCGCCGCCGCAAGTTCAAGGTGCTGAACATCCGGCCGTTGATCCCGTTCAGCCCTTATGACAAGCACATCGAGTTCATGAAGGCGCGCTTCTTCGGCGTCACCGTTTCGGCGCTGCTTTCGATCGCCTCCGTCGTGCTCTTCATTCACCCCGGTCTCAACTACGGCGTCGATTTCCGCGGCGGCATCCAGATGTCCGTCAAGACCCAAGGGGTGGCCGATCTAGCGAAGTTCCGCGAAGGTCTTGATAGTCTCGGCCTCGGCGAAATCACCCTGCAGTCCTTCGGCGACAAAAGCAGCATTCTCGTTCGCGCCCAGCGGCAGGAAGGCGGCGAAGAGGCGCAGACCGCGGCAGTGACCAAGCTGAAGGCCGAAGTCGCCAAGATCGATCCGACCGCTACCGTCGAAGGCACCGACGTCATCGGCCCGAAGGTCAGCGGCGAGCTTGCTTCGGCCGGCATTCTGTCGGTGGTGATCGCCAGCCTGGCGATGCTGATCTATATCTGGGTGCGGTTCGAATGGCCGTTTGCCGTCGGCGCCATCGTCACGCTGGTGCTTGACGTCACCAAGGCAATCGGCTTCTTCGCGATCACCGGCCTCGACTTCAACCTGACGGCCATCGCCGCCATCCTGACGCTCGTCGGTTACTCGGTGAACGACAAGGTCGTCGTCTATGACCGCATGCGCGAAAACATGCGGCTCTATAAGTCGATGCCGCTGCGCGAAATCATCGACAAGTCGATCAACGAGACCCTGGCGCGAAGCCTCTACACCAATGCGACGGCCTTCCTCGCTCTGGTGCCGATGGCGATCTGGGGCGGTAGCGCGGTGTCGAGCTTTGCGATCCCGATGGTCTTCGGCATTCTGGTGGCCGGCGCCTCGTCGATCTTCATCGCAGCCCCGATCCTGCTCTTCCTCGGCGACTGGCGCCGCCGCCACGCCAAGGCGGCATCGGCAACCGACGGCGCCGTCGAAATCATCCCGCCGGAACAGGGTCGCCCGCGCAAGTCGGCGAGCTAAAATCCGCGTGTTGACGCATGCTTGAACAGGGCGCCGGTTGCAGAGCCGGCGCCCTCTTTCTATTGTCGATGACTGCAGAGATAAAATCCTGCAGCGATTCAACGGATTACAGCGTCGTTGGCGCATCTGAGAAAGAAGCGCGGCGCTGTAGCAGAGATCGGGGGAACCGCCAGATGCCATCAAACCCGACGCGACGACCGGAAGAGAACGATAGCAGTGAGGAGCGCATCAAGCGTTTTCTCGCCACCGCCTCGCACGACCTGCAATCACCGCTGCGCCATATCGCCATGTATGCCGAGCTATTGCTCGACGATCTCCAGGAAACGCTCGACGGCGAACAGCTTCAGAGCCTGCGGATGATCATGGAAAAGGCGCAAACCGCGCAGCGCCTCACCAAGGCATTGATGAACCTTGCCGGCGGAGCACCTCAGGTGACGCCCGAAGAGGTCGATCTGCAGGCGCTGGCCGAAAATATCTGGGGCGAGTTGATAGACGAAAGCGCGGTGCACGATGCGACGCTGGAAAGCCGGGGCCTGCCCTCCATCCGGACCGACCCGGCCCTGCTCGGCCTGGTGCTGCGGCATCTGCTGGCCAATGCCCTCACCTATCGTGGCGACGCGCCGCTGCAGGTGGCTATCGCGGCGGAGCGAATGGGGGCGGATTGGTTCATCCGGATTTCCGACAATGGGACGGGCATCGATCCTGCTTACCGGGAGCGGATCTTCGAGCCGTTCTGGAAATTGCCGAAGGCGGGAACGGTGCCGGGCGCCGGCCTCGGATTGACGACGGCGCGAGAGTTTCTGACAGCGCTTGGCGGCGATCTCAGCCTGGAGCATTCGGATCAAAGCGGCAGCCGCTTCCTCATCCGCCTTCCCGTCGCCTAAGCGTTCTTTTCAGATGCTGTAATCGTCCTTCCAGAAATCCGGGACGTCATAGGTGACATATTCGCGGATGATGTGCTGCAGCGTCTGGGCGTCAATCTCATCCTTGCCGATGCGGAAATCGACGCCGTAATCGGGGAATTCCTGAAAGTAGCCGCCCGATATATCGGTTGAGACGACGCCGATCGGGCCGGTGTAGCCGATGCCGCGCAGTTCCGGCACGGTTTCGCGGAAATCGGCGTTCGGCAGAAGGCGATTGTCGAGCAGGATGAGATCGAAACGCGCCAAGCGGATCTTTTCCAGCGCGTCACCGATCGACGGCGAATATTCAACCTCGACGGCCGGCTCGGAGAGGTCGGCGATCTTCTTCTTGAGCGCACGGAATTCGATGAATTCGTCGTCGACGAAGAGAACCTTCACGGCATTTTTTCGCACAGTTTCGGCGGTCATCGACTTAATTTCCTCAATCCCGAAACCGGCTTCACGTGACCAGGCCGTTCCGCAACGCGATCGCCACCATATGAACGCGGTTGACGGCGTCAAGTTTGCGCGCGGCCGCAGTGATGTGCGAATTCACCGTATGCTCGGAAAGTCCGAGGATGATGGCGATCTCAGCCGACGTCTTGCCTTCGCTCGTCCATTTGACGATTTCCTGCTCGCGCTGGGTCAGCCGTCCGGACATTTCCGGCGTCAGGATTTCCTCATAAAGCTTGTCGAAAATCCGCATCGTGTCGAGAAGCATGTCGGCGATCTCGCTCTGGTCCGGCTCCTGACGCTCGCCGCTGAGCACGAGGCAATAGCGCCGTCCTTCGGGGGTGAACAGCGGGATGAACAGAAAGACGCCGCTCAGGAACTCGTTGAAGACCAAATCGGAACGATGATCTTCCGGCCGTGCGCTCCGGCCATGAACCGGCGTTGCCAGAAACTGGGCGGACTTTGCCCGGACGGTCCCCAGCGCTTCCTTCAACGTCGTGATGAAAAGGCCGACACGCCGCTCGGCGACATTGGTGATGACGATATCACGTTCTCCGAAAGGGGCCGAAGCCTCGGAAATGCGGGCAAGCGTGAAATTGTCGAAGTTGTAGTGCTGTGCTGCCGACTTCAGCAGCCGGAAAAAATCGGTGCGATTGATCGCCCGGCTCAACTCCGGTCCGGCATGAAAGGGAATTGCCGGGGCGTTGTTCATTCCCACTCGTCCTCTCCTCGATGCCTCCGATCCCGAAATCTTGGGATATACGTCTTAAACGCGAAGAGCTACAAAAATTGCGAGACGGTTGATGACGAATATCGAAACGGGGACTTTCGATAGTCAAAGGCGGAAATCATCAATTATCTCGACGACAGGTGATGCACGGGCAGACTTTACTGAGGGGCAGTAGTTCTTACCTGAGTATCGTATTCTTCCTGAATTCAACATCCATGAATGCAGGAAGGTAGTGCTAGACGTAAGCGCGAGAGAGCCGACAGACCCATTCAGCTAAGGGGTTGGCTGATGTTCGTGGCGGCGAACGCGGGTCGATCGGTTCTCTCAGCGCTTATTTCGCGTATCATTTCCTTCGCTTCGGTTGCATCTTGTGATGCGTCCTCGACCTTGTCAATTGCGGTTTGTCATATGGTTGGGACATGGGACGGGGAACAGGCCGGCGGGCTTTCGCCACTTCCTACATCTCAAGATTGAGAATGATCCTGGCGAGGTCAAGCGGCTTTTCCAGATAGGCATCGGCGCCGGCCTCAAGCGAGCGCGCGCGGTCCTCGGCAGCATCCGAGCCGCTGCAGATGGCAAGCCGCATTGCCTTGAACCGATCGTCTAGGCGCAGCCTGCTCACCAGTGCGATGCCGCTGTCGAGCGGCATGTAGAGATCGGCGACCAGCAGTTCCGGCAGCGCCCAGCCTTCCGCCGCACGCTGCTCCAGCGCCGCCAGCGCCGTCTCGGCGGTCGAAAAACAGAATAGATCGACATCGATATGCTGCTTCCTGCGGATATAGTCGAGATAGAAGAGATCATCCCTGCTGTCGTCGACGTAAATTATGGTAGGCATTCAGCACCGTGATTGGATATTGTTCGAATGAACCTCGTTGTCCTTCGACCTCACGATATCGCGATTTCGCGAAAATTCGATCCATCTTATCGAAAAATCATTTCGCAAAAAGCGCGGCACCGCCCTCGCCTGCCTATTGAGTATTCCTCGATTTCGGAAAAAATGGCCGCGCGAACCGAGGAGGACATGACGGGTGCAGGATAAGGGCAACGTGGACCTGCAGGATCAGCGGCGGCGGCGGCGCTACCGCGGCTTCGCGATCGCGGTCGGCTGCCTGATGTTCCTTCTCGGAATGAGCGCCCTTGTCGGCTGGCTGCTGCAGATCGAGGTGATCATTTCGCTGGTTCCCGGCTTTCCGTCGATGGCCTTCAACACCGCGCTCTGCTTCGTGCTGTCCGGCCTGGGGCTTGCCGCCTCGACGCTGGCTGCCCGTCGCTTTCTGATCGCCGCAACGATCATGTCGGGGTTTGCGGCGGCGATCGCCGCGGCCAGGCTCGTGGAAATCGTCACCATCGGCCGGACGTTCCACAATATCGACCTGTTGATCAGCCGATTCGTCATTCCGCCGGATTTCATCGCACAGATCGGAGGCGGCATGGGCCCGAACACGGCGCTGGTCTTCCTGATCGCCAATCTCTCGCTGCTGCTCTCTCTCCACATCGAGGGGAAAAGCCAGGTCGTGCAGGAACTGACGAGCTATGTCGTCATCACCCTCGGCATGATCGCGCTCGCCAGTTATGTCACCGACGCCGAGCAGGGGTACCGCTGGGGATCTTATGCGGCGATGGCGCTGCATACGGCGGTCGGCATGGTGATCTTCGGCTCGGGGCTTCTCGCGCGCTCCTGGTGGATGCAGCCGGCAAACCGGGCGCAGATTCCGCTCTGGATCCCGGCTGCGGTCTGCTTCACCGGGCTTCTCGTCGATCTCTATACGCCGCTCGGTGTCGCCAACGGCATTCTCTATGTGCCGCTGGTGCTGACGGCGCTCTGGTTCGGCAACCGGAACGCACCGCTTTTCTTCGCCTTTGCCTGCACCGTACTGCTGATGCTCGGCTTCTTCGCCGTCCGGCACGACGAGGCGGCATTCTGGCAGGAGATCGCCAATCGCACGATTACGGCGGCGACGCTCTGGCTGATCGCCATCCTCGTCTTTTATTTCATGCGCAACAACCACAACCTCGAAACCGAGCGCGTCCGCTTCGGCGCGCTGGTGCGCGGCACGCCCGATGCCGTCATCGTCATCGACGAGGGGGGAACGATCCGGAGCTACAACCCGGCCGCCGAAAGCATGTTCGGGTACTCACCGCAGGAGACGATCGGCCGGAATATCAAGATGCTGATGCCCGAACCCTACCATTCCGAGCATGACGGCTATCTCGCCCATTACCGCAAGACCGGCGAGGAGCGTATCATCGGCACGACGCGCATGGTCTCCGGACGACGCAAGAACGGCATCGTCTTTCCGATCGACGTTTCGATCAGCGCCGTCGCCACCGGCGACGCGAAGATCTTCGTCGGCATCGTGCGCGACATCAGCGAGCGTGCCCGGCAGGAAGAGCGGATGAAAACGACACTTGCCCAGCTCGAGGCCTATACGGCCGAGCTCGAGCGCAGCAACCACGACCTCGACGAATTCGCCTATATCGCCTCGCATGATCTCAAGGAACCGCTGCGCGGCCTGCACAACCACTCTCGCTTTCTCCTCGAAGACTATGAAGACAAGCTCGACGACGACGGCGTGCGCCGGTTGAACCGGCTGGTGCGCCTCAGCCAGCGCATGGAAAAACTCGTCAACGACCTGCTTTATTTCTCCCGGCTCGGGCGGCAGCAGCTGGCGGTCAAACGCAGTGATATCGGCCTGATCGTCAAGGATGTCGTCGCGACGATGGAGCTGCTGCTGGAAGAGCGGCATGCCAAGGTCGTCATCGACGGCCAGTTGCCGGATGTCGTCTGCGACGCGCCGCGGCTGACCGAAGTGTTCCGCAATCTCATCACCAATGCGATCAAATACAACGACAAACCGGCGCCGCTGGTGTCGATCGGCTATCTTGAGCGGTATGTCGGCAAGGACGGCACGGTTGCCCGCAACGTGTTTTTCGTCAGGGATAACGGCAAGGGCATACCCCAGGAATTCCATGAGGACATTTTCCGCATTTTCAAACGGCTGGAAAAGTCGCAGGATTCCGACGACGGCACCGGAGCCGGCCTCACCTTCGTCCGCAAGATCATCGCGCGGCACAATGGCGATATCTGGCTGGAATCCGAGGTCGGCACCGGCACGACATTCTATTTCACCCTGGGAAAAAAGCGCGAGGGGCAGAATGCAGCAGCGTGACACGCAACCGATCCTGATCGTCGAGGACAGCGAAGACGATTTCGAAGCAACGATGCGCGCCTTCAAACGCACCAACCTGCGCAATTCGATCCGCTGGGCCGCCTCCGGCCAGGAAGCGCTCGACATGCTCACCGCCATGGTGCCGAAACCGGGGCTGATCCTGCTCGATCTCAACATGCCGGGCCTTGATGGCCGCAAGACACTGGAGGCGATCAAGTCGAACGCCGGATGGCGCAAGATCCCGGTGGTGATCCTCACCACCTCGGACGATGAGCGCGATATCGAAGGCTGCTATGCGCTCGGGGCCAATACCTATGTGCAGAAGCCGGTCGATCTCGACGGGCTGTTCGCTGCGATCCAGCGGCTGAAGGAATACTGGTTCGAAATCGCCATCCTGCCGCTCGAGGACTGACAGATTGGCAGAAGTCTGCAGCATTCTCATCATCGACGACAATATCGACGATCGCGAGGTCTATCGCCGCATATTGAGCCGCGTCTCCAGCACCGCCTATAGCGTTCTGGAGGCGGAAACGGGCGAAGAGGGTCTTGCGCTGAACGGGCGCAAGCGGCCGAACTGCATCCTGCTCGACTATTCGCTGCCGGGCCGCAACGGCCTCGGCGTCCTTGCCGATATACTGGAGAGCGATCCCGCCGCCAACGTCATCATGCTGACCGGCCAGGGTAGTGAAACCGTCGCAGTCGAGGTGATGAAGAGCGGCGCGCGCGACTATCTCACCAAGGATTCGCTGTCGCCCGAAACACTGCATCGCTGCATCCAGAATGCCATCATGCACGGCATGCTGGAAGCGCAGCTGGAGCAGAAGCGGCAATCGCTCGAAATCTTCACGCGCGCCATGGCCCATGATCTGAAGGAGCCGCTCAGGACGATCAAATCCTTCAGCCGCATCCTGGCCGGTTCTGCAGCGCTTCCGGCCGACGACCGGGAACTGCTCGACTATGTGCTGAGCGCCGCCGACCATATGGAAGACCTGATCGTCAAGGTCTCCGGCTTCACCCGCCTCGAGGCCTCCGGCGGGCCGGAACTCACGCCGGTCTCGCTCTCTGCCGTGCTCGACCAGGTGGAGGACAATCTGCGCCAGCAGACCGAAAGCCGCGGCGCCGTGATCATCCGCGGAGCGCTGCCGGAGGTCATGGGCGACGCGACGCTGCTGACCCAACTGTTGCAGAACCTCGTGTCGAATGCCATCCGCTATTGCGAGCAGACGGTTCCGGAGGTGACGATCTCGGGAGAAGCCCAGGGCGATTTCTGCCGGCTCACCGTGCGTGACAATGGGCCCGGCATCGACCCCCAGCATCGCGAACTGATCTTCCAGCCGTTCAAGCGCCTCGTCGGCCGCGGCATCGAGGGCACCGGGCTCGGCCTTGCCATCTGCCGCCGCATCGCGCAGCTGCATGGCGGCGCGATCTGGTGCGAAGCCGAAAATGGCCCGGGCGCCACCTTCATTCTCGACGTGCCGCTCGCCGTGACGAGGCCGGAGCCGGCCGCCGCAGCGGCCGTCCCGCACAGCGGCAAAGGGGCGGAGCAGCCGGGCGAAGGGGCGGGCAGGCTTGCCGAAGTGCTGCTGGTGGAGGATAGCCCGGCCGACATCCAGCTTTTGAAGATCAAGCTGATGCGGCGGGAGAAGGTGGACTTCAACCTGCATGTAGCCACCAACGGGCGCGAGGCGATGCGGCTGCTGGAGACGCGCGCCGGTATTGCCGATGTGCCGCAGATCGACCTGATGCTGCTCGACATCAACATGCCGATCATGGACGGCTTCGAGGTGCTGCGTGCGCTTTCCGCCGATATCCGCCTCAAGCAGATTCCCGTCTGCATTCTCAGCACGTCAAGCGATGAGACCGACCGGCAGCGAGCCAGGAATCTCGGTGCGCGCGCCTATATGGTCAAGCCGCCGACCCTGCAGCAACTCGAAGAGGCGCTCGAATATGTCGACCATTTGGAATTGCTGCAGCGCGGCGATTCGCTTGCTCTTTGTGCGGAACAAAACTAAGCGATGGTCATTGGCAACGGTATGACCTTCGCAGCTTTCATACTCGCGCTCCTGACGACGCCGCTTCAATCAGGACAGCTCTCGATGGTATCAGGCATACATCACGTGACGGCCATCACCCGCAAGGTGCAGGCGAACGTGGACTTCTACGCTGGATTTCTCGGCATGCGGCTGGTCAAGCAGACGGCCGGCTACGAAGATGTGACGCAACTGCATCTCCTTTACGGCGATGCCGTGGGAACGCCCGGTTCCCTCCTCACCTTCCTTAGCTGGGAAGACGGCGCGCCGGGCCGGGCCGGCTACGGCCAGATCAGCGAAATCTCACTGTCGATCGACCCAGCCAGCATCGGCTACTGGCTGACACGCGCCATGAGCTTCGGCCTGCGCTCGGAAGGACCGGCCGACGAATTCGGCGAGCCTGTGCTGAGGCTGAAGGACCCCGACAACATCATCCTCAAGCTCGCCGGCGCAAAGCACCTCACATCGCCGGCGGTCTGGGACGGCGCCTCGATCCCGGCCGAGCACGCCATCCAGCGCGTGCGCGGCGCAACCATGCTGACGGAGAAGCCGGCTGAAAGCCGCAGCTTCATCGAGACCCATTTCGGCTATCGCTTCCTGGCCAATCGCGGAACGATCGACAGGCTGGTTTCGCAGTCCGGCGACGTCATCGACGTGCGCGATGCCCGCGGCTTCTGGTCGGGCGCGCCGGGCACCGGCACGGTCGATCACGTCGCCTTCCGCGCCGCCGACGAGGAGACGCTGCTTTCGGTGCGCAAGGCCCTTGAGGCCACCGACGCATCGCCGACCAACCTGCATGACCGCAAATATTTCCGCTCGCTCTATGCCCGCGAGCCCGGCGGCACGCTGATAGAACTGGCCACCGACAAGCCGGGCATGACCGTGGACGAAGAGCAGGCGGCGCTTGGGACGAAGCTGTTCGCGCCGCCCGAAGCGATCACCAATCTCCACGACCTGAAGGTCGTGCTGCCGCAATTTGCAATGCCCGGCCAGCCGCGCATCAATTACCGCGAGCTGCCCTTCGTCCATCGCTTCTATACGCCGCCGGATCCCGACGGCAGCGTCTTCGTGCTGCTGCACGGCTCCGGCGGCAACGAAACGACGCTGATGCCGCTGCTCAACAAGGCCGCGCCGCGTGCGACGCTGCTCGGCGTGCGCGGCCGGGCGACGGAGGAAGGGTTTCCGCGCTGGTACAAGCGCATCACCCCCTTCTCCTTCGACCAGAACGACATCAAGACCGAGGCGGAGGCTTTCGCGGCCTTTATCGAGGGCGCCGTCAAATCCTATGGGCTCGACCCGCAGAAGGTGGTCTATGTCGGTTATTCCAACGGCGCCAATCTGTTGAACTCGCTGCTCTACCTGCACCCGAACCTGGTGCACAAGGCGGTGCTGCTGCGCTCCATGCCGGTGCTCAGCGACTTTCCGCATGCCGACCTCAAAGGCACCGACCTGCTCGTCATCAGCGGCAAGACGGATGCCTACGGCAAATATGCGAGCGAGTTGGAAGAGCGGCTGAAGAGTTCGGGCGCCACCGTCGATTCCGACGTCATTCCCGGCGGCCATGATCTCGGCGATGCCGATGTGCCGATCATCCAGAAATGGCTGCTGCAGGAAAACCGCTAAAGCATGTCGCGCAAAAGTGTGCCGCGGTTTTACGGCAACGACATGCGTAAAAACAAAAAGCGAAAGCGCGTCGCATGAATCAAGTTTGACGCGACGCGCTTTAACGATCAGCCTCGGCGGGCGACCATGATGCCGGCGAGCACGACGGCGCCGCCGAGCGCCTGCATGGATCCGATCGCCTCGTGCAGCAGGGCCCAGGCAAGGATTGCCGCGACGACCGGCTGCAGCAGCAGCGTCAGCGAGGAGAAGGCCGGCGGCAGATAGGCCAGCGCATAGGTGATCGCCACCTGCCCGCCCGCATGGCTGATAAAGGCGAGACCGAAGAGCAGCGACCAGCCATAGAGGCTTGCCGGCAGCATATGGCCCTCATGGATGAGAGCAATCGGGAAGATGAAGACGGCAGCCGACGCCGTGCTCCACAGCATGATGCGGATCGTATCGAACCGGCTGCGCAGCCTGCCGATCGCCAGGATATAGCAGGCATAGAAGAAGGCGGCGATCATCGCGATGCCGTCACCGGCGAGGTCGCCATTGCCGATGGCTGCCGGGCCGCCCTTCAAGATGACGACACCCGCCAGCGCCAGGACAAGTCCGAGCAGGAAGACGCCGCTTGTCCTCGCCCGGAAAAAGACGAAGGCGATCATCGTCACGAAGACCGGTGCAAGGTTGGCAAGCAGCGTCGCATTGGCAACCGAGGTCATGGTGAGCGACAGGTGCCAGGCGGCGAGATCGAGCGACAGCACGAGGCCGGGAAGGATCAGCATGCCATAGTCGGCAAGGCTTTGCGGCTTCGGGCCCGCATTCTTCTTCATGAGCGAGACGATGAAGATCGGGATCAGCGCCAGCGCCACGCGCCAAAAGGCCGTCGCCATCGGCCCGACCTCGGACAGCCGGACGAAGATCGGCGAGCCGCCGATTGCCGCCCCGCCGAGAATGAGGGCTGCAAGGGCGAGGCGGTTGGAAGGCGAGGCTTCGGAAAGGGTGGAGGCGGCCTGCGACATGATCTCGATATTTCTTGTCGCCCGAAAGCAGGGCGATGGGATGTTGGCTGCCGTGAGTATCAGAAGTCGATCATGAACGACAGCCGGCAAGCGACATGGGAAATGCAAAATCAGGCCGGCGTCTTTGCTGCCCGCAGTTTTTCGGCAATCTCGGTCGCGACGAAGAAGGCGTGCTCGGTCACCTGCGGCAGCCCCATCAGCTCGCCGAAGGTGCCGCGCGCCAGCGGGCCGGAGATCAGCAGCGACGGGTCCGCTTCTCCCGACGGGCCAATCGCCTCCGAGCGCCCGGTGCAGGCAAGACCGAGGCCGGTGGGATCGAGCGACAGGTGGCCGTTTGCCGCAAGGGCTGCGAGCCAGATCTGGGTATCGAGAATGCCGCCATGGGCCGGGCCGGTGGTGACGATGACGGCGTCATAGCGCTGCTCCAAGGGCTGGGGCCGATGGCGCGGCTGCAGCGTGGACAGGATGAACTCGCCTTCGATGCGCGCATCGGCGACGGAGCCGGCAAGGATTTCCAGCCGGCCAGCGGCAACCGCCGCGTCGAGCACGGCCTCGACCTGCGGGGCGATGCGGAAACGATGCACATCCCAATAGGGACGCAGATGACGGACAAGGCGGCGGCGCTCGGCAACCGGCAGCGCCTGCCACAGATCATATCCCTGCGCCCGCACCTGATCGATTACGCCGTGCCAGCTTATGCCCTCCGCTTTTGCCGCCTCTATGGCGGTGCGGATCCTTGCCAGCAGCGAGCCGGCGGAATGGGCTCCATCGGCAAGGAAATCGCCGAAAAGCGGCTGCGGCACCGGTGCATGCCCGCGCGAACGCAGGCCGCGACGCGAAATCGCCGTCACCGGACCGTCATGGCCGCGCTCGGCCAGCGAGGCGATGACATCGGCCGCCGTCAGGCCGTTGCCGATGACCAGCACCCGGTCATGCGGGCGGATGACGTCGAGCGCGCCTGGTCTGGTGGTGTCGGCGACAAAACGCGGATGGGCCGCAAGCCGGCTCGCCAGCCGGCCGGGGGCTGCCGGCGGCGGGTGGCTGGTGGCGATCGCCACGATATCGGCCTCCATCACGCCGCCCTTGTCGTCGCGGATCGACCAGCGGCCGGCGCGGCGCTCGACACCGGTCACCGCGGCGCGGCAATGACGCACGCGCCCCTCTTGCAGCAAAGGTTTCAGCAGGGAGGCGACATATTCACCAAACAGCCGGCGCCGTGGGAAGAGCAGGCCTTCCGGCCGCTTTGCCTCCGGATCGTCGGCAACGGCATCGCGGGCCTCGATCCAGGCCTGGAATTCGCCCAGTTCGTCGGGCTGCAGGCTCATCTTGGCGGCCGGGACATTGATGCGGTAAGCCGGATCATCCGTGTCATAGGCAAGACCGCGGCCGAGCTCGGCGCGCGGCTCGAAGACCAGGATGAGGGGAGGCGCGTCGCGCGTCGCCCGCGCGAGGTGATAGGCAACGCCGGCGCCGGAAACACCACCGCCGATGATAGCGACGACAGGCCGTTCGGACTTCAAGAAAGGCTTGGACTGCATGGTGGCCGGATCATCACTTTCGATGCCCAAGCATAGAAGCCGGGCTTGGGTCACGCAATCCTCCCTCGGCAATTGTCTATAAATATTGTGTAGATTCAACCTGGAACAGGATGATTTAGGCCCGGTCGGCCTAAAATCTGAATCCTGTTCTACATTAAAGAGTTAGGGCATGATGTCGTCCGAAAACCGCTCACACTTTTCGGCATCATGCTCTATGCCGATATCGTCGTCGAAAAATCGGGATTCCCGCGGATCGTATTGCTCACTGTGCAGATCTCGTCCTCGGCCGCCTGGACGATCTTCTGCCGGGTTGCCGCATCGATATCGCCCTTGATCGAAAAGGCGATGTTGAATCTGGCGACACGCGAAAGGCCCTCCGTCGCCTTCTCGCCGCTGACCTCCGCGGTGATGTCGCTGATCCTGTCGAGAACCCCCATCTGGCTGGCGGCCATGCGGGCGCTGAGCACGAGGCAGGCCGAGAGCGAGGCATAGAGCAGGTCGAGCGGGTTGAAGCCCGGCTGCGACGGCGAGGTGACAATATCGATTTCGCCCCTGGTGGCGGAGGTGACGTGCGGAAAACCGGTGCGGCCGAGAGCGGCGGTGGCGCCGGTCGGGCGGGGACGGGCCTTGAGATCGACCATGGTGAAATCCTTTGACAAGCATCCTGCAGATGGCAATCTCCTTCCCGGCGCCGCAAGAGGCAAGTGCCGCTCGCCGGTTTCGGAACCTTTCCATCCTTCATCAGTTGATTACACCTGAACGAAATCAGTGACAAAGGTGGATTGCGATGCCCGATGTCCGCAGCATGGATCGCCAGGGCCGGCGCATGGACGCCCGCGATCGGCTGATCGTCGCGCTGTATGCGCAGCTGAAGGCAGAGCGGGAAACACGCGAGACACTGGAATGGGCGATCCGCAATGGCGCGGTCTCGCGGGAGGTGTTGGAGGCGATCGCGGCCGACCCGGTGCCTGTCGTCACCAGCGAGGATATCGCCTCCGTGGAGAAAATCATCGCCCTCGACGAGCGGCGCAAATCAAATCGGAACTGAGCAAACCAAATCGGAACGAAAGAGGAGATCCGAAATGGCCGATATCACCTATCAGGTCGTGCCGCATGACAGTGGCTGGGCTTACAAGCTCGGCGATACGCTGTCGGAAACCTATGCCACCGCCGATGAAGCGATCGTCCATGCCAGGGACGCCGCGTCGCGCCAGAAGATCGGTGATGGCGATGCGCTGCTCGCCTATCCCGCGCCCGATGGCCGCGGCTGGGCATTTCAGGAACTCGAAACCGACAAGAGCAACAGTCGGCTCTGATTTGCGACGGAGGATGGAATGGCCGCGCGGGCAAGCTGGAAAGGTCATCTGAAAGTGGGCGACCTTGCCTGCGCTGTCGGGCTTTACACGGCCGTTTCCTCCTCCGACCGCGTCTCTTTCAACATCATCAACCGCAGGACTGGCCATCGGGTGGAACGGCAATTCATCGACAGCGAGACCGGCAAACCGGTCGAACGGGACGATCAGGTCAAGGGCTACCAGATGGAGAATGGCGATTACATCGTCATCGAGGGCGACGAGATTGCCGCCCTCATGCCGGAAAGCGACAAGGTGCTGAATATCAAGGCTTTCATCGCCTATGACGGTATCGACAAGCTCTATTTCGACCGGCCTTACTATCTCGCGCCGGTGGACGAGCATGATGAAGAGGCGCTGGCGCTGATTGCCAGGGGCATGCGCGACGGCAAGGTGGCGGCGCTTGCCGAAGCCGTGCTTTTCCGGCGCAACCGGACTCTGCTGATCCGCCCGCACGACGACCACATCGTCGCGACGATGCTGAACTTCGACTACGAGGTGCGCTCGCCCGACAGCGTCTTCAACGACATTCCGGATATCAAGTTCGACAAGGAGATGCTCGAACTCGCAGGACATATCCTCAAGACCAAGCAAGGCAGCTTCGAGCCGAGCGAATATGAGGATCGTTACGAGGCGGCCCTCGTCGAGCTGGTGAAGGCAAAAATCGAGGGCCGGGCCCCGCCGAAGAAGAAACAGCCTAGGGAAAGCAAAGTCGTCAACCTGATGGAGGCGCTGCGACAGAGCGCCGGGATAAGCGGCAAGAACGTTGCAAAGAAGGCGCCGGCGAAGAAAGCGCCGGCGCGTGGCGACAGCCACAGCAAAAAGGCGAGCTGAGATCGTTCTCGAAACCGATCGGGAGAAATTCCCCGGCCTTTCCGCTAACGCGGCTTGCGCCCATCTTCTGCAGCAAGGCTCTTCTTCAACGCATCCATGATGTTGATGACGTTGCCGGTCGATTTCACCGGTGCAGGCTTTTTCGCGGGCGCGGCTTTCTTCAGGCTCTTCTGCTTGCCGCGGATCATCGACTTCAGACGCTTCTGGATCGGATCCTGCACCATGGCCGGGCTCCAATCTTTCGTCTCTTCCTTCACCAGCTGTTTCATCAGCGTCAAAAGATTGCTGTCGATCTCGGCCTTGCTGTCGAGTTCGGCCGTCGGTGCACGCACCTCGTCGCCATACCGCAGGGTCCAGAGAATGATGCCCTTGCCCTGAGGTTCCAGGAGCACGGCACGCTCGCGGCGATAAAGTACCAGGCGGGCAATGCCGACGACGTCGTTTGCCTTCATCGCCTCGCGGATGACGCAGAAGGCTTCCACCCCGACCTTGTCCTCGGGCGCCAGAAAATGCGGCTTGTCGTACCAGATCCAGTCGATCGAGCCGCGCGGCACGAAACTGGCAATATCGATGGTTCGGGTGCTTTCGAGCCCGACCTCTTCGATCTCCTCGTCTTCGAGCAGGACATAGTCGTCCTCGCCGCGCGGATACCCTTTCACCTGGTCCCGGTCGGCCACCGGCTTGCGGGTGACGCTGTCGACATAACGGCTTTCAACACGATTCTTCGTCTGGCGATTGAGAACGTGGAAACGCACCTTGTTGCTTTCGGTCGTCGCCGGCGTCAGCGAGACGGCGGCGGTGACCAGCGAAAGCTTGAGATAGCCTTTCCAGAATGTCTGACGTGCCATGCCTGTCTCCCCGACACGGTTGGACATGGCATCAACGGCGGGTTCGGTGTTTGGTTCCGAAAATTGGGTTCGCCGTAAAATCGCCTGGGTAGTGCCAATAGTCCAGAGTCGATCGGACGGTTAACGGCGCGACATGATGACATGATTATATCGGCTGGATTCGCGGAATGAGTTCGCTTAAAGTCGCGCCGCATGGCGAAGTGAGACGTGCCGCCTCAAGAAGCTTGGGGCCACTGGTCAAATTGCCCTGGCCAAATCGCCCACCGAGACGGGCAGTTTGGGAAACTAGGACGACGTTATCGAAACCGCCAAATACGAATTCGTTCTTCGCGAGCGGAAGCCGAGGATGCGCAGATCAGTTCCCGCCTCCGTTCAATCGAATACCGGCATCGCCTTGATCGTGGCGAACAGTCGGGGTTCTGCAGATTGATTTATATGAGCCTTTGATGACGATAGAAAATGCAGCTTTGGCAAGACACCACTATCCGGCGGGCTACCACCGGCAGTCTGTGCCTCGGTGGCGCGTCCGGCGCGATGTGCTGGCAAAGCTGGTCCTTACGATAGCATTTTACGCGTCTCTATGGCGGGCGACAGGCATGTGGTACGGCCTGCCTGCAAACTTCGACGACGGAGCCGCGGTCGATCCGCTGCCGATGAAAATATTGCTCTACGGCCTTATCCCTTTGTCAGGATTATATTTTCTGTTGGAACAGAAACAGTTCCTACGGGTCTTTTCAAGGTTTTCACCGTTCATCGTGGTTGTCGGCATTTCCTGCCTGACATCGATCGTCTTCTCCATCGACAAGACCGCATCCTTAAAGGGATTGGCTGCGGTCATCGTTCTCGCCATCCCGCCTCTTCTGTATCGCGCGCGCTACGGCAATGTCGAAGCCTTCCGAGTCCTCGGGCGTTTTGCGATTGCCGCCGCATTCATCAACGTTCTCTACACGGCAGCTTTCCCGCAATTCGCCATCATGCGCGGCAGCTATGCGGGCATGGTCAAAGGCGCATTTTATCATAAGAACACGTTGGGGCAGTTTTCCTCGATCAGTTTTGTCTGCCTGCTCTCGACGGAGAAACTCGGCCGGCTTCGTTACAGTACCCTGGTACGCTGGGCCGCAATGCTCTGCCTTCTCGCCTTGATTGTGGCAACGAAGTCCTCGACGGCTGTCGTCTTGACGATGTTCGGCAGCATGATGCTGTATGGCATTCGCGTCATTCACATTTACCCGAACCGTCTTTTTCGTTCCTTCGTCGTTTTCCTGTTGTTCGTGATCGTCGGGTTCGGCGCCAGCTTCGTTTACCTCGGCGTGGCTTCAGCGGTTGCAGAAGCATTCGGCAAAGATATTACTTTCTCCGGTCGCACCAATATCTGGGAACAGCTATTGCCATTGATCTGGGATAGGCCCCTAACAGGTTATGGGTTTGCGATGTTTCGTCAGCCCGATGTCATGGAAGAGTACGTCAGAGTTACCTTCGATGCACGATCGACCCATAACACCTATCTTGAGCTAGCGCTCAATATCGGCATTCCAGGCGTTACCGCATGGACGGTGTTTGCGCTGACCCGCGTGTTCCGGAAGATGACAATCGTCGACCCCGATCCGGCAGAATCCGGCGCCAGGCGAAAGGAGATTGTTATCATCATCCTCATCATGCTTGGAGCCATGACCGAGGCAGGCATGATGCTGGCACCTTTCATTTGCTGGCCACATATGGTCATCGCACTCTCGGAACTGCGTCCCAGGTTGCGAACAAACCGGAATCAACGCCAGCCTTGAGGGAAGGTGCGTTCGACGTCTGGCGGCAGAGCGCCTCATTTCGTCGTTCTTGTCGCATCGGTCAATATCGTCGGCCGCAGCCGTTCAAATCGAGAAATACCGCTTCTGCCAGGGCAGCATGTTTTCTTGCCACGCGCGCGGCGTGAAATCGTCATAGGCAGTCTCAGCGATCGCCAGCATCCAATTCTGCTCCTTGCGGGCCAGCAAGACGCAGGACAATTCCATGCCGGCTTCGACTGTGATGGAAGGCCGGTTGGCGCCCGGTATGTCGATCCCCTTGTCACGCCACTGGATGCGGATTTCGTCGGGCTCGGATGTCCATTCGCCTGAAGACACGGACGCCTTGCCGTCGGGCTTGACGCGAAGCGGCGGCGGCGTGACGTTCAAAAAGCTGCCGTCGTTGAAATAGTTGCCGTCAACTTCCCCTGCAGTCGCCTCCCCGTTTCCCTTCAGCAGAATGCCCTGCTTGCACCGCAGGAATATGTTGCGCCGAAAGCTTCCGGACCATGGTCGATTGGCGAAAAAAGCGATCTCGCATTCGCTGATGACGTTGTCGTGGATATTCATATCTTTGCGAAATGCCAGATTTCGATCCGAATAACCGCTCAAACTCACGCCGCGATTGCTGTTCTCGATCCTGTTGTCATAAACATGGTGGCCGGCATGGCTGACTTGATCGCCGACGCCATAGCCGAAGGAATAATCGTTCATCCTGCCGTCGCGCATGATGTTGCTGCGCACCACCGCATCGTCGCCGATCGACGAAAAAGAAAAATTCTTCCCGCCGATGAAATTATATTCAACCAAGTAGTTTCGGGTCCTGCCGCAAACCAGCGCCCCCTTGTTCGAGGCGCTGCTTGGTCTCTGAAGAAAAAGGTTGCCCCGGACCACTACGTTGGAACTTATGTTGCTATCTTTGTTCTGGTAGGCGAATTGGCAACAATCCGCCCCCTGGCCGGGCGCCGCGCCGACGCGGTTGTTTTCCAGCAAAACATTCGACGTCATCGTCAG